>CAHJWM010000053.1 GCA_903642325.1 Myxococcales bacterium | reverse complement strand
GGCACGCCTGGCGCCGCGGGCACGCCTGGCGTCGCGGGCACGCCTGGCGCCGTGGCCGCGCCCTCTGTCGCGGTGCTGCTCCCCATAGCGCGCCCGCCAGCGCCAGCGTTCGCCCCATCCCCAAGCGCTGCGCTTCCTCCGCACGCAACGCCGCTAAACCCCAGCGCCGCAACCACCCAGAGCATCGCATTCATGATCCGATCTGACAGCTGCAAGCCGTGTGCCTTTGGCATTGCTCAGCATTAGCGAGCGAAGCTAGGAATTGGTAAACCACGCGCCTCACCGAGCAGAAGGTGATTCAGCTCCGAGCTCTCACGTGCTCATCTCGCAGGACGACCTTGCGCCCGGAGCAACCGGAGGGCGGCGAGCCTCCCACCCTTCCGCGAGCAAGCGGGCGGACCGCAAGCGGTTGAGCGGAGGCCGTGCACGACAGAACGATCAGGGCGCGGCACAACTTGGCGCACGATCCGGTCGGATTTCTTCGGGCGAGTCATGGGGCGAAGCCAAAGCCCACTCCCGCATAAGCCAGCACGTGGATTGGGGTTTGAGCAGGCTTGTCATTCGATGCGTAAATAGATGGCACTCCACTGCTGGGGTTCAACAAGGCGGCAATGCCCACGAATGCCCGAAACACGAACGCTTCGTACCGCGACTCGTAGCCCATGTCGGTGTTCCACCAATAGGCATGCTCGAAATCCAACTCGCTCGTTCTCGACTCACCCATCATCGACAGGGGCCCGATCAGAAGGTCGAAGGCGCCTGCGTTCGTCCCTTCGTTTTGGCTATAGTTAGACGTACTGAAGCCACTCGATAAGGTGATGGCATGATTGGGCTGCGTCACCATGCGCCCGCGCAGCCAACAGGCAGGCTCCCAGCCCAGCACGTTCGAGCCTAATCCGCAGCCGAGCGCCAGCTCTTTGAGGAACGAGTATTCGAGGGCCACGCCCAACGCACCCGTCGGCGTAGCGATGCCAAACCGAAGCTCGAGCGAGAGCGGTCGCGTTTCGAACGGAGATCGAAGCGCTGCTGGTGGCGCCGCAGGGGCTTGGATCGGGTTCGGACTGTCGACGGGCGGCGACAGTGTGAACGCCGACGACGCAGAAGTGACGCTGACCAGCGTCAGGAAGAGTGAATTGGAGAGCAGTTGAGGGTGCATAGCAAACCAAGGGCCACGTAAAATGTTGTCAACGACATTGGCGCCACGCGTAGCGCCGCGGCAGCAGCCCCCAGCAAATCGGCGTTTCACCAGTCGTCATGCCCGCGTCGCTCGTTCCGCCAAGTTCTACGACGTAGCTTTGCCCGCGCTCGGGCTCCGCCGCGCGTAACCATTCGACTACCCCTGAAGCCCCGTACGGCCAGCGGCCAATGCATTGATGGCCGACGGCAAGTCCCGTGTGGATACGGGCGCGGCCTCTCGATGCGTGTCGACCCAATCCCGTCAACCTGGGGTCAAGCGCAGGTCGGCTCCCGGAGCGCGACAAGCGGTCGTGAGCAGCGGCCGCAAAGCAGCCCCAAGCCGCGGTCATGGCGGGTCCGAAACCGGAGTTTGTCATCCAGCGAAGGGTTGATCATAAAAAAAAAGTAAATTTGCGACTGTTTGGCCCGTTTGCAAGGTGATGGAAGGCTGTGTTGAGCGAAGCGCCGCCATTTGGCCGGTGATTGGCGCGCAAGCCGGCGGGTGTCACGGCCGCCTCCAACCGCTGATGACATCAATCAACAAGGAACCCGGATCAATGTCGGAGAAACTTCGAGCATCGCGCGGCTTCACCCTAGTTGAGCTCATGATTGTCGTCGCCATCATCGGCATTCTCGCCGCGCTCGCCATTTACGGCGTGAAGCACTACATCACGAATGCCAAAACCGCCGAAGCCCGCAACTCGCTCGGCCAGATGGGTAAAGATGCCGTCAGCGCGTACGCACGCGAACGCATGGCTACTACCGTGATGGCTCTCCAAACGAGCACTGCGGTCTCCAATCAACTCTGCACGTCTTCGTCCGCCGTACCCTCTGATCCGACCAAAATTGCGGCTAAGAAATACCAGTCGCAACCGAGCGATTGGAAGGGCGTGACCACGGGTCCGGCGGATGGCTGGAATTGCGTGAAGTTCATGATGAACGATCCGCAATACTTCCAATATGCCTATACCGCGGTCAACGCCGCGGCCGGTGATATCACTTCGACATTTAGCTGCACTGCGACTGGCGATTTGGACGGCGACGCAACCTATTCGACCTTCAGTATGGCCGGCGCCATCAAGACCGACGGCAACAAGAAGGTCGCGATTCTCGCGCCAAATATCGCGGAAATTGCCCCGGACGAATGACGAGCCGCGAGCCCTATCCCGCCTCAATTAAGCGCGCGAGGAGGAGCGCGAAAAAAATGTTCAACGCGCGCTCGATGCAGGCTCACGGCGTTGGGTAACCGCGCCACATCCAAGCCAGTGTATCGGCGAGCGTCAGATCGAAGACCTTTCCGTCGCAGTGGCCCACATTGAGGCCGTAGGTAAAGCGGTAGTGATAAGCTTTGGCTTTTAGCGCCGCGCCCGTGCGCTGGTTCGCAATCAGCCAATTGTTGTGACCCGCGGGGTCGTTCGTGTAGCCCGCATCGCGCTCGGAGGCGGCGATGAAAATGCGCAACGGCTTCGCGTCGGCGTTTTTGATCAGCTCTTTTTCCGAGTGGTAGTTCCAAGCGCCGAATGGGTACATCACTTCTTCGGGCTGGGTCGGGTTCTGCTGATTCACGAATGTCCCGGAATAGGTGATGATGCGACGGTACTTGTCCGGGCTAAACCAGCCCATGGTCAACGCAGCCGCCCCGCCCGAGCTACACCCCATCACGCCACGCCCGTCAGGGTTGCGGGTGAGCTTGAGGTTGGGATACGCGGCGTGAAGGGTGGTATCGGCTAGCACCGCCGGCAGCACCTCCGTCTCGACGAAGCGGGTAAAGCGGTCGGACATGGTATCGAACTCCAAGCCGCGCTCCGAGCCTTTGCCATCGGTCCCGTCACGGTCACTGCCGTTGGCGACGGCGACGACCACGAAGGGTGGCAGCTTCTTCGACGGATCCGTGGCGATGGTCATATTGTCGAGCGCGCGCGAAACGCTGTCGAGCGTGTTCACCGGGCTGTTCGGGCCGCCTGCGCCCTCTAGCAGCACCAGCAGTGGCGCCTCGGTGCCGTCCTTGTATTGGTCGGGCACGTAGATGGTGATTACACGATCCCAGTTCGTCTTCTTAGCGGGCTTCGAGAGGGTCTTGTCGTCCCCCTTGAAGATACTGCTGTCTTGGGAGTGCATCGTGAAGGCGAAGCGCTTGCCCTTGGTCTTGCCCTGATCGGTCAGCAGCTTGTCTTTGGTATAAGTGGGGCCGATGGTGAGGTCACCGTCGCCCACCGTACCGACGTCCGACGGCGGGCTCGACGTGCCGCCGGATCCGCCAAGCTCGCCCATGCCGCCAGCGCCGGCAGTACCCAGCGCGCCTCCGTTGCCGGCGCTTGCATTGGTGTCTCCAGCGCTCGCCCCACCCGGGCTCGCACCCGCGTTGGCGCCCCCCATACCGGTGACTGGTGCAGCCCCCGCCGCTGGCACCGTCGGTGCCCCGCCGCCGGTCGCGGCTCCGCCGGCAGCGGCCCCGCCCACCTCGCTACCCGGTGGCGAAAGAGCGTCGGAGCTACACCCAGAGATTGCGCTCACGCTCGCCAGCAAGCCGCAAGCAGCCAGGATCGATCCAGCGCCGCGCCGAGTCCCGTATTTCATGGCTCAAATGAGTGCGGGACGGACAAATTCAGACCAAGAAAACGAGTCACCGTGGTCTTGCGCGCTGATTAACAGCCCAGATATAAAACTGCACCATGGCCGTGATGCGGGGGGCGCGGATGTAGAGCGAAAGAGTGAGCCACGAGCCCCGCCGGTTCGACCGAAAGAACATCGCTGGCGCTCGGTGAGAGCCCCTCTCGCCTCGCGAACGCGGCAGCAGCTCGAGGATCAGAAAGCAAAGTGGCAGCGTCAGGTGAGCAATTGATGTGCCTTGGCGGTTTATTCGGCCTCGCGGACAACCTACGAGCCGAGACCGGCAAGGCCTTCGAGGTCACATGCGCCGCTTGCCGTCGAGGCGCGAGCAACAGGCCACGAGAACTGCTAAATCTAGTCGATGCCGCTCGACCCGAAATTCCTGAGAGCTGAAGAGCTTGGGATTCGCTTGGAAGTCGTCTCCGGCCTGCCGATTTGGGAGGCGCATCCAGTTTGGAAGCACCAGAAAGCGATTGACAGCATTCGAGCCACCATCGCCGTGAGGGCGGGGGCGAGTTGCGCCTGTGTTCACGCCAGCGACGTTTATGTGCAATTCCAAGACGGCTCGCTCAAGCGCCCGGATATCGCCATTTTCTGCCGCGAACCGGACGAGGCGGAAGACGCGATCTTACTGGTGCCGGAGGCCGTGATTGAGGTGGTCAGCAAGGGCTATGAAGCGAAAGATCTGGAAATCGGGCCGCCGTTTTATCTTTCGCAGGGGGTCAAAGACGTGATCATTTTCGACCCCACGAGCCTCCTCGTATTGCATGCGCGACGCAACAAGACCGTGCGACTGACCTCGCCCCAGGCGCTCAGTCTCGAGTGCGGCTGCGACGTGACGGTGTAGCGGCGCATCTTCGTGCAACGAATGTCGGCGCGCGCCGCGCGCAGAATTCCACGGGGCTTGTCGGGCGAGCACTGTTCTGTAGACGGAACAAGCCCGAGATATGCTGCCTCGATGGCTGAGCTTGCGCTGCAAGACATCCTGGCACTCTTTTGCTTTGCGCGCGTCGTGAGCTCGCCTCGTCGTGATCTCGCGTCGGCCGCGCGGTCACGTTCCCGCATTGGTCGGCGCGAGCGGCCGAGCGTCGAGTGCATATTCGGTACCCGACCGCGCGCGCACGCGCTTTTCTTCGTACATCTTGGCGTCGGCCGCTTCTATGAGCGCTTCTAGCTCGACCGGCTTTGCGGGATCGTAGAGCTCGGCTCCGACGCTGACGGAAAGTTGGAACGGTTCCGCGCTGGTTCGGTTGAAATGGTCGACGGCGGCCTGCACTCGCGCGCGGAGCACCGCCGTGCCGGCCATATCACATTCGGATGCGAACACGGCGAACTCGTCCCCGCCGAGCCGGGCCACGATATCCGAATCGCGGAACACGTGCGTCAGCAGCGCCGCCATGGCGACGAGCGCTCGGTCACCCATCTCGTGTCCAAGGTTATCGTTGATGGTCTTCATGCCATTGAGATCGGCGAAGAACAAACACGCTCCGCGTTGACCGCGTGCGGCGAGGCGCAACTGCTGGCGCGAGAGCTCGAAAAATCCTCGCCGATTGTACAACCCCGAAAGCTCGTCGCGCAGTGACAATGAGCGCAAGAGCTCGGCTTGTTCTTTCAGCTCCGCTTCACGCAGCTTTTTTTCCGTGACGTCACGAATCACCGCCACGCGCACCGGTTCGCCGTTCAACACGGCCGCTCGCCCACGAACCTCCACGGGGAACAGGCTGCCGTCGGCGTGCTTCATGCGGGCCTCGTAGACTCGTTCCGATAGCGGGTTTTGTCTGGCGACGAGCCCGCGGTCTTCGGTTGCGAACGCGTCCAGCCCGGCCATGCCAACCAGCTCTGCCTGGGTTTTACCGAGCCAGCTCGCGAACGTCGCGTTGCTGTCCAAGATCACGCCATTGCGGCTGACGGCGATGCCTTCGAAGCTGGCCTCGGAGAGCACTCGCCAGCGCCGCTCGCTCTCACCGAGCGCTCGTTCGGCAAGCCGCTGCTCGGTGATGTCGTGGTAGACGCCCACGCAACCGACGGCTTCGCTCTCGTCCTGGAGCGGTCGCGACGTAATGCTGTAAACACGCACGCGCCCTGATTGATCTCGGAGCACCATTTCTATGTGGTCACAGGACTCACCTCGGAGCGCGCGCGACAACGGGCCCTGGTCCGCAACGAAGGGCGTGCGGCCATCTGCCTGGAACGCGCGGTACTCATCGGACCACTTCGCCGCGGAAATAATTTCGCCCACCTCGTGCCGCACGTGCTCTTGCGCCGCCGGATTGACGACGACCACGCGTCGCTCGTGGTCGAGCACGAGCACACCGTCCCCCATGCTTGCGAGAATGGACTCGAGCCGCGCGGTTTGCTTCTTCAAAGCCTCTTCGGCGAGCCTGCGGGAAGTGACGTCGCGCGAGGACAAGTGCAGGCGGCCTGATTTACCGGATTGGTCGAGCGCGACGTTCACGGTCGTTTCGAACCAGCGGGTCGTGCCGTCTTTGCAGCGAATGCGATGCACGTTTAGCATCGGCAGGCCGGTCGCCCGTACCCGCGCGGCGACGGCGGCGGCCGGTGCGCGTTCCTCTTCGGGGAGCCAGCTGTAGTCCCGTAGTGCCAGCATTTCTTGGCTAGTATAGCCAGTCAATGCCTGGCTCGATGGGCTCACATAAGACAACGTCAGGTCTAGTTCGAGAATGCGCACCAGATCGCTAGCGTTGTCAGCGAGTGTTCGGAAAGCGCGTTCGCTCTCGAGCAATTTCTCGCGGGCACGCCCGGCTTCGGCCGCGTCGCGACGGCCAGAAATCAGCCCACCGAGCACGATCGCTAGTGCGACCGTGAGAGCGGCTCCGCTGGCCGCCCAAGTCCGTTCTTGGCCGATTTCGGCGGCACGCTCACGTTCGGAGAGCCGAGCGTTCTCCCGCGCCGCCATGCGATCGGTCTCGACCCGCAAAGCGTCCATGAGCCGGCGCCCTCGACCCTCCCGCACCAGGGCTGAAGCTCGTTCGGCCTCTCCGTCATCCAAAAGCGAAATGATCCGCGCGAGCTCGTCGTGCTCGGCCGTCGCCAGCCGCTGTATCTCTTCCGCGCTGCGGGCCTGGGTGACATCCCCCCTCGTCAGGGCGCGAAGGTGCTGGAGTTGAGCTCCGAGGTCGCGTTCGGTGCGTGGGTGAGGGGACAGTAACGCGGGGTCGCCCGTGAGCAGGAAACCGCGCCTACCCGTCTCGACATCGCTCAATAGTGAAAGCGTGTCACTGATGGCCGCGCGTAGTGCGAGGGTGTGACGAACCGCAGCCTCATTGCGAACATAGCTGAGTGCAGTGATCCGCGACAGAAACGCCGCGCACAACACCGCCAATAGCGCGATGAGCCAGGCCGTTTGTCGATTCCAAATGGAGAGCATGGGGCTGAGCCGTGGCTGCTGATCCAGCTCGCGCCGGAGCCCTGCGCCTTGGAAGGCTCCAGAGCCTCCAACGTCCGCCGGTGAATGCCGCAATAGACCCCCACCCGCGATGGCAAATTAAGCGCCCATCGGGGCAGAAGTTGCCCCAACTCGTAGGTGCTCGGCCGGCTACGCCGCCCTGCGCGCCTGCGGTCTTCCCCCGATCCCGTGCTCGTGTCCGAAGCGGCCACTGCGCGCGGGATGGGGAAGACCGGCGCTGTCGCCAATGGGCCAGCACCCCTGCATGACGACTCGGTCAGCCTCGATTTTGCCGGTTGGAGCTGTCGCCGACAATGCTATGCACTTCAGGTGGCGACCTCACCGTTGAAGCGCAGGTTACGCCGCATGCCGGTGGTTCTGGCAAGCTTGGCGAGTCTCGTCGCGGGCTGCGGCAGCGGGCGCCAGAACGTGGTTCGTTCGGATGCCGCGCGGCGTTTTTCGTGCGCGGAGTCGCGAATCGACGTGGAAGAATGGGGGCCGCATACTGCTCGCGCTTCTGGTTGTGGGCAGTCCCTCGTGTACTCCTGCCAGCAATCCCAAGGCTCTGCGCAGGCTCCTCTCCAGCAAACTCCACTCACCGAAGGTGAAGCGCACTCCGCGGCCCGATCCGACGGACCGTGTAGCTGGGTGCCGAGCGATTGACCGGACCTGACTCAGCGGTCGCGACGCCGGACGGAGGGTGCCCAAGAGCGTGCAGCATGAGTCGCGGGCGGCAAATCGTTGCCCGCGTGGCTTCCGAAGTCGACGTGCAGGGAAACGTCCGGTTCGCCTATCGGCGACAGGAAGTGGAAGCGCGCCATCATCGGAAAAGGCCAAGATCGCGTCAAAAGCCGGATCGCGACGAGCGGCTTCAATCGCTCAGCCTGCCGCCGCGATAGCGACCCGCACGCCGAGCCGACTGAGTGAAGCAGGTGCCACGCGCGCGCGCACGCGAATCGGTAGTGATGACCGAACCTCCACGGCGCGGCCGCGCCCTGACTCGAGCCGTGCTTCCTACACTCACTTGCATCATGATAGTTTCTGTCTTACGAGCCGCGATTGCAACGAAAGAGCTTTGCCGCGATGGAATGCAACATCGCCCGGTCCGTCGAAGAAGTGGGCGACAGTTGGAGTCTAATGATTTTGCGCGAGGCGCTGCTCGGGGCGAAACGCTTTCAGGAGTTCCAAGCAAGCCTTGGCGCATCGCCGACGACGTTGGCCAAGCGCCTCCACGCGCTCACCGAAAGCGGCTTCTTCGTGCGCCGTGAGTATGAAGCGCACCCGCCGCGTGAAGAATACGAGCTCACGGAAAAGGGGCTCGACTTTTTACCCGTGCTGCTCTTGCTCGCGGCGTGGGGTGGCCGTTGGCTTTCGCCGGGCGGGGCCCCACTCGAGTTGGTCGACCCCGTGTCGGGCGCGGTGATCGAGCCCGCCTTGGTGGATGCACGCACGGGGCGCGAGCTGACCGCAGGCACAGTCGCTCTGCGGCCAGGGCCGGGCGCCTCCGCGCCGCTACGCCAATCAATGAAAGTGAAGCGCCGGGTGTTCGGCGGTTGCGTGCGGAGTGCGTCGTGAGGCGCGTCGTCGTTACGGGGCTGGGCGTTGTTTCACCATTGGGAGTCGGCGCAGAGCGCTGTTTCTCGGCCTTGCTTGCCGGCCGCTCGGGCATCAGCCGGCTAGAGCGCATCGACGTCAGTGATTTACCCACGAAAATCGCCGGCCAAGTGCCTCGCGGCAGTGAGCTTGGCCAATACGATCCGTTGCGGGTGGCCAACGCCAAAGAAGTGCGCCGCTACGACGAATTCATCTTGTTCGCGCTCGCAGCCGCGGACGAGGCCGTCGCAGATAGCGGTTATCAGCCAGAGACAGAAGCAGATCGCGAACGCGTGGGCGTGCTCATCGGTTCGGGCATCGGCGGGCTCCCGAGCATTGCGGAAAACGCGGTCAAGCTCGAGACAGAAGGCCCGCGGCGAATCTCGCCGTATTTCATTCCGGGCAGCTTGATCAACGAAGCATCGGGGGTGGTTTCGATTCGACACGGCTTCAAGGGACCGAATCACGCCGTGGTGACCGCCTGCGCAACCGGCGCACACGCGCTCGGCGACGCCGCACGCTTGATCGCCCTGGGCGATGCCGACCTGATGCTGGCCGGCGGCTCAGAGGCGGCAACGTGTCGCCTTACGCTGGCCGGCTTCGCGATCATGCGTGCCGTTTCCACCGGCTTCAACGAGTGCCCGCTGGAGGCGTCGCGTCCGTGGGATCGCGCTCGCGATGGGTTCGTGATTGGCGAAGGCGCCGGCGCGTGCATGCTCGAAGAGTTGGAGCACGCCAAGCGTCGCGGCGCACGCATCTACGGCGAGCTAATGGGCTACGGGCTGTCGGGAGATGCGCATCACTTGAGCGCTCCGGATCCGCAAGGCGGCGGCGCACGTCGAGCGATGAGCGCCGCCCTTTCACACGCCAAGCTCAATCCGAACCAGATCGATTACATCAATGCCCACGCGACCTCGACGCCCGTCGGCGATCCAGTCGAGATCACCGCAGTCAAGGCGCTATTCGGCGCGCACGCGCGCTCGCTAGCCATTTCGTCAACCAAGTCGGCCACCGGACACTTACTGGGTGCCGCAGGTGCGGTCGAAGCGATCTTCAGCCTGCTTGCGCTGCGCGACGGCGTGCTCCCACCTACGCTCAATCTCCATGAGCCCGACGCCGACTGCGATTTGGATCTGGTACCGCTCGAAGCTCGCCCGAAGCGCATTCGTTATGCGCTCTCGAACTCGTTTGGATTCGGCGGTACCAATGCAGCGCTGATCTTCGGACCGCCGCCTTGAAAACGAGGAAATGTGCGCCGCCGCGGATCGAGCTCAGTGCTTGCCAAGTCGGCAGCGTGAGCGTTTATCCGTCCGAAGCCGGCGTAGAAGGCCGATCGCGGCGAGTTTGAGCCAACCTCGGGTGCTGGCTCAGCGCGCCGAACCGTCACGTCAGCAGGCCTAGGTTGCCTTTGCGCGCCGACGGCGAGCTCGGGAGCTCGGTGCTGGCGCGTGAACAGCGAAGGCTGCCACCTCCTACGAAGTGGAGAGGGACGAGCGCGAAGGCCGCATGACACCCCGCGAGCTCAACTGGGCGCTCGTCATTGACTAGATACTTCGACGAATAGTTGCCGCGCTTAGGGCTGCGTCGGCACTCCAGGCTGTACTGCCGCGGGTGGCAGCGAGCGGTGGCTGTAGTGCCATGCGGCGGTCGCGATGGCGCCGAAGAGCAATATCGCAACCACCAGCCCGAGGTGGCGCTTTCTCCAGCGCGGTGTCTCGGGGATGGGCTTGGCATGCGTTGGGTCGTGCGGATGGGGGAAGTGAGACAAGCTTCTCCGCGTACGGGCGGAAGAAACGGGAAGCAAGCCCGCTCGTCAGTGGTCGATTGCGAAGCAGAGCAACCCCGACGTTCTTGTCGATCTTCAGCGAGAGTGGCGCCTCGTGCGGCAATCAGGCACGCGCCCGGTACCGCCGTTGCGAGCGCGTTGTTTCCCCGGGTCGGCGAAGCCGGCGTAAGGGGAAACCCGGCGCGCGCAGCGGGCGAGCACGATCGGGCCGTCAAGGGCCGCACCCACGACCGGGGCATCAAGATCCGCGGCATCAAGTCGCACGCCGTTGTGGTTCGCTTTCACCCCGCCGGGTACCGGATTACCCGCCTCCAAGCGCCGGCAAGTCTCGACGAGAAGAGCCCGCGTTAAGCGCGGCGCGTTCCTGCGCGTCACCCCGGACGAGCTCGTCGCAGTCGGTGATGAGTCTCGCCCTCGCTCCTCTCAACGTGGAGCGAATCGGCGGAAGGGCGACTTCCGAACCACCTAATCCTTCTCGATCTGAGATGCTTTTCCGCTCGTCTCGGTGCACGTTTGTGGGCCTTCACGGCAAAACTTGGGCAGTGAGTAGCAGCAGCCCTGACCCAGGTGTCTTGGTTTCGCGGCAACTGAGGTCCTTTGCGCCGGTGTCTAACGCGCGCGCATCTGCACGTGAGCTAGCCGAACACTAAATCCTCTCGTGCTGTTTCGCGCGCACTCGCGCGTGGCGCGAGACGTAACCAAAACGCTTTTATTCATGTCTCATTCAGTACGATTAATGACTGTTTACTGCCGCGGTGGATCGCGCGATGAGCTTCAATTGCTAACCGCGGGCGGTGCCGCGCAATGCCTTCACGCCCGCTCCACGCGCGTCTTTACGCGCAGCCCGAAACCGGCGTTTTGCCGGGCCATACGCCGCTTTTGAAGTGGCAAACGAACGGTGGCGGGTGGCGAGCAGGTGACGCGTTGACGTGGCTATTCGTCGTTTAGCTGAAAGAGCCCTTGATGTGCGCAGGGTCCTCTTCGTTCGTTTCTCGTGCGGCGATAATCGCCAGGGGTGATTAACCGCAACCGAAGATAGCAAAGGCCATTTTGGTGCTCAGTAAAACCGCGCAATGCGAACCGTATTGAAACAGTGAGCATGCAGCTTAGGAAATCTAAGCTCGCTATCATCTGAGAGTCCGAACAGAAAAACGAATGTTGATTGAAGGACGATCTAAATTCGCTGCGGCAATAAGTCACGGTTTCAAAGAGTGACCAAAGTCACGCTGTCGTGCCCGCTGTGCTGGAGAGAAAAATGTGGACGAGAGAATCAACTGAAGACGGTTTGCAAGAGCTCCGCGACGTGGAGTCCGCCGCGGGCTCGGCGAGCAGTTACGAATACGCCGATACCCTGTGCGACGTCCGCGGAGCGCCGCGAAGGCAGGCGCGGCGCTGGCTAAACAAGGTCCCGCTCGTACTCGCGATTTTGGCCGGATTTTGGTTGGTGGCGGCGGCTTTTGGCGCATCGGAGCCAGGCACCTTTCCACGGCGACCTTCACTGTTGATCGGTTTTGCCGTCTGCGTGTTGTTGACGACGCTCGGAGTCCGAGCGGGTAGCCGAGTGGCCCTATTCGTTGCGGCGCTCTTCGGAGTTCCAATCAACGCCCCGTGGCTCTTTGGTGACAACGCCTCGCTGCTTCGCGGAAAGGCACGCTGGCTTGCAGAGTTCCTCAATCAGCCGGCGCGCGGCTACAACACCGTCGGTGCCCACATTGCCTGCGGTGCGATAGCGCTGAAGCGTGAGCTCAAACGGCTTTGCCTGCGCGTGGAAGCTGCGGATGCGGCCCTCGGCGTGCTTCAAGCATCGCGCCGCTCGTTGCTCGACGAGCGACGCAAGCTAATGCTTCATGCCGGGCGGCTGCTGGGCGCGGCCGACAGCTCGGCCTCCACCTACGGTCGCCAGGCGTTCGCGCTGGGCGCCGAGATCGGCGTGCTCGAAACACGCATATTCCGCCGGCGATTAGACATTCAAGCCGGTATGGTCGAGGAGTTTTCCCAAGCTTGGCGAAGCATGTTCGTGTCCGGCCAGATGGGTCGCGACGTTTACGATAGCGTGCTCGAACAGCTGCAACAGCCGGCTGGCGAACCCGAGGCATTGCTTCCACAGGGCCTCGTGCCGGGGAAATTGACCTATATTTTCGAGTACGGGATGTTCGTCGGACGAGCGATCCTGGCGTACGTCTTCCTCGCGACTTTCGATCCTTCTTACCTCGTATTGAGCATCGCGCTTTTGGCGCTGAATCTGTACGTGATCGAGCCTGTCGTACAGAAGCTTCATATCAGCACCTTCAATTTGTTGCTGGACAGCCCAGGGCACAAGCTGGTCGACGTAAAGCGGTATCTCGACACGTGCGTTCCTGCCCAAGGAATTTTTCGGGTTCCGATTACCGTGCCGAAGTTTTCCTCCAATCCCGCCTGGGCCAACCTACAGGCGGTGATCCACGGCGCACTCGGCCGTGTTGGCGCACCAAGTATCAAAGTCGTTCCGTTTGCGATACGTGATGGAAACAAGGATACCGTGCTCGAGTTCGCCTCGAGCGAGACCCCAGAGCGACTGCTACAAATTCAAGCGGCGTTGACCAGCGAGCTGTCTCGAAACCGCGCCAAATTCCCGCTGGATGCCGAAGTGTTGATCGACGCTCCACGCGTGATCATCCGCTTGCTCGCGGATGACGAGAAGATATGGGAGCTGGTCGGTGAAGATGCCAGCCAAGCTTTCATCTACTTGCGTCGCAATCTGGAGGCCATGCAAGACACACTGTCTCACTTGGGGCCAAAATTTCAGCCGGTGTTCTTGTTCTGTAGCAACACCAAGGATCCCGATGCCGTCCAATACGAGATCGATCACGTCGGCAAGCTTCAGCAGTACTCGGATGAATGCTTCTCTGGCCAAGTAGGTTTTTTGCATTTGCTGCGCGGTGGCCAGTGGTACAACTTCAACTCACGCCTGCTAGCATTCGACGCCGCGGACAAGGACTTCGTGCGTGCTCTCCCCGAATTCAAACGGCGCTTCGCCGAAGACGAATTTCCCGCTAAGGGCTACCTGTCGACAGAGCTTGGGGAGGGTCGCTTGGCACGCGACTTCGCGCGAGCGTTCAACCATGCGCTGTCGGACAGCAAATTCTGCGAAGCGTTTGGCGACGTCGAGCTCGCTTCGGTGCCGCCCGAGCTCCGCCCAACGGCCAGCACTCGGGCATTGCTCGAGCGCGCTCGCCAGCGGGCCTCACTCACTCCCGACGAGCTACGCACTCTCAACCGTGAGCTGCTCCTCACGGTAGTTCCCGCCAAGATCAACGGGGATTTTTTCAAAAAAGTCGGCAACGACATCGCGGTCCAAGAGTTGATCGTTGCGGGCAAGACGCGCCCCACGATGTACCTCGATCGCAGTCGAGGAGAACACGTTCAAGACCCTTCGCGACCGAACTTCGTCGGCGTTCGCGGGAACTTCGCTCGTTATACTGGTCTTAGTGGAACGAACGAGGAGATCCAAACTGCCATTCTGGCGGGCTACGATATCCCCGTCGCGAGCGTGCCGGAGGTGGGCGCTATCCTCGACGACAAGAACGACTTCGGTCCAGGCGAGCTCGAGAAAGGCATCGCAATTTTTCTGCACCCCGAGAACCGCCACATCGTAATTGGGGTCCCGCGCATCAATGTAACTCTGCCCGAACACCGCGGCGCCGCCATCACCTCGGAATATATCCTCGGTGCTCGTATCGCTCGTGACTGTCACAACGTGTCCGATAGCCGCAGTAAGGCCGCGGTGTACGCGTCTTCTTCGGCGGCCTTTGGTAAGTGGCTACACCGCCCGCGCGCCTACCTCGCACACTACGCACGTGAGGTGCTGAACCCGGCGCACGCGCTGAGCCATGACTTCCAGCAATCGTATTTGGTTGCCGGGGCCGCCGGGCGTCTGGGTGGCTTTTCCGAAGCGCTGTACGGTGCCAGTCGAGTACACGCGACGGTACAACGGCGTCAGCTGCAACCGGCTGTCAACTGGTCAGTTGCATGGCGGAGGCCTCTCGCCCAAGTCCTCGCGGCGACGACACAGCGCCTCATATCATCGATCAAGTTCTAGATAACCGTTCAGGATTTCGCGTGGCTTCCGCCGAACAACTTGGCACCTCAGGCTTGGGATTGGTTTCCGAAGAAATTCTTTGCGTTACCTTGGGCGAGCTCACGGAAGTTTACCGGGTAAGGCTTCTCGACAATGGCGATGCATCGCTAGAGCGCTACGAAAACGGAGGATTTTTGCCGGCCCGGGTCTTTCGGCGCGAAGGGTTCGAGCCCCGTGACGCCGATCGACGAGGCAGACTTCAGCGTGCCATCCGCCATGCCCTCGGCTATTTGAACGGAAGCGTGAGCGTGGGCGAACGCGATTTGCTCTCGCCGACGAGCGCCCTGACCCGTAATCTCCGTTGGTTTCCCGGGGATATCCAGATGCTCGGCACGGCGTTTCACTACGTGCGTGAGCTCTTCCCGTCGGCGCAGTTCCACGTGACCCAGCTGTTCCGCCGGGTGTTCGCCGACGCCGCCTTTCTGGGACTCATTCTATTCACGAGCGCGTTTTGGTTGAGAACGCGCGCTCACGCGGGCTTCGAGCGGCTGGCGCTCGTTCTGCAGCTGGCTTCGATGATTGCCATTATCGGTTTCGACCGATTCTGGGAGCCAGTTCGCTATCGTTGGCTCAAACTGCGGGAGATCCGTTGGCAGGGAGATCGCCTTTCGAGCTTGCTGGAGCTGCCGGGTATCGTGCTGTCACAGCTCGTTTTAGGGCTGGCTGCGGTGGCTATCAATACCATGATCGGGCTGACCAATCTGGTCATCAACCCGCTCAAGATCTTTTGGTCTTTCTGGCAGGTGCGCCGCGGCAAGGCGCTGGAATGGAAGGCATCTTCCGTCAGCGCCGGGCAAGACATGCGCGGTTGGCCCGTGTCGGAGTTCATCGAAGTTTACGGGCCCACCGCCAAGGTTGGGTTGGGCGCGCTGCTGTTCCTGTGTTGGTTGATCCTGCTCGGTGCGCCGCTCGACCTGTTGGGCCTGAACAGCTTCGGTGTTTTTCTGGCCTCGTTTTTGACTGCGTGGTTTTACGCCTGGTACGCCGCCCTGCCGCACGCGGTCGAGAGTGGTAAACCGCAATACGAGTTATCGCGGCGCGAGCTGTGGGGATTGACGCTGGTTGGGGTTTTGGGGCTCGCGGTCTCGGCGGGCTTGTTGGCGGCCGGGCTCTATCCCGTGCCAGCGTTCGAAGCATCGACGGGGTGGGTCGCGTTGTTCTTGACCGCCACGAGCGGGTTTGCCGCGTTTTTTCCAAGCTATCATCAGGCTGAGCGGCGTCGTCATGAACGTATCGGGCCGAGTGCGAAGTCGGCGCCGCGGCCCAAGTTACTGGTCGGCGCGGTACTGAGCGTTGCCGCCGTGCTTGCGCTGATGCCAGCCGTGCGGGGCCGCGCGAAGCATTTTTTTGCCGCTGACCGAGCGCGCTTTCGCATACCGGAAGTCGAGCTTCGGGTGTATGCGTCTGTCGGCACGGCGCTCAAGCTGACGCGAGACGTCGATCCGCAGCCGCTGCTTCGCGCCGCCGGCAATCAACTGACGCTCCGTCGAATGGCAGAGGGGCCGGTGCTGGACGTTCGCGGGCTGCGCGGCATCCCTTCGCCGAAGCCGAAGCCGATGGCGCGTCGCGATACGCCGGTGCTGCCCGAGCTGTATGCGTTGCCTGTCTCCGAACGAATCCCAACCAACAAACCACGACGAGACTTCACACTATCGGTGGCGGAGCCGTACGTGACTCCGGCACCAGCTCAGAACGAACGTTTGGCGGCGGTCTTGGCGGCTCGTCGCAACGCGCGCGCCATGTCGTCGAGAATCCTATCGGCCGCCGAGCTAGCGGAGCAGGTGCGCTTCGTGGAACGCGCGTCGTTTCCGTGGATCGACCGTGAGGAGCTGGCGAAGCTAGGCGCAGCAGACGCTCGCGGTGCTCGCCTGCCGCTCGTCGAGATGGCGCGCGTACACCGTTTTCAACAAATCAAAGCTCTCTGGGACGCTGTGCCGGCCGCACGTCAAGGCGACGTGACGCCAGCGCAGCGGTTCGCCCGTTTACTCGACGGTATCGATGGTGCGGGGAGCCTAGGGCTCGAGCCAAACGAAGAGCACGTGCAACGCTTCGTCGCGGCGCAGCTCGAGGTGGGCGAGCGTTGGTCGCGCGAGTTTCCCAATGTTCCTCTCGGCCCCGTGCGCGAAAGCGTGGCCGGGGCTCCGAGCGGCGCTTTCCAAGTTGCACGCCACATTCTGCTTTACGGTCTGAGCTTCGACCAGCTCGCCCGGCGGCTGCGCCTCGACTACGTGAACGCCCACTGGAACGATGCCCCGATTGCGCCTCATGTGCGGGAGGCGTTCCGCGATCGTTTGGAGGTAGAGGAACGCGATCGCTTGACCCTCGACTGGGGCGACAGCGAGGAGGCTCGCAGCCGTTTCGAAGGACTAGAAACCGAACAGTTCATCGCGTCGAAGATACTCACGGTGGCGCTCGCGACGAACTTGCCGAGCCTTCAGCAGCTTAGCGACGTGATGCGGCTCGTGGACGGCGCCTTCGCGCCGTTGCGTTCCCGCGAACGGGCCGGAATCGGCGGCGCGCTCGCGCAGATGTTTCGTGTGGAAGGGGCGGACCCAGGCGGCTCGGATACGCCAGATGCCGGCTCGGATTTGCTGAGGGCACGGCTCTGGACCCAGACCATGTCTGGACGAATCGCTCAGATCGCGTCGCGTTCTGGCGCCAACACGCCGCTGCCCGGTGATGCCGAGGATCGAGAGCTGATCTCCGAAATATCGCACGCTCGCTACCCGGACGACGCCTTCGACCCCCTGCAGCGTCGCGCGTTGGACTGGCTCGTACTGATCGATGCGAGCGAGACCTATCGCGAGCTAGCCGACGGCTACGACCGATTCCGAAACGAGCTCGAGGAACAGGCAATTGCCGCGACCGGTCCGCGTCGCGCACCCGTGATCGCGCCCGAGCAGCTGTGGCGTGATTTGCTATCAGTGTGGCGAGAGCTACCGCGGCACTACCCAGCTGTCCCCGCTCGCGCTGATCTAGTCGCTGAGTTCGTTTGCCAAACTGCCTATTTCTCCAGTGCGAATGGTAAGACCGGCCGCACTCCTGCCGAGTTCATGACTGCTTTCGCGCCTGTGTTCGAGGCGGCAAATGACGCGATGGGTAAAGCTCCTCCGCCCATCGTTCAAGAGCTCACGGACGCGGCGTTCTCCAAGACGCAGGGCAGGGCGAGCCGGAGCCCGGAGGCGCGCCGTTTCTTCGCTTGGTGGAACGTAGCCGCGCTAGCACGCGTCGTACAAAACAACTTCGACCGCCACCACCTCGCCAAGAAGGCTCGTGTTCAAGACATCGCCGAGGCATGGGGCGAGCTTTCGCGCTCTGGGCTCGAGCGCTGGCCTCACTTGCCTTGGCGTGTTCCGGGCTTCGCCGAATATTTTCTGAATCTGCAGCTGCTGGAGGGGCTCACTTTGCCTACGCTCTGGCAACGCTTCGACCGCCAGCTGTCTCGCGCGGAAGATTTGAGCACGAGACACGTGGTCCCGTCCGGCGCGTTCGAGTCGCTGGTCGAGCGGCGCATTGCCGAAAAGACGGGTACTCCAAATTTCGACCCACTCATTCGCCGCGCCAACGCTACGTTGGCTCTAGCCGAGCTCTGGGACGCGGCGGCTCGAAATGGTTTGCCAATAGACTCCACTGGCGCGGCCAAGTTGGGCGACGCTTTGTCTTTGCTGCACGAGAAGGCCGCCAAGGACTATCCCGCCTTGTACTGGGACGGCGAAGGAATCATCGAATCGTATCTGATGCTGTCTCTGGTCAGAGGTTGGGACTTATACCGGGCGGTTCGTGAATTCGACCCCGAGTGGTCCCTGGCCAATGCTCTCGCCGCGGCCGGTGTGCTCGAGCAATTCGACGAGCTTTCGAAGCGAGACGTCGCGATGCTCACGCCCAACGACCGCGCGCTCCGCGTTTTCATCGATACGCAGACGTCTAGGCTAGAAAAGAAGACCGGCGCGAAACCCCGCAGCTCACGCTCGACCGCCATGAATGCGCTCATGGCGCTCTCGAGCCTCGTGCTGAGCGCCGGAGAGGAAGGGCAGATCCCAATGCAGCGCGGCGACCCGTGGGACAAGGAGCGCGTACGGCGCTGGGCAGGGGCCATCGACCCAGGCCCGCTAGATCGAGAGACGGCCACGTGGGCCGTCGGCTTGGCGCGCGACTTCGGAACGCTGCTGAGCGCGATGCGCGCCGAGGGCCCTCATTTCGACTGGGAGAATGGCTCGACGGTCGAGACCGAGCTGTTCGTAGCGCGTAGCTCCGGTGCGGAGCTCCAATTACTGCGTGACGTACGCAAGGAAGCCTGGCGTGTCGCAAGTGATCTTGCGCAGCGGCGTGCGGCGCTGCCAGAGGCGTTCGTCGAGTTGGTCGCAAGCGACTCGCAAAGTGAGCTCAAGCGTAAGCTCGCTGCCAGTCGCGGCGTAGCCGTCACGACCGTCGCCGACGCCGACGTTCTGGCCCTGGAAGACCGCGAGCTCTTGCCCCAAAACGCTCTCCTCGTTCTCTCCGACGTCCTAGCGCAAATCCGTATCGCCTACGGTGAGGAAGCGAATCCAACGGACGTTGCCAAGCGCATTGTCGCGGTTCGACAGGAGGGTCCGCGCCGACTGCCGAACGTGCCGTGGTCGGCGAAAGGTTTCGTCGAGTCGCTCGTGGTGGCGGCGGAGCGCCCCGACTTTCGGGATGACGTTTGGAAATACGTCACGTTCATCGACATACCGATGGTCGATGCCTTGCTGGGGGAGGCCTCGTCACGCTTCGACCATGCAACCCCGGCCCCGAGCTGCCGGGGCGAGCTTGGCGAACGCGACGATTTGCCGTGCGATGTCCTTTCGGACACGCGCGCGATCATGATTGCGCAAACGGGCCGTACGCCGTCTTCGAATCGCGTCGTGGCCTTCCAGGCCTTGCGCGACGGGTTGTTCTTGATGAAGGAGTTCGTGCCCGAGGTTCCGCCTAGCTTGGACTCGGTCATCGCACTCGTGCGAGTACGGGCCCTGGTGCGGGCATTGGCTGACCGCTTCCCAGCGCTTCACATCGTCGCCAGCGAAGACCACTCGCCGCGCGCAGGGTTTGCCGACCGCTTGGCCGCCATCGCCACGAAGCAGGCGTTGCTCACGGGACGACGCTTGGACGATCCGAGCTTTCCGGCGGCCGCGGTGCAGCTGCTCGAAGCCAAGTTTCTGGCCGACATGAATCGGATCTACGCACTCGTGCGTCAGAGCTTCCCCGAGGAAGAGCTTCAGTATTACGAGCAAGCGATTAGACGCGACGCCGAACAGGAAAACACGCGCCGCGCGCAGCAGAGCGGGCTATCTGCAAACGCCCTCAGCGTCCCAGACGTGAAGGACGACGACGTCGTGGCCGACTTCGCCTTGTACGAGGTGCTTTACGCGGGAGAAATCGGTCAAGGTCAAAGCTACGTCGTTACCCTCTTCGAGATCTTCAACGAGCTTCGTAACCGCGCCGACATGCGTGAAGAGTATCGAAGGGGCCTTGCTGCATTGGACCGTCAGGCCGGTGCCAAGCAACCCTCGGACCCTGGGTACGAGGCGTGGCAACGTTCATCGGAGTATGCGGGGTGGTTCGAGAAGCGCGGCGAGTTCGTGAAGCGTTCGCGTGGCAAGCTAATCGCGCTCTCTCGCACGTTCGCTCTCTTGAAGCAGGCTGCATTCTCGAACAGCGCGGCGCCCGACGCGCGCGCCGCGTTCGCGCGGTTCGGCGGTTTTCGCGCCTTCTTGCGTGAATTTTTCGATGCCGCATCGCTCGTTCGCCACACGCCGGGCTTCGACACAGCGCTCGCTCGACTGAGCCAACAGGATCCGTTTTTGGCGGATGGCGTCGAATTTGCGATCGCGCAATTCAAACTCCATGTCCTCGACCGCCTGTACCCAACACCGGAACAGAGCGCAGCCGCCACGCGTCGCGTTGCGAGCTTCCTGCCCGGTGTGCAAGATGATTACCGAGGCGGCCTAGGCTTCATTCCCGGTTTGGAGTCTGGTGTGCCATTTTACGATGCCTTCAGCTCGTTCGCGCGCACGGAGCAGCAAGCCCGTCCCGGCACTGAATTGCTCCGTCGGCTCAAGATGGTGCAGCGCGGGCTGCAGAGTTGGACTCAGACGTTTGTCCTCAAACAAGCGTACAAAATCTTGTTCGACCGAGATCTGGACGAGGATGATCCGGCGACGGTGCCAGCCGACTCACGGTTACATCGCATCCTGCCCCGCACGGTGGGCGACGAGGTCGGGGAATTTCTCGAGTCGCGGTTGCCGTCGCTACTTTTGCGAGAGACGGGAACGCGCGATCTCGGCGCATGGGTCGGGTGGCTGATCGAGAATGGTGAGGTCGGACTCGACGGAAAGCCTATCGGAAGGAATCCCTATACCGAGGCGGTACGCAATTACGAGCGAAGGCTGACGCACTATCGCGAACGTATCCGGACCGGCGAGGCGAGTGGAAAGAGCGTCCGCGCCGAACGACAACGTTTGCTCGACCTCGAGGGAGAATTCGACTCTTTCAATGGTCAAGTCAGGTTGGTGCAGGAGATAGCGCGTCGCTCGGGCGCCCTCTATGTGGCCGCTAGCCGAGACTACTCGGAGGCACTCTGGCAGAGTTTTATTTGGCTGCTTGTGGTTCTTACTCTGGGGACTCTCGCCGCGCTCGGTGCACGGAACCTTCCGAAGTACCTGCGCCGCGCCGGGCGTGGTTTGCGCGTCGCCGGCGTAGCTCTTCCGCTTGCACTTGGCGCGCTGCCATTTTGGATCGTTGCGAACCCCGGTCGCGCAAATACACTCGCGGGCGAGCCGCTTCGCGCGGTTCGGCTGCTCGGTCCTTCGGTCAACGGTCAGACCAGCCTTCGTGGCGCATCCGCACAACTCGCCAAGACGCGGCCGTGGAGTGTCTTTTCGCGCCGCGCCGAGCCGGGCACGGGGGTTCGCTAGAAGTGGCATCACTGTTCTGTCGAGTAGCTCGCTCACTTGCCGCTATCGCCTGCAGCGGCTGTGCGCATGCACCGCCGCCCGTTGCCGAGCTCGGGCGATCCACGAAGGCGCCCCAGGTCCGCGGCCATCACGCGCCGGGCCTCTGGGGCATTCCCAGCTTTTTCGAGGTGGGTCGGGCCGCTCAGCTCGTACCCGGCACTGCGAGCGTGGACACCACGGGCTGGCCGGGCACTTTGCTTCACGAGGCGCAGCGCTTGCCCCGCGCTTATTTGTCATCGGCCGTCGACAATCGGAGCCGCGTTTTCGTCTACCCTGAGCCCGACGCTAGCGGCGTACTACGTCGCTATGCGCTGCGCCTGCCGGAACCCAAGATCAGCACGACGAATGGCTTTGTCACGGCGTACTGGGGACGGGCCCCCGCGTTCATGAATTTCGCGCTCGAGTCTGCGCGCAGCTTTGCGACCTTTGCGCCGGCTTCGAACGAAGACTCCTCTCGTGTCGCCACGTTGCGTGCACTGCTCGAACCGACTGGCATCAATGCGCAGGATTCAGAGAACGTTTACGAGCTAGAAGCAAGCCGCGCGAGCGTGCTCGAGCACAAGGGGCTAGTGCCGGGCATGCCGGTATCGTTCGACGAATTCACGATCTTCGATCGGGATTCTACGGCCGATGACGCTGAGCCGACGCCGATCCGCGCCGAGCTCCAACCGCTTACCCTCGCGGTGGGGCTCACGCCCCTTCGCGACTCGACGTGGGCGAATCGGGTGTCCTTCGAGAGCAACGGCTACCGCGTGGTGTTGGCTACGGCCGTCACCGGGGAGAGCTACTTTCTGGCGGCAGCGCTCCCCCTTCGCCCCAGTTGGACTTTTGCGGCTGCGTCAGCCGACCTCACGCTCAGTGCAACTTCGGCGAGCGAATCGCGAACGGCGGGCCCGGGTTCCGCCATAGCGCTCTTACTGCCCAACGCCACCGGCGGCAGCCTACTCTCGGGGTTGGTTCGGGATCCGAACGAGGTGCCAGCGCTAATAGCCAGCGCCGCGCTCGCGCTTTCACGGTTGGGCGCGACGCGACGAGCGCTGCTTGCCGGCTCCCCGTTGGCGTTTGCGGCCGGGGCAGCGCGGGACTTCGTCTCATCTCATCGCAGCCAGCGTGATCCACGCGCGCTCACCGAATATTCGTATGGTGACACCACGTTACCCGACAACGTGACGGAATTTTCGAGCGCCATCCGCTATTCTAGCGATGCCGCCAGCGCTATTCGGGGGCTGACTTCCTCATATCGCGCCCACCATGACCCGGAGATTCTGCAGGCCATCGCGGGCATCGCCGAGTCGAGCCTGGATGCATTGACGGCTTCGGGCGCGACGCTTTCGAAGCGCTTCGACCAGATGGCGCTCGTGGGGGAGCACGCGGAGAACACCGGGCGTTTCGATGTCTTTTTGGACAACGGAGGCGCCGCGGTCAGCATCAACCATCGGCGTCTGGTGCTGGCCAGCGGCGAGACGCGCAGTCCAGGCGCGACCTGGGGCGCTTTCGGCGCGACCGCAAATGGCGATCGGTTCAGCGTAGACGATGCGCGATTCGCATTTGCCCTCGACCCGACTTCAATTCCAAGCGCGTTCCGCGCAGACCAGCCGACGTTGAGCGTTTCGAGACTCTTCACGCAGACGAACGGTGCGCTGCGTGTTCGAGAAACCGCGTTGCTCAGGCGGGGCGTGCCGGCCGTCAGCGTCGGATACCACTTGGATAATACTGGCGACGAGCCCGCGGTCGTGAGTGAAGCTCACATCGTCGTCGGTGACTTCTTCGACCACGGGACGGGCGCCAACGAAAGCTCGCAGAACCGCTACGGCCTGAGTCGCGTCGTGGATGGCGTGCGGTCCCCCATAGGATTTTGGATGGAGGGCATGAAAGCGCCGGTGTGGGGCGACCACTTTCCTTCGGGGACCGTCGACTTGAGTCAGCAATACCAGCAGGAAGGTGCGCGGTTCTTGCTAGTTTTCGGCTTCGACAAGGCCCAAATATACTGTCTGACGCGCCCGGCGCAGCGGGTGATGCTGCAAAATGCGGGTGACGGCGCCGGAGGTCAGAACGGGTTCGTTCGGCTCGAGGTCGGCTATGACTTGAATACGACGATCGAGCCACACGGTTCGTACACGCTGCCCGAGGTCTTGTCGTACACGATCCGAGCGCCGCTCCAGTCGGTCGACGGCGATGTCATCCCCGATCAGCTACAAGAGCTGGCTCCGCTCTGGACGAATCTCGTTAGCGGCGCAGCGACTGGCTTCACCTCTACTGCCTTCGAGACGGATTCAGGCCAGGCGGCGCTGACCTACTCATGGATGCTGGCGGCGAACTTGTTGTCGGAACCCGGCAACGAGCTCGGCGCGGCCACGGGCAAGTCTCGCTTCGCCGAGCTCGGCGGCCGCTTGAAGCAAGCCGCCTTGCGCGCGGCGCAGCTCGAGCTGCAGACGGTGACGCAGCTGCAGAACCGCCGTGATCTCCTGCCAACCTACGCGAATGGCAACGACTACGGCTTTCACCTTGCGACTTTCGATCAGGCTTTTCGAAACACCTGCGACGTGCGTTACCGCGATGCATTCCTGGCGCTTGCCGATGAAATTGCCCGGCCAGCACGCGGGGGTGGACTACAGATCACCGATCCTCACAGCCCGAGCTATGGTGGCTATCTTTCGACTCCTCAGAAAAGCGTGGAGGGTGTGAGTCGCGTCGGGGATCAGGGCGTGAAGTTGTGGGCGTTGCGCATCGCCTACGAGCGAACCTTGGACCCGAGATACCTGCGTTCGGCGGAGCTCTTCATGGAACACTGGGTTCGAGTGCGTCCCGAGGATCACTTGTTCACCGGCACCACGCGGGCCTTCGAACGCTACGCGCCGGCCGGCATTGGCGAAGAACGCACTCCATCCGGCCATTATGCGCTGTTGGCGGGGTTGAAGGCATGGTCGGACATCTCCCCGCGAGCGCGTATGCTCTACGCAAATGGCCTAGAGCAGATGACACGACGTCACGGCGTTCATGCGGTTGGCATCAGCGGTCCGTATCAGATGATATTTCGACACGAGGGTATCGCAGACTTCGGGAGCAGCAGCGAGCTCGGTGGTTTGCTCTTGTGGGCCGCCACACTGAATCCGCGCGCGCTCCAGGGCCGCTTCCCGAGTCACTGCCGCGATCGCGACGCAGGAGTGGAGGCTCGTTGAGAGTGCGTCTCATCTCTGCGCGGGTCTTGCGCATACTTTCGTGTTGCTTGGTCGTCTCGCATGCACGGGCCGGAGCAATCGAGCCGACCACACTTGATCCCTCGCGGACGGCATTGCGGCGGTTGTTGCTGGCTGAATCTGCACAGGAAGAACGCCGCGGTGGCGACATCGCATTGGCGCGGCGACGCTACGAGCTGGCAGGGGCACAAACTACCGACGCTTGGCTGGACTGGCTACCGGACTTTTCGGCCGCGCTACGGAGGCAAATCGCAAAAGGCTCCGACCCCGGCGCTTCTACGCCACGCTGGCGCGTTGACATCCAGTCGCAGGCGGTTCTGTCCCTACAGAAATTGGCGACCGTGGCCAGTGCGAGGGCCGCGCAGACTAAAGCTCATGCCGAGCTCGCTGAAACGCAGCACACGCTGACGGTGACGACCCTCATCAGCTGCCTTGCTCGATATGTGGCCGAGCGCAAAGCTCTCGTGGTCGAGGAGCACTTGACCGAGTTGGGTGAGCTGGTCGATGGCATGAGAACCGGCAAGCTCCCGGCGCCCGAGGGCGGAGGCGAGGAGCTTCTAATTAAAGTACGCGTTGAAGAGCTCCGAAGCTCCCTTGCGGAGATCGAGCTCGAGCGGCAACGAGCGTCGAGCCGGCTCATTTCTCTGTCCTTACACGACTCGAGCGGGCTCGATCCACACATGGATCTGAACGCCATGCTGAGCTTGGTGCGCGAGGCGATGGCGGATTCGCCGTCTCGAGCCGACGATGTCGAGCAATCGGATTTGGAGCTTGCGCAGAAACGTGTGGACCTAGCCGAAACGCGGCGTTGGTATGTGCCAGAGCTGCGCGCCGCCGCCGTCGCATTGCTGCCGAAGAGTGATGTTGCCGGATCGGGCAATAGCGCATTTCACCTGGAGAGCATCACAGGGGAGTTGACTTTGGATCTCCATGCGTTCCCTGGGGAGCCATTTTTGCGGGCGGCGGCGGCTCAGGGCGTGGCGAGGAGCAGATGGCTCGCACGACAGGCCCGCTCGACGCGTGCACGGATTGCAGACCAAGCGCGCGTTCTTCGGGACGCTCTGAGTGAATTATGGAGCGACGAGCGTGGCCTCGTTTCGGCGAGCGCTGGTTTCGACGACGTGAGCCGGCGCTTCGCGCGTGGTGAACGATCCGCCGCCGAGCTTGCCGAAGCGAGCCGCACCCTGACCGACGCGCGGCTCGAACGAGAAGTCGTCTTCGAACAAGCGGTCGTCGCGCAGATCGCACTCACGGCCGCGAGTGGCGCGGATACCGCGCTGCCGCCGACCTCCCGTGCCCGTCAGATCGACATGGTCGAGGTCGAGCGTCTCTCCGCGCGCGCGGTCGCAGACGCCCCGAGCGTCAATGCCGCACGCGCAGAAGCCGAGCGTGCGGCACAGGCGGCTCGTGCCGAAAGCTATCGACTCCGCTATTCGCTCGAAGCGGGCGTCTTATGTCCGCTTCTTCAGCGTGAAAGCTCGATCTTGGAATTGCGCCCGGAGCTCGGCTTGGCGGGGGCAGGCTTGGCGCCGATAGCGGTGCGTGAAACGAGCCTACTTGGACGTTGGTCCATGAATCTATTGGACACGGGTCGCAGCTTTCATGTGCTCGAGCGCGAATCCGCGCTTCGCCAGGCTCAGGCCGAGTTATCGCGGAAGAGCTTTTTGTGGGACGAGCTCCTCGCGCGTTTGGAGGTCAGCCATGCTCGCGCCGGTAGCCAGCATGCAGAGCTGCGAGCGGCATTTTTCCGCGAGAACCTAGAACAGGAGCATCACTCGTTCGCGGAGGGCGCGGCCACGGCGGAGGATGTGCGAAGCGCAGAGCGCGCGGCTCACACCGCGCTTGCCGTTAGCGCCCGCGCTGCGGCTCGGCTGGAAGCCGCCGAGCTGATGCTGGCACAAAAGCTAGGCGCGCCGCGCGGATCGCGCGTCACCGTCGCTGAAACTCCAGCGGCGCTCGAGGCTTGGGCTCGCGACCGCTTTATCCCCCAACAACAACTGCTGGGGTTCGCGAGCGCGCTCACGCAGCGCGTCGCAGAGCTGCAGGTCGGCTACACCGAAGCGCAAGCGGAATCGCTGACGTCACCGCCCCGTAGCGTCACGTTGACGGCCGAGGCGACTCAGGGCCTTTTAGGCGGAGCGTACTCGTTGACGTTGGGGGTAGGCGTGGCGCTGGATCCGACGCGTGAACCGACGAAAATCGTGCGGGCGGCCGAGCTCGCTGGGGCAGCCACGGGTCGGTTGGGCGCTTTACGCCGTGAGCTGGACGACCAGCGCGCTCAGGCCACTCACAGGGCGGCGGAAGCGGCCGACCTGATGAACGTCGAGGCAAGCATTCAACGTGACATTCACTCACGAATACAGTCTGTTCGCGCCGAGCAGGCGGGGGCGACCGGAGAAAGCTCGACGCTCAAACAGCGCGAGCTCGCGGCGCTGCGAGCCGCTCTGCTCGAATCCGAAGCTCGCGCTCTCGACGATGACGAACGGCGCAGCACGGCTGGCCTGCAAGCTCTTTCCTTGGGCGCCGGGCTGGAACGTACTGACCTGAGGTCAGGAACGTTCCGGGCGGCGCTGTCCACTTTGACCGAGACCGATGCTGATGTGGCTTCAGCCGACGCTGCTGCGCGACAGGCCGAACGCGCCAATCCCGCGCCGGTCGTTACATCGCTGCACCTTGCCGGACCCTTCGTCGCGGGTTCCTACCCCGTGACGCGCGTCGCCGGTCCGTCAACGACGAGAACGCTACAAGCAAACCTCGGGCTCGGCGCATCAATCGGCCTCGACGAGGCGGTTGCCTTCGTGGCGAACGCCGATGTTCTCGAGTCCGCGCAGCTGGAGCGTCGCGCCGCTCGCACGGCCGCGGCACGGGCGGCGCTTCGCGATATCGCTCAGACTTGGACTGCGCGTGAGTTAGCAAGACTCGGCGCGTTAGAGGAGACTGAAGCGCGCCGCTACTTCGAAGATTCGGTGTTGCCTCGCTTCAAGCTCGGGCTCGTCGCAACCGAGCTGGTCACCGCCGCCCAGAACGACTCGGCACGGGCGACCGTTCGCCGGTCCGCGGCGGAGTCACGCCTCAAATTGCAGCTTGCGTCGTTGCAAGCACGAGGCGCGCTCGTGAGCGATATGGTGCTCGACGAATACGCTTCCAAGACGGACGTGCTGCTCTCGGCTGACGTCGGCGCTGCGCTAGCCCCGAGCAGAGCCGGCTCCGAAGGGGTGAACAGCCGAGAGGGGGCGGCGAGGGCGCGGCGCGGCGCGGCGCGAGCGGAAGCCTTAGCGACCGCGCTACGCGTGGTATCTCCGGTCACGGGACTGGTCGAATTGCGCCCGGCAAATATCAGAAGCGAAACTGGTCGCCCGGGCGCTGAACAAAACGTCTCGAGCGGCGAGCTTTTGTGGGTGCTATCGATGATCGTGCCGGTTAGGCCCAAAGTGCTGGGCAGCGTTGGGGTGGAGCTGGCACGCTCGCAGCTGGCCAACGAGGAGCTAGGCGCGACCTCGCGCGAGCGCCAACGCTCGGACGCCCTGTTGCGCACGGAGCTGTACGCGCGTCGCCAGAGCTACGCCGTTGCGCTGCAAGCCGAGCGAGCGAGTGAGCGGGCGCGGGGCGAGCTCGAGCGCCGCCTCCGTGCAGGCGAAGACCAGACGACTCTGGATGACGTAGTCCGAGCGCGGCAAGTTTCCTTCGATGCACAGCGGGCGCTGATCGAAGCAAAGGGTGCGGCACTAGCGGCTCAGTCAGCAATCAGCGCGGAGGGTATGAAATGACGTCAATTGTGGATAGATATTGCCTAATTGTCTTGCTGATCTCGTCCCTGCAAGGGTGCCTCGCGCAGGAGGAGTCGGCCGAAGACCACTGTTCAGCGGACCCCGCCTTCGAGCGGCTCGACGCGGCGGCGATACTTGCCGCCCGCAAACCATATTTGGAGCAGGTGCCTGTCGCCTGTCCGGAGGTTGACCGACCCCCTGATGGAAATAAGGCCGCCGAAGGCCTGGTGTTCGAAGAATACGCAGCGATTACCGGAGGCAGCGCCGGCAACTTCTTGGACGACAACACTTGGTGGATCAAGGCCCTGCCGCGCGGTGAGATTCACGAGGCCGAGCTCCACTTGAGCGACGAGTCGTGCGCGCCGATTACCTACGACCGCTTTCACTACGACTATTCGGCGGCCACGCCGCCCATCCTCGAACCGCCCAGTTGCGCAAAAAGCCTGAGTGCGCTGGAGATCGGGCACAGCTTTTTCCAAACTGCCCCGCAAGTGTTGGAGGTCGAGAGCACGGCGTACGCGCGGCTCGTCAACTTGGGTTTGCGCCCGGTGTTCGGAACGACCCTGCGTTTCGCCACCGAAAATGCCACGCATCAAGGCGAGACTTTTCCCTCGCTCGGCCTGCTCGAGCTCACCGGCCACGACCCGCAATCTTTGAGCTTCGTGGGTAGGCTCAGCGGCGTCGCGTTCGAAGGAGTGCTGAAGGCCGAGCTCACACCCGCCGCCAACACGAGCCTCAAGGTGCGCTTACGGGTTTATCCGCGCGCGGATGCCGACACCACCTTGCCACTCGGAGTGCTGGCATTCAGCTCTATGTTCTGGAAGCGCGATGCCGACACCCAGGACCTTGTCGACGACGAAGCTCACGACGCCGATCAGCTCTACGTGCGCTCGGAGGACGGCACCGAAACGACCACAAGGCTAGAAAATCCCGAGCCTTCGACGGCTCCAGATCCCTGGCACAGGATCGCGTTCGAGGGGCCCTTCGATACGGTCGCACTTCGGCAAACCGAGCGAGATCCGCGTAAATATGCGCGTTACGATGCCGCGCATTATGCAGACCGCCCGTCATTCACCGTCAGCGCCATTACCTCGACCGTCCCGCTCTCGGTCGAGCTCGCGATCGTTCACGGCAGTGACGAATATATCGACAACGTCGTGCTCGACTTCATCGCCGACACGAGGGGTGCTTCACTTCCAATCGAGGTAAGTTACATCGTGTCAGTGGCGGTGAACTGAGCAGGGTCACGGCAAAGATGCCGTCACCTGATACGACACATGGATGGGGCTAGCCGCTTTGCCAGCATCCTCCGCATTCATGACTAGATCGGCAGAAACGTTGGTATCGAGCTCAGGTTGCGAGGTCAGTGACAGCGCGAGCGTGAGTGGCACGTCGGAATGAATGTCCGAAACGGTCATGTCGGGCCGCTCGGCAGAGCTCGCGGCATCGTCGCCGGGTTGACTCGGCGCGCGCGCTCCCTGCACGAGCGCAAACGCGCTGAGGCTCGCGCCTCCGCTGCCGACTGAAGTCGTGCGCCACGCCGGGTCGCGGTCATCGAGCTTCACATCTGCGAGGCCTTTCACCCGTGATGTCCCGTCCGAAAAGGCTGCCGTCAATTGGTCGAAATCGACGTTGCCCCCGCCAACCCGAAATGTACCGGTGAGGGCTCCAAGCGAAAGATCGGAAGGCGGCGGGGCACCACCGCGTAAGAAAATGTCGAGCTCCAGCTTGAGCCGCGTCGCTTGGCCGGCGGTGAATGTCAGATGAATGGCGGCCGTAAAAGTCAGCGCTTCAGCCAACGCGACGAGCTCGAGCGTGTTCTCGTCGTGTCGGATGACGTTGACCTGTGTCACGTGTGACTGGAAATTATCGTCTGCCGGCAAACCGCCTGGCACACGCAAGTAGGAGCCAAAGGCCGTGATCGTTCTGAGCGGTGCCAACCGCACGAGCCCAGACCCTTCCAGGCTCAGCAGTTGCGGCCATAGCTTGCCGATGCGGTGTCCGGCTTGAATTGCCACCAAGTATCGGCCGCACTCCGGGGCAGAGCTGAGCGGCGGCGTCGCCGAAGCGTAGTCGTAATTGAAACTTTCGAAGCTGGCTTGCTGGCAGTTCTCGGCCACCACGTCCAATGGCTCGACATGGGTCTCGCCGCGCGGTGCGGCCTTGAGCCACCACGTCCCGTCGTCGAAGAAGTTGCCTTTGTCCTCGTGAAGCAAGCCGGCGTACTCCGCCGCGGTCAGGCCTGGCGAGCTCGCGAGCCCATCGCTCGGAGCATCCACCTCCGAGCACGACTCGACCTGCGGCATCGCCGGGTCCGACGCGGCCTTCAGCTGTGCGTTCGCACGAGTGCGTTCCAGAGCGGTGGCGTTCCCGCAGCTCGAGCCGGTGTCGGAGCCATGGCCGCAGCTCGTCAGCAGACAGGCAACGCCCAGTAGCGACGCATGAAGGGCCCTCACTGGAGACCCAACCCTGGTGCGGGATGCGTGCGATCCATGTCCCGAATGCGAGCCTCGGCCGAAGGGTACCAAGCGGTTTGCCGTGACAGGCCTCGCACGATGTCCACGTGCAACGCCAAAAATAGCAGCGATTGATCGAGCATCCTGGCGCTCGTACACAGTGAGCGTCCGCTGACGGGATCGAGCGCATCGGCTGCGGGCGCGCCGCTCCAATCGAGCGACTGGAGCACGCGTTGAAGGTTAGCCGCAGCCAGCGGCAGCCCGGTCGTGGCAAGCTCTGCCGCAGCGTACGGCGTCACGACGTCGGGTCGGTCGAGCCCAAACTCAGCGTAGCCGTCAGGCGGTTCGCAGCTCGGCGCGTAGCCCCAGAGCCGCTGCCCTTTGGCTTCTGCAATCTTGGCGCTCGCCGCGACGTAATTTTCGTGGCTGCGCGCCAAAGACCGCGGTGCCAGCGTCATTTCATCGAAAAAAAGCTGCCCGGAAAGCTCGACGAATGCGCTCCAGCGGTAGCTCGAAGCAATTGAGAGGCCCGCGCGATCGACCCAAGAGTAAGCCATAGTATCCCAAACCTCCGGCGGCACTTTGTGCATGCCAATGAGCGAGAGTACGAGCGGCCTCGCCTCGCTGTTGCGATCACCATATGAGAATGTCGACTTGTCCACGACCGCACCGCTCGTCGCATCCACCGACAAGTTGCCGAGTAGCAGATTCGAGTCGACGAATACACCGTAGTCCTGCTTTTCGATCAGCGCTTGGCTGCGTCGTGCAAGCGCAGGCTGCGGCTCTGCATACCGGCCCTCCACGACGCTCAACGCCAACGTGACCCACGCAGAGTCGAGCGACGAGTAGCTGCGCTTGCCGTCCTTTACCTCTGCGTGTGGCCCGCCGTTCAGCTGGATGAACTCGGGGAAAATGCCGTGATAGGCTGGAAGTTGTTCGAGCATCTCGACCACCGTCTGCACGTGGTTCTGCGCATCCGCCTGGCCAACCAGGCCGAGTGCTTCGGCAACGAGCTCCGTGAGCAGATCGAAAGCGAGGTTCGTGCACTTGGTCCACTGCAATCCGAATGGGCCGTTGTTGTCCGCGGCAACTGCACCTTGCGCTGAAACGGATGCGCGAAAAGCGGTCAGCCCCCGATAGAGGGCGCCGTCGTACGCGCCGGGGCTGCCTAGCGCGCTGATTGTGCTCGGCGCATCGCTCGCGCGCGCTTGCGTCGAACGGCAAGTCGTGAGCCCCCACGCGCCGAGCGCGCTCGCGGATGCGAATGCCGCGAGCGACAAAATCCTACGAGCTCGAACGCGAGAATCGATCACGATGACGTCTGAATCGTACGAGCGATTTCCCCGCTCGTCGATGAAGCAAATGCGCGAGGCGCGTGACGGCGATCACCCGAAAGAAGTCGCCGGTGTTTCGGGTGCGCACCAAACACCGGTCACTGTGCGTCGACGCCTCACTCCGGTTTAGAAAGCAGCTGCGCTTTTCGCTCGAGTGGACTTGGTCGTACCGGCGGCGCTCAGCAGCCGTCCGCAGTCCCCGGCTCGACGCCGAGCAGGTTGCAAAAGCGGTGGTACAGCCTGATGCGGTCGGCAACTGCGGGCGCGTTACCGTTGTTGCACTCGATCCCGTTTACGATGCGAATCGTCGCGCCCAAGCCGCTATTTACGGCATCGTGCGGACTGCCCTGGCCGGATTGCGGATTCATCCAGAACCAAACCGCGGTCCCGAAGGCGATTCTCGGGTCGCTGGCGACGAGCTCGGGATGATTGGTCAAGTCAGCGCCGAGCGCAGTGCCGGCGGCCGCGTAGTTGGCGGCGTAAGAGAGTTGAATCGCCCCGCGGCCGTCATAGTACTTGCCGTTGGGGGCTTGGCCATATTGAGGACAGGCCGCGGTGACACATGCTTTTTCCTCCACGAGCGCAAGGCTGTCCGTTTCATGTCCGATGTTGGACAAGAACATCGCGGCTTCACGCCGCCGCTGATCGGGCGTGCCCGTCGTTGCGAACGTGCCCTTACCAAATGAGCTGATGGCCGCCAGCAACCCGGCGTAAGTATAAAACGCATTGCGCTGGTCGATCACTTTGCCGGCCGTGCGCGTCTCCCACATTTCATTGAAGGTTGCTTCCGGGACAATTTGCTGAAAGCCATCGCTCGGCAAATCGCCGGTGTCGAAGCTGAAATTGTCGACCCAAAAATCGAAGCCCTTGCTCGGGTCCAAGATCGAAAAGCTAAAGTTGAGGATCTCGCTTTGCGGTTTGTAGCCGTTTCCGCTCGAGCAATTCTGTTTCAGATCCTGCCAGTGGATATTGTGTCGCACCCACTCATTGGTAATCGTCTCTGTTTGCGCATAGTGGTCATAACATTTACCTGCAAGCTCGTCGGCCATGGTGCAACCACCGCCGGAAGCAACCGGCTCGGTCGGCGGCGTCGCTACCGAGAACTTGACCTGCGTGTTGCCCGCCGCCGGATCGCCCTTCATCCAGAAGCTGACGCCTTTGTACGCGCTCGCGTCGTAGCAACTGGCGACCGGAACACCGATGGTGGCGCCGAAGCCCATTGGTGCGGCACCGTGATAGTGTAGCGCGTGGGTGTTGCCGCTCGGCCCCCCAGTGGTCGGCTCCGCGAGCATGCTGACCGTGGCCTTTGCGGCCGTGTCGTGGGAGTCGAACCAGCGACCCGAGCGGCCGTCCCCGAAGAAGATCCCCAGGTAATCCTTCGGCGTATCGGAGCCCGGATCCTCGAAGTCGTGAATCGTGATCGCCGAGCCTTTGGCGATGGTCTTGTTGGTTGCACAGCGGCCATTGCCGACCGGCACCGCGCCGGTCGAGCACAGCGCCATCGGCGGCGCGCCCCCCGTGCCGCCCGCGCTGGACGTCGTTCCGGCGCCGCCC
>CAHJWM010000052.1 GCA_903642325.1 Myxococcales bacterium | reverse complement strand
TCGCGCTTGCCGCCTCGGCCCCGCCAGCGGCTTCGCTCGATGCCGCCGTGGCATCGGCCGCACCCGAGGTGAGCGCCACAAAGACGACCGCGCCGCCAGCCATGCCAGCCGCGCCGGCGCTAGGCGCGAAGGCCGCGGCAAAAACAACCGCCACGCCAAAGGTCAAAGCCGCCGCCGCTGCGAGCGCGAAACCGGTCCTCGTCGCGTCGAAAGCCGCCGCCGTGAGAACGGCCAGCCCAGTCGCGAAGGTCGTTGTACCCACCAGCAAGCCCGCCATGACGAACACCAGGCCGACGCTCACGCCAAGTAAGCCTGCGTCAGCGAGCGCGGCCAGGTTGCCCGCCGCCCCTCTACCCGTGAAGGCCGCGACGAAGGCCGCTCCTCCCGTGCCGGCCAAGAAAAAGTAGGGTAGCGCGGCTATGCCCCGCAGAGAGCGGCGACCTCGTCGGCGAACAGTGACGCCGAAGGCAGAGCGTGACTTCGCGCGGCCGGGTGACCATCAACAAAAGACCAGCACCCTCGGCCAGTGCCGGCGGCGCCGCTCAGTTGTTCGACCAACGCTCGTGCAGAGGGGTCAAGAGCAGCTCGCCAAAGGCGAACAAGTGATCGCAATGCGCGGCCTTGTCGTCACCGGCGAAGCCGCGCATGTGAAAGCCGTTCGCGTCGGCGCGCGAGGTGAGGGTCATGCTCGGTCGCGGACCTGGCAGCTCTCGCCGATCCACGCGCAGACCTTCGATATCTAACAGATACTCGGCTGTTTCGCTGGTGCTCGCGTACGGGGTTCGAATCGACGAGTGAGTCACGGCAAACAGCTTGCGCCCGGCGATGGCTTCGTCGGCGAAGAGCGTGAACGGGGCCATGCTCGTGGCATTCACCTTGCGTTTGCCGGTCGGCTCGAACCCGACGTGCATGCCGTCGGCCAAGAGCACGGCGTCGACGCGCCCGGCGTCCTTAGCGCGATCGATGATGTGCAAAATGGCTCCGTAACCCGCGCTCCAACCGCTGAGTGCGACCCGTTTGGGGGCGGCTGCGCCGGGGCAAAGCTCACGCACTGCGATCGTGATGCTGGCCAGCATGTGATCGTAGCTGTTGGGATAGGAGTAAGGGTCCTCGTACGCGCCCGAGCCGATGCCCAAATTGTAGATGACGAGCGCGCCTTCGATGCCCGACCGTTCGAACGCAGTTTCCACGACCGCGGGCGCGCCGTGAAAGTGCACGAGTAGATCATAGGGTTTGGAAACCGTGCGACAGCCATTGAGTAGCGAAACGACGCGACTGCCGGGAGCAACGCTGCGCTTGGGCGTGTCGAGCGCGGTGTCGAAGAATTCCACGGGCTCGTTCAGGCCGAGGCCAAGCGCATGATCTAGGTCGCCGCGCGCGGCGCTCGTGAGACCCGAATGAAGCGTCTCGGCCCCGGATGGGTGGGCGCCGAGCTCAGCGCCAACCCGACCCACGACGAAAAAGTATCCGAGGACGAGCGCTGCCAATATCCTCATGCGTACAGAGTTATACGGTTCGCGATGCGGGTGTGTAAAGCGCGTTCGACTGATCACGCCTCGCAGTTGCGCGCTATCTGGCTCCTACATGTCGGACAGCGGCGTGCTTCGGTGCTCACGACGAAGCACCAAGATGCGAAAAATACAGCGCGCCCGGTGGCGCTGATAATCCGAGAGGGTACTGGAATGTTGCAGCGATATAGGACGCAGGTCGCAGGTGAGCGGCAGGACACGGATGAAGTTGCGCTGATCCGCAGCCCTTTCGACAACGAGCCGGTGGCCGAAGTGGGTCAAGCGAGCTCGGCTCACCTGGAGCGTGCGATCGCCGCCGCGCACGAGGCGTTCGAAGCTGGGCAACGCCCGGCCACTTATCAGCGCGCAGAATTGCTGGAGCGCATCGCGCGCACCGTGCAGGAAAAATCAGCCGAGCTCGCGGAGCTGATTGTGCGCGAAAGCGGCAAGCCACTGCGCTACGCGCGCGCGGAGGTCAGCCGTGCCGTGCTCACCTTCACGCTCGGTGCAGGCGAGAGCCGTCGCATCGGTGGAGAGGTGCTGCCGATCGATCAATTGCCGGGCACGGAGGGAAGACTGTGCCTGTACGAGCGCGTGCCGCGCGGGCCCATTGCCGCCATTTCACCGTTCAATTTCCCGCTCAATCTGCTCGCCCACAAGCTCTCGCCCGCGCTTGCGCTGGGCGCGCCGATGATCTCGAAGCCCGCCCAGCAAAGCCCCCTCACCGCCCACGCGCTCGGCGAACTACTGCTCGAGCAGGGCCTGCCCGGCTACTTGCTGAGCGTACTGCACATGCAGCCGAACGTCGCGCAGCAGCTCGTCGAAGACGACCGCATCGCCGTACTTTCGTTTACCGGCAGCGACACTCTGGGCTACCGCCTCAAGAGCCAAGCCGGGAAAAAGCAGGTGCTGCTCGAGCTAGGGGGCAACGCCCCGTGCGTGATCGATCAGGGCATCGACGTGGACGCAGTCGTGCCGCGCGTTGCCGAAGCCTGTTGGGCGAACGCCGGTCAGGTGTGCATCAAGGCCCAGCGAATCTTCGTGCACAGGAGCCTGTTCGCGGATTTCATCGCCGCGTTCGTCGCCTACAGCGAGCGCGTGGTGTGCGGGGATCCGATGCACGAGGAGACCGTGGTGGGCCCGATGATCGAAGCGCGCCACGTGACGCGCGTGCTCGACTGGGTGCGTGAAGCTCAGAGCGGGGGCGCACAGCTCTTGCTCGGCGGACACGCGGAGGGTCGCGTCGTGTATCCCACCATCCTCACGGGCACCCGGGACGCGATGCGGGTGCGGCGGGATGAAGTGTTCGGCCCCGTGGCGGTCGTGGAGTCGGTGGACTCGTTCGATGACGCGATCGCCGCCTGCAATCGGGCGCGTTTCGGGCTGCAAGCCGGCATCTTCACGCCCCATGTCGGGCACGCCTTGCAGGCGTTCCGTGCGCTCCGTTACGGCGGCGTGCTGATCAACGACACACCCATGTTGCGCGTCGACAACTATCCGTATGGCGGCATGAAGGACTCGGGACTCGGCCGCGAGGGCGTTCGTTTTGCGGTCGAAGAATTCAGCGAGCCGAAAGTCTTGATTTTGGGGGCGCCCCCGGTCTGAGCTCAGCAGCTCGAGCCGCGCCGCGTGGTCCCTGATTGCGTTCGCGTGAAAAGGTTCCAAAGGAGCGCGCTTGCCCGAGTATTCGCGAGCCGAAAGCGCGAGCCGCCTTGACCTCACTTGCGGTGTATGAGACCCAACATGAGTCGTGACTAAGGAGTCAGGAGAGCCGGAGAGCACTCAGCTGCGCGCCTCGTCCGTACCGTCGCGCCAAAGCACGCTACCGTCCACCCCGCCTTCGACCGAGGAGATCGATACCGATTGGGGTAGCACCGCGGAGCCGCCTCCCGCGGTCGTCCAGGCGCCGCCCGCGGCGTCGCTGACGACGCGCCCCACGGGCGCGCGTTCACCGCGGCTTTCACAAACGCTGCTCGGGATCGCACCGCCGCTGCTGCCCATGCCCGGGGCGGCGCCACCCTCAGGCGAGCTCGCACCACGCAACACGCGGCTCCGGTCACAAACTCTGATCGGCATGGCTCCGACCCTGCCGAGCCCGCCGGCCCCGCCCGGCGAGCTCAACGGGGCGTCGGTCGAGAGCGCGCCGCGGCGCCCACCGTTCGGAAACCCCCCGCCACCCAGCGCGACGGCGCTGTCCGCGGCACCGCTCGCGCGGCCCAAGACGCCAATGCCGATCGAAGTGGCGCGGACCGGCATGCACGACAGGTCCGTGCGCGCGCGGCGTGCGTTGCTCGGGCTGGGCGTAGTCGCGCTGATCGCCGTGGTTTTGGGCTACGTCACTTGGCATCCGCGGAAAAGCGCCGTGCTTCGCCGCGAGCCGGCCGCCGGCGTCATTACGAGGCCCCCGGCGCCCGGGGTCGCGCTCGAACCGGCTGCAGCGCGCGCGGCCGACGCGGCCGCGTCCGTCGTTGCAAGTGCTGATCGACTACGGCCCGGCACCGTGACCGTCACGGTCAACACCGTGCCGCCGAAGGGCAAATTCTTTCACTTCGGCAGGCAAGTGGGCACCGCGCCCTTCGTGGTCGAACTGAAGCCAGGCGAGCAGCATGCGTACGAGGTTTTTCTGCCCGGGCATGTCACGCGCAAGGTACTGGTCGATGGCTCGAAGCCGACGATCACGCTCGGCCTGCGCGAAAAAGCCGCGCGCTGAAGCCATCGTCGAGTCGTGTCGCCCCACTCCGGCGCGCGGCCCAAGCGAGCCGCGAAGCCGCGGTCTCGCGCGCTTCCCCTGGTAAACAGGGCCATTGCTTGTTCTCCTTGGCACCGACTGCTACGACGCCGCGAGCTTTCGCCATGACGACCCTGGTCGACTCCGTTGAACGTCGGCGAACTTTCGCCATCATTTCCCACCCAGACGCGGGAAAGACCACGCTCACGGAGAAGCTCTTGCTCTTCGGCGGCGCTATTCAGTTGGCGGGCGCGGTCAAGGCCCGGGGCGAGCAGCGGCGCGCCCGCTCCGACTGGATGAAGGTCGAGCGGGAGCGCGGCATTTCCGTGAGCGCCTCGGCGATGACGTTCGATTACGGTCATCACACCTTCAACCTGCTCGATACGCCAGGCCACCAAGACTTCAGCGAGGACACCTACCGCACGCTGACGGCGGTGGATAGCGCGATCATGGTGATCGATGCCGCGCGCGGTATCGAAGAGCAAACGCTCAAGTTGTTCGAGGTGTGCCGCTTGCGCGACGTGCCGATTATTACCTTCGTCAATAAGCTCGATCGCGAAGGGCGAGACCCCTTCGATTTGATGGACGAGATCGAACAGAAGCTCGCCTTGGACGTGACCCCCGCGAGCTGGCCGATCGGCATGGGCCGGCGCTTTTTGGGCTGCTACGACTTGCTTCACGACCACCTCGTGCTCCTGCAGCGGGTCAAAGATCGCATCGGCGAGGCCGGCGAGCAGTGTCGAGGTTTGGACGACCCCAAGCTCGATCAGTTGCTGCCCGAAGACGCCGTCCGCACGCTGCGTGAAGAGGTCGAGATGGCCCGCGGGCTGTGCCCCGACTTCGATCTCGAGGCGTACCGCGGCGGGCACATGACGCCCGTCTTCTTCGGCAGCGCGATCAGTAATTTCGGCGTTCGTGAGCTACTGCACGGCATCGGCGAGCTTGCGCCGTCGCCACGCCCCCAGCCCGCCCGCGAACGCGTGATCGTGCCGACCGAGGACAAAGTCAGCGGCTTCGTGTTCAAGGTTCAAGCCAACATGGACCCGAAGCATCGGGACCGCGTCGCTTTCGTAAGGCTGTGCTCGGGGCATTTTCGGCGAGGCATGAAGCTCAAGCATGTGCGAAGCGACACGCTGTTGGCCGTGCACAATCCGGTCTTGTTCCTCGCGCAAGATCGCGAGCTAGCCGAAGAAGCGTTCGCCGGCGACATCATCGGCATCCCCAATCACGGCAAGCTGGGCATTGGCGACGCTTTGACGGAGGGCGAAGACCTCCATTTCAAGGGCATTCCGAGCTTCGCGCCCGAGCTCCTGCAGCGCGTTCGCCCGACTGACCCCATGCGCGCCAAGCACTTGGGCCGCGCCTTGGAGCAGCTCGCGGAAGAGGGCGCAGCCCGCATCTTCAAGCCGCGCATCGGCGGCAATTGGATCGTCGGCGTGGTCGGCTCCTTGCAGTTCGACGTGCTCGCCGATCGCATCAAGTCCGAGTACGAAATTCCGGTGGTCTTCGAACCTTCCGGCCTATATACCGCGCGCTGGGTGGAGTGCGACGATCAGGCCGTGATGAAAAAATTCCTGAACGGCAACGAAGGTTACATGGCCGACGATCACCTGAGCGCGCCCGTCTTTCTCGCGCGCAACTCTTGGCACTTGGAAACGACCATCAAGGAATGGCCAGGCCTCAAGTTTCAAAAAACCAAAGAGGCCTAAGGCCCCTCGAAGGTGGTGGGCCAAATGGGACCCCACCTCCAAGTCAGCGTAAAGACATCGAGACGCGAGGCACGATAGAGGGCGCGAGCCTCACTCGCCCGCGATTTTCTTGAGCGCGGGGTCCTTGAGCAAGTAGCTCGGCGAGAAGACATATACGGCGGCGTTGGCGGCTTGGCTGACTACGGCCTGCATACCGGTCAGCGCGCCACTCAGCGCACAGCGCGTTCGTTTCACGCTCGCGCCGTTGGCGGCGGGAACATCCCAGGTCCTGATCACGTTATGGGGGCCGAGGTCGTCGCAGCTGGCGGGCGCCGGGGCCTTGGTCATGAACAGCTCGATGGTCTTGTCTGCCTCCCAGTAGCGCGCGCTGAGGACGTTGTTGCCGGCGGCCCGGGTTGCGGTGCAAAAACGATCGCTCGCCCTGGGATCGGTCGATGGCGGCTTGGGCGCGCCCGCGTCCGGATCGTCCCCATCGCACTTCGGCGAAACAGACGCGTGATCAGGGGCGACCTTGTTGTCGCCCGCCCAGGTGACGAAGGTCTTGAGCAGTCCTGCGTTCAGCGCCACGCGCCGAGTCTCGAGCGTCTTGGCCGCAGCTTGAGCGGTCTGCTTCTCGCTGATCTCTTTGTCGAGCGAGGTAAGGGGGCCGCTATCCGCGCAGTATTTGTAGGCGCGCGCGCGCCACTGCGTAGTCAACGAAGCATCATCAGCGGTCACGGATTTGCGCGTACCGTCGAGCGCTTCTTGGCACTTCGTGGCGTCCTTCTCCGAGCAGCCCAAAGTCGAGACGGTCGCTACCAAAAGCACGAGCCCACCGATACTTATTCGCATGGCCGGGCATGTAAGCCCGAGCCTCGCCATCTTTCAACCGGTGTTTCGCCGCGCGATTCTTTAGCGGCCAAAGCTGCCGCCGCCGTCCTAGTTCGCGGTCGAATCGATGGTGATCAAGTGCGCGGCAAAACAGGACAGTGCGTTCAGGCTGCGCCGTTGCCAGAGGATCGCCGGATTCGAGAAGAAATGGATGCGGTACTGAGCGCTCTCGGCAAGGTCTTGGACCTGGCTGATCCAGCTGACGAAGCTCTTGAAGCAGGAGGAGTTCATGAACTCCAACGTACGCAAGTCTACCTTTACCTCTCCGACGTGATCGCGCGTGGCCTGGGCATGAACGTTGGACAATAACTTTTCCACCGTATCGGTCACGCGAAGGTCGGCGGTTCCCGACATGCGCACGACCATAGCGTGATCGACCATGGTCACGGTGGCGTTCAATTCGGCAGACTGAATGGGCTGAGACAGGGCGCTCATGCAATACCTCGGGCGCTCACGGCGACGGCGCTCAATTTCACATCGGTTTCGGCGATCACGGTGACGGTCCCGCGAGCTCCGCATTTCACGCTGACTTCCATCTCCGCTTCGGCGGCGATCCGCGCGAGCCCTAGGCCAGAACCATCCGTTCGCCTCGCATTACGGCGAATCACATCCAGGTAATAAAGGTTGGGGTCCGGGCTCCCGCGCAGCTCGTCAATCGTACGCCGGATGTAGGCCGCGTCCTCGGGCGCCGCGTGATTGCGGGTCCGGATGCGGATGTGGGCGCCGGCGGCGCCTCGGGCGGTGACTTCGATGCGCACGGTGGCCATGCCGTCGCTGGCATATTTGACCGCATTTTCCAGCAGCTCGTGCGTAGCCAGTGCCACCCGCGAGCACGCATCCGCGTCAGCCAAGGTGCGGTCGTAAAAGTCCGAGACGAAACGGCGTACGATGGACACGAGCTCTGGTCTTCGTTGGAAGCTGAGCTCACAGAAGCCTAGATCGTCGTCGTTTTTCAAGGTTCCTCGCCGACCATGCAACGGCGCACCGCGCCCAAACGTTAAGACCCGAGCGTGCCGGCCACGGTCGCTTAATCCAGGGCCTCGAAGGCCGTTACGACTACACCATGGTACCGGTTCCGGCGGCCCTGTCAGTACAGCCGGTCGAGCCCTCAAAGGGTCCGCAGCTGGAGCTGCGGGCGCTGGGGCACGACGCTTCCAGCTTAGATGCGGCGGTGAGAGCGCTCGGCGTTGCGCTCGACGCGACACGGCGCACGAGCGCCAAAGAAGATCTGCGCGTGAGTCAAAAGGTCGCCCACGATCTGATGATCCGCGCCGAACAGAATGCGTTCACCGAAGTCGCCAACGCCGTCTTTCACATCGAGGACGCGCTCGCCGCGATGGCCGACGGCGAGCTCCAGTCGAACGACGCTACTTGGCGTCAGATCGACGCCGCGTACCGTGCCGCGCGGGCCGCCTGCGAGCTCGAGGCCGCGCCCGTGCCCTCGTCCGAGGCCGCCGCCCGCCGCGGCATCTTGCTCGTCATTCACGACGAAGGGCTGGCGGAAGAGATTGCGCGCGCGGCCGCGCGCCGTAAGTTCGCGGTCTCGATCGCCGGCAACGCGTCCGAGGCGCTGGCAATGGCAACGGGCGCGAGCTTCAACGGCTTGGTGATGGACTTCGACGACGACACGCCGGAGGCGAACCGCACGCTGGCCTCGAGCCTTCGCGAGTTGCTCGGCAGCCGTCATTGCCCGATGATCGTCGTGGCCAAAAGCCCGACTTACGCGCAGCGCTTGGCGGCCGCGGAAAGCCGAGCGGCGATGGTGATGCCCAAGCCCCTCGCTGGCGACAAGCTCATGGCCATGCTCGAGAGCTTGGACGTGCGTGATAGACCGGAGCGCCCGCGCCTGCTCTTTTTGAGTCAAGACGAGGTCGAGGCGGCGCGCCTCTCTGCCCTGCTCGCTCCGTTGGGGGTAAGCATGAACACGTTCGACGAGCGCGAGCAAATCGTGGAGACGCTCGATGCCACCCAGCCCGCGGCCCTCTTGATCGATCGCAACGAGGACAACTCGGAGCACGTGTGCCGCCTGGTGCGAGCCATTCCGAGATGGCGAGATCTACCCATTTTGGTGCGCGTCAAAGGCGAGTCCGGGCGCCTAGTGGCCTACGACGCCGGCGCCGACGATGCCTTGTCCGAGCGGTGCTCCGACCGGGAGCTGATCGGCCGCTTGCGCGTGCGCCTAGAGCGCACGCGCGTGTTCCGCGAGCAGTCGAATAGGGACCCGCTGACGGGCTTATTGACGCGCCGTGCCTTCACTGAATCGATGCAGGCGCGATTGGCCGAGGCCGAGCGCGCCAAACGCCATCTTTCCGTCTGTTTTCTGGATATCGATCGCTTCAAGAACATCAACGATACTTACGGCCACGCCGTAGGTGACAAGGTGCTGGCCGGCTTCGGCGCGCTGCTCGGCTCGCGCTTTCGCTTGCCGGACCTGCGCGGCCGCTGGGGCGGCGAAGAATTCGTAGTGGCCTTCTATGGCGAATGGGCGGAGAGCGCGCGCGAGATCTTGTCGCGGGTGATGGCGGAATTTTCGAGCATGACCTTCGACGGCGGCGGCCCTGGAACGTTCCGCGTCACGGTAAGCGGCGGCATCGCCACCTTTCCGGTCGACGGCCAAAACTTGGACGACTTGGTGCTGATTGCCGACCAGCGGCTGTATGCGGCCAAGCTCGCGGGGCGCGATCGCATTCGGATCTGAGCATGGCCGCGACGCTGTCCCTCGCCTCTGCGCCCGCGACGCTATTACCGCTCGCCGAGCGCAAGCGGATGCTCTCGAGCTCACGCTTGAAGATCACCTTGACCGCCTTCATCGCGCTGTTGCTCGCGGCCTTGTGCACCTTCGTAATCCTACTCGTGACGCACATTTTTCACTGGCTCACGCCTTCGATCCGGCAAGATTTGGGCTGGAAAGTCGCTCAAGGCGCGGCCGAGGTGGCCGAGCACGCCGAGCTCGGCATGCTGCTCGAAGACGGGCCCGTGATCCGCGATTCTTTCGAACATTATGCGACCGATAGCGACGTGCAGGCGATCGTCGTCACCGATGCCCAGGGCAAGGTATTGGCCCTGCAAGGTGAGCTGCCCGGACCGAGCGAGAGCTTCTTTCGAGGGCCGGAGCGCAAGCTGAACGTATCGGGCAGCTTCATCTCTTCTTGGAGCAGTCGCAGCGTGGAGGGCGCTCTCATAGGACGCGTGGCCATGATTGCCTCGACGGCTCGCCTGGAAGCCGGCGAAAATTTGCGTCAGCGCCTGCTGTGGTTGACCTTTGGCGCGGGCTTGTTCGGGCTCGCGCTGAGCTTCTCCTTCGTGACCTTGTATGTCGGTCCGGTGCTACGCGTTACGGGCCGCGCCTTCGAAGCATTGGAGCGCGCGGCGCAAGACATGGTCCAAAAGCAGCGGCTCGAGAAGGAGCTGGAGATCGGCGCGCGCATCCAAACTTGCTTGTTGCCCGACGCGATCGACATTCCGGGGCTCGAGGTCGCCGCGCGCATGACCCCCGCGAGTGAGGTCGGCGGGGATTATTACGATGTTTTCCCGGCGCCGGGCGGCGGAGCGTTCATCGGCATCGGCGATGTGGCGGGCCACGGGCTCACCTCGGGCCTCGTGATGTTGATGGTGCAAAGCGTCGTCGGGGCGCTCGGTCGCCGCTACCCGGATGCGGCGCCGAGAGACATCGTCAGCGCGCTGAATACCGTGCTCTACGACAATATTCGTCACCGCTTGCACAACAAGGAGCACGTCACCTTCACGCTATTTCGCTACTTTAGAGATGGTCGCTTGCGGTTCGCGGGGGCCCACGAAGAGCTGGTCGTGTACCGCAAACGCACGCGCCGCATCGAGCTCGTGCAAACACCCGGCACCTGGCTCGGGGCGATGAAAGACGTCAGCAAGTTCACCACCGACAGCGAGCTTCAGCTCGAGCACGGTGATCTGCTCGTGCTCTACACGGACGGCGTGACCGAGGCCATGAATTCTGAACGGCAGCAATTCGGTCTCGAGCGCTTGACCGAGCTCGTCAAGGCCAACGCTGAGATGCCCGCGGAGCAGTTATGCAACCTGATCCACGGCGAAGTGCTCGATTTTTGCAACCAAACCGCGGACGATGACGTGACCCTGCTCATCGCGCGCTATCGCGAGGTCTGAGCTTCATACTCGCCGCAAAAACAGGGCAACTGACGGCGCGCGGTAGCTCCGGCGCGCGTCTCGGGCACGAAACGAGCCGGGCCCGTTCCCGTTCGCGGCGATAGAGTCATTTTTGCGTCAGCTTGCAACCCGTGGCCGAGGGTATGTTAGGACGCGCCCGGGTCCAACCGTGCGTACGCTGCTCGCGATCATTGCCTGTATACAGCTGCTCTTGGTGGCAATCATCGGCTGGGCGGCGGTTGTTCTAGTGTACGGGCTCACCTTTTGGTTCGACCCCCGGCGCATCTGGAGCGGCCGCGCGCTGCGCCGCACGGCGCAGGCGGCCTGCACGTTTTCGCCAGTTTGGCGATTCCGCATTCACGGTCGAATCCCCAAGAACCCAGGTAAGACCGTGTGCGTCAGCAACCACTGCTCACACACGGACGTGTTTCTGATCTGCCACGTGCCTTGGGAAATGAAGTGGCTTGCGAAGCGCTCGCTCTTCGATATTCCGTTCATCGGCTGGAGCATGCGTCTCGTGAAAGACGTCCCCATCGATCGCGCATCACCCTCCGCGGCCAAAGCCGCGCTAGGGAAATGCGCGCGCTGGCTGGACCAAGGTGTGCCCGTCATGATTTTTCCCGAGGGCACGCGTTCCAAAACCGGCGAAATGCAGCCCTTCAAGGATGGCGCGTTTCGCCTGGCCATCGACACCGGGGCGGACGTTCTGCCGATGGCCGTCGCGGGAACGGACGGAGCGCTTTCGAAGCACGATTGGCGCCCGGGCTCCGCGCGGGGGATCTTGAGCATCGGCCAGGCCATCTCCACGCAAGGCATGACCCACGCCGATGTACCAAAGCTCAGAGCCGCCGCGCGCGAGCAAATCATGACACTGCGCGCGGAAATCTTGCCGCTTACGGCCTCTCGAGAGACGAGCTAAGGCACTTAGAAGCGGCCGCGCGTCGCTCGCGGCCGCGCACCTACCCGAATAGTCGATCGGTTCACGGCGACCGATGCGTGGCGTTACGGCTCTATCACGCGATGAACGACGACCGGCGATCCCGCCGCAGGCCCGGCCGCGTCCGAGACGACGAAGATATCGGCGGCGTCTGGAGCTTGGCTGGTCGTGAAAGTGCAGGAATCGCTAGGCGCCAGGAAGGGTGAAATGACGTTGATGCCGAGCGCATCCGCGGGCGCTCGATTGTACAACTTGATGCCCCCCAGCGCCGTTTGAGCAGTCACCGGGAGCAGCTCCGAGCTGCTCAGGAAAGCGCCCATCTCCCCCGTATCACCGCTCAGCACGATGACCGTGCCGCCTGCGGCCGCGAACGACGCGACGACCGAGCTTTTCTGCCAGGCCCCGCCTACCCGTGCCAGCTGCCCTTTGGGCGCGGCTGTCTGATCGTAGATCAAGAATACGTCGTAGTCATCGATGTTCAGGGTCGCCGTCGCGCTCGTGTACAGGTCGAGCGCGGTCACCGAATAACCCCGCCCGCGACCCGCGGCCGCATACGCGATGTTTTGGTCGACGCGGGCGCGCTCGGCGGCGGGCGCGTATTCCGTATAGCCAAGGATGCGCACTGGGTTGTGTGAAGGCAGCAGCACGGCGTTGCCCAAGAGCGTTGTTTGAGCGCTAGTTTTGGCCGGTTGCTGATAGTCAATGCACGCGAGCACGACGTGCCCCACGTTTGCCCCCACGCACTTTCCACCTTGGCAGATGTTCGACGGACAGACGTTGCCACAACGTCCGCAGTTTTCCGGATCGATATTGAAGTCGACGCACTGCCCGCTACATTGCTCGAGTGGTGCGTCGCACGAGAGCACGCACGCGTAGTTCCCCATGCCGTCGGGCGAGCAGGTCGGCGCCGCCCCGCCGCATTTGGTTAGGCAGTTGCCGCACGCCTCAGCACGCTTGTAGGGCGGCGCACAAGCCGGGTCGGCGTCGGGCTTGCCGTCGCCCGCCTTACCTCCGTCCGTGTCGTCCCCGGCCTCGCCCCCATTCATGCCTGCACCCGAAGCACCGTCATTGCCGGAAGCGCCAGCACTTGCGCCGCCCTCGCCGCTTTCGCCCCCGCTGCTCGCGCCAGAGGAACCGTCACCCCGCGTGCCGGTGCAGATGGCGTGGTGGCAGGCAACGCCCGCCTTGCAGGGCTGCGCGCAGCCCCCGCAGTTGTTTGGATCATTCACGGTGTCGACGCAGCGCCCATCGCAGGCCACGTAGCTCGCCGAGCAGTCACCACCGACGACGCCGCTGCTGCCACACGCGGCGGGAAACGCGAGCGCGGCGAGCGCGCTCCAGAATGCCGTCTGTTTTACGACCCTCGCGCTCATTTGGCCTTTATTTTCGGGCTAGGCGGCTCAGCTGACACGCCTTGCGGCGTGGCTTTCGCCTCGTCTTCTAAGCGCGCCGGTGGCGGCGGCAGGGGGGCGCTCGGTGTCGGTGCGGACACTACGGGGGAGCCATCGGGCTTCAGCTGACGAGTCACGGTGAACTCCACGCGCCGATTGAGCAGCAGGGCATACTCACTCTTCTTGTCTACGAGCGGCTTGTTCGAGCCAAAGCCCAGGGAGCTTAGGCGACCCTGAGCGATCCCCCGCTTGACCAAGAATTCCAGCACGGCCCGAGCCCGGTCCTCGCTCAGCTTCTGATTGAAGTCATCCGGGCCGCGCTCGTCCGCATGCCCTTCGACCGATACGTGTGTGTACTCGGGGTGATCGCCGATCAACTTGCTCAAGCGCGTGAGCAGCGGGTAGCTTATCCTGCGGATCACGAAGCTGTTCACATAGAAGTGCACGCGGTCGTCGAGCACGATCTTGTCGCCCACGACGCGAACCTGATCTTCGTCGGGGCAACCGTCGGCATCGGCGTAGCCATTGACCGTCTCGGGCTCGTTGGGGCACAAATCCTGGGCGTCGGGGATGCCGTCTTGGTCGTTGTCGGGCTCCGGGCAGCCGTCGCCGTCTTCGAAGCCGTCTCGATCCTCCGGATCGTCGGGACACTTGTCTGCCGCGTCGGCGATGGCGTCTTTGTCATTGTCTTCATCCGGGCAACCATCGCTGTCCTCGAAGCCGTCCTTGTCCTCGGGCGCGTCCGGACAGTGGTCGATCTTGTCCGCAATGCCGTCTTTATCGTTGTCTTCGTCCGGGCAGCCGTCGCTGTCTTCGAAGCCATCTTGGTCCTCCGGCACGTCCGGACAATGGTCGGTCGAATCCAAAATTCCGTCGTGGTCGCGGTCGCCGTTCGGGGCGAGTGGCCGAGCGAAGTCGTATAGCACGTGCACACCGACGAGCAGCACATTGGCATCCTCCGGACGTAGCGCGCTGTCTGGCTGAGCGACGTGTAGCAGCGCGACCATGGGGCCGATGCCTGCGCGGCCCGTGCGTTCCAGAAAGTCGTACCCGAGCTGAGCGTCGAACAACGCGCGCGTCAGCCCGTCCGTGAGGGTGATGCCGGCGTCCGCCGCCAGCCATAGACCGGCTGGGCCATCGAATCGCCCATGAGTGTGCGAGCCAAAGGGCCGCAAACGAAAACCGAGCGCAACGTCATCGGCGGTGGCCGCTCCACCGCGCGCGAATCTCGGTTGGCTCGGAGCGTTGCCCTGGCTGAGCCACACGCGGCCGAGCTCGAGCTGCATCCCGAGCACACGACCGAACGGAAGCTCTGCCGCTAGCAAGCCCGATACACCCGCGCCAAACTCGTCCTTCTGGTAGCCCGTGATGGCGTGCGCGGCGGCGGCTTCGCCATGCACCCGCAACGGGTCGGCGTGGGCCGAGGGCATGCCGAGCGACCCAAGGAACGCGCAGAAAGCCGCATAGAAACGCGATAGTCGCATCGTGAAAGGGTCTCGACCCTTTCCGATACGGCGCCGTCTCAGGATGAGATAAGACGCGAGAGCTCAGGTCGGTGGGCAAGTGTAGGTCGCAGGGAAGGGCTTCATCAGCCGTCGCCCGCGCTCGCACCAATCGCCTCGAAGAAAGTGATTGCCGAAAGCCTTGCGTGCCCAAGCGCTGACGGCGAGAGCATCGAAATTCGACGCCGGTAAGAAGAAGCCGAAGATTCCGCCGCGCTCGAAGCAACGGTGAGGTCCGCGAAGCCGAAGCAGCGCCTGCGACCATGGGCCCGAGCCAATCGCTAGTCGTGCAAGCGCCCGTGCCGGGGCCGGCAGGTCAGTTTTTGCGCGCTGCTTTCTTCGGAACGCGCCTGCCGAGCTCTTCCTGCACGACCTCGCTGACGGCTTCAGCTACGGCCGTCACTCGCGCGACCTCCCGCCTGACGGTGTCCATGATGCCGTTGCTGCTGCTGGGCGGGCTTTTTTTGGTCTTCGTGACCGCAGGCTTGGCGGCCTTCACGACTTTCTTCACGGTTTCGGGCGCGTTCGTAGCGGCCTTGGCCACCTTCTTCGCGACCTTCTTGGCCGTCTTTTTGGCGACGGCGGGCTCTTGAGCGGCTTTAGACTTTGCCTTGGGCTTGGCTTTCATGGTGTCGAGCTTCCTCCAAATGGCCTGCGCATTGCAAATCGCCGGCTCTATTGGGGGCGCTTCACGTTCGGGTGCTCGTTGTAATAGGCATCCAAGCTCTCATTGGAGATGCGCAGCTCAATCAGACCTTCGCCCACGATTTTAGCCTGGCAGCCGAGGCGGGAGCTCATCCGCACATCGAACGCTTTATCCAGAATGTCTTCCTCACCCTCTTCGGCCGAGGACAGCAGATCTGGGCCTGTTTCGACGTAAACGTGGCAGGTCGAGCACGCACAGACCCCCCCGCACGCATCGCCCTCTGGAGCCCCCGCTTGCTTCGAGGCCTTGAGCAAGGTGGTGCCGAGCGGCACGTCTATTTCCAGGTCGTGCTCGAGAAACCGTACCTTGGTCATCGCTCGTGGTCTCCGTGCTTGGCCAGGTGAGCTTCCACGCCGGCGGCATGCGCCACGCTCCGCTCCACCGCGCCCAGGTTCTTACCCGCGATTGCAGATTGAATCGCGCGGTTCATGCGGCGCCCAGCCCAACCGTGGGTGGCATCGTCGAGCGCGCTTACCGCGCTTTGGATGCTCGCGGCCTGGCTCGCCGACGACGCGGCTTGGCGAACCGCGAGCAGAGCGCGCTCTATTCGCGCGCGCTCCGCGTCTTCGAGCAGGTCCGCGTCACTGGCAAAGGCTTTCTCCGTGGCCAGTAAGATGCGCGTCGCTTCGACCTGCGCGTCGCGCAAGCGGCGTAATTCGAAGTCGCTTTCGCCGTGGTCGAGCGCTTCCGTCAACATCTGCTCGACTTGCTCGTCAGTCAGGCCATAGCTCGGCTTCACTTCGACGCTTTGAGTGATGCCCGTCGTTAGCTCCACCGCCTTCACGTGCAGCAGGCTGTTTTCGTCCACGTCGAAGCTGACTTCGAGGCGGGCGACGCCCGCCGGCAGCGGCGGGATGCCGCCCAGCTTGAAGCGAGCCAGAGACCGGCAGTCACTGGCGATCTCGCGTTCGCCCTGCACGACGTGCAGGTCGAAGCCCGTCTGGTTGTCGGCGTACGTCGTGAAGGTGGCCTGTGCGCCCGCGGGAATCGTAGTGTTTCTGGGCAAAATCTTGTCGACTCCGCCGCCCATGGTCTCGATGCCGAGCGACAGTGGCAGAACGTCCAAGAGCAAGACTTCATCGCTGTCTCGCGCCAGCAGGTCGGCTTGAATGGCGGCGCCGTAAGCCACTACCAGGTCTGGATCGATGTCCGCCAAAGGCGCCTTGCCGAACAGTTCCTGAACGAAGGCCCGCACGCGCGGCACGCGGGTGGAGCCTCCCACCAAGATGACGCCGTCGAGCGCGCTCGCCTCCACCTCGGCATCGCGCAACGCGCGCCGGCAGGATTTACCGGTGCGCTCCAAGAGCGGCTGGATCCAGTCCTCGAAGTCCCCGCGTCGCAGAACGAATCGTAGCTCTCCCCCGCCTCGCTTCGGCAGCTCGATGTTCACCTCGGCGGCTTCCGTCGAAGCGTGCTTGGCGTGGCGCGCCGCTTCCAGCGCGATGCTGACCACTTCCGGAGTGCGCAGGCGCGGCTCGTTCGCACCCATGGCCGTCAACATGCGCTCGGCGATCTCGCGATCCATGTCATCGCCGCCTAGGGCGCTATCACCGCCCGTGCTCTTGACCTGGAACACGCCGTCATCGAGCCGCAGGATCGTCACGTCGAACGTGCCGCCACCCAAGTCATACACCGCAAATAAGCCATTTTGACGCTTATCGAGCCCGTAGGCGAGCGCGGCGGCGGTGGGCTCGTTGAGCAAGCGGAGTACTTCCAGCCCCGCGACGCGGCCCGCGTCTCGCGTGGCTTGGCGCTGGGCGTCGTCGAAGTACGCCGGCACGGTGATCACCGCGCCCCCCACGTGCGTTAATTGGTCGAGCGCGCTCTGCTTCAGGCTCTTCAAAATCTCGGCGCTGACCTCGACCGCGCTTGGCCGCAGGTTTCCCAGATCGAAGCGCACCACCGCATCGTCCCCGGGCACGAACTTGTACGCGCCGAGCCGCTTGGTTTCTACGTCCCCCGCGGCGCGTCCCATGAAGCGTTTCACACTGGCGATCGTGCGCTCGGGCTCCCGCGTCGCGTAGGCGGCCGCCGTGCGCCCAACCAACACCGAGCCCTCGACCCCGTAATGGACGACCGAGGGCAAGAGCGGAGTGCCGTCGCACGTGGTCAGCGGTACCGGTCGGCCATCACGTACGTGGGCAACAATCGAATTGGTCGTACCCAGATCGATGCCGATGGCTTGGGGCGGCGCCTTGGGATCGAAAATATCGAGCAGCATGTCAGAATAACTCGTCGGAGATAGAGGCGGCTTCCTCGAGGAAGCGGCGGTAGTAGCGCAACTCGGCAATGTGCTTCAGAATTTCCGCGGATTCATGAGCGGCCCGCGCGAACTGCTCGGTCAGGGTGCGCTCGCTCCGCGCCACTTCCCCGCCCACTTCGCCGATCAGACGAGCCAGCGCCGCCTGGTCCTTGCTTTGCCGGACCTCTGCCAGAGCTTCCCGCCGCTCCATGACCTCCAGCAGGAACGCGGGTGACGCGGCGGGTTCCTTGCCTTCACCACTGGCAACGCCGCGGCGGGCGAGCAGGGCTTCGGCGCGCCGCACCGGATCCTTCAGCGTGCGGAACGCCTCATTGACTTCGATCGCTCGCCCGAGCGCCATACGCCGTTCAGCCACACCCGAGCTCGCGTGGCGGTCGGGGTGTAAAGCCCGGCTCAGGTCCCGATGACGCTGCTCGAGGAGCCCGAGGTCGAGACTGAAAGCGGGCTCGACGCCGAGCGCCTCGAACGGATCCAAATCAGCGAACCGTGAAGGAATGACCGCAGCCGCAGCTCGAAGCTTCCTGCGGATTTTTGAACTTGAAGCCTTGGAACATCAACGTCTGCTCGTAGTCCAGAACGGAGCCCGCTAGATACACGAAGCTCTTCTTGTCGACGTAAAAGCGCACGCCGCCCGCGTCGTAAACGGTATCGCGCTCACGCGGCGGCGTGTCCTCGTACTGGATGACGTACGAGAAACCCGAGCAACCGCCGCCCTTTACCCCCAAGCGCACGGCCGCGTCGGGAGTGCCCCGCGCGGCGAGCTTCTTCTTCGCAAAATCCACGGCTTTATCCGAGATGGTGATCTCGCGCCGAGGCTTGGAGTTTTCGGAAGGCGCCGCAGGGTTGTTCTCGGGCGATGCGGAAACTGCAGAAGGATGCATGGGCGTTACTCGCGGTTCCTTGAGCGCTCTCAGAGGCTTGCGGGCAAAGCCGCTTCGTCAGCGCTCGAGAGAGGCAGCTCGGCATTCAGGGCCGCACGCGCCGCGCGCTTGGCCTTGTAGTCTTCGATCGCGCTCTTGATGGCGTCCTCGGCCAACACCGAGCAGTGAATTTTGACCGGGGGCAAGCTGAGCTCTTCGGCGATCTGACTATTCTTGATGGTCGCCGCCTCGTCGATGTTCTTACCTTTGATCCACTCGGTCGCGAGCGACGACGAAGCGATGGCAGAGCCGCAGCCAAAGGTTTTGAAGCGCGCGTCTTCGATCACGCCTTCCGGGCTGACGCGGATCTGCAGACGCATCACGTCACCGCACGCCGGCGCGCCCACGAGCCCGGTACCCACGCTCGGATCGTCTTTATCCAAAGAGCCGACATTACGTGGGTTTTCATAGTGGTCGAGGAGTTTTTCGCTATAGGCCATGGTGTATTCCTTAATTGCCTAGTGGGCTGCCCATTGGATGGATTTGATGTCGATGCCTTGCTGATGCATCTCGTACAGCGGTGACAGCTCGCGGAGCCGCTTGACCTTGGCGATCACGAGCTCCGCAACGTAGTCTATTTCTTCTTCGGTATTGAAGCGGCCCAGGCCGAAACGGATCGAAGAATGGGCGAGCTCCTCATCCAAGCCCATGGACCGGAGGACGTAACTGGGTTCCAAACTGGCGCTGGTGCACGCGGAACCGCTGGAGACCGCCACGTCCTTGATTGCCATCATCAGCCCCTCTCCTTCGACGAAAGAGAAGGAGAGGTTCAGGTTGCCCGGCAACCGCTTTTCCGGATGGCCATTCAAGAACACGGCATCCAGCTCCTTGCTGATCTTGCCGTGCAGCCGATCGCGCAGGCCGCGAATGCGGTCGGCTTCGGCAACGCCTTCTTGCTTGAAAATTTGCACGGCCTTGGCGAAGCCGACGATACCGGGCACGTTCAGCGTGCCGGAGCGATTGCCGCGCTCGTGCCCGCCGCCATCCATCTGTGCGACGAGCCGCACGCGGGGCTTGGAGCGGCGCACGTACAGCGCGCCGACGCCTTTTGGTCCGTAAACTTTGTGCGCCGTGAGCGACGCCAGATCCACGTTCATGGCTCGCACGTCGAACGGCGTTTTGCCGAAACCCTGCACCGCGTCGCAGTGCAGCAGCACGCCGCGCGCTCGGGTGATCGCGCCGATTTCTGCGATGGGTTGGATGGTTCCGACCTCGTTGTTGGCGAGCATGACGGAGACGAGGATGGTCTTGTCGGTGATCGCCTTTTCGATATCGGCCGGGCTGATCAGTCCGTCCGGACCCGCGTTCACGTAAGTAACGCTGTAGCCCTCTTTTTCGAGGCGTTTGCACGAATCGAGCACGGCCTTGTGCTCGATGGTCGTGGTGATGATGTGGTTGCCTTTGCCCTTGTAGTATTCGGCGACGCCCTTGATGGCCAGGTTGTCGCTCTCCGTAGCGCCGGAGGTAAATACGATCTCCTTGCCGGACTCCGCGCCGATGTAATCGGCGATGGTCTCACGCGCGTCTTCCACTGCGGCCTCCGCCTGCCAGCCGTAGGCGTGGGTGCGGCTGGCGGCGTTGCCGAAGTCCTGAGTGAAATAGGGCAACATTGCCGCAAGCACGCGCTGATCCAGCGGGGTGGTGGCGTGGTTGTCCATGTAGATCGGGAATTTTAGTGTCATGTGCTGACCTGTTCGAGCTCGCTCGTGATTGCCGTCAGTTGACGCGGCTACCCGCGACGAGCTCCGGGGGATTGGACTGTTCGGGATGCCGCTCGCAAGTCGGGCACGAGTCAACCGAAGCTTCGGACTCGCACGCGCTGTGGCAGGTAGACAGAAATCTCAGGCTCGCCTCGAGCTCCGATTCGAGCGCTTTGAGCTCGCTCAGCTTGTGCTGGGTCTCGACCAGCTTGGCGACGTACACTTCACGCAGGCGCATGGCCGCAAACTTGGCGGAAGCGGCGTCGTTTTGGCCGCGCACCAGGGCCCGGATGTCGGACAGGGACAGGCCCAAGCTCTGAAGCTTGATTATCCAACGCACGCGCACCAGCGCATCTCGCGTAAACAGGCGATAGCGGCCTTTCGAGCGTTCATGAGCGCGCACGAGGCCGAGCTCCTCGTACAAGTGTATGGCGCGCACGGTCTTGCCGACTGCCTTGGCTAGATCTCCGACCAAAAGCAGCTCGCCATCGGAAAAGACAGAGGCGCTGGATAGCGACGAGGCAGCGCGGCTCGCCACGTCCGATGCGTGCGCCGCGGCTTCCGGGGTGGACCCGGGCGCAACGATGACGAGGTGACGGTGGGAGTTGCGCTCGCTCATGATTACATTGTGACCCTAACCCTAACGTATGGGTAAGGGTTAGGCACCACCCTCATATAATGAGCTACCAGCGCGCTGTCAACCATTCAATAACGTTTGCAATTCCGCTGTTTTAGCGAGGCTCCGGCGCGCGCCGAGGATAGGTTCCAGGGGCGAGCGCTAGAATTAGCGTCTGAAATCCGTCCAGAAACGAGCGCGAAATGGCCGGCACGCTACCAGGGAGCGTTCAGCTAGGTCGGTTTTGACGCAATCTCTCACAGGCCTGCAGGTGATCTCCTTCGAGAGTCTTCTCAGGCAAGACGCCGTCGAATTGCTCGAAAAGCACGGCGCCCGCGTCATCTCCGCGCCTGCCTTGCGTGAAACGTCGATCGCCGACTCTCCTGACGCCAAACCCTTCGCAGATAACGTGTGCGCAGGCTTGGTCGACGCGTTGATCTTGCTCACCGGCGTCGGCACTGGCCTGCTTCTGAAAGCGGCGGCGACGCATCGGCCCCGGGGGGAGCTGGTGGCCGCGCTTGCCAAGATGACGATCGTATGTCGAGGCCCAAAGCCAGCGGCCGCGCTGAAGCCCTATGGGCTCAGAGCCAAGATCCACGTACCCGAGCCGAGCACGTGGCGCGAGCTCGTGGCCAAGCTCGACAGTGACTGGCCGCTTCGCGGTCGCCGCGTCGCGATTCAAGAGTACGGCCTCCGAAATGAAGAGCTGATTGTAGCGTTGAGCGACCGGGGTGCGTTCGTGACCTCCCTCGGCGTCTGCACTTGGCAGCTCCCTGAAGACACGGGGCCGCTCAAGGCCGCCGTCCTGAAGCTCGTGCGCGGTCAGGCGCAGGTTGCGCTGTTCACGAGCGGCCCGCAGATCGATCATCTGCTTCAGGTCGCGCAAGAGCTCGGGCTCGCGCCAGCGGTGCGCCGCGCATTGGTCAACGATGTCGTGACCGCGTCGATGGGGCCGATGACCAGCGAGGCGCTCGGACGGCACGGCATCACCCCCGACATCGTCCCTGGGCATCCCAAGCTCGGACACTTGGTGCTGGCGGTGGCGCGGCGTGCCCCGACACTCCTCGGTCACAAGCGCGAGCGCCACGTGGAAACGAGCGCGCTGCGCATCGGCAAATAGTGCACCTGCGCGTAGGCCGAGCTTTGACTAGCTAGATTGAGTAGCTCTGCACGAAGACTTTTGCGTCGACCACTTCAACGGCCACGGGATCCCCGGGCTCGACGCCGAGCGCATCCAAGTCGGTCTTGGACGTGAGCACCACGATGCTTTCACCGCTGGGCAGCGAAACGTACACTTTGACGTAACCGCCGACCCGTGTGAGCCGTTCTATTTTGCCAAGCTCGGCCGGATCTTCGCCATCGGGACGGCGAACGCGAATGTTATGCGGCCGCACGAAGGCCTGCACCGGGGTGCCGTCTCGTGCACCGCTCGGCGCGGGCACGGACTTAGTTCCGAGTTTGGCTTCTCCATCGCTGACGCGGCTCTTCATTACGTTGGCGCCGCCCAGGAACGAGGCCACGAATTCATCCGCCGGGTGGTCGTAGAGATCGTGCGGGCTGCCCGCTTGCGCGACTCGGCCTTGATTCAAAAGCACGACATGCTGTGATAGCTCGAGCGCCTCCTCTTGATCGTGCGTGACGAGTAGGGTGGTGATGCCTGTGCGCTCGTGCAGCGTCACGAGCCATTCACGCAGCTCGACGCGAACTTGGGTGTCGAGAGCGCCAAAGGGCTCGTCCAACAGCAGCACCTTGGGTTCGATCGCGAGCGCGCGCGCGAGAGCCACACGTTGCCGTTGGCCACCGGAGAGTTGAGACGGAAACCGGGCGCCATATTCCGGCAACTGCACGAGCTCGAGCAGCTCTGCGACCCGCGCCTTGGTCTGCGCCTTGGGCAAGCGCCGAATCTTCATCCCAAACGCGATGTTGTCGGCAACGGTCATGTGCTTGAAGAGCGCGTAGCTCTGGAAGACGAAGCCTACGTTGCGATGCTGCGGCGAAAGCGCGCTCACGTCTTTGCCATCGATCAATACACGCCCGGCGTCCGGTGTTTCGAGGCCCGCGATCAGACGCAGGAGAGTGGATTTGCCGGAGCCCGAAGGGCCGAGCAGGGTGGTGATGGCTTGGGGCCGGGCCTCGAACGACACCTCCGCCACGGCCGCCGGCCCACCCGCGTTGCCGAAGCGCTTGACCAGGTTCTCAACGCGCACCGTCACGGTCTGACCCCTTCCAGCTCTGCGCTCGCGGCTAGCGGCCGCGCTTCTGCGCTGCGCAACGCGTCGCGTTTGGCCTGGCGGTTCGAGACCGACCATTCCGCTATCTTTTTCACGAGCAGCGTAAGTAGCGCAAGCGACGCCAAGAGGGAGGCCACCGCGAACGCGCCCACGAAGTTGTACTCGTTGTACAATATTTCGACCTGCAGCGGCAGCGTGTTGGTCAGTCCGCGAACGTGCCCGGAGACCACCGAAACCGCGCCGAACTCACCCATGGCACGCGCGTTACACAGAATGACGCCGTACAACAAGCCCCAGCGCACTTTTGGGAGGGTGATGCGCAGCAAAATGGACAGCCCGCCCGCGCCCAGCGTGAGCGCCGCTTCCTCTTCGTCGTTGCCCTGGGCGTGCATCACCGCGATGAGCTCACGAGCCACGAGCGGAAAGGTGACGAAGGTCGTCGCCATGACGATGCCCGGAACCGCGAAAATTATTTTTATGTCGCGCTCCGACAGCCACGGACCGAACCAACCGTGGGCCCCAAATAAAAGCACGAAAATCAGGCCCGAGATCACCGGAGAGACGCTGAACGGTAGATCGACCACCGTAATCAACACGCTCTTCCCCCAGAAATCGTACTTGGTCACGAGCCACGCGGCCGCAATGCCGAACACCACATTGAGCGGCACCGAAATCCCCGCCGTGAGCAGCGTCAGCTCGATCGCGTCGAGCGTTTCGTCCTGGGCAAGCGCGGCCCAGTACGGGCCCAACCCCTGGGAGAACGCCGAAGCAAATACGGTGACGAGCGGTGCGACCAAAAAAATTCCGAGAAACCCCAGGGCCATCACGATCAGCAGCATGCGCACGAACACGCTTTCGCCGACCTGGCTATCCCGGCGCCGGGCGCTGGCCGCGCGGGTCCCGATGATGCCGCTCATGCTTCGGCTCGACGCGCCCAGCGCTCCAGCAAGTTGACGAGCAAGAGCAGACTGAAAGAGGCCATGAGCATCACGGCCGCGATCGCAGTTGCACCGGCGTAGTCGTATTGTTCGAGCTTCGTCACGATCAAGAGCGGCGTGATCTCCGTGCGCATGGGCATATTTCCGGAAATGAACACCACAGACCCGTACTCGCCGAGAGCGCGAGCGAAGGCCAGCGCGAAACCGGTGAGCGTCGCCGGCAAAATGCTGGGGAAGATCACGCGCCGAAAGGTCTGAAAGCGTGTGGCTCCGAGCACGGCCGCCGCCTCCTCCACGTCGGGATCGATCTCTTCCAGGACGGGCTGCACCGTGCGAACGACGAACGGAATGCCGATGAAGGTCAGCGCCATCGTCACGCCGAGGGGCGTAAAAGCCACCTTGACGCCGATTTTCGCAAGTTGTTGACCGAGCACACCGTGCTCCGCGTAGACCGTCGTCAAGGCGATGCCCGCGACCGCCGTAGGCAGCGCAAAGGGCAGGTCCACGAGCGCGTCGACCAAGCCGCGCCCGGGAAAGCGATAGCGCACGAGCACCCAGGCCACGAGCACACCGAACACCGCGTTGACCAGCGATCCGACCAACGCCGACCCGAAGCTCAAACGGTAGGCTGCGAGCGCACGCTCATCACTGACTTTCGTCCACAGCTCGCTCGGGCCGAGGGAGCTCGCTTTGATCACCATCGCGGACAGCGGAAGAACGACCAACAGACCCACGTAAAACAACGTGTAGCCCAGGGACAGCCCAAAGCCAGGCAGCACCCCGCGAGTCTTCCAACGCACGGCTCAGCTCACTTCTTCGGCTGATAAATGTGGTCGAAGATCCCGCCGTCGTTGAAGTGCGTAGTTTGCGCCTTGGTCCAGCCGCCAAAGAGCTCGTCCACCGTGAACAACTGAATGTCGGCGAAGGCCGACTTATGCTTGGCGAGCACGTCCGGGTCGCGCGGGCGATAGTAATGCTTGACCACTACGGCCTGGCCCTCGGGCGAGTACAGATAGGTTAGATACGCTTCGGACACGGCGCGCGTGCCGTGCTTGTCCACGTTCTTGTCGACGACCGCCACGGGCGGCTCGCACAAGATGCTCATCGACGGCGCGATCAGCTCGAACTTGCCCTTGCCCAGCTCGTTGACGCTGAGCATGGCTTCGTTTTCCCAAGCGATCAGCACGTCCCCAATGCCACGTTCTACGAAGGTGGTGGTCGAGCCGCGAGCGCCGGAATCCAGCACTGGCACGTTTTCGTACAGCTTCGTGACGAAAGCCCTGGCTTTGGCGTCGTTCCCGCCCGGCTGCTTCAAAGCGTAGCCCCACGCTGCCAAGTAATTCCAGCGAGCGCCGCCGCCCGTTTTCGGATTCGCGGTGATCACCTGCACGCCGGCTCGCACGAGATCATTCCAGTCTTTGATGTGCTTGGGATTTCCGGAGCGCACCACGAATACGATCGTAGAGGTATACGGTGAGCTGTTGTTCGGCAGTTTGCTTTGCCAGTCGGCGGCGAGCAGCTGACCCTTGTCATGCAACGCGGAGACGTCGTAGCCGAGGGCGAGCGTCACCACGTCCGCCTCCAAACCGTCGATCACGGCGCGCGCCTGCTTACCGGAGCCACCGTGGGACTGGTTGATCTTCACCTCCTGCCCAGCCTTGTCACGCCAGTACTTGGCGAACACGGCATTGAAGTCCTGATACAGTTCGCGCGTGGGATCGTAAGACACGTTCAAGAGGGTGATCGGCGCTGGCGCTCGGCTTCCTGAGGAAGAGGCCGCGGGAGCCGTACCGGCGCCAGCACTCTTCTTGCAGGAGGTGACGAGCGAGCACAGGGCAATCACCAGGCAGGCGCTCCGCGCTAGGAAAAAGACCAGCGCCTTTCGGCTGGGCGACGAGCCGTCTCGGGAAAAGCGGGTGGATAACGGGCGTTGATGCATGGATGAGCCGGACGCGGCGGTTAGTGCGCCGCTTAGTCTACTAAGGCGATAGGCGGTGTTCCTAGCGGCCGAGCGGTGAGGCGTCAAGCAAGCGAGCCCACGACACGCGAGCGCCTTCGAATAGTGATGAACGGGGCTGGCCGCGGCGGGGCGACACCGGCTAGGAAGAGCTGTGCCGACGACTAAAGCCAGCGCGAAGACGGAAACAGCGTCGCAAGCGCGCCCACGCGTGGCGCAGGGATCGGGCGACGAGCTCGGGGCCGCGGAGGTCGCGCGACGAGTGGCCGACGGCTTGAAGCGCTTCCGCAAGGCGCGAAACCTCTCCCTCGACGACCTGGCCGCAAAGAGCGGCGTGAGTCGAGCGGCGCTCTCGCAGATCGAAGGCTCACGCACGAACCCCACACTGTCCGTACTGTGGAAAGTCGCCGTGGGCCTGGGCGTGCCCTTCCATGAGCTACTCGGTGTCTCGGAAGATGGAGGCGCGAAGATTCTGCGCACCAGCGACACGCCGCCGCTGAAGAGCGCAGACGGCCGTACGGAGAGTCGGCTTCTGTCCCCCGGGGGATCCTCGCCGGACCTCGAGATTTACGAGCTGCGCTTCGTGCCCAAAGCCGTGCACCGCAGCGAGCCGCACGGCAAGGGCACCATGGAGACACTCGTAGTGATGACTGGCGCACTGCGTCTTCACGTCCAAGAGACGAAGTACGAGCTGTCCGCCGGCGACACCATCTTCTTCAAAGCAGATGTCCCGCACGTTTACGAGAACCGAGCCACCCACGAAACCCGCTGCTTCAACGTGATTCGTTACATTCGTGAATAGCGCGCGAAGCGGATTACGGGAGCGGTCGAGCGCGGCGAAAGCTCGACATTGGCGCTTAGCTGCCTTGCACGGAAACTTCGAAGGTGCGAAAAGACTGGCCGCCGCGGGCGTCGCGGATCACGAGCCAAAGCCGCGTTGTGCCAATTTGCGAGGGGGCGAGCCAGGTGTTGTCGGTGGTCGCAGTGGCGAACTCGTTTTCGTCGCGGCCAGTGACGGCATTGTCGAAATGGCCGGCGCTGGCGAACCACGAGACGCGGATGGACTCGTGGCGCGTGTCGAGCTCGCGGGAGTCGAAATTGAATACAGGGTACGTCTCGGCACCGCTGCACGCGGCGTCCGCAAGACAGATAGCCCAGGTCGCGCGCAGAGCAACGCGTCGGCCGGCGGCCACGCGCAGTGAGCTCGGCTCATCTGGCACGGGGCTCGCTTCGCCGCCTTCACCGAGGCTAGCGATCTGGTCGATGACCGGGTTTTGATTGCGGCGATAAGCTGCATTGAAATCAGCAGACTGTTCTTGGTCCAAGCCCGACGGCGGACAGAAAATCCGCACAGCGCCCAATGTAGTGACCGAGTCCTCGAGCAACGTCACCGACACGGGCTGATAGAATCCGCCGGTTGGATCGGGATCCACCGGCCTGCCCGAGGGCTCGCCATTCATGGGCTCGGGTAGGCTAGGGCCAAACAGGCGGCAGGCATCCATGGGCAGCGTGGCTTTCACGCTGCTGCCCGCCCCCAGCGCTAGGCTCGCATCCGAGCTCGCGCTGGGGGCGCGGACGCACGCCGGATTCACTGGGCCAAGCTCGGTGAGTGGCTTTCGCGCAATGCACAGGCCCCAACTGAGCCTCGGAGAGGCGCCGCTGGCTCCGGGCACCGCCGCCAGCGCGCTCAGCCGCACTTCTTCGCCCGGCGCGGCCTCGGCGGGCTCGGACGAGATGGCCAACACTTGCGTGTCCGTGATCAGCGATAGATTGTCGTCGAAGGTCGGCACGCACGCCGTGCACAGCGCAAGTGTCAGAGCGAAGAAAGCGCGCGTGCTCAAAGCTCCCATTTGATCCCCAGCACCGGCAAGATCGGCAAGCCCTCGATGTAGCGCCGTTGCGTGTAATCCGCGTTGTACGCAATCTCTTCTGGGTTATCGCGATTGGTCACGTTTTGTACGTCCAGGTAGAGCTCGATGCTGCTCCGCGGAAGCTTGAAGCGCTTGGACACGCGCACGTCCAGCTCCACGAAGGCGGGAATGCGAATCGCGTTTTTCGCACCCAAGATTGGCTGATAGCTGGCCGTGCGAGATTCGAAGTACGAGCCCACGACCGGCGTACGTGGATAGCCCGTTGCGTAGCGACCGCGCACCCCGACGTCGAAGCCTTTGCCTAGATCATACGAAGCCAACGCCGTCAGCACATGCGTTTGGTCATAGTCGAACAAGCGGTAATCAGCGCCCGCCGCATCCTGACGTTCGCTGCGCAAAATCGTGTACGCAACCCAACCGAAGAAGCCGCTCGCAATCTCGCGGCGCAGTAAAAACTGCGCGCCGTACGAGCGCCCTTCGCCCCCGTTGACGAGGGCTTGCGCGATCAGCGGCGAGCTCGAGGGATTTCTGACGGTGAGGCGGTCGGAAGAGATGTGAAAAACGGTCGTCTCTAAACTGAGGGTGGTACTAAGCTGGAACGCTCCGCCCAATAAGGTGTGCGTCGCGCGCGAGGACTGCAGCGTGGAATTGCCGAAAGAAGCCGAGAGATCCTCGGGCTGCGCGGCTTGCCGATATTGACCAAAGGCCGCCTTGAACGTGACCCGCGGCGCCATCGCATAGCGAACCGCCAAGCGCGGCTCGAGCGCAGTATCCGACGTGTACACGCCTACCGGCGCGAACACGCCTTCGGTCGGTACACGCTTGTTGACGCTCGTAAACTGTGGTTCCAAGCGGAGCCCCGGCACGATGTGCAAGTGATCGCCGAGCAATGAAAAATCACCTTCTATGTAGGGCGCCGCACTGCCCTCCGCCGTGTCCCACGTGTCTACATTCACCTGGTCAGAGGGCGGCTGGCCAAACGCGCGCGCATCGCCCTCGCGCGGCGGCGCGGTAACCGACCCCACGCGCCGCGCGGAATGGCTCGCGGCTTCCAAATCCAAGCCGACCTCCGTAGTGAGGAATGGCGCCGCCCGTCCGCGATAGCTGGTCCGAAAGCCATAATCGCGCGAGTCGACCTGCAGCACCGTCGGCGTGCCGCCGAATCGCCCGGTCAAGGTCGAGCGATCCCAGCCCAGCCAAGGCAGCACGCTGACCTTGCCGCCGCCTTCTGTCTCGGTTTCGTAGCGCACGTAAGCGCGCTGGAACCTGAGACTACGATTCTCCTCCCGGCGATACGCCGGATCGGAGTTGGCGACCTGACGCGACACCTGATCCGAAGAGAGCATACCACCCACTTCTAAGTAGCTGTTTTTAGCGGGTTGATACCGAACGTGCGCCTGCCCGTCGTAATATTGCGGGATGGGGAAGAATGCGGCGACGTCTTTCGTGGTCACCTGGTTCAGTACCCAATCCAGATGGCTCCGCCGGCCTGCGATCGCGAACGAAACCTTGTCGGCAATCGGTCCCGTCGCCGCGGCGGCCGCGTCGATCGTGTCGAGCGCGGCACTGCCATGCCAGCGGTCGGTCGCAGGGGCGCGCGTCTCGACTTGGATTAGCCCACCCAAACCGCGGCCGTACTGCGCGCCGTAGCCGCCCGGAATGAGCTCGACCGAGCGCACCATGTCGGAATGGATCACGGACCGAAAACCGCCATAGTGGTAAAGGAGCGGAATGCGCATGCCATCCACGTAAACGCGGGTGTCCTCCGGCGCCGCGCCCCAGACCACGACTTGCCCGGAGCCCGCCGTCGCCCGCGCGACGCCCGGCAAATTTTCGACGACTTTGAGCACGTCCCCCTGCGTGCCGGCCACGCGCCGCGCTTGGTCGGCGTCGACTTTGGTCGAAACAACCTGTTTGGTCAGCGTGGGAGCGACGATCACGATTTCCAGATCGTCGCTGTCGCCCTCGGCTTCCTTTTCCGGAGTATTGAAGTCGACTTCGTAGGTTGCATCGACTTTCTTACCGGCCTCGAAGGCTTCCTCGCTTTGCAGCGCTTTGAGGTCGGCTCGAGACAACGTGACGCGATGTTTGCCCGGCTCGACACCATCGATTTCGAAGTGACCGGCGGCGTCGGTCAGGGCGGTCATGCCGTTGTCGAGCGCCACGCTGACACCGGCCAGTGCCTCACCCTTTTCGTGATTTTTCACAAGGCCGGTGAATTGCGCGGTGGTCGGGGCCTGTTCTTGAATCACGAAATCGTAGCGATAGTTGATACGGATCGGCGAAGGCCGATTGTTGACCTCCGCCGGCTCGAAGACGAATTGCTGAATGGCGACGATCGCCGCTTGATCGAAAGCGGGGCCGGCGGACTCGATCACCTTCACGGCGTCGACCGTGCCCGTTACGGAGATCGCAATTTGCACGACGACGGACGCGGTGCGGCCGGACGCCTTTTCTGCTTCTGGATAGGCCGCCTCCACGAATTTCGTGAGCTTCGGAGCGCGGGTCAAGCGTGGACGCGCCGCGTCCTCACCCGTTTGCGGAGCATTTTGCGCGCGTGCCGGGGGGCATACTAGGAGAGCTAGCGCCAGAAGCGGACAGAGAGACGTGCGACGCACTAGGAATGTCCAGAAACGCGGTCAGGTCGGCAGCTTGAAGCGCATGCCGAGCGTGAACGTGGCGCGCGTCGGTTTGCCGCAGTGAACCGCGGGAGAGAAGGTCGCGCTGCGAGCGGCTTGCAGTGCCGCCTCGTCTAGGCCGTGACCAAGCCCCTGAATGAGCTTCACGTCGACCACCTTGCCCGTCTCATCGACCGTGATTTGGACTCGAACTTTACCTTCCACCGCGCTTGCGATGGCATCCGGCGTGTACCCCGGCTGCGGCACTGAGATGGGTTTGGGCTTGGCCGGCGGATCATCGCAACCATCGCCGGGTAAGACCGCGGCGACTGGCGCAGCTTTATGAAAGACCTTCTCCACCGCTGATTTATCGCGACCGAGGCCGCCGCCGCCCACGGGCAACGAGATGCCCGTACCGTCGACTCCACCGCTGAGGGAGACGCCAAAATCCGGCATGGCATCGAGCGCGGCTTCGGCGGCCTTCGGTGGCGGCGCTTGCTCGGGAACCGGCGCGGCGCGATGAGCGAGGGCGTGCGCGGGTGGGTTCTTCTCGGCCGGTGTCGGATCGATTTTGGCAGGCGGCGGGGGCGGTGGCTTTTTTTTCTGGGTTTCTGCGTAAGAGATGGCAGTGGCGGCGCGGGATTTTTTGATCTCGATGCTGCCGATGGCCACGGCCAGTGCGCCGTGCACCGCCAGACTGATGATGAGAAGCCCTGGACGCCGCGCCACGACTACTTTTTCTCGACGTTGATCGCGAACTTGGTGATGCCCTCGACCTTCGCCAAATCAATCACACTCACTACCTTGCCGTGGTGCGCGTCCTCATCTGCAGTGATCACGAGATTCACGTCTTTGCTTTGCGCGGCCGCGGAATGCAGCTGCGCAATCAAACCGGCCCGACTCACCGGCTTGTCGTTGTAAAAGTAGTTGCCCTCCTTGGTCACGGTGACGGTGTACGTCTTGGCCACCGTCTCGTCCGAGGATGCAGTCTTCGGCAATTGCACCTTGAGGCTTTGAGACACGATGTACGTGGCCGAAACCATCATGATGATCAAAAGCACCAGCACGACGTCGACCATCGGTGTGACATTGATGCCGACGATGCCACCCCGCCGGGAACCGCTTTGCGTGACGCCCGCCATGGGCTTACTCCGTGGCCCCGGCGAGCTTCACTGCGCGCACGCTCGCGTGGCCTGCGCTAGCGGGCTCGAACTCATCCGCAGGCTGCAGGCCGGAACGCGGGTCAGTCTCGAACGCGGGGGCCCCGCCTTGGGCTGCGCGATCGGCCGCTCGCACGTAAGCCGTGAGCAACTTGGTCAAGGACAGAGAATTAGCTTCGACCTCGCCGATCTTTCTCTGGATGGCGTTGTAGGCGACGACCGCAGGCAGCGCCACGAACAAGCCTACCCCCGTTGCAACGAGCGCTTCCGAGATGCCGGCCATCACCCCGCCCATGGCCTGCGTGTTTTGACCGGCGTCACCCAGGGCGTGGAAGGAGATGATGACGCCGAGCACCGTGCCCAGCAGGCCGACGAAGGGCGCATTGTTACCGAGCGTACCGAGTAAGTTCGTGCCGCGCTCGAGCTCTTGTTTCACGCGAGCCAGCTCGGAATCGACCGCATCCGTCATGGCGCCGGGACCGCCGTGGGCCCAGTGCAGCGCTTCCAGCGCGACCCGCGCCTCGACTGCCTGGCTCGCGGCGAGCAGTTTTTCGGCTGCGCCCAGGTCCCCTTCTTGCAAAGTGTTCCGCAGCTGCCGGCGAAGCGACTCGAAGTCGCCGCTGTTGCGGCGAAAGTACAAATAGCGCTCGACCATCGTGGAAAACGAGAGCACCGAAAGGAAGAGCAGCAGATACAACACCCAGCTCGAGCCGAGCAGGGCAACCTTGAGTAAGCGTTCGATCAACATGGCATTGCCTTTGTGTTCAGGGCTGCACGACGAATTCGGTGACGAAGAGCCCGAGCTTCGTGCCTCCGTCGGCGTCCATGGCGAGTAGCTCGCCCGTGCGCTCGAAAGTGCTGAGCAGATGGTGCACACCGCCGTCTTCAGCGGGGCCCGGCTGGTTCAGTGACACAGTGAAGCGCACCGCGGGCTGCGAGCAAGCGGAATACAAGCTTGCGTACACGAGGTAGCGGCCCGGGTCGGGTGCGTCCTGCCACACTAAGTTTTCGCGCCGATGTCCGGTGTCGACGCAGCCGCGTTCGGCGTCTGTGTCGAAGATACCCGTGCCTTTCAGGCTGGGGTCGACGACACCTTTCAATGCGACGGCTGTGCTCGGATGTTTGGGATCCACGGTTTTGCCCGCGGGCGTGACCACGCGCAAATCGAGGTCAACGGGTGTGTCCCACACCATACTGAGCACGGTCGTCGGGGGTTTTGAGCCCGCGGAGCAGGAGCTCAAGTTGTCGGGAATATCGGACTGTATGCATAGCTCCGTCTCCGTTTGGGTACCGGCGTGACCCGCGCTGTCGATCGCCACGACGGTCAGGGGGTGAAACCCCGCTGTGATGGCGGAGCCGAAATCCAGCGTCGCCGACCAAGTGAAAGTTCCCGGGCGGGTTGGGTCTTGGCCGGCCACGGGCAAGACCCAGTAGCCGCTGCCCAAATCGAGGAAGCGAATGCCGACGGCCACGGCCTCGCTCGAGGTCGCGCCACTGATCACGAGACCCGTGTCGGAGACGCGGACCACACTGGCGGCCACGTTCAGTGAAATCGTCGGCGCCTGTGGGACGACGTTGGCCAGCGTCTCCGCGTCGCTCAACGGCTTCCATCCGGGCAGCGGGGCGGCAATGAATTGCGCGTTGCGCCCGCCGCCATAATTGACGCGCAACGGCTCGTGCAGCCCAGCCGTTTGCGGGGTGCCCGAACAGGCGAGCACGGAGAGCGCTAAAAAGCCTCCAGCCAAACCGTTCATAGCTCTACCTGAAGGCGCAGCGTGAGCTGGTTGTTCTTGGCGTCGGTCGGCACGCCGCGGGCATCTTTGGCTAGAGAGTCGTGCACGAAATCATACTGGAAGGAGAGCCGCGCTCGGTCCGGCAGGCGCAGTGCCAGCATCGGCGACAGGGTGCTCACCGACAAGGAGGAGGGCACTTGATGCCCACGCAGGCTTTGAAAAAAATCCGCATTGGGATCGTAGTAGGAAAACCGAAACCCGACCTGGCCGAAGCGCGTGACGTCCTGCACGAGCGCCACATACCCTCCCGCTTCGCGTAGATCGATCCCGCTCAGGCCCGGATCTGCCACGAGATAGGCCCGGTCCATATTCGAAGCCAGAAAGCCCTCGGCGACCAAGCGCGTGTTGCCGTAACGGGTTCGAAGCCCGACCTCCACATCGACCGCGTACGCCCAGCGCTCGAAATTCGAGGACGGGGTGGCTGCCGTAGCGGGCACGGCCTGCAGCTCGTTCGGTTGAATCGTGCGATCCTCGTTGATGTCGAGCCAGTTGAACGACGCCTTCGTGGCCGCAGCGCCGGGATGAAAGCCCGTACCTTGATAAAAAGAAGTTCCACCGCCGATCGCGAGCTGTTTCAGGGGCTGCGCCTCGACGCCGACACGACCCGAAAAATCTTTCTTTCCGTTTGGATCGCGCGGGAAGCGTCCCGGAAGAGTGTCGACTGGTTCCCCATTCGTGATCGCAAAGGCGTAACGCAGGAACGAAACTGCGCCCGAGAACTTGACCCCTGCATCCATCTCTGTCGGAAACAGGGCCAGCGAACCGAGCGAACGCTCCATGAACGGGCGCGTACGCGAAGACTCGAGGAGCTCGAAGCCGAAAGGCAGATCCGTGACACCGAGTGAAAGCATGACTAACGGCGGCAGATCCTCGCTGTTGTTGCCGCGGTACAACAGCGAGCCCTCGGCGCGACGGATGCCCACATTGACCCCGCGCGTTGTCGACGCGTCGAGCTCCAGCGTGGCGTTGGCGTAGTCCCAACCGCGGTCGAGCCGAAGCCGCGCACGACGCACGCTGAAGCGGTCCTGGTTCAGCGGTGAGCCGCTCGGGTCCAGTTGGCTTTCGGAAAGCTGATTTGCTTCGAACTGCCCCTGGAGGTAGCCGCCAATGCGCAGACCGGTTGGCACCGGCCTCGAGGTTGCGCTCCGCTCCAAGTTGACCGGGGCGGCGCTGGACTGGGGCGACCGCTCGGGTCTGGATGGAGCAAGGGGTGGCGTGATACGCGCGCGATCCATCTCGTCGAGTCGCGAGCGCAACTCGACTAATTCGCGGCGAAGCTCGCGGTCATCACGCGGCACGCCCGCGGCCGGCTCGGCCG
>CAHJWM010000051.1 GCA_903642325.1 Myxococcales bacterium | reverse complement strand
GCGGGCGGCTCTGCGACCGCGGGCGGCTCTGCGATCGCGGGCGGCTCTGCGACCGCGATGGGCTCTGCGACCGCGATGGGCTCTGCGACCGCGATGGGCTCTGCGACCGCGATGGGCTCTGCGTTCGCGGGCGGCTCTGCGTTCGCGGGCGGCTCTGCGTTCGCGGGCGGCTCTGCGTTCGCGGACGGCTCTGCGTTCGCGACGGGCTCTGCGCTCGCGACCGGCTCTGCGCTGGGCGAAGCACCCGGAGGGAGCGCTTCGGCCGGAGGCGGCAGCCATTGCCGGAGCGACACTCCTTGCTTCGCGATACGCTCTGGGTTGACCACTGCCACCGGGGGGGGCGAGGGTGAAGAGTCGGCGACCGCTGGCGATGCCAAGAGGATCACTGGTGTTGCCAACAGCACGGTCGAAGGCGAGGCCTCGACGGGCGAGGCCTCGACGGGCGAGGCCTCGACGGGCGCGCCCGCTAGCTCGGATGGCTTGGGCAAAGCGGCCGGCGCCGCCTCCGAGCGCGGCATCTCGACTTTCACTATCGGCAACGGTGCAAGGCTGCCCTGCGAGCGGTCGCTCGACGCGGATGTGATAGGTGCCGATGCGGAGGGCAGCGGCAAGAGCGACAACCCGACCGCCGAGCTCGGTGGCGCAGAGGGACTTGTGTACACGCCGTTAGAGGGTGGAAAGCTCGAAAAAGAGCTCGGAGCAGGTGGCACTTGCGAAAGCGGGCCCATCGGGGCTTCGCCAAAGCCAGGGAACGCAAAGACCGGCGCGCCCCGCCAATCCTTCCAAGCAAAGGTGGCCAGCGGCGGGCGTTCCGGCCGACGCTTGAACACATGATCGAACACGGCCAACTGCACGAATTTACCGGGCGGGTGATGCTCCAGCGAGGCGACGGTTGCGCGGTATCGATCTTTGAGCAGCGCCTCCACCTGGCCGCGCGTGACCCCCGGCGCGACGGCGAACGCCAGCTCGCGATACGTGATCGGACTGTCCACACGCGGCTCTTCCGCGCGTTCGCGCACTAGCTCGAAGCTGGGAAGCAAGCGCTCGCCTGGTTCGCCCGCGGCAATGGGCGCCGACGGCGCCTCTGCGACCGCACCGGGGGCGGGCGGCGGCAGGGGGACGGGGTCGTCGGGCACGACCAATTGTTGAGAGCCCGGCACTGAGGATGCGCGCGGAGCTGCATTCGAAGCCGGTCGCGGCGGGATGCGCGAGCTCGAGCGCGGCATGACGTTGTTGGACGCGCCGAGAGAAACGGGCGGAGCGACTGACGGGCTAAACGCAGGCGCACCATGGCTCGAAGCACTCGTCAACCGCGCCGTGTCCGGCGCCTGTGTCACGAGGTACCGGAGCTTCAGGGTCGGGTCGACCGCGCGGTACCCGTAGTCGAGAAGCTCGATCGAAAATTGCGACAGCGCACCATTGTCGCCGCGTAACTTGCGCGCTTCCTGCAACGCGGCCTGCCATTGCTTCGCCTGGACGCAATATTCTTCAGCGACACTGCTCTCCCCTACGCGGGATACTTCGACGAACCAACGCATATCCGTTTCGAGCTCGAACCCGCTGAGAGAACCAGACCACTAGTAGAGCGCCTCCGTGCCGCTCCCGCAAGCTCGAACACTGGTTTCTTTCGCGTTCTTCTCGACTCATTTCCGAACCTTTCCGAACTTCTGCCGCACCCTTTCGCGCCCGAATAATGGGCCGCTTACTTGCCTGGAGTGAGCGGGTTTCGGGTACACTTCGGGCGCCGCCGTAGCGCGCCGGCCGGACGGTGCGCAGCCGCGAAAGCGTGCGCCTTTCTTGCCGAGAAACCGCGCGGAAATCGTAACTACGGAGCCTTCGGCGCCGGTGGTGGTAAATGGCGCGCGGCGCGAATGGCCGAACTCGATAGATCTGCTTCCCCACACCCCGCAGGCGTCGGTGCGGCCGGTCTCGCGGCGCGCTCCGTACGCTCGTACCTGAGCCCGAGCTTCCACCGCTACGAGCCGATGCTTTACTTGGCGTTCGCAGGCGGCTGCACGCTATTCGTGGCGTGTCGCTTCTATGCCGCCGTCAAGCTTCAAACTTTGTACGCTTATGCGTGGGCACGCCCGGACCTGTATCAATTCTTTGCCCGCGAGCGGGTCCTCGGCAGCTGGTCTGCGCCGCTAGACGACGTATTCATTCATTTCGACTTCGCTCGTGAGGCGGCGCGCGGCCACCCCTTTCAATGGTCGGAGGGCGCGGGTTATTCCAGCGGCGGGACCAGTTTGCTTTACCCGTTCGTCCTCGCTCTTGGCTACGTGCTCGGCTTCCGAAAGCTCGAGCTGATGGCCTGGGCGGCGATCATCGCCTGTGTCGGCGTGTTTGGATTACTGGTCGCGGCGCGGCGCCTGTGTGCTGGGCTGCCACCCGCGGTCAGCTACTTGTTCCCGCCCGGGCTGCTGTGTGTAGGTGCTCTGGATTGGTCTTTATTCAGCGGCATGGAGGTGGCTTTTTTCCTAGCTTTGTGGGGGGGAGCCCTGATCGCCTGGGACGACCTCAGCGCCGCGGCGCGCGCCCCGGAGCGCGCTCTCGGCAAGCCTGCCGCTCTACTCGGCGCGTGGGGCGCGACCCTCGTTGCAACGAGACCCGAGGGCGCCGCGGCGCTGATCGTGCTTGCGGCATCGGCGGTCTGGCTCGCACGAGCGCGTGGCCTACGCGAAGTGTTCAGGCTGCTCGCGCTGACGGGCGGACCCGCCGTGTGCGTGTTGCTGGCACACGGCCTGGCCAATCGGTTACTGACCGGCGAATCCAGCGCCGCTGGCGCCCTGGTCAAGCTCGAGCTCAATCATCCGTTCCTCACCCCGAAAGGCGTCTGGGACGCCTGGCTCTTTCACCTCAAGTATCAGATCTTGCGCGTCACCCAGTATCACTTCGCGGACGTTGCCGCGTTCGGCTGGATCGTCTGGGCGCTAGCGGCCGTGCCGCTCTTTTGCACGGCCACGCGACGCGTCGGGCTCGTGCTTTGGGCCAGCGTGCTGAGCTGGCTGATGATCGTGGCGTTGAACGGCCAAGTGCGCTGGCAAAACGAGCGCTACACCATGCCAGCAGTGGCTTGGTTGCTCTTGTCCGCAGGCTTGGGCCTCGGCACGCTTCTGTCGCGCGCCGCACGCTCGCGAACTCGCTCGAACGTCCTCGGTGCCGCTCTTGCGCTGCTCACCACCGGGGGCTTCGTATTTCATCAAATTCCTCGCTTTCGTCAGCAAATTTGGTTTTTCGGGCGCGCCGCGCGCAACATTTTGGACCAGCATCTGACGGCCGGGGCTTTGATCCGCCAGGACCCCGCGCTGAGGTCGAAGCGCGTGCTGGTCGGCGACGCAGGCGCCATTCCGTACGCTTCCGATGTGCCTGCGTTGGACGTGATCGGTCTGGGCGGTTTTCACGGCTTACCCTTCGCGCGCGCGACACGCATCGGCATTGCCGCCGCGCTCGAGCTCATCGAACGTATTCCGCAAGCGGAGCGGCCCGACCTGCTGGCGATCTATCCGAGCTGGTGGGGCGACTTCCCGATTTGGTTCGGCACTCGAGTCGCTCAGGTGCCGGTCCGTGGCAACGTGATCTGCGGCGGCACGAGCAAGGTTCTGTATAGACCGCATTGGGATGCGCTCGATCAAAGCGGTGTGCCATTCTCCTTGCGGCCAGGTGAGCGCATCGTCGATTCAGTCGACCAAGCCGACTTGGTCAGTGAGCGCGAGCACGGCTACACGCTTTCGGAAAAGCATGTTGGCTTCGTGTTCATGAAGCTGCTCGAAAATCCGAGCCGGCCTCGTGAAGACCTGTGGGACGCCGCCCGACTCGTACCGCCCGGAGTTACCGAGACGTTTCGATTGGGGCATTTGCCGCCCGAAAAGCCGCTCACGCTGTTGATTCGGAGTGCTCCTACGGTAGCTACCGAATTCGACATTTGGTTTTCGGACAGGCTCGCGGGACACGTGCAGCTGCATCCGAACGATGGCTGGCTGGAGACCCGCGTCACCCTACCTGCGCCGCATGCAGACCGCGTGACGGTAGTCTTCGGCGGTGGCGCGGGCGAACGAGCCTTGTTCCAGATCTGGGCAGTAGCGACTCCTTGAGCTCGCCCTACACGACGCTCGGCTTGCCTCCTGACGGTGTGGCATGGGCTGCGCTGGCGGCAGCGTGCGTGCTCGTTCCCATCATGCGAATGCGTCAATCCGGTGCGTCACGGCGTGGACTGCTTCCGGCGCTTGCGCTTGGCGCGTCGCTGTTATCGTTTGGCTACATCGCTCACTATCTGCGCGGCGGTCCGCGCATCATCGATGCCACGAGCTATTACCTGCAAGCCCGCGCCATGGCGCACGGCTACTTCTCGTTCCCACTCCTAGCGCCTTCGGGCTCCTTTCGCGGGCGATTTCTACTTGCTCCCGGCGACCATTCGTTGGCGGTGATTTTTCCTCCCGGCTACGCAGCGCTGCTCGCGGCAGGGTTTTTGATCCATGCTCCGATGGCGGTCGGGCCGTTTTTGGCGGCGCTGATCGTGCTATGCACCTATGCGCTCGCGCGCGAGGTGAGCGGTCGAAGCGACGTCGCGTTGCTGGCCGCCGGCCTGTCGGTGGTGTGCGCCGCGCTGCGCTATCACACCGCCGACACCATGTCGCACGGCCTGAGCGGGCTGTTGCTGTGCGGCACTACGTGGCTCGCACTTCGGGCTCGGCGCTCGGACGCCTTGCTCTGCGGGCTTGGCTGCGGCTGGTTATTGGCGACGCGGCCCATCACGGGCCTGGTCGCCCTCGTGCTCAGCGCTAGCCTGTTAGTACGGAGCCCGCGTCGCGCCCTGTGTTTCGCCCTTGGATTGATCCCAGGCACGCTCCTCTTGCTTTGCTATCAGCGCGCTACGACTGGCAGCTTCTGGGGCTCTACGCAGCTTGCATACTACGCGCTCGCCGACGGCCCACCAGGCTGCTTCCGTTACGGATTTGGGCCCCGAATTGGCTGCCTGTTCGAGCACGGCGAATACGTTCGCGCGCGTTTACCGAACGGCTACGGCCCGAGCCAAGCATTGCGCGTGACGCTACGACGGCTCGCGGTCCACAGCATCGACATCGCCAACGCAGCGCCCCTCGCGCTCTTGATTCCGGCCGGAGCTTGGCTGGGCCGGAAAGCTCGCGGCGTGCCCACGATTTTTTTTGGCTGCTTGGGCTTAGTGCTCGCCTACGCGCCATTCTATTTCGACGCAAGTTACCCGGGTGGAGGGGCGCGGCTGTTCGCGGATCTCCTGCCGCTCGAGCACGTGCTCTTGGCCCTGGCGGTCGTGCACTTGCGTCTGCGCGCCTTCGCCCTGCCCCTTTCGCTCGCCGGCTTCGCGCTACACGCAAGCTTTTCGCACCGTGCCCTCGCGGAACGTGAGGGTGGCCGTCCTATGTTCGAAACCGAGGTGTTGACGCGCGCGCATGTCACCCATGGCCTGATCTTCGTCGACACCGATCACGGCTTCAATCTGGGGCATGACCCGGGGCAAGCGAATGCCCAGCGCGGTCTGGTCATCGCTCGCTACGAGCACGACGCCCACGACCTCGTACTCTGGAATCGCCTCGGCCGCCCCGCGAGCTACCGCTACTCGTACCAGCCCTCCGCAAGCGACGGCCACCCCGAGCTCCTACCGTACACACCCGACGCGGCTCGTTTCCGAACGGAAGCCGAGTCCGAGTGGCCGCCGCTCGCAGTGCGCGGCGGCTGGGCCCAGCCTGACTTTTTTCCGTGCGCTTCGAGCGGCCGCAGCCTTCACCTCCAACCGTCCAGCTCACCGGCCGGCATGTCGGTCGATTTCGAGCTCCTGGCGCCTGACAGCTCCCCCCATACCCTTTACCTCGGCTGGATCCGCGCGGCGGGGCCGCCCACCACGCTGACGCTTCGCCCAGGAACGGCGGATGTCGTGCCGGGACCGGCAGAGGAGCAGGGGCTGATGCCGGGAGCAGCGTCGTTGCAAGTAGCGGGGGGAGCGCCTGCGTGTTTGGAGCTCGACTTCGGTCTCGTTACCGTGCCCGGCGGCGCGCAGCGTTTTCGACTCACCGCATCGCGACTCGGCATGCTGGATTACGTGGAAGTGAGGCCATAGCGCGTTTGGCGAGTGTAGGAGTCGAGCGTTCGTTAGCACACAACGTGGGCAGCCGTCGTTCCTGAAAAGGCGTTGACAATTGAGGCTTTAGAGAAGACGATCCTTTGATTAACGCGCTGAGGGAGGCAACGAGCAGATGACCAAAAGTGAGCTCATCGAGGCCATTGCCGCCCGAGGGGAGCTGACCAAGGCACGCGCAGAAATGGTCGTCAATTGCGTGTTCGACGCAATGACGGAAGCGCTGCAACGTGGCGAAGGCATTGAGATCCGCGGTTACGGCAGCTTCACCGTGCGACCCTACAAGCCCTATGCTGGGCGCAACCCACGGACAGGGCAGCCCGTGCCCGTACCGGCGAAGCGTTTGCCATTCTTCAAAGTCGGCAAAGAGCTGAAAGAGCTCGTCAATGCGAGTCGGCACACGCCGATCACCGGCGGTGACGAAAGCGACGACGACTCGGACGATTGAGCGCGGCGGCGTTGCTCTCCGAAACGCTTTGAGGGTACTGCCCTTGGTGGTTTGGGCCGGCGCCTGTGCGTCCCCCGCCGCGCCACCGCCGGCCGTACCCCAAGTCACGGTCCGTGCGATCCATGCCGGCCCTCTCAGCGACCTCGTTGCCGCCGCTGGCCTGCGCTGGCTATTGCTGATTCGCCCGCGACAGATCCTGTCGGACCCAGAGCTCGGCCCGGCGGTCTTCGAGATCGTCCCGGCGCGGCGCTTCGAGGCGTTCGAGGAGTCGAGCGGCGTCGACTTGCGAGCGCTGCCTTCGGCGGCCATCGCCGGTTTCCCGTATTCAACGCTATACCTGGCGGAAGTCCCGAGCGGAGTCGCAGCGCGAGCGCGTGTCGACTTTGCTGATCGGCTGCTCGCTGGCGCCGCGACCAAACACCCCCACCCCGCGCTCGTTCGTATCACCGGCGTAGTTGGGCAAACCCCCGAAACCATGCTCACCGTCGGTGAGCGAGCCCTCGTTGTCGCCGTCGGGGATCCGATGCCGGCGAAGGTCGCCGAGGCCTACGCGCTAGAGCGATTGAAGAGCTCGCCGCGAGCGCTGCGCGGCGCCGCTCTCGAAAGCTTGCCCGACCTGTATGCCGATAACGTGGCGGTACTGTTGGCCCCCGGTCCGTTTGCGGATGAGTGGCAACTCGCGGCCGGGGGCCTCCTACAATCCACGGTGGCGGTTGCGATCGCGGCCCAACCAAAAGGCCATGGCCAGATCGCCACGACGATCTGCTTGTCGGGCGCTTGGGGGGACGCCGCGCGCGCGGCGGCAGACCGCATGAGTTTGGCGTGGACCGTGTTTGCGCGGAGTGCAACGGGGCAGCTGTTCGCCTTACCCGAGAGCGCAGAAGTCACGGCCACGGGCGAGTTACTCACACTGCGTGTAACGCTCGAGCTCGCGCCGCTAGTGCGCGGCCTGCGCGCATCGGTGCTCGGCGACATCACGCAGATCCTACGTTTGCCAAGCGGCGCGCCGCCCGCGCTTGCGCCGCGCAACTAATTCAACACTACGTAGTGGTAAGTAGGACAAGCACTCATGTTTACGTAGGCGTCGGTGAAGGCGCGGAGTCGAGTGAGTCGCAGGTCACCCGAATGCCACGCGAAACATCTGAATTTTCAAGCCCTCCTGCGTCCAAACAAGTTACGTCAAACCATAAAGCGCAATTGACCAAAGCTTCCATTGAGTGCTAGGACCTTGCCGTGCTGCACTGCGGCGGTCGGGTAGAAGCTAGGACGGCCTTCGCGTGAGTGCAGGAGGGTTTCTCGCTGTGAGCGGCGCTGACTTAGGTCAAGCGCTCGCCACGGCGCTGCGAAGGTGCGCGACCTCGGTGGCTGTCGCACCTTTGCTCCCATGCGAGAGGGCAATCGTCGGTGAATACAGAAGTCGTCACGCGCTACACGTTCAAAGCTGGTGATATGGCAGTGCATCCGGCGCATGGCGTCGGTGAGGTGGTGGAGCTCGAGGACCGCGACCTAGGCGGTCGAAAAACGACTTGTTACGTGATCAAGATCAAGGACAGCGGGCTGAAGGTGATGGTACCGACAGAAGCCGCGGCTCGCGTCGGGCTGCGTCCGGTGATGAAGAAGAAGGAGGCCCAAACCATTTTGGAAATCCTCAAAGCACCAGAAGTCGCTGTCGATTTGCAACCCTGGAATCGCCGTTTTCGCGCGTACACGGAAATGTTGAAAAGCGGCCTTCCGTCGGAAATCGCCAAGGTTCTTCGGGACATGTACCGGCTGAAGTTCGACAAGGATTTATCTTTCGGCGAGCGTCGCCTGCTCGATCAAGCCAGGAGCCTATTGGTTCAAGAGTTGGCGATTGCCCGAAAGATCTTACCCGCGGCTATGGAAGGCGAGATCCAGCAGATCTTCTCGGCCTGATCGCCGCCTGAAAAGCCAGGCTGGTGTCCCCGCGGCGGCGCGTCGTACGGGAGCAACAATGGGCTTTAGACCGGCCGAAAGCGTCCGTTTTGAAGCCTATGGAAACCCGGGAAATCCTCGCGTTCGGACGATTTCGGCGCGAGGAGCGCATGGCGCTGTCGGTCGTTGCCGAGCAGGCAGCGTTTACGTTGCACACGGCGGACTCCGCGGAGGAAGCCGGTCGCTGGCTCGAGTCGCACGATGCGATGGCGATGCTGCTCGACACCGAAGCCTCCGAATCACTAGCCGTGCAGACGCGCAGCAGCGCACGTCACGCGCGGCTGCCCATGATCGCTCTGGCGCGCGAGATGGGCGACCTGTGTTTCAGCAACGCCTTCAGCTGGGGCGCAGACGACGTACTGCCACTTTGTGTGACCCGCCCACTGCTGACGCGCCTTCGCAGCTTGCCGCGAGAAGTTGCAACCTTGCCGGCTTCGGGCCGTGGGACCGCGCTCGTTGCGGAAAGCGACAAGGCGCGGCGCACGGTGGTCGGCCGTGTGTTGCGAAACGCGGGCTACTCCGTCATGTTCGCGGTGACCAAGGACGACGCCGCGCGCTTCGCAGTGCAGGAAGACATCGCCTTGGCGGTGCTCAACGCCGAGCTCGCCGACGATTATTCGGCGACCATCGAAGCGGCTCGCAACGTCGGCAGCAAGGCGAACTTCATCGTTTGCGCCAACCCGCGCGACCTAAAGGCGATCCGGGCGGAGCTCGACGGGGCGCTTGGCGTAGGCGTGATTGATGCGTTCGCGCCCCCAGAAAACGTTCTCTTTGCCTCCAACGAGCTCAAAGGCGGCTCGGTCAACAACCGCCGCAGTCCGCGCATTCTGTATGGAACCACCGTCGCTTTCCGCGGCGCTGGTCGCGAGAAGGACGACTTTGGTTTCTGCTATAACGTGAGCGAAGGCGGATTGTACGTTCGCACACTTGCCGCGCCTGAAGACGACGAGGTGTGGGTGGAAATGTGCCCACCACGCAGCGAGCGCCGCGTCCGCTTGGTCGGTAAGGTCGCATGGCGGCGGCGCTTCAATCACAACGAGTTCGCGACCGTCCCGCCGGGCTTTGGTCTCAGCATCGTGGACGGCGCCAAGGGTGACCTGCAGGCCTGGAACGACGCGTACACGGCGATCTGCGAAGCGCTGGGCTGAGCTCGAACGGCGGCAAGGCGAACGCCCTCGGACTGAAGGTGTCCGGCAAAGCAGCTACGCTCGTGCCCATGAAGATCTATACGCGGACGGGCGACGGCGGAGAGACGGGGTTGTTCGGAGGAGCGCGCGTCGATAAGGACGACGCTCGTGTAGAAGCCTACGGCACGGTGGACGAGCTGAACTCGTGCATCGGGGTGGCGCGCGCCCTCGGCGTATCGCCGACTACGGACGAGTGCCTCCTCCGCATCCAAAGCGACTTGTTTACAATCGGCGCCGAGCTTGCCTGCGTGCCGGGTCAGGAACAAAAACTGCGCATGGTGCTCGTCAGCGAGGCGGACATCGAACGCGTCGAGAACTCGATCGATCAAAGCGAGGCGCCACTCGCGCCCCTCGAGAATTTCCTCTTGCCCGGTGGCGGCGCCGCCGCTGCCGAGCTGCATCGAGCGCGCACGGTTTGCCGTAGGGCCGAACGGCGCACGCTCAGAGCAGGCCGGTTGGCACCGGTGCGGCCACTGGTCGTGATCTACTTGAATCGTCTGAGTGACCTCTTATTCGTGCTCGCACGCTACGAGAACCATCTCGTCGGCACGGTCGAGGTTCCCTGGCGCGCTCGCTGAACGGGGCAAAATGCCGCGCTCTCGAAGACGAATGCGTGCCTCGGACCTAGTTTGAACTAGGATGGCGTCGTGGCGATTCGCAAGATTGCGCAAATGGGCGAGCCGGTGCTGCGACGCAAGGCAGAGCTAATCGATCCGGGTCGCATCGGTTCGACTGCAATTCAAACACTAATCGACGACATGATCGAGACCATGCACGACGCGGATGGTGCAGGGCTCGCCGCACCTCAAGTTTACGAGTCCCTTCAATTGTGCGTGATTGAGGTGGGCAAGAACCCGCGCTACCCCCAATTCGAGCCCATCCCGTTGACCGTGCTGATCAATCCAGTTGTAACTCCACTGGTCGGCACTGAAGGCGTGCTCGCCCCCGAAGACAGCTTTCAAATGTACGAGGGCTGCTTGTCGGTCCCGGGCATGCGCGGACAAGTCGCCCGTGCCCGCAAGGTGCGCGTGCAGGCTTTGGATCGCGCAGGCGGTGCGTTGGATTTCGTGTGGGAAAGTTTTCGTGCCGTGGTCGTGCAACATGAGACCGACCATTTGCTCGGCACGTTGTACGTGGACCGCGCGGATCCGAAGACGTTGACCTTTCTGCGCGAGTACGAACGCTTCGTGCCGTCCGATTCGCGAATTCGTGATCGAGGGAAAGCGCTGGTCAGCTCATGAGACCGGCGCCAGGTGACGTCATCGGCGGCAAGTATCGCATCGTGCGGCTAATCGGGGATGGCGGCATGGGCACCGTATACGAGGCCCACCACGAGTTCTTGGAGACTTCGGTAGCGCTCAAATTCTTGCACGCCGAGCTCGCCAAGCGCGCCGGGCTCGGCTCACGCTTTCTGCAAGAAGCTCGCGTCTCGGCCCGCATTCGCAGCCCTCACGTCGCACACGTAACGGACGTCGATCAGACCGCGGATGGCTCACCCTATTTGGTGATGGAGCTATTGCACGGCGAGCCGCTCCAGCAGGCCATGGATCGCGTGGGCAAGCTGCCCGCCGAACAGGCTGTCGACTTCGCGCTTCAGATCCTGTCCGGGTTGGAGTCGGCGCACGCTATCGGCGTCGTGCACCGCGACCTCAAGCCTGACAACGTGTTCATCGTTCCGGCCACCGGCGGGCCCCTTCTGAAACTGATCGATTTCGGGATCGCCAAGTTGCGTGCCAGCACTGAATATCAAAAGGGCTTGACGCGCGCAGGTGTGATCATGGGCACCCCCGAGTACATGGCGCCCGAGCAGTTGTTTTCGGCAGAGAGCGTAGACCACCGCGCAGATCTATATTCGCTCGGTGTCATCTTGTTCGAGATGCTCTCCGGTCGTCGCCCGGCCGATGGCGATGATGTGGACACAATCGTGGCCGCCGTCACCTCGGGCCGGGTAAGACATCTGGCGGAGCTCGAGCCGGGTCTCGCCCCCGGATTGATTGCGGTCGTAGAGCGCTCACTGCAGCCCGACCGCGAAAGACGCTTTGCGACAGCGCTGGAGATGCGGCAGGCGCTGGCGCCGTTCGCGGGCGCCCTCAGTCACGCGGGCCGTTTGGCGGCAAGCTCGGACCCGATCGTTCATCCGCCCGGTCCCGCAGTGATCCCACACCTGACCGGCCCCTCTCAGGTCTTCGATGCCGAGCGCCCTGTGCCCAAGACGCTCCCGCCCGAGGCGGATCCCAGTTTGGATGACCTCAAGGGCAGCACGCAGCGCGTGTCCGACGATGCAGTGCGCGAAGCGCTACGCCAGAGCTCGGTGCCCGGCTACCCGCCGCCCGTGAATTTTGGCTATGTGCCAAACCCGGCGGCCATCGGGGCGGCGCCCGCCGTTCGTCGACGGCGTTCGCGCACCGGCTTGTGGGCGGCGCTGAGCCTGCTTGGTCTCCTTGGCCTCGGCGGAGCGGCGTTAGCCGCCGTCTTCTACGGGCAACATCAACCGAGCGCGAGCGACGCGCCGCTAGTTGCCGAAACTTCGACGCCGGAGACAACCGTCAGCCCACTGATCGATGCGGGAGTTGCCGCTCAGGCGCCGCCGATCCCGACGAGTGTTGCAACCGTGTCGCCCGGGCGACCGGCGTCGGGCACCACTTCGCCTCAGCCGCACCCAGCCGACGCGGGTGCGACGCCCGCGACCGATGCCGGGCGAGCCACGTTTCCCTTTCCATTTCCTCTGCCGAGCACTCTCCCGCCCCTACCCAGCACTTTTCCGCCTTTGCCCAAGAGTTTTCCGGCTGGGTTTCCGACCGCATTGCCGTCCAATTTTCCTTCCATCCCCGGCTTTCCGTTCCGCCGCGCCGGCAAGGATGCAGGCCTGTAACGCGAGAACACACGTTAGAAACAGGAATGAAAGGCGCCTGTCTTTTCTCCGAGGTAGGCTGGGCCCGTGAGCACTTCTCCCGATGATTCCGAGGACGTACGCGCCTTTGCGGCGACTCTGCCCGAGAGCTATCGCCGAAACTTCGATCTGAGTGCGATCGGCGCTCACAGCAAGATAGCCCGCGAACGGGAGTCCGCGCCGGCCAACGTCGGCAGCTTCTTTTCGAGCCGCGTTCCCGGATCCGCGGTCTGCGTCGTTGCCGATGACCGACCCGGGTTGCTCGCGACGATCAGCGCGGCGCTGGTGCTCTGCGGCTTGGACGTCATCGAGGCTGAAGCCTATACCCGTCGTGTCGTCGATCGAACCAACGAAGCGGTCGACGTGTTCTGGGTGCGACACGAGCGAGAAGCGCAACGGAAGCTTCGCGTCAGCAAGGACGAGATCGATCTGCTGCGCACGACCCTAATCGGCCTTTTGGAGGGCAAGCTCGATCGCCGCCGGGCGGATCCCAGCGTGCGCCCACCGCCAACGCCATCCGCATCCGAGACCGTCGTGCGCTTCATCGAGGGAGAGGATGGGGTGTTCAGTACGCTCGAGGTCGAGACCGGCGATCGTTCCGGTTTGCTTTTGGCTCTCGCCCAAGCGCTCTTTCAGCAGCGCGTTCAGATCATCGGCTCGCAAGTGAAAACCACGGGAACGCGGGTGTTCGACCGCTTCCATATCGTCGAGTTCGACGGCTCTCCCATCAGCTCATCCCGGCGTTTGGATATCCAGGTCGCCGTCATCTCCGCGGTAGACCCGGTGGGTGACCTGCAGCCAGCCTCGGCTCAGCTCCGGTCCTAGAGCCCAACCCTCTTCCGTGCCGCGCTCCCGATGTGCGGCTGAGGCGACGCGCCGATACGGACCGCGCGCGACCGACTCGACATTTAGGCGCTTACGACGACCGCTGGCAGTGCATCATTCGTGCGTAAGACCGGATGAACGCATGCCATCGGACGCCGATGCTCTGGCGACCTTTCTCGGTACGGGACGATGCCGTTCTCAGATCCGTGCAAATGAGCCTGTCGGAACGGCGCGCTCCTATCGAAAACGCCGGCGAATCGAGGGTCTGTCGCGCGTAGGAACACAAAAAGGGGACCGGCATGCTCTCTGCAATGACCACGCTCGTGAGCCAACTCCGGATCAGGATTAACGACTCAGTGCAGTCTCGAGTCGAACAGCTGGCGGCAGAAGCGAAAAGGCAAAGCGTTGCCGGCGACGCGTCCGGAGCGCTCGACAGCTATCGGCAGGCAGCCGACTTGATGCTCGGCGCGCCCTGGCTTCAACTCCGTACGGCGGAGCTCGCGCGAAAGCTGCAACAACTGGAGGTCGCAGTGCTTCATTATCGGCGCGCGGCCGCCGCTTTCGTCGCGGCAGGATTTCCGAAGCGAGCGCTGGCACCACTGCGCAATGCCTGGCAATCGAGCATGGCTGCGTTGCCCGCGGAGGCCAATGCTTTCGTCACCCTAACGCTCGAGCTCGCTCAAGTGCAGCGCGACCTCGGCTTCGGATCGGACGGGATAGTTTCGATCGCGAATGCGAATCAGGCATTGGTCTCGTGTGGCTGCGCCGATCGCGTCCCTCTCAACGGCGAGCAGGAGGCACCGGAAAGCCGAGTCATCGACGTCACGCCCCGTTCTCTGTCCGAGCTGGGGGTGCGCTCGCGCACCGCGCTCGGCTCTTAGAGCGTCTCAGACGCTCGACTTGACGACGGACGCCGTGCGAAGCTCGCATGAGCTCCGCCTATGCCCCCATCCGCCTTCGACGACGTAGTCGAGTCCGTGCGCTCGGCGCTCAACGCCAAACGGAATGAGCTGTCGCAACGGAGCGCGGCGATCGAGGCCGCGCTCCGAGGGTACGAGCGCGCCGTCGAGGGCGAAATCGCGTTGGCGTTCGCCGAAGCTCACCAGCTGAGGCAGCCATCGCCGGTCGAGCGCGCCGCGGATGCGGCACGGAAGCTCGTGCGCGCCGTCGCTTCTCTGCCCGAGTTATCGGAGATCGACGTGCCCGCTCCGAGTGGTGAAAAACCTATCCGCAGTGAGCCCGAGCCAGCTCGGTCACGGCCAAGCGCGAGCGCGGGTCGGCTGGTGATCATTGGCGCTCTATCAGGCCGCGAAAAGAAGGCGGCGCTGCCGGCCGAGCTTGCGACGGACGCGGAGTGGATCGACACCGAACGCGATGGCGTGCATGCCGTAGGCAACCTGCCCCAGCGCATCCGTCAGGGCCGCGTCAGTGGGGTCGTGATTTTGGATCGCGTGGTCTCACACAAGCACACCGAGCCTGTCGTCGCCGCCGCGCGCGATGCCAAGGTACCAATCGCTTTCGCGGGACAGGGCGGCAGAGCGTCCCTGCTGCGCGCGCTTCAGCAGATCGCCGACATGCGCCGCCAACGGAGCTGATTGATCACCGGCATCGAGTTTGGGTCTGATGCCGACGACGTCGAGGTCTCCGATGGGTCTTCAGGCGCGCTTGCCGCGGCCGTGCAGCGCGCGGCGGAGTCGAAAAGAGCCATGAACATGCGCTGAAACGGCCAGAAGGGGGCCGCCCGGGATGCTACCTTCCGTCCAATGCCGACTACGCATGATCTCGAAACCATGGCAGCAAGGCTGTTCACCGTCGGGTTCTACGGGAAAGCCGTGACCGATGACCTGAGTAAGCTCGTCGCGCGGGGCGTGGGTGGGGTCATCTTCTTTTCGCGCAACGTGGGGCTGCCCGCGGAGGTGGTCGAGACCACGAATGCGATCAAGCGTCGCGCGGGCCGTCCGCTGTTCATCGCCCTCGATCAGGAGGGAGGGCCCGTGGCCCGCCTGAAGCAAGGTTTCACCGAGCTGCCGCCCATGCGCGCCATCGGCGCAACCGGCAGCGCTGTGTTGGCTCGTGAGGTGGGTGCATTGATCGGCCGTGAAGTGCGGGCCGTCGGCTTCGATATGAACTATGCGCCGGTGCTCGACGTCGACACGAACCCCGCCAATCCAATCATCGCTGCGCGCTCGTTCGGACGCACCCCGGAGCTCGTGAGCGAACTGGGCGTCGCGCTGGCGGCGGGCCTCGAAAGCGCGGGCGTAGGCGCTTGTGGCAAGCACTTTCCCGGCCATGGCGACACGAGTCAGGACTCTCACCTCGAGCTACCGCGCCTGCCGCACTCGCTCGAACGTTTGGAGCAAGTCGAGCTGAAGCCATTCGCCGCGGCAGTTCGGGCCAAAATCCCATCTCTGATGACCGCGCACGTCGTCTTCGAACCTCTCGACTCAGTGTATCCGGCCACCATGAGCCGCGCCGTTCTTCACGGCTTACTGCGTGAAAAGATGGCGTTCGACGGCATGATCGTGACCGACGACATCGAGATGCGCGCCATCGCTGACCACTACGGTGTAGAGGAGACGGTCGTGCGCGGCCTGAATGCCGGAGTGGATCACTTCTTGTGCTGCCACACGGCCGATCTGGCTCATCGCGCGATCGAGGCGGTGATTCGAGCGGTCGAAAGCGGCACCGTGAGCCGTGAGGTATTGGCCACCGCGAACCGCCGCATCGCAGCCTTCAGCCACCGCTATGCACGCCCTGCGCAAGACACGATCGACCTCAGCTGCATCCGCAGCGAAGCGCACCTGGCCGTCATCGAACGCGTCCTTCGGAGCGTCGATCCGGCCGTCAGTGCCATCGGCCACGACCCGACGGAAATCATGGAGCGGGTGCGCGTTGAACGCGCCGGCCGCGCTGCCGTCTAGTCGCTCGTAGAACGGCCCCTAGAGCATCCCCGCCACTTCGGGCGGGAGCCGGGCTACTCAGGCCAGCAATTGGCGCACGACGGATGCCGTCGCCGTCTTGCCTTTAGCGACAGCCGCGGGCGTTCCCGCAGCCACGATTTTCCCACCCTGGGAGCCGCCCTCGGGTCCCAGCTCGACCAGGTAGTCCGCCCCGGCGATGACCTGGGGGTGATGTTCGATCACGATCAGCGTGTCGCCGCGGGCAACGAGGCGGCCCAGCACGCTCATCAGCTTTGCGACATCGGCGATGTGCAGGCCGGTGGTGGGCTCGTCCAGTACGTACAGCGTTTTTTCGTGGTGCCGCGTAGCTGTCAGCTCGGCGGCGAGCTTGAGTCGCTGAGCTTCGCCGCCGGACAGCGTATGCGAGCCCTGACCGAGCGTGATGTAGCCGGCGCCCAGGTCGGAAAGTGTCTGTAGGGGCGCGGCGACCGTCGCATGATTCGCGAACAGCTCCGCGGCCTCTTCGGCCGTCAGCTTGAGCACTTCGCCGATCGAGCGCCCGAGGTACTTGATCTCGAGCGTTTGACCCTCGAAACGCATGCCGTCACACGTCGGGCACGGCGTGACGACGTCCGGTAAGAAGCTCATCTCGTGCGTGATCACGCCTTGGCCTTCACAAGTCGTGCAGCGGCCGCCGCCGTTGCTGTTGAATGAAAATCGAGTCGCCTCGAAGCCCGCGATTTTCGCGCCATTGCTGGCGGCAAACAGCTTACGGATCGCATCCCAGATCCCCAAAAATGTGGCCGGCGTGGAGCGCGGGGTGCGCCCAATTGGCGACTGATCGACCGCCACCGCCCGCTCGAGGTCGTGTTGGCCGCGCATGCTCTGAAACTTTCCCGGAGGTTCTGTCACGAGCCCGAGCTTTTGCCGCAACGCCGGTAACAGCACGTGCCGTACCAGCGTACTCTTGCCCGACCCGCTTACCCCCGCCACGACCGTGAAGTGTCCGAGCGGAATGCGAAGCTCAACGTCTTTGAGGTTGTTCGCGCTAGCGCCAGAGATCACGAGCTCGGGCCCACCACGTTGGATGGGCTTGGGCGCGCGGAGGGCGGCCGGCGCGGCCAGCGCGCGGCCCGTAGGCGACTCCGCGATTTTCAGCACCTGCGTCGGCGTACCTTGAGCGATCACGCGTCCTCCGCGCGATCCGCCGCCTGGTCCCAGATCGATCAAGTGATCGGCGGCGCGGATCGTCTCCGTGTCGTGCTCGACCACCAGCACCGTCGAACCCAGGTTGACTAGATTACGCAGATTCGTGAGCAAGCGACCGGTATCCCGAGGGTGTAGCCCAATCGTCGGCTCGTCGAGCACGTAGAGCGCGCCGGTGAGGCCAGCGCCTAGCTGGGCGGCTAGGCGCAAACGCTGCATTTCTCCGCCGGAAAGCGTATGCGCGGCGCGGTCGAGCGACAGGTAGCCGAGCCCTACGTCCCGCAAGAAGTCCATCCTTCGACGAAGCTCGCCGAGGATCGGAGTCGCGATCGGCAGTTGCTCACGCGAAAACGCGAGAGCCGCCACTCTTTCGCTGGCATTGATAATCGAACGAGCGGAAAGCTCGTGATAGCGCTCGCCCGCGACACGCACGGCGCGCGGGATTGGCGATAGGCGCGCGCCGGCACATTCCGGGCAGACCTCCGGAACTGGCTCGGACCCGACCTTCTTCTTACGACCGCGCTTCGCCTCCGCCAAAATTACGCCGTTACCGTCGCAGGTTTCGCAGCGCCCCTGCTTGGTCGCGAACGAGAACCAACGCGGATCGAGCTCTGGCACCGAAAAGCCGCATTTCGGACAAGCGCTGAGGGTGGAGTGCAATGTCTCCTTGGCGCCCACGCGGAGCTTCAGCGCGCCGCTGCCCCAGCGGAGCGCTCGCGCCAGCTCCTCATCCGTGATCGCCACCGCATCGACGCGCTGGCAGATGACCAGATCGATGGTGTGCTCTTGGTTCCGCGCGAGACGCGGCGGATCGTCATTGGACACGAGCTCGCCGTCCGCATACGAGCTCTCGATGCCGTCCCGTGCCGCCGCCGAAAACACCTCGAGATAGGTGCCTTTTCTGGCCTGAACCGCGGGCGCGAGCAGGGAGACCTTGCCACGCGCGGCCCGCACGCTACGAAAAATCGCTTCTGGACTCGAGCGTAAAATGGGCGCGTCATGCGTTGGGCAATGCGCGACACCGAGCTTTGCGTAAAGCAAGCGCAGGTAATGGGCGACCTCGGTGACGGTGGCCACCGTGGATTTGCCGCCGGCGCGCGAGGTACGCTGCTCCAGGGCGATGCTCGGCGGGACACCGGTGACGCTGTCTACGTCGGGGCGGGGCATCGTGGGTAAAAATTGCCGCGCGTAAGGGGTCAGCGTTTCTAGGAAGCGGCGCTGCCCCTCCGCGAACACCACGTCGAAAGCGAGCGTGCTTTTACCCGAGCCACTAGGACCCGTGACCACGGTCAGCGCGCCGTGGGGGATGTCCACGCTTACGTCGTGGAGGTTGTGTTCGCGTGCTCGCGTGACAGAGAGCTTTTGAACATGCTTCGGTCGCGCGGGCGCGATGACGCGCCCCGCGCGTCTCGACTCGGCGGGGTTACGCTTCTGCTCCCGATTGGCAAAGTGCAACGCGAGGGCGCGCCCAGTGCGCGACTCATGCACCCGCGCCACGTCGCGCGGCGCGCCACTCGCCACTACCTGCCCACCCCCAACCCCGGCTTCCGGTCCCAAATCGAGCACGAAATCCGCACTGGCGACCATATCCAAATCATGCTCGACCACGACTACGCTGCCACCGGCCTCGACGATCACCGCAAGCGCTGAGAGCACGCGCGCGACTTCGTCCGCATGCAGCCCTGCGCTCGGTTCATCCAGAACGAATAGGGCGCCCGCATGTTTCTCACTGAGCGCCCGTGCGAGCTTCAGGCGCTGGGCCTCACCGCCCGACAAGGTCGAGAGCGATTGCCCCAGCCGCAAGTACCCGAGGCCCAAGCGATCGACGGGCCCGAGCGCACGTTGCAACCCAACCTCTGAAGCGAAATGCGAGAGCGCTGCGGTCACGGTCATGTCCAAAACATCGGATATACTCACACCGTTCCTCGACACCGCGAGCACCGCACTCTTGAAGCGCTTGCCGCGGCAGGCCGGGCAGACCAAACGCACGTCGGCCAAGAACTGCATCTCGACGGTCTCGAAGCCCTCCCCGGAGCAAGCGTCGCATCGCCCCCCTTCCACGTTGAACGAAAAGTCGGACGCGCTCAGGCCAAGAGCACCGGCTTCGGGTTGCTTCGCATAGAGCGAGCGCACCAAATCCCACGCCTTCGTGTACGTGGCGGCGTTGCCACGAGAGGTTCTTCCGAGGGGGGACTGGTCGACCAGGGTGATCGATTTTATCTGCGACAAACCGTCGATGCCGGCGCACGCGCCCGGCTGCTCTTCGTCGAAATCGCCCAGGTTTCTAGCCAAAGAACGGTAAATGATGTCGACCGCCAAGGTGCTCTTGCCCGAACCGCTCGGCCCGGTGACGGCGCACACCACGCCGAGCGGCAACTCGACGTCGATAGCGCGCAAGTTATTGGCGGTCGCACCTTTCACCGCTAGCCAGCCGGTAGGCTGACGCGGTTCACGTTTCGCGGCTGGTGCCGCGCCGAGCGCGCGCCCGGTCGCAGTACTCGCGTCGTCGAAGGCACTCGGCGGGGCGTCTTTCACGATGCGGCCACCATCATTGCCCGCGCCTGGGCCGAGCTCTATGACGCGATCGGCACCGCGAATGACGGCGGGGTCGTGCTCGACCACGAGCACCATGTTGTCCCGCTGCGCGAGCTCCTTTAAAATCTCGTTCAAGGGCTCTACGTCGCTCGGATGCAGGCCGACAGTGGGTTCGTCGAGCACGAACAGTGCGCTGCACAGTGAAGTGCCGAGGGCCGCGGTCAGCGTCACGCGCTGTGCCTCACCGCCAGACAAGGTGCGCGCTTGACGGTCGAGCGTCAGATAGCCGAGCCCCACTCGATCCAAATAGTCGAGCCGATTCGAAAGCTCCTTGCGTGCGAGCTCGCCCTGCGCGGACTCGCACTTCAAAAGACCAACCTGATGCTTGGCTTCACGAATTTCCAAACCGTGAAAGTCGGCCAAGCTAACTCCCGCTACGCGATAGCCGAGCGCGGTGGCGTTCAGACGTTTGCCATGACAGGCCTCACATTGGTCGTACGAACGGTAGCGGGCGAGCAGTACCCGCACGTGCATTTTATAGGTTTTGGTTTCGAGCCATTTGAACCAACCAAGTACGCCGGGAAAGGCGCCCTTTTCCCAACCGCCGTCGCCGCCCAGCACGATCTTTTTGTGAGCCGCCGACAACGAACGCCACGGCTTGTCCATGGGAATTCCGTGACGGCGGGCAAGCTTGCCGAGCTCGCTTCGCTCCGACTTGGTGGAAGCGCCGCGCCAGGGCCGCACTGCGCCCTTTTCTAGGCTGCGAGACTCGTCTGGGATTACCTTGGGGATGTCTACGCCGAGCGTGCGACCGAAGCCGCGACAAGCGGGACAAGCGCCGAGCGGAGACTCGTAGGAAAACATGCCGGGGCGAGCCGGCAACAGCTCACGGCTGCACTCGGGGCAGGACAGGCCGCGTTTGAGATGGAGCTCTCCGGCTTCTGAATGGATATGGGCGACGCCGCCCGAGCGGAGCCAGGCCGCTTCAATGCCCTGGGCGAGACGCGGCTGGTCCTTGCCGCTAGCCACGCGATCGACCACTACTGCAAGCTGACCACTTTGAATGGCCGCCGAAGGCTTCAGGGTATCGAGGTCTTCGGCTTTGCCGGCCAACCACAGGCGCCGGTAACCGTCGCGCAAAAGCCCCTCTCGCACCTCCAGATACGCCTCGGTGCCCGGAACTCGCACCGGATAAGTGACTACCGCGCGCGCATTCCCGGTGTGTTGCGCGGCGCTCCGCGCGGCGCTTGCTACGTCGAGCGTGCGCGCTTCGAAGCCGTGATCGGGACACACGGGGCGCGCTTCGCGCAAAAATAATGCGGACAGGTACGGCTCGAGGTCCGCCATCGTCGCAACCGTCGAACGCGAGCTTTTGACGGGGGCGCGGCGATCCACCGCGATGCCCGCCGGAACAGGCTCGAGCCGCTTCATCGGCGGACGCTCCAAGCGCTCCAAAAATTGGCGCGCATACGGGCTGAAGCTTTCGACGAACCGGCGCTGCCCTTCCGCGTACAACGTGTCCATCGCCAGGCTACTCTTGCCCGACCCGGAAACACCCGTGATGACCACCACCTCGCCGGGCTGGAGCTCTAGGTCGAGGTTCTTTAGGTTGTGAGTCTGTGCGCCTTCCAGAATCGTCGGTAGCATTCGGCGGAGCCAGTCTGGGACAGAAGCGGCGAACTGCCAGGACTATCGACGCAGCCGACGCGGGGATCCACGCGCCATCATTGACTGGCCAGCGCCCCGCCCGTATGAGGCGCGCGAGGATCGTACGGTTGCTTCATTATTCTCTGCGCATGCGTGTTTTGAAGCGCTACTTCGCCTTGGCCGCGGCGTTGATCGCGCTGGGCTCGAGCCGCTCCGCTCAGGCCCAGGCTCGAACTCGAGCCCGCACCGCGTACGTCGATCGAATCGTGCAGCTCGCCCGGGACCAGCACCTGTCACGGGAGGAGCAGTGGATCCGGCTGATGCATTATCGGAAAACGCTCTTCGGAAATTGGGAGAGCGAAGCCGACGGCGAGCCATTTTTCAATGCCGTAGACGGCAAGAGTAATCCCGAAGCAGAGCTCGAGGCGACCGTACGCGGATTTTTTGGCCCCGCCCCGCGAGACCTCAAGCTCGAGCACCCAATCTGCCGGTTTCCTGCGCGCTTCGCCTGGCTGGACGAACAGCTGCACTTCGACTGGAGCCAGTTGCCGCAGGTCGACTGCAAGCGCTACCGGGAATTTTTGAATCTCCTTCGGCCGCAAGGCATCACGCTCGTCTTCTCCTCCTACTATTTGAACAATCCCGCGTCCGCATTCGGACACACGTTTTTGCGCATCGATCAATCATCGAAGGCGGAGGACGAGTCCCGCGAGCTGCTCGACTATGGGGTCGACTACTCCGCCACTGTCGACACTGGCAATGCCATTCTATACGCCGCGAAGGGCATGCTCGGCTTGTTTCCGGGCACATTTCACCGCGTACCGTTTTATTACAAAGTGCGCGAATACAGTGACTTCGAATCGCGCGATCTTTGGGAATACGATCTCGAGTTGTCGAAGAAGGAAGTGGACCGCGTGGTGGCCCACATCTGGGAGCTCGGCTCGACGTATTTCGCTTACTACTACCTGACCGAAAATTGCTCGTATCACATGCTCGCCGCGCTCGAGGTCGCGAACCCCAAGCTGCATCTACTCAAGGGGCTGCGCACGCCTGTCATCCCGGCCGACACCGTCAAAGCCCTGTTCCAGAACCCCGGCCTCGTGCGGAGGATCAAATATCGCCCGTCCAATCGCACACAATTTCGCCAGCGCATGTCGAGCTTGACCCCGGGAGAAGCGGACGCAGTTGCACTGCTGATGAGCGACGCACATGCGCGTTTGCCGGCCAACCTGAGCACCGCCCAACAAGTACGCGTGCTCGACGCGGCGATGGATCTGACCGACGTTCAGCTAGTCCGCGATACCGTGAAGTCGCGCGCCGAGATCGACCAGGCCGGCGCCGAACGCCAGCAAACGCTGCTCGAACGCCGTGCGGCGTACGACATCCAAACCGATGAGCCGCACTATCCACCGCCTGAAAAGCAAATGCCGCATCTGGGGCACGGCTCGCAGCGCCTAGGCTTGGCTTCCGGTTACGACCACCAGCGCGGCTACTTTCATTCGCTCGGCTTCCGTCTCGCATTGCACGACCTGAGTGATGCCGGCGCGGGCTTTCCGGATGGATCTGAAATCGAATTTTTGCCCTTCCGACTTCGCTACTACGTGGAGTCACCAAAACTCAGCCTCGAAGAGCTGTCCTTGATCCGCGTAAAATCATTGACGCCGCTCGCGCGCTTCAACCGTGCGTGGTCTTGGCTGGTCGACGCCGGTTCGCGCCGAATCCACGACGCCGGCTGTGACAAGTGCTACGCTGCATTCGGACGCGTCGGAGGTGGCTTTTCCTTGCAGCCGCTTCCGTTTCTGACCGTCTTCGCGCTCGGTACAAGCGAGCTAGAAGCCCCGAATTCTTCGGGCTACTTCGATGTGTTTCGGCTCGCCGTAGGGCCATACGGCGGAATGCGCATGCGATTCGGCGACATCTCCACGCTGCTGGTCACCGGCCAGTGGTCGTATTTGCCTGGGCAGCACCCGATGCAAACCTACGATATTTCTGGGCAACTGCGGGTGAGTTATTGGAAGAACTTCGCGCTGGGCGCAGAAGGCCGAGTCTTCCCGCGCACGCAATCGCTCGAGCTCACGTCGTACATGTACTTCTAGAAAAACGGGCCGCGCCGACGCGCGGCCCGAAAGCACAGTCGAGAGCTCAGCCCAGGTTCGAGCAGCTGAGGGAGGAGTCGCTCGACAGCACGTTGACCACCGAGTCGCTCACCTGATCATCGGTCGCCTTAGCGCTGCTGAAGATGGTGCGAAAGCTGTGCTGTAGCTTCATGCCCACCGCGCGAGGGTCAGAGCAGCCAGCCAGCGCCGTCAAGCTCGAGATGGTCTCACCGCGACCGCGGGCGATGTCCTTGGCCAAAGCGGCACGGTTCGTTTCCACGAAGGCCTTTGCGCTCTTGGAGTTGCCGGGACCAGTATCACAGTTGCTGGTGCCCGAGGAGATGCCGAACGTTTGGTTCGCGGAGGTGCCGTTGGTGGTCGCCGCGAGAATCTGGGTGAAGCCAGAGTCGGGCTTGAAGATCAATGAACCCAAACCGCAGCCGGCGGGCCCGTACTTGGCGCCTGCAGAGGGCATCGAGCCCTGGATTCCGGCCTTGTTGGCAGCCTCTTGGGTATTTTCTTTGGCTTTCTCGAGCCCGTTCTTGCTGTCGTCCGCCGCCTTGTCGGCCTTGTCTTCGGCCGCAGCGTTGAAAGTAATCAAGAGCAAGCCTGCACTCAGCATCGTCACGATATTACGCATCTGCGATCCTCCAATAAATTTCTCAAACGAGAACGGGTTAATACTGCGGTCCTGGGAGCCGAGTCAAACCCGGGTTACGCTGCCGTGTGCGGTGTGCCAGCAATAAAGTCACACCGGGTCGCGGTCACGGCGACGGAGGGCCGGTGCATACCTAGACGATCGCTACGAATTGGGGCTTTCGGGCAGTAGCGACGCTCCAGAGCTTAGACAACGCACCACTCCCGAGATCGACCGAGAAGGACGTGATGTTGCCGGATTCGTTGGCCACGAGCATCAGTGTTCCGTCCGCGGAAAGTGTGAAACTGCGCGGCACGTTGCCACCGGATGGCGTCGTGCCCAGCAACTCGAGGGTGCCAGTCGCGCGGTCAACCGCAAAGCGCGCAATGCTATCGTGCCCGCGATTCGACCCGTAGACGAAATTGCCAGAGGGCGCGACGACGACCTCCGCGCAGGTCGTCCCGGTCGCGTCATTGTCCGGAGGTACCGTCGACGAGGTTTGCAGCGCGCTCAGCCGGCCAAGCGTGGGGTCGTACGCGTAAGCCGACAGGGTATGATCGAGCTCGTTGATGACATATGCCAACTTACCGTTTGGGTGAAACGCAAGGTGGCGCGGCCCAGCCCCTTTGGCGGTGTTCACGATAGGTACGCGGTTCGGGCTCAACTTGCCGGTAGAGGCATCGAAGACGAATTGCGAGATGGTGTCGGAGCCGAGGTTCATGACGAAGACGAACTTGTTCGCAGGATCGGTGATGACCATGTGCGACTTCAGCCCGGGCGCCTGATCGTCAGTGGGCGGCCCCAATGCTCCGCCTTGCAGAATCGGAAAGACGCGGATGGTGCCGCCGCTGTAGTTCGCTACCATCGCGTGGGCGCCCGTGCGATCGACGGCGACGAATGCGGGCGCAGCTCCTCCAGAAGCGACGCGATTCAACTGCGTAAGCTCGCCGGACTGTCGGTTGATCGAGAACGAAACCAGCATGGCGTCCGGCTCGTTGACAGCGTAGGCGTGGCCTAGCACGGGGTCGAAAGCCAGGAACGAAGGGTAATTACCGGCGGCGACGGCCTTCACGAAAGTGAGCTCCCCGACCGCGCCGCTCAGCGCGTAGAGCAGAATGTCACCGCTGGTACTGCCAACGTAGACGAAGGGGCTACGTTCCATCACGCTCACCATACCAAGAACGATCAATCCGCTGTCGCCCCCGCTCGTACCAACAGCAACCGTGGCGCTCATCCCCGCGCTCAGCCAAACCAACGTGAGGCGGAGCTCCCGCGCCCTTGGCCGCCGAAGCGCGGCGGCGTCCAGTCACTGCATCAGCGCGAGTGCTACAAAAGGCCGCATATAATCGCGCAAGACGCGCGCTCTGTCCGTGCCAGAAGATCATAACCGCGCCCATCTTCCGCCGAAAACCCACCCCGTGGAAGCGGAAGTTGCACCGATACGCGCGCACGGCATAGTGCTCGCCCCGCCATGGCCGCCCCGAAGAAAAAGCTCGACCAGGGCGATCGACTGGTGTCGAAGAACCGCCGCGCGAGCTTCGACTACGAGCTGGGCGAGACGATCGAAGCGGGACTCGTGTTGATCGGCAGTGAGGTACGCGCCTTGCGTGAGGGTCCGGCAAACTTGGTCGAAGCTTGGATCGAGCTCGACCGGCGCGGAGAAGCTTGGGTAAAGGGCATGCGCATCGCCATGCTCAAACATGCCGCGTTCGCGCACGAAGAGCTGCGCACCCGCAAGTTGCTCCTGCATGAGGCGCAAATAGAGCACTTGCGCGAGGGGGTGCACCGCGAAGGCATGACCATCGTGGTCACGAAGTGCTACTTCAAGAACAATCGAGTCAAGCTCGAGATTTCGCTGGCGCGCGGGAAAAAAGCTTATGACAAACGCCAGACTTTGCGCGAAAAAGATGGTCTGCGCGAAGCGCGCGCGGCGATGCAGCGAGGCCGCAAAGGATGAACGTGCAGCTCCAGCTCGCGAGCGGCGGCCGGGCGATGATCGTGGAAAACGACGGCGACCACATCACCCTTCGATCGAGCGCGCCGTCGCCTCCCGGATCGACCCTGGCCCTGATGCACGACGGACTGTCCGTTCAAGTCAAAGTCCGCGGCTGCAAAAAGCTGACGGAGAACGAGCTGCCGTTCCAAATCGTGGGCCGTTTGCTGAGCCTCACGCGAGCGGCGCGCGAACGGCTCTTCGGGTGTTGATCGCCTGGGCGTCTGCAGACGGGTCGGCCGCCGGCGAAACGTCAAAGCGCGGTCAGGACCACACCTAAATCCAACCCGAGCCACAGGCCGCCGATGCGCTGACCGCCGCTCACGAGCGGCTGGAACGGCACTTCGCGCAGCAAGATGCCGCCCGCGGCGCCGACGCTCAGCCGCGCGCGGCGGCTCAACCGAGGCTCGAGCCGCACGAGCGCAGCCGCGCGCGCCGACCAAGTCTCGTTTTGATTGGGGATCAAATCCACCCCGCGCACGTGGCTCAACCGCACCCAAACGGCGGCCAGCTCCACGCCCAGGTCGAGGTCCACGGTTTGGGATAGTGGTACGCGCCGGCTGGGGGCGAGCGAAAGCTCGAGCCATTCCGCGCGTGCAGCGTCGGGCGCGCGACCCTCGAACCAACTGAGCCCGAGATCGAGCCGCGCTTGGCTCGCGAAGGTCCATTGGGCCAGCATACGCGGGCCCGCCAACACGGTGGCCCCGTCGCTTACGCGGACGGCAGCCAAGCTCGACCGAAGCGCAAGCGGCGAAGCGCATCCGCATCGGTTCGCTTGCGCCGCCCCGACAGCGTGCTCGGCAGAGCCCACGCGTTCCCGCTGGGCTGACAGCTGTCGTTTTTTTTGCAGGCGGCGCGCCAGCTCCGCGGCCGCGAGCGCCACCCTCCGCGCGCTCAGCTGACTGCTCGCGCCAGTGCTCGACACCAGGCGCGCGCCGTGGGCCTCCCCCCGTTGCCAGAGCTCGACCCTCAGATCAGAACCCTGCTGCACGACTCGGAAAAATAGCGGGTCGACCCCACGCTTAGCGTTCGGCGGAGGCAGAACGTCAATCTCCGCGAGCTCGAGCGCGACGAGTCGGCGCGCAGCGCGCGCATCGAGCCGCACTTCTGCTGCGTCGCTGATTTCGACCAGAACCGGGCCGCCCTTTGCCGCTGCGACGTGCGATCCGATTAGCAGCGTGGCCAAAAACAAGAGCGAGCGGAGCCACCGCCGCTGGACGGCGGAGGGCGACTCAGTGCGAACCGGGGAACGACGCGCCGTGCTCGGGCGACTGCGCCTCGTCCGTCTCGTCTTCGGGCTCGTCACGCGCGGCTTCGGTCTTTGCGCTGGGACCGGCGTCCCCGCTCGTGAGCGCCCTCTCGGCTCTGCGAAATTCGCCGAGCCGTCTGCCGTGGGGAAAGTCGCGCGCATAATCTGCGACCAATTGCGTGACCAGCTCGGCGTTGCCCGCTGCGAGCGCCACGTCCACTTGGCGAGCCGCCGCATCTTCGGCGAAGTCGCCGGCCGGAGACAAGCGCCGATACAGGGCAAAGGCCTGGGCTGCGCCGGGTTGGTCGCCCGCCTGGTCCAGCAAATTGCCTAGGGTCCACGCGGCGAGCGGAGCCTCCGGTGCCTCGGGGTGCGCCAATACTTGACGAAGCGCGCTCATCGCTTGCAGGCGCTCGCCGGAGGCTCGCGCGATGTCGACCAGGCTCATCAGCTCCGAGGGCGAGGCATGTGAAATCGCAACGTCGAAGCCGCCTTGCTGATCGAGGGCGCGGCGAGCGCTGGAAAAGTCGCCGGCTTCCACCAAGCGCTGCCACTCCGGCGATACGGGTACGGCGCCCGATAGCGAGGGCCGGACAGTGCCGAACGAGTCTGCGAGAGGCTCGCTTGCCGAAGAGCCTGCGCCAACGCGACGGCGAGACCGCGCCGGCAGCGCTTTGGGTCTAGGCGTCGAAAGCTCAGGCTCGGCGGCATTTTGCGCAGTCACTGCACCGGCTGACCGAGTGTGCTGCGTTGAAGGCTCGGCTTGCATGCCGGGCAGCACCTGCGGCCGAACGAATCGGGCACCGACTAGTACTCCCGAGCCGAACAAGGCGGCGGACAGCGCCAAGCCCCAGGTCCACAGCAACGGCGAACGCCGGACGCGCGCTGGCTCCTGACGGAGCTCCGTTTTTAGCCGACGCCACACCGGGGCCAAATGTTCGCTGCCGGCGTAGTCACGCAGCGCGCGCTTTGGAATTTCTGGCAGCCGCCGCCGGCTCATTTCGCGTTCCCGGCAAAAGCTGGCACGAAATGATCGGTGAGATAGCGTTGCGCGCGAGCAATGCGGCGCTTGGCCGTGGCGAGTGAACATGCCACGAGCGTCGCCACGACTTCCAAGCGGTGGTGATCGACGTAGCGCAGCGTCCAGGCGATGCGGTCGTCTGCCGGCAAGGTTTGCAGAAGTGAATAGATCTGCGCCAAGAGTACCCGGCTCTCCGGGTCGGCATTCGGCGAGGCGATCGCATCGAGCTCGACCGGCTCGGCGCTGGCAAGGCCAAGCGAGCTCAGCAAGCGCCGTCGTCGTAAGCGCGTTCGCACCAATCGCACGACGATGCTGCCAAGCCACGAGCGAAATGCGGAGCCGTCCCGAAGCTCGGCGATCCGCTCGCTGGCTTTGAGAAATGCATCGTGCACGATGTCCTCCACGTCGGTGGCGGAGCCTTGAATGCGCACGGCCAAGCTCAGCGCGAAGCCGGCGTGTCTGCGGTAAAGCAGCTCGAAGGCGAGTAGCTCGCCACTGCAAGCGCGGGCGACCAGCCGCTCGTCCTCGACGTCTGACTCCGGATTGGGCTCGCACGGCGCGGCGCTGGCCGAGACCAGGCGTAAATGGGGGGCAAGCGCTTCGAACTTCACCGAGCAACTCCGCGGGCCGGACTCGACACCGTTCTGAGACGCGAGTGTCGCGCTTTTCGGCTCACGCGCCCAGAAAAGATGTGTAGAGGGCGGTAAACATTACCGATTCCCCGCAGGTCCATGAAAGCGTGCACTTTTCGTGAGCCGCTTCGCGGCAATGGCGCGTCTGGTCCTCGTTCCGAGCTCACTACGGTGTGGGTCGGCAAGAGGAGTCTGAACAATGTCCATGTCCAAGTTGTTTGCTCTGGTCCCGGTGTGCGCGATGGCTATTGCTTGTGGCGGCAGCGCCACTCCGGATGCAGCGGCGCCCGAAGGTGCCGCGGCGGGCGAGCAGAAGCCCGCGGGGGACGCCCCGGCTACGGATACCCCTGCCGGCGACGCTTCCGGTGCTGACGCTCCGACGACCGGCGCGCCGGCCACCGGCACTTCGTCGACGGGCGCTTCGGCTCCCGCGAAGTGATCTGAGGCAGAGCGAGTCGCTTTGCCAGCAGCCAGATGAGCAGAAGCTCATCTGGCTGTTGTTATTTGCTCCGCGCACGGCCTGTGATTGAGGCTCAAGCGGCAGATTTGCGCTTGAGGTCCACGACCAATCGGGTCCGACCGATCAGAAGCTCATCGCCTTGATTCAGCTCCTGCTCGCCGCGCACGCGGACGAAGACGCCGGTGCGCGAGCCCATGTCCGTCAACACCACGGTGCCGGCCTGCTCCTCGATGAGGCAGTGCTGTTCGTCCACGAGCGGGTCGTCGGGGAAAACGAGATCTCCGATGGCCGATCCCACCTGCAGCGTGTTTCCTCTGGCGACGACACAGCAGCCGTTGGCTCCGCCCTCGAAGATCTGAAGCACGCGGAAGGAAGACGGCCACTTGGGCGAGGAATAGAAATAGGTCGGCGCCGGGTCCGGACCGTCGTCGGGCACTGGGTTCTTTTCGATCCGTAGCAGCTGGTCCCCAACCACGAATTCATCTCCCAGCTCCAACGCGACCGGGGTGCGGATGCGCAAAAATACCCCGTTGCCGCCGGCCAGGTCTTCGAGCCAAAGCCGCTCGTCACGGACGCTGAGCCGCGCCTCTCGCGGATGACAGAAGTGCTCTCCCGGCAAAGAAATGCTGCCGAGCGAGCCGATGACCGCCTCGTTGCCGGTCGGATCGTAGCGCTCTGGCCCACCCGACAACGAACGCCGCACGTGCAGCGTGAAGACTGCCTTCTGCGGCTCGGGCACTTCTACCGCGGTCACAATGGCGGCGGGGTTCGACGCGGGGGGTACCTCGGCACCTGCCGCCGCCCCGGCGGTCGACACGCCTTGCCCCTTGTTGACCCGCGTCGGCACCGTCGGCTCATGCGTCAGCAAAGAGACCCCACCTAGCTCGCGGCCCGCCAGAACGTTGTCGAATGCGCCGTCGCGCAGCGCCATCACCATCTCTAGGTGTTGCGCCTTCATCAGCTTGCGCACGTACTCGGCGATGTCGGGGCGCGCGACGTGATCACCATACGAACGTTTGTGGCTCTTGACCACACGACCGCCATCGGCAAAGAGGTGCGTGATGATGTGCGGCTGATCGAGACCGGAGTCCTCAGTCTGAACGTGAAACACGGTTTCACGAAACTTGATGTTGTTGTTGAAGCCCATCTGCGCGCGCCGAAAGCTCGGCCGCTTCATTTCGGCTTCGAGCTTGGCAAGCTCGGTTGGCGAGTAGCGGCTTACCGCGGCGCCGAGATCGGCCTGATCACCGCCAACTCCCTCCATTCGCTCGAAAGCGAGCTGCGCCACGCGGGCGCCAGGATCGATGCGCAGCGCCTCGGCCAGTAGCTGTTGGCCCTCGGCATCGTTTGGGCCATTGGCGGCCCACGCACTCAGGAGCGCCACCGCCTCGTCCGGGCGCGCCTTCTCGACCAACCACTCGGCGACGCGCCCCGCCTGCGTGCGCAATGTTGATATGCTGGCGTCTGCCGTCATCGCGTTGGGGCGAGCTTAGCTTGCCCCCGCTTCGGTAACTACCCCTTTACTGGCAAGCGCCGAGACCGTCGCAGTTGCCGTTACCGCACGAGGTCTTGCACTCTTCGCCACAGTTATGAGGGAAATCGTACAGGCTACCCAGACCCCGTTGCCGCAAGTGCAATCGCGCATGAGCCGTTGTCGTCCACGGCGATCGATGGTGGCGCCGACCGCGCTGACGCGGTCCGGGGTGCCCGCGTAACGCGTGCTCAGGACTGGCCGTATGCGGTATTTTCCAGCAAAATTACGTTGGTTTTGGAGCGTGTCTCGCCCGCGTTCGTGACGTAAACCGCCGGCTTGTCGACAATGGGGCACACCTTTTCGCAGGCGCCGCAGCCAACGCACAGCCCTGGGTCTACATGTGGACGCTGCACCTTCACGGTCAGCATCGCGGCTTGTTCCCCCTCTTTTTGATACTTGCTGTCGCGCTTCGGTACCTCGACCGCTTCCGGCCAAATTGCTTTTGGTGAAGTCGGACAAAACTCTTCGCAAACGATGCAGGGCGTGGCCATTGCCCAGGGCAAGCAGCGCCCCTGATCGTACATGGCCGTGCCGACAGAAATCGGCTTCTGACCAATGCCCATCTTCTGCTTCTCGGTGATCTTCTGAATGGCGCCGGTCGGGCACACCTGCCCGCAGAGCACGCACGAAAACTCGCAGTAGCCGATGCGCGGGATCAGGATCGGCGTCCACAGGCCTTCGATACCGGCCTCGAAGAAGGCCGGGTGAAGGGCGTTGTTGGGGCACACTTTCATGCACTCGGCGCAACGAATGCAGCGTTCGAGGAACGCGCGTTCTTCCACCGCACCCGGCGGCCGGATCACTTTCTCGCTGTAAGCTTTGTCGGGCCAATTGGCGATGCGCAGGCCAGGGATGCAAACGGCGCCGGCGGCCGTCGCGGCGACCAGCGTGCGGCGCTGCAGGTCCGGCTTGGAGATCGTGCTCGTGCGCTTGGGCAAGAAGCGAAACTTGATCACATCCTCCGGGCAGGCGTTCTCGCAGTTCAGGCACATGTGGCATTCGTCTTGGCGATGTTTCACCCCGCCCTGGGGGTTGTCAGCGCCCTGACAATTGACGAGGCAGAGATTGCAGTCCGTACACTTGGCGTGGTCCTTCTCCATTCCAAACAGCGAGAAGCGTGAGAAAACGCCTAGAAAGGCGCCGAGTGGGCACAGCGCTCGGCACCAGAACCGCGGAATGAACCGGTTCATGAAGAGCACGCCCACCAGGAAGAAAACGATCAACCACGTTTGGTGGAAGTAACCCTGATTGGCGGTCCACACGGTGCGCGCCAAAAAATCCTGAGCGGTATCGGTCGCGTTCTGCAGCGTGCGCACGTTGCTGCTGGCAACCACCGCGGCCGAACGCACCCCGAAGTATTGCAAGGCCGGAATGACGCCCAGGCCAATGGTGCGCACGGCAACGCAGATCGGGTCGAGCAACCCGCCGATGGAGCTCCCGACGACCGCCGCGCCAATGAAGCCCCACATGATGTAATATTTGCCGGCCTGCCACCAATGCGTGCGATTCGTCTCGACTCGCTTGTTGCCGCGCAAGTAGCGGCTCGGAAAAATCCAGCTGAAGAAGTGGTGCAGCGTCCCGAACGGGCAAATCCAACCGCAGAAAACGCGCCCGAACACGAGCGTGAGCGCGAGCACTACCAGCGACCAAGCCAGACCTCGGTAGATGGTGTGCGTGCTCAGCAGGGTCATCGCGCCCACGAACGGGTCAGCCAGCAAAAAACCTTCGACCGGCAGGGGCAAGCGCACGGGCTCGCCGGCGGTAGCGGCGAAGGTGCCGCGAAAAGCGGTGCTCGCCAAAAAATACAGAAACAAGCCCAAGAAACCGACCTGCGCCGCGCGCCGAACCCAGACCAGGATCCGGATCACTTTGCGCGCCGGAATGCCGGAACCGGGCCGCTTCTTAGCGACCGGTTTGGGTTTGGTGGGGGCGCTCGGCCCGCCACTGTTCGTCATCGTGGCGGACGCGGACGTGGCCGCATACAGCGCCGGAGCCGGCGCTGATTTCGCCGCTTTGCGAATCTGAATCAATTGGGGCGTCGCCGCCGCTGCCTCGACGCGGTCGAGGGGCGCGACTTTACCGGCGTTGCCGAGCCAGGGAATGGGCGCGGGCAGCTCCTCGTTCATCGCTCTCCCCGCGCCATCCCTAGCCGCTCGATCGAGCCGGTACGGGTCGTCGACATCAGACCTCCACGTGGGGGACTTGCTGCCAAAACATGTTACCAATACCGCGCTCGTGCCCGAGCTTCAGATAGCGCACGTTCGCGGGACTCTCACCGATCAACGTGCAGCTATAGGCATCGACCGCCACCTGATCCAGGCCGGCGATCACTTGATGCATGTCTTTGGCGTCATCGATATTGCCGCCTTGCGGGCCGTTCCTGAGGAGCACACGCGTGGCGTCTACGATCGTGAGCGTAGGACGCATGAAGGTCGCCAAGTCAGCGATAGAGACGTCGATATTCTGGTGCAGACGATTGCGCCGGCCGCCGAGGATGCCGTACCAATTCTTCATGCCGCAGGTGAACTTCGACAAGTTGTGATGCTTGGCGATGGGCACGTTGATCACCTTGTCCGCATTCACGAGCGGCAAGTACACTGGCCACTGGTCGAGCACCTCGCCCTTCATGCGCATGTCGCGAAAGCGATGAGCGGAGGGCAAAATGACGTTCGCTCCCACGGCGTAGGTGGCTCGCCAAATGCCGGAGCGTTGAAAGCAGCGGTTCGCCTCGTTGCAAGACGCGTCGGTGACGATCACTTCTTTGGCGCCCGCGTCGAAGGCAAGCTTTACTACCTCGGCTACGACGAGGGGGTTGGTGTTGGCTGCATGCACCGGCATGCGATCCCAACCGATGTTCGGCTTGACCGCCACCACGTCGCCACGGGACACGAAGCGCTTCATGCCACCGAGAGCAGCGACCGCCCTCCGCACTAGCTCGGCCGGATCGGTGGTGCTCTTGGCGATCGCAAACACGGGGTCCGCGGCGGACCCGGGCGCATGGATCCGAAAGTCGCGCACTTCCCGTTTGCCTGCGGCCTCCGCCAAGCCGAAGCCGCCCGGATCGTAGGCCAGTTTCGCCGTCACTACAGCGCCGCCTAGGGCGGCACCGGCCAGCCCGATGCGCTTCAGCGCCTCGCGACGCGACGAGTCCGACATGCGGCGCGATCCTTGATGGAAAAACGGGCACCGGTCAAGTTCCGGGCCGCAACCGATAAAGCGGGTCTAACCCATTGATTCGAATGCGATTTTCGACGCTCGCGGGTCGTTCACGTCGTGCGTCGTTCGGCCGCGTGTTCGAACCAGCCGGCGCTCAGAGGGCGCCGCCGCAAGGGCTTGCTTGTACGGATCGACGACGCAAGCTAGCCTGCGCGTCCTTTTCGCACACCCTGGCGCGTGGCCAGGGCAGCCGAGAAGGCTTCAGGAGAGTCGCGATGAAAGACGGCATTCACCCGGAATACAACACGGTCGCGGTGGCTTGCGCTTGTGGCAACAAGTTCGAGACTCGTTCCACCAAGACCGAGCTTCAGGTCGACGTGTGCGCGGCGTGTCACCCGTTTTACACGGGCAAGCAGCGCATGATGGATACGCAGGGTCGTGTCGACCGCTTCCGCCGACGCTATGCGGGTGCCACGGGCGCCGCCGGCGTGGCCGGTGCGGCCGCCG
>CAHJWM010000050.1 GCA_903642325.1 Myxococcales bacterium | reverse complement strand
GGGGGCACCCCCACCGGAGGCATGGGGAGCGGGGGCACCGCGGGCGGCGGGACGGCGAGCGGCGGCACGGCCGGTAACGCGGGCACCGGCACGGGCTTCCCGCCGGGCTGTCCCATGCCGTCCCCCACCACGCATCAAGCGAGCCCGCTCGATCGCAGCTGTTGGTCTGCCACGTCCTCGGACTGTTCGATATCCGGCGATAACAAGAATCCCCCCGCCCTCGCGCTAGACGGGATGACGTCTACGCGTTTCTCCACGGGCTTGAAAATGAGCGAGCAGACCGCGCCCTTCACCTACGAGGTCGACATGACCACGGCCGTGATGATCGCCGGGGTCAAGGTCGACTCCAACGTCAGCACGGACGCCGCGCCACGACTTCAGGTCGAAGTCTCGATCGATCACAGCGCGTGGCAGGCCGTTGCCTGCGGAGACGGCATGACCGCGACCGACTTTTCTTTTCCTGCGGTCTCCGCGCGCTGGGTGCGCGTCACGCAGTTCGGCTCCGCCGGCAGCGGGGTGGGCTCCGGTTGGTGGTCGATCCACGAGTTCAACGTGTATGGCGCTCTAGGCACTGAAAAAGCGTGTGCCAGCGCAGGCGCGGGCGCGACCGGCGCGACCTGCTCGAAGCCGCACGGCTGATCGTTCTGGGTTTGTTGGTCAATGAGCGCGCCGCGGGGCGCCTCAGCCTTCGGCGTCGCGACCGTCACCAGCGGCGACGGCGATGGTCATAGCCGCGGCCATGGCCACCCAAGCGCACCACGACGCGTGGATGCGCAACCCAGCCGCCCTGATAACCTGCCGGCCGATACGGGCGCCGCACCCAACCGCCGTAGCGATACGCGCCCGCCCCCCACGGTGAAACGTACCAATTCCAACCGTAGCTCGGCCTGTACAAATACGTGTACGGCACGCCGTCACTGTCTTCACTCGCGGCATTCGCGGGAACCCACATCCAGCCGTAGTCGTTGGCGTATACCCAGCGGCCCGACGGATATTCGTGCGCCCATTCCGCGGAGCTCGGCGGGCCTTCCGGGGCGGACGGCGGCGGCGGCGCGGGATCGGTGACGGGCGCGCCCTGCGGAGCGGGCGTGGCGGGAACGCCGAGTGGTTGCGGAGGCGGAGACGGCGGCCCGTTCCGGCCCTGTTCCGGAACGGGAAGCGGCGGCGCGCTAGCGGCGTCGGCGGGCGGCGCCGAAGGCGGCGGTGGTGGGGGCGCGTCCGTCGATTGGTCATCGATGGTCAGGTGCGGCGTTTCCGGCTCCGGACGCTGCTCCGGCTCGGCCGCGCAACCGTTCACGACGACCAACGCGGCCCAGACCACAACCGTCGTTCTCAGCAGCTCGCGGCTCATGCACCTAAAGCTAAACACGGTTTGCGCACGAGCAAATCGATGACACATTCGGCAGCAGCGGGCTCGCTAGCCCGCGCGCTGTGGCTGTTTTGTCAGGCCCGCTGGGCTCGATGGTTTGCACGCAGGCTTAGGTCAACGCCCGGCCCACGAACAGGAAATGGCTGCTCTTAAGCGAAGGGTGGCGGCGAACCCGCCGAGTCTCGACGCTGAAGCCACTGCTCGCAAAGCGCTTCACGAACGCGGGATCTTCACCTGCCGACCAGTACACGGCGACGCCGCCCGGTTGGAGCGCGCGGCGCACCGCCGTTAAGCCCGCAGCCGCGAACAAGCGTGTGTTGCCCGCGGTGTTCATGGCGGTGGTCTCGTTGTCTGCGTCGAGCAGAATGGCGTGAAAGCGCGCTTCGTTCTGTTCGATGACGTGCGCGACATCACTGATGACCACACGCGTGCGAGGGTCTGCGAGCGCGGCCGCCGCCAGTGGATAATCGGCGTTGCGGTTCCAGGCGACGACCTCGGGCAGCAGCTCGGCCACCAAGACTTCAGCGTCGGCCGCCAAATGAAGCAGCGCCGCGCGCAAGGTGAAGCCGAGCCCGAGCCCGCCGATCAGCACGCGAACGCCCCTTTTTTCGAAGAGCGGCTGGCACGCAACCACGGCTAGCTGCTGCTCCGAAAAGCTATGGCGACTCGACATCAGCTCGCGCCCATTCACGCGCAAGACGTAGACCGTGTCGTGCACGGCCAGAGACAGCGTGCTGCCATCGGGCGTCTTGACCTGCTCGAGCTCCGTCCACTTTTTCAATTTCCGACGCTCTCATTTCCGCGCCGGGCCCGCGGCAGTGCAGAATAGCCCCTTGCCATGCGCATGGTCTTTGGCTGCCTCGTGAACGATCCGGTGATGGCTGCGCCCCGATTGGCGCATGTCCTCTCGAGGGCCCTCATCGGCGCGTGCTTCACGCGCCGAGGGTGCCGCAAATCTAGGACGCACGACAACCGTTGATCGAACGTGCCGGCGGGGTGCGGTTGAAAGACGAAGAGGCTTAGGGCCCACGCGCGACGCGTCCGATCGAAGCTCGAGTCCGCAAGACGACGCGCTCGGTCACGGTTGGCCTGCAGCCGGCGTCGTGTCGCCGCGCGTGGCCCGCCCACTGGCACGAAGCGCGGTGTCTCACGCCTTGTGATGAGCGACCGGCGCCACGGCGAGGCAACGATGGCTCGCCCACCCCCCGGTGAGCCGCATCTCTATTTTCCTTACGCAAGGGCACAAGAACTGGGTGAGATGGGCAGTTTTTGTAAGAACGATTGCCGTAACTGGTGAACGGTGCGCTTGGGGGCGCACCCGGCGTCGGCATGCGCTACCGAGTAGAGAGGCAATCAGGATGATGAGAATCGAACGAGCGGCTTTCTTTCCCGTGCTGGTGGTGCTGAGCGGCGCGGCGTGCAGCGGGCAGAGTGGCAGCGGGCAGAGTGGCAGCGGGCAGAGCGGGCCCACGGGGACCACCCCTGCCTCCCCGGCTGGTGCGAGCTCGGTAGCAGGTTCGGCAAATGCGAGTGGGGGCGCTTCTAATGGTGCTGGAGGCGGCACGTTCGGTGGCGCGAGCGCGGTCGCAGCCGGCCCGGGTACAGGCGGCCTCGGCTCGAGCACGGGCGGAACCGCCGCGGGCAGCGCAGGCCATGCGGGGACCAGCGCAGCGCAAGGCGGAGCTGGTCCCAGTGGCGCAGGCGGGAGCGCAGCTATCGTGTGTGCGCCCGGGCAGAACCGGTGCGATTGCCACACTTCGACAGGCCTCGCCGTCAATCAGTGGATCGACAGCTTCGAGGACGGAACCCTCTTCATTCAGCAGATTGACGAGCGTAACGGAGAGTGGTTCGGCTTACCGGCGGCCAAAGCTCTAACGATGGCCGTGGAAGCGACGTCCGGTGGAGCGCCGAACAGCAGCAAGGCGCTCCACATGAGCGGCCCCGTGCTGACTCCGCTCTGGGCAACGTACGGCGTGCCGCTCGGCATCTGTTACGATGCGAGTGCGTTCGACGGTATCGGCTTCTGGATCAAAGGCGATAGCGCTGGGAAAAACGATACGATCAAGGTGTCGCTGCCGACCCCGCCGACCACGGAAAAGCAAGCGGGGGGCTCATGCCCGGACGGCGATGCAGGCTGTTACAATCACTATTCGGTCTTGATCACGCTCTCGCCAACGTGGACCCAATACTCCTTCAAGTGGGCGCAGTTCACGCAGTCCAACTGGGGGCCAACGGGAGCAAAAGGGCTGGCTCCGGCTGGATACTCATTCCAGAAGCAGATCCTAGCCGTGGACTTTGCGCCGAACGACAACACCAAGGCGTACGACTTCTCGATCGACGACCTGAAGCTGGGCGCGGGTGAGGTCACCGGGCACGCCGGTGACCTGGTCAGCAAGGCGCAATTCGAGGCCTTCTTTCCAGGGCACAACCCGCTTTACACGTACGAAGGCTTCGTTGCGGCCGCCCAGCAATGGCCACTCTTCTGTGGTGAGGGCGACGCGGCCGCGCGCAAGCGCGAGCTCGCCGCGTTTTTCGCGCACATGGTGCAAGAGACCGCGGGGCTCAAGTTTTTGGACGAGCAAAATCCGCCCTCCAATTATTGCGACGCGAACCGCACAGAATTCCCGTGCGGCACTCGGTCTTATCATGGGCGAGGCCCGCTCCAGCTCTCTTGGAACTACAATTACGGGACAGCCGGTCGGGCGCTTGGCTTGAGCTTGCTCACCAGCCCAGAGCTCGTGGTGCAAAGCTCGGTCAACGCCTTCAACGCCGCCCTCTGGTGGTGGATGACACGGCAGCCCTTCAACTCAGCTCACAGTACGGTCGTGTCGGGCAAGGGCTTTGGCCAAACCATTCAGCTGATCAATGGGCCGCTCGAGTGCGGCGGAAAATCGCCGCAAGCCGTCCAAAACCGGGTCAACGCCTTTCAGAACTTCTGCAGCCAGCTCGGCGTTGCGAGTGGCGGGAATGAGGGTTGCTAAGGGTTTACCGCTCGTCGCGCCGGATTGAGAGACTCTGCCTGCAGAAGCTGCTAAGGGCCGAGTCAACCTCGTGAGCGCCTACTTTGCTTCAGCCGCCCGAATGTTCGGCCTGGCGTGTGCTGTCTTCGCCTTGCTCTTCGGCCATTCGGCTCGAGCCCAAAATCCCGATCCCGGCGATCCTTCGGTCGAGCCCGATGCGTCGCCGAGCGAGACAGCCGCCGAGCAGTGGAGCGGGGGCGCTCGCTCACCAACCGCCAAGGAGGCGGCGGAGAGTACGCCGGCACCGCTGACCTGGAACTGGACGCGATTTTCGACCGCTGATTACGTGGTCGGCGCGACCGCCGGCGCGATCACCTTGACCACGGCCATCATCAACCCGCGGAAGGCGCACGTCAGGGGGGGGCTGTGGTTCGACAACGACGTGCGCAACGCGCTGCGCGTTCGCTCGCTCTCCAACCGCTATATTTTCCGGGATGCCTCGGACGTGGGCTTGTCGCTCGCCGTGTCTTGGCCGTTCGTTGCAGACGCGCTGACGGCGGCGTGGTGGTACCGCGGCAGCCGCGACGTCGCCGAGCAAATGGCGCTGATCGACCTGGAGACGCTCGCGATCAGCGGGGCCATTCAAGGAGTGACGAATACGCTAGTGAGTCGCGAACGGCCATATGGGCGTACTTGCGGAACCAGCGAGTTGCCGAGCGACTCCATCGACTGTGAAGGCAGCGCTCATTACCGTAGCTTTTTTAGCGGACACTCCACCCTATCTTTCACTGGCGCGGCGCTGATCTGCATCCATCACTTCGAGAACGACTTGTTGGGGCCGCCGTGGGACGCAATCAGCTGCGCCGGCGGCTACGCGGTGGCGGCAACGACCGCGACGTTTCGCGTGGTCAGCGATGTTCACTACGCAAGCGACGTTCTCACCGGGGCCCTCGTGGGCACGCTCGTCGGCTACGGCGTGCCACTGCTCCATTATCGGAGCAAAAACGCTCTGGCCTCCGGCAAGAGCGGGGGCCTCGAGCTGCACGTGATCCCGTCCCCGGGCGGGCTCGGGCTTTTGGGGATCTTCTGATGCGCGCCGTGCCGTTGCTCGTTGGCTCGCTCTCGGCCGCTGTGTGGTGTTTGGCGCTATGCGGCCGAGCTGCAGCGGCGGAGCCCGCGGGCGAAAAATTTCCGGATCCGAAGCCGCCCCTCGGGATCTTCCCGACGCCGGACGAGGCACTGATCGATCCGCGGATGGCGCGCTCTTGGGGCACCCTGCCGCCGCGGAGCTTCTTAGCGACGACATTCGATATTGGCTACCTGTACGCCAGGCCACGCCTTTCGCTCGGCTATGGCCGCCCCTTCACGGAATGGGTCGGTGTCGACGCCAATCCCATTGGGTCGCAGAACGGCTTGGGCGCCTATGGAGGTTTTCGCGTCGAGATCCCGCACGTGGATCTACGCGTCGGACCGCGCTATTTCCGGTCGTTCCAGCACACGTATATCGACCCCAAGGCTCATTATCGGCGCTTGGATCTCGAAAATAGCTCTGGTCAGACCGCGCAAACGCTGACCTACGAGGCGGAGCTCGATCTTACCTTCACCTTGGGCCCTGGCCGGCTCACCCTGCGGGGTAGCGCGTCGTACATTACCGGCGTTCCCAACGGTAAAGAGGTGTACGAAGAGACGCTGCACATCATCGTCGCGCCACCGGTGGTCTGGCGGGCGCGGCTCGGCTACATGTTCAGCTTCGGATCACGGAACCAGCACTCCATCGGGCCCGCGGTCGACTTGCTGGACGTGCCGAAACGCGACGATTCGCGCACCATCCGTGTAGGACCCATCCTGCGGCTGGCCCTTTCGCGGCGAGTGGATGTCCGAGGTAGCTTCATCTTCACGGTCATCAGCCCCGACCGGATCGGGCTCGCTGGCGGCGACTTCACCGAGCTTGGCATCCGTTACCGCTGGGCAAGCGAGTAGCCGCCCCTCCTGCGGCCGCCCCTGACTGACGAGGTCACGAGGCGGAGCCGCGCGTTTCCGCGCGCGCTCCCTCCTGACGCCGTGCCTCACTTCGGAGTCGTCGTTGTGCAGTTCGAGCAGTTGACGTTGCCTTCGCAGTCCTCGTGGGCAGTTTGGATCTTACCGTCACCGCAGAAGGGCGCGGCCTTGCAGGCTTTGGTGCAAGTGCCCGTTCCGTAAGCCGAGCTAATGTCGGCGTTCTTCGCGCCTAGGTCGCACTGCTCATTGCCGTTTTTGATGTTGTCGCCGCAGTAGCCGGCAAGCGTGCACGTGGCGGTGCAAGTGCCGTAGGTGCCATCATCGACGCCGTTATCGCACTGCTCGCCGGCGTCGACCAATCCGTTGCCGCACTTGTAGCGACAGGCGGTGTCGCACTTGCTGGCCGCGCTCCCGTTACCGTTGGCGCCGGTCCCGTCGTCGCACTTTTCCGGCGCTTGGATCTTACCATCCCCGCACGAGCTACTCGGGACGTACGCGGAGCAGTCGACCTTACAAGAGCCGGGTAACCCAGTGTTTTTGCCGTCGTCGCATTTTTCGCTGCCATTGATCACGCCGTCTCCGCAGAAACCGCCGGGCAAACAGGACAGGGTGCAGGAATTGGGACCGTAAGCCGTGCTGCTGTTCGCCCCGCCGAGGTCGCAGATTTCCGGGGGACTTTGCCGCGTATTGTCTCCACAGCTAGGCGCCTTCGTGCAATCGGCCTTGCAGTTGTTGTAGCTGCCGTCGTTCTTGCTCGCACCGTCATCGCATTGCTCGCCAGCCTCGACCACACCGTTGCCGCACTTGTTCTGGCACGTGCTGTCACACGCGCTGGCCGCGGTGCCATTCACTCCCTTGCCAGTGTCGCACTGTTCGCCGGAGTCGACCGCGCCATTGCCGCACTTGAGCTTGCACGAACCGTCGCAGCTACTGGAGGGCGCGCCGTTGTTGGCACCTGCGTCACACTCTTCACCGTTGCTCAGGCTACCGTCGCCGCAGCGCGCGCCGAGCTTGCAGTTCTTCTGACAGTGCCCATAACCATCCTGGTTGAGCGCCGCCCCATCGTCGCACTCTTCACCGTTCACCTTTTGTAGAACGTGGTCGCCGCAGTAGCTCGGCGCCATGCAGGCTGGCGCGCATTGCAGGGTGCTCGGCGCCGCGCTCGTATAAGCGTCGATGTTCAGACCGTTGTCACAGGTTTCGGGCGGGCTAGTGAGGCTCTTATCTCCGCAGTAAGGACCGAGCCGGCACGACGTAGTGCATTTGCCGTAAGTGTTGCTCGTGGGCGACACGTTCAGGTTGCCCTGGTCACATTGCTCGCTGCCCGCGACGAAACCATCCCCGCAGATCGGCGTGCACACGCTGGGAGCGGAGTTGAAGCCAACGAGCGTGAGCTGGAAGTTGGATGCAACGATCTCGCGCTCGGCGTTGAAGATCGCGACCTCGTAGACGTTGCCTTTGACCAAACCCAACGCGACGGGCGAACAGTTGAGCGCGGTGTCGTCCGGCAAGTTCTTGACGCAGCTGGTCGCGGTGCCGTCGGCGTTGAGCGTGAAGTTACCGGCAACCTTGGAGTGAATACCGCCGATATCGAGCACCAGCTGGCCGTTGATGAACACCCACAGGTCGTCATCCCCGTAGAACGACAACGTTTGCGCGCCGCTCGCCGTGTAGGTGAACCAATTGCGCATCTCCGTCGTGAAGCTGTAGTTGTGGCCGCCGTCGCGCGCAGTTTCGCCGCCCGCTGCTACCCAGCCCTTGCCGTCGAGTGGGAAGAAGCCCGATGGGTTGCCCGGAAAAGCGCTATCGCACGCCGTGTCGTCGCACGAATACTGAAACGCCGCGCCTACCGCTTTCATGGCGATGCTCGAGGCGAGCGATTTGTTGACCGTCGCGTCGTCGACGTACCACTGCGCGAAACGACCGGCGGGCGTGAGCAGCGCGTTGGCGTTGCCATTGTTCAGCGTCGCAGGTTGATCGGCGTACCAAACCTTGTCGTAGGCGGGCGGGTTGTTCATCCAGGGCGGGGCCAGGTAACCCTCCGAGCCGGAGACCCAACCCGGGCCGTTCATCGTCCAATTGGGTAGATTCTTGTAAGCGGCGCCCCAATTCGGAGATGCAAACGCGGTGTTGTATGCTGGCACGTACTTGTACGGGCGCGGCAAATTGCCCAAATATACGGGCACGAGCGCGTTTTGGGTGATGTTCGGCATGCGCCGATTGTCGCGCGGGTCGACCGAGAACTGAGGATGGCTCCGGGGCGAGAAGTCGCGCCAAATCACGGGCATGACCAGGCTGGTGCCGGGCGGCGGTTGCGCGCATGTCCAAGCAGGCTGCGTGCTGTTTGGGATCAGCTCCACCTTGCAATTTGCGTCGCAGCCGTCGCCCGCCAAGGTGTTGCCATCGTCGCATTGCTCAGGCGCGACCAACAGGCCGTCCCCGCAATGAGCGAAGCACTGGTACGCGGTGGCCGCTGGCGTCGGGGTGACGTAGGTGTTGTAAGTCCCGCATAGCGGCTCATTGGTGCAGGTCGGAGAGCAGCCGTCGAAGGGCTTGATGTTGCCGTCGTCACATTGCTCACTCCCGAGCACGGTGTTACTGGCGTTCGAGGGGCCGTTGACCGTGCCGTTGCCGCAGTAGGGCGTGGCTACCTGCGAGTGCGTCGGCTTGCTTGGGTCACAAACGTAGCCGGGCTTGAGCTTGCAGCTCGCCGAGCAGCAGGGCACGTCTGCCATCTCGTCGCATTGTTCGTCCCCGACGACCACGCCGTCCCCGCATACCGCCGAGCACGGCGCGCCTGCGAGGGGGCAAATCCAGCCCGGCACGGTGTGGCAGGTGGTGGAACAGCCGTGCTTGCCGTCGTTGAGGCCGCTATCACAGGTCTCGGAACCGGTGACTTTGCCATCGCCGCACACCATGGGGACGCAACTGCCGCCGTTCGCCGGGCAAACGGCGTTCGGCATGACGGTGCAGCTCGAGCTGCAGCCGTGAACATTGTCGACGAGGGCATCGTCGCACTGCTCGTTGCCGGCCAAAATGCCGTCTCCGCACTTTGCCGAAACGCAGGCTGAGCCGGGCGTGCTGCACTTCCACCCAGCCTCCAAGAGGCAGGTACTGGAGCAGCCATCGCCACTGCGCACGTTGCCGTCGTCGCAGAGCTCGCCGGTCTCGAGCTTGCCGTTGCCGCAGACGGGTGGCAACGGCACGGGCGTGATGATGCATGTTTGCCCTACGGTGCCGCACGTGTACCCAGGCTCCACCTTGCAGCTGCTATCGCAACCGTCTTTTGCACTGTGGTTGCTGTCGTCGCAGGTCTCGCCCGCGTCCAGCTTGCCGTTGCCGCAGGTCTGCTCGCAGGTGCCACCAGTAGCCGGGCAGGCGTAGCCGGCCTCTAAATAACAAGTGGCAGAGCAGCCGTCGTAATTGCGAATGTTGTGGTCGTCACACTGCTCACTGCCATCGATCACGCCGTTGCCGCACGAGGCGTCCGGAACGCACACGTTGTTCGGACACTTCCAATGGGGGACCACCTGGCACTTGCCGTCGCAACCGTGCATTGCGTCATTGGTGCCGTCATCGCATTGCTCGGCGAGCGTGCTTTGCACGGTGCCGTCGCCGCAGTAGGGATCCTTGGTGCACGACACACCGGCACCCGCGCACGTCCAGCCATTGACCGTGTGACAGGTAGCATCGCAGCCAACGGTGCCGTCATTCAGAGTTTTGCCAGTTGCGTCCGCCCCGAGATCGCATGTTTCGTCGGCTTCCACTTGCCCGTTGCCACACACCCCGGGCTTGGGGTCATAGGTACAGGGAGCGCCCGGCTTTGCGCATTGCCAATTGGCGTCCTTCGAGCAATTACCGTCGCAGCCGTCCCCTGGCGTGGCATTGCCATCATCACAGGTTTCCGGCGCTTCGAGCTTACCATTGCCGCACACGGGGCCCGAGTCGCCGCTATCGCCGCCAGCCCCGGCATCGCCAGGCGTCCCTCGCCCTGGGTCGTCCGGCGCGATGCCCGCGCCGGACCCGCCGATGCCCTTCCCGCCCCCGGACGCACCGCTACCCGCAGTTGCGATGCCGTTGTCACCGACTGCGTCAGGCGGCCCGCCGCAGGCGACGACGAGTAACAGCGAAGCGAGAAGCGACTCGAGCGCGAACCGGTGGGTATGTGACATTGAACCAATCAGCTTCGACATCAGCCGGAAAGTCGGCGGAAAAGCGTTACTGCGAAGTGTAACGCTCGGGACCCTCGAGTTCAACTCCCTTTTCAGCTCACACCTTGAGCATCGCCCCGCCGCGCTCAAAGGCGTGAGCGACTCGTCATTCGATCTCGACGACGCTCGCCACGGTCGGATTGGCCGTTTGCCGTTCGCCATTCACCGTTTGCCACGGCCGCGCGTTCCCACCCTCCTTCCCACACTCGCGCATCGAAAGGGCGCTTCGGGAGGTCTTAGAAGACCTTTGCCCCGCGCCAACGTGTGCGGCGCGGCGATGAGCGAGCGTGACGGCCCATGAACCACAACCGGCTACAGCGGGCGCAGCAAGGCGGCGGCGATGGAAGCGCACTGCCGGGACGGCGCACGCTGGATTCCAGGACCACGGATTCGCCGTTGGCTCGGTGATGCGACTCGGCTGAGCGCGGAATGGGCCGCTCGGACGCACACCTACGCCGCCGTTGAAGAGCGCGACCTCGACCTCGACGCCGACGCCGACGCCCGACGCCGACGCGATGGTCAATGTGCGCTAGAAGGGTTTGCCATAGCGGTCGGCAGGCTTTCTGCACACGGCGCCACGCGTTATCTAAATCACGGTCTGCCGAGCACGGCGCCGAGAGCGCGCCTACCCCGCTTTGCGCTAACGTGTGCGGGCAACCAATCATGAACGCGCCGACATCGGCTAGGCCGGAGCCTAATCCACTGCTCGCCGGGGCCGGCCTGGCGTTGTTTTCTGCGCTCGCATTTGGCCTCACTACCCCGTTCGTGCAGCGTTTTGGCAAGGGAGTGGGTGCCTGGCCCGCGGCCGCTTTGTTGTACGCTGGAGCGGCCCTGGCATCACTCGATCCGTGGCGTGCCGCGCGCGGGGTGGAGGCGCCGGTGCGCCGGGCCCACCTGCCGCGCTTGCTTGTGGTCGCCCTGGTGGGTGCCGTGTTCGCTCCGGTTTGCTTGACCTGGGGACTTCAACGCACGGACGCCGCGAGCGCCTCTCTTCTGTTGAACTTCGAAGCGGTGTTCACCGTGATATTGGCGTGGAAAATACACCATGAGCCAATTGGGCGGCGCGTCGGGTTGGCGCTCACCTTCATGGCTGCGGGTGGCGCCTTACTCGTGATCGCCGGCGTTCGGGCAGCCGGCTTCGGAATCGGCGCAATGGCGGTGGTGCTGGCGACATTCGGCTGGGCGTTAGACAACACCCTGGCGCGGCCGTTGGCAGAGCTCAGTCCCACTCAGGTGGTGCAATGGAAGGGCACGCTCGGGGCAACGCTGAGCTTTGCACTGGCTCTCGCCTCGAGACAGGCGTTCCCCAGCGCGGCGCCGATGCTTGGTTTATTGCTGTGCGGCGCCACCGGCTACGGCTTGAGCCTTCGCTTTTATTTACGCGCGCAGCGGCACATTGGGGCGGCGCGCACTGGTTCTATTTTCGCGGTGGCGCCGTTCATCGGCGCGGCAACTGCGTGGGCCATGGGGAGCGGCAGCATGAGCTCGGGGTCCGCGGCCGCGGCCCTTTGTTTCGCCGCAGGCGTGTACTTTCACGTAACGGAACGCCACGCTCATGCTCACACGCATCAACCTTTGGCGCACGAGCACGCACATCGCCATGACGACGGGCATCACGAGCATACTCACGAGCCGCCATTCCTAGGCGAGCACAGTCATGCACACGCGCACGAGGTACAAGTCCACGCACACCCCCACGCGCCGGACGTGCACCATCGCCACGACCACGACCACGACTAGCGTCGACGTGAGCTCGCTTTCGCTGGCTCCAATGAGCGCTGCGGCTCTACTCCGCCGCAATGAGCAGCAATGCGTGCGCAGAGCTTTACTGCGGCGCCCAATGCGCGTGCGCGGTGAAGAGGCCGTGCACGAAGCCAATTTGGTAAACTAGGAAGACTCCAAAAATCACGCCGGCAAAGCCGGATCCGAGTCGGAGGTACTTGTGCAAACGCTCGAAGCCACGCGCCGCCAAGGACAGAGGCAGGGCCATGCCAAGGGTGATGAGCATCATGCCGGCGACCGTGCCCACGCTGAAGACAAGCAAATAGCAGGCCGCCCACACTGCACTGTTGATCGCTCCCAACACGAGGAGGGCGATTGCAGCCGACCCGGCAAGGCCGTGCACGACTCCCACTGCGAGCGGTCGGACCGAGCCGATCGGTCGCTGCGAATGTACGTGAGCCCCGCTCGAGGAGCGACTTGAGCTCTCGGCCGCGTTAAACAAAACGTTGCAAATGTTCAAACCTCCGAGCGTTACCAGCATCAACGCGGCGCAAAGCTCCAGGGCAAGGCCGAAACGAGGCGGAATCACGACGCCGAATAGAGTGATCGCTCCGCCCACCAATAAGACCGTCACCGTATGACCGATCCCCCATAAAACTCCGATTGGCGCTGCGGCCCGCAAGTTGCGCTCGCGCATGACGATGGCCGACACGGCAACGACGTGGTCGGCGTCGGTCGCATGCCGCATGCCCAGAAAAAAACCCAGTGTCAAGACCGCGAGGACGCTGACCGTTGCATGGGAGCCGCCGCCCTCGACGAGCCCGGGTAACATGATCTGAAACATTTGTGCTACGGTCGCACAGGGGCGCCGGGAAGGCGAATCTAAAACGCTCTCGGACGATCCGAGGCACCGCCCTGGTCGTACCAGGTGTTCGCCGAGAGCATTTGCCGGAGAGCACGGCTCTGGGCGGCGATCCACCTGCAAAGTGCGGCATGCCGCCACCGCTCACTTCATCAAGAGGAGAATTGAATATGTCACTTAGCGACTTCAGTCGTCGGACAATGCTCGCGCGCGCCGCCGCGACCGCAGTTGGGCTTGGGCTTGCCGCTTCAATCCACACCGCTGCGCGCCGGGCGGAGGCGAAGGTCGACCCGACGCCCAACCCCACCAAGGACAATGATTCGCTGAATGCGCTACTCACGGCCGAGTACGACGCGATTGCGACGTATACCGCAGGGGCCGGGATCATCGCTGCCGACATGGTCACCCCCAAAGCGACACGCGACGTCGTGACCGCGGTCGCCGTGCACTTTCAAGATCAACACAAGCAACATGCCGCCGCCCTGAAGGCCATGATTCTGGCCAACGCCGGGACCCCGGTGACGGACACGATGATGGCCAAGATTCCAAGCTCCTTTCCGGCAATGCCGACCACCACCGATGTGATGAAGCTGGCGACCGATAAGGAGAAACACGCCGCCGTCGCATACGTGCAAGTGTTGCAGACCACCAGCACCGTCACCGCCGCGAAGCTCATCGCCGCCATCGGCGGCGTGGAGACACAGCACTTCGTCGTGCTGTACCTTTTAGTCGAAGGGCTGATTCAAGCCAACGCCGGCACGGCCATGAATCCGACCCTCGTCGTCCCGGCCGCTTTCGTGTTGGACGTAGGCGGCGCGGGCACGACCAGCCTCGAAAATTTCCCGGCGCTCGATGCCCTGTTGAAGCTGGACGCGGCGGCGTGAGCCCGAAGCACACAGCGCTAGAGCCTCACCGTAACTCGAAGGAATTAGCCATGAACGACTTAAAAGACAGCGACGATATGAAGATCCCCGCAACCGTGCGGCAAGTGTCCGAAGAGCCCGCTCGCAGAAGCCTGCTGAGCTCGGGCGCCGCGGGCGCTGCCGCCGTGCTACTCGGTATGGTTGCACTCGGGTGCAGTGATGACACCGCAGACGGCGCGGGCGGAGCGGGGGGCGCGGGTGGTTCACCTGCCGGTAAAGCCGGGGCGACCGGCAACGGAAGTGCCGGCATGGGCGGCGCGGTGGGGACCGCAGGCGGAGGCTCCGGTGGCCAAGGCACGGCTGGCACAGCCGGTGGAGGTGGCATGAGCGTTACTGCCGGCAGTGCGGGAACCGGTGGCGCACCGACGACCGCCCCGGACGCCGATATCGCGCCGCTCAACGCCTTGCTGACCGCGGAGTACAACGCAATCACTGCCTACACCGCTGGCGCGATGCTGATCGGAGCGGCCGCGACCACCGACAAACTGTACGCTTTGCGTGCTGTCATCACCGACGTGGCGGTCAAGATTCAAAGTGAGCACAAGCTTCACGCGGCAGCGCTGGTCGCCGCCATCAACTCGCTCAGCGGGACGCCGGTAAAAGAGGCGGACGTCGCTGCGGCGTTCAAACCGCCGGCGGCTTTGGTTGCGAACCCAACGATCAGCAACGTGCTCAAGTTCGCCGCGTCTGCCGAGCGCGGCGCCGCCGTCGCTTACAATCAGGTGCTCGCGGGCATGGAAGACGCAAAATTCCGATTCCTGGCAAGCTCGATCGAGGGCGACGAGACGCAGCACTTCATCGTGCTGGCGGCGCTAGTGCTCGGCCTGGCCGACCCTGGCCCCAAGCTGAACGAGACGACCGCGTCCGTGGTGGTGCCCGAGGCGTTCGTGAGCACGATTGGGACGGAGCCGGGTCTTGATAAAGGCGTCCCCGACTACTTCGCCTGAACGCACTGCTTCGAGAGGAATTGCATGCACTATGCTCGTTTGGCGTCCCGCTCACTAATGCTCGTCGCAACGTTGACCGCGCTGAGACCCGCGTGCTCATCCGGTGACGATGCGAGCGGGGCTCCATCGGGCTCGGTGGGAGAGCCCACTGCGGGCAATCATTCAGGAGGGCGCGGCGCGGCCGATGGAATAGCGGGCGCGCCCGCATCCGAGGGCGGCGCGGCCGGCAAGAACGAAGCGCCCGGCGGTAGCCCCGGCATGGAAGAAGCCGCCGGCGGAGCGAGCAGCGATCAGATTCCAGACTTCAACGGCTGCACGACGGCAGACTATGTGGACGGGCGCGCATCGGGCGCGTCACGAACGATTGACGTTGGGGGCATGGGGCTCGTCTTCACGCCCAAGTGCCTGACGGTGGCGGCGGGCCAAACCGTGCGCTGGGCGGGCAGCTTTTCGGCGCACCCGCTTGCGCCGGGGAACCCCGCCCACGCCGACGCCGGCAGCCCTGACAATCCCATCCTGATTACTTCGAGTGGTAACAGCGTGGACTTCGCGTTTGCAAACGCAGGGACCTACCCCTATCACTGCCAGCTGCATTCGTTTGGCGACGGCATGGGTATGGCCGGCGTCGTTCACGTAACACCCTAGAACCACGCAAGCGGCGCGGCTCACGACCGTGTGCGCGCCGCGCAGGCCGCGCACGAGCGAAGCCACCATCAAGTGTTGGAGCGGGCTGCGGATGCCATTTGGATCGCTCCGCATGGATCACGGAGTACGCCGCCGAAGGCTTTGCCGCCCGCGGCGTGCTCCGTGACCATCAACCCTGCATGTCAAAGCTCAAGAGCCGCGCCTCAGGGGTACTCATCGCACGGGTTCGTCACGCTTTTCGGCACTGGGTCGATGCGTTTGATCGTGCATTCCCCTTCGTGCCGGAAGTGACCGATGGTGCGCGCGAGCGAGATCACGAAGTCACCGATCGTCGCGCCCGGTAAACCGGACGTGTTGTAGATTTCGGGGTCGATGTTTTCCTGGCACATCTCTTGGACGGTGACGTCGCCATCGCCGTCGCCTTTCGGGCCGTCATCAGCCGCCGCCTTTTCGTTGAAGCGGATCAATGTGGGCTTGGCGTTGTCGCCGGACTGCAGGCTGTCGTAATACAGGTGATCCCCGTGCGTCGTCAGTTGGCTGGTGTCGGTCTGGTTGTTGGTGACCACCACCCCCTCGGTCGAGATGCCGTTCTCCTCGGCAGAATGACAATCTTTGTAGCTAGTCTGGGTCTTGAAGCCCCAATGGAAGGTCTTGGTGACTTTCTTCTTGGTCGCCGTGCCTTCGAAGTAGACCGAGTACCCCTCCTTGACCATCATCTTCAAGTCGTCAGGATCGGAGTCGCCGACGATTTCTTCGTCGGCAACGGCGGGCTTGATCTCGTAACTGACCTGCGTATACGCCTTTGCGTCGAGTCCGGGGAAGGTGATGAGCTCCTTCACGCCGGGTTTCACGTTGTCGACGAAGCGGGGCTTGTCGAGCTCCGCGACCACGTTGCCGTCGGCATCGGCGACGCGAATCGCGTGAAAATTTACGAGAAACTTGGCGTATTTGAGTGACCAGCCGTCGACGAAGCCGCTGGTACCGTCGCCCGCGGGAATACCGTCTTCGACGAACTCCTCACCCCAGGTAGTAAATTGCTCCGTCCCCTTCCCCCCGCTGGTCGCATCACTGCTGCAACCCGCTACGCCTATGAATACAACGCACAAACATACCCATGCCGATTTCGACTTCATGATTTTATTTCCCTTTGAAGCGATTACTTATCGTAACTGAAGTGATATGCGCTGAGCTCGGTGATGCCCTGAGAGAACCCAGGGTCTCGCGCCTCTGTCGGCTTCTTGGCGGTGCCAACCGCGATTTTGGAGAAGTCGACGAGATTGAGCCAAATCATCGGCCGGACTTCGACCGTGATCGTGCCGTCGCCAGTGACCGTGGTTTCATCGAGGACGCAGCCATCCACTGCGCCTTGATTCACGTTCATCGAGATGTCGTCGTAATCGGCGATGAGGCGAAAGTAGATCGGCACGGCAGTAGCGTCGCCATGCTTGAGGGCCTTGCCCTCGGCGATGGCGAGGTGCCCGTCCAGCACGTCGTCCTTGGGCGCCTTTTGGGGAAACACGAAACGCGCAGAGCGATAGGTGCCCGTCACCCCGTCGCCATCATTCAGGTCGACCGGCTTCGACGAAAACAGATCGAATGCGATCGGGTCGGGCAAGATGGTCTGCCCCAAGGCCGTGCCCGCCTGATAGTGACCCGGGTGAGCCCACGCGGTCCCCACGACGAAGTTCGAGATCCGCTCACCGAAGCTGCGATGAGGTGTCTTGAAAAACGCGGTCGGCGGGGGTCCGTCGAAATAATACAGAGCGCTCACCGCCACCTTTGCCTGGGTCAGAGTCACGTCCCAACCAAACCCGGTGGTGAGCTCGGACTTGATGACTGGATCTGCAGTCAGCTCACTGTGCAGCACGATTGTTTTGCCGGTCGTGCTACCGCCCGAGTCTGACCCGCACCCAGAAAGACAAGTGAGGGAGAGCGCGAGACATACACTGCTCAGTAATGGAGTCGGCGATGACATGAAGAACCTCATAAATAAAGGGTGAGTGTTGCAAAGACGGTACGCGGCGCGCCAACGGTCACGTGCCGCGCGGGGACGAGTGAAGGCGCCCCGCTTCGGTTGAAGTTCGAGGCAAACGTGTATTCGCCGTCGTACCAATTCACATTCAGCAAATTGAACGCGCTGACGCCGAGCTCGGCTTCGCGCAGACGCACGCGCGCGACGGCGTCGATCACGCTGTAGTCGTGGCCCATTTGGCCATAGGGCAAAGGGCGACGCGCAATACCGGTTTGCCCAAAGCCGAGATGCCCGGTCAGCGGACGATTGAGCACGCGGCCGAGTACGGGGGTGAACGCAATGTCACTGCGAATCACGACTTCCGGCGCATAAGGCAGCAGGTCCCCCGCGTTGAAGCCGCCATCGGTATTGGTGAACTGCGAGCGCGTGTACGTGACACTGGCCGCCGCGCTGAACCAGCTGTTGGGCTGCGCCGACATTTCGGCGCTCACACCCGTGCGGCGCGTGGGCGGCGTGCGCTCGTTGCGCGCCGTGACCTGATTGAACGCGAGGTCGTCCGAGAGCGCGGTGCGGAAAACCGACGTGGTGGCGCGGAGACGGGGAGCCTGATAACGGAGGCCGAGCTCGTAACTTTGTACCGTGGTGAAGGGCGCGGTTTCCCCCGCTTGCAGGCTGCGGGCTTGCGGCGATCGGAAGCCGTCGCCGTAGCTCGCGAGGGCGTGGAGGTCGGATGTCAGCCGCACGTCGAGCGTCCCCTTTTTGCCGATGTGCGCGCCCTGGGCCGAACGGCGCTGACCCTGACCTTGGCCGCCGTCGTCTTGGGTGACGTACGCCAGGCCGTCGATGCGCAAGCCCCCGCGCAGCACGACGCGGCGGAGGGGATGCAGCGAGAGATCGGCGTAGCCCGCGACGTCGGTGGCGTTGACCTGGGCGTCCACCTCGTCGAGCGTCACCTGCGAGCTGTCGATGGACAGCTTTTTCTGCGCTTGAGTGATTCGATCGTAACGCGCAAAAATTCCCGCCTCTAGCCCATCGGACGCGGCAAAAATGGGCAAGGCGCGGCGGTAAGTTCCGGTCATCCCGATCGTCGACGCGTCATTCACTTGTTGTTCGGAGTTGCCCTGGGCACTCGCTTTATCGGCCGCGGCCACCTCGGCAGCGGTGCCATTGGTGGGCGTCACGAGGTAACCAGTGAAATCATCCCGCAGGCGCATCGAGCGAAGGATGGCGTAGGGCGTCAGAGACCAACGAGAGTCCTCGTCGCCATGACTCAGCTCTAGCGCGAGCTGCGAACGCGAAGAGTCGCCGCCCTGGTGTTGATCATAAGAGCCGAGGCGATCGATGCGGCGGTTCTCTATGTCCGACAGGCGCAGCACGCCGGCCGAGTCGAAGCTTGCGGCGTAAGTGGACGCGAGCACGCGCGCCGTCGCCGCGCCAATCTTGACCTCGGTCTGCGCAATCGCCGAGGTGCGTTCCGATGCGCGTGACGGTCCGAAACCATCGCTCGAATACAGCTCGAACGCGGCAAACGTCGCGTCCGACCAACCCTTCGGGTGGTAGGCGAGAAAATAACGTCGCGCTCCGAACTGCCCGGTCGAAGCGCTCAGCGTCAAGCCGGGCTCGTCGTAGCCGAGGTCGAGCCACAGCGTGCCCGCGACCGAGAAATCTCCCTGACGGGGGTCGTAGGTGCCCGGTGCGGAGCGGATCTGCTTCACCACTTCTGCCGGCAGGAAATTCAGGTCGGCGTAGCCCTGACTGTGAATGTTGGAGACGTCATTCACCGGCACGCCGCCCGCCCAAATCTCGAGATCTTGTCCGTGCACCGCGTCGAAACCGCGAAAAAAGATCTGGTGGGCAGAGCCCTCACCACTGTGTTGAGTGAGAGCGATGCCTGGCACGGTGAGCAGCAAATCACTCGCGGTGCGATGCGGGGCCGAGGCCAGCACGCGCTTGCTCTGAACGACCTCGGAGGCGCTACGCGGAGGCGGCGCGCTGCGCACGCCAAGCACGGTGATCGTCGCCGTTTCGGCGGGGCCAAGGGACGTGGGCGATGCGATTTCGTGCGTGTTCGAGACGGGCAACGCGGTGTCGGGTTGAGTGACGGGGCCCGGCGCGGGCGGTTGGCCCAAAAAGCGCACGAGCACGCGGAACTTTGCCGCCACGGGTTTGCCGTCTTGCAACGCTGGGCGAAACGACCAGCGATGCACGGTCTCCAGCGCAGCCGCGTGCAGCTCGGGATCGAAACTGCCTTCGACCGTCGCGCTTCTTACTTCGCCGCTTGCTTCGAGCACGAGCACGACCGGAATGAGCACGTCGCGAGTGCCCGCTTGGCCCCGCGGCCAGGTCGCCAGCGGTTGCTCGGCTGGTTCCGGGGCGATGACTTCGGCTTCGGCCACGCGCGGCGCAAGAGCGAGCACGCCCAACACCGGCGCGAGGACCAACCAGAGCGTACGCAGCACGGCGCGTGTGTAGCACGAAAATTAAGAATCGTGTCAGCAGCTACGGATCGGGCCAGACCCGAGGCAATTAGCCACCTGGTGGCAAATAGCGACGGGCGTCCGTGCTCTGTTTTGAATTAATCGTGTTACTCAGCGGGTTCATAAAAATTATACGACGCCGCATTCCGAGTGGGTCTTGGGTGATGGCCTGAAAGCTGCTTGGGGGCGACCGGGCAGGCCTGCGAGGGGTTGGACCGCGCGCGCGACGCGCCTCGACCGCCGCTGACTTCGACGCCTGCTGCATACGAGGCCCGGTAATTTGGGACGCCCGCTGACTTGGGCCGCCCGCTAACTTGGAAAGAGATGGACCGTGAATAAAAGACAGAGCTCTTGTGTTGCCCTAACTCTATCGGTGCTTGCGGGCTGCGCCTTAGCCGCTTGTTCCGACGACGATGCGCAAGGCACGGCCGGTGCCTCCGGCTCTTCGAGCCAAGGGGGGCTGTCGGGCCACGGCGGATCGTCGGGGCATGCCGGGTCATTGGGCCGCGGCGGCGAGACCTCCAAGGGCGGCGGCGCCGGTGAAGAACCGGGCGGCGCGGACGAAGCGGGCGCGGGCGGCGAGGCGGGGGTCCCAGGCGTCCCGGGCCTGCGGGGAGTGTCCGGGCCCACGGATGCTTTCGCCACTACGGACATGTTCAAGCATCCGGCCGGCATTGCCGCGATGGGCAGAGACGTCTTCCGTTTCGAGACCTTCGGAAATGAGGGCTTCTGGACGCGCGCCTTGCAGCTACCGCAAGGCATCATCACCGCTGGTCTCACGCCGGTTCAAGCGCTGAAAGCGGGTTTGTGCGTCGACATCGACGCGATCCCCGCGGGCGCAACCAAGGACAAGGTTGCCGCCGAGCTCAAGACCGATTTGAGCCCCGCGAACGCTCCGACCCTCAATGATCCAGCCACCACGATCGCGCTCATCGAGCTGAACGCGGTGATCGGCGTTTCCGCGCGCAATATCACCCAACCGCCGGACGGCAAGATCACCGTCAACACGAGCGACGTGTTCGCAGGCGAGAGCGTCGGCATCAGCTGCGCGTTCTGTCATAGCATCACCGACGGCAGCGTCTTCTCGTTGCCGAACGGCGGGTCCATCGGTCACCGTGTCGACGGCCCGACCAACCATTTCTTGAACGTAGGCGCGGCCGTGGCGCTGGGCGCAAATTCGCGCGCGTTCTACCCGAGCTTGGCTCTGGACTTGATCGCGAACAAGCATGGCTCGGTGTCTCGTAAAGGGGTCGGAGCAAACCTGATTTCTGCCGCTGCAACCGAGACCGAGGTCGATGCCTACCTGAACGACCCAGTTTTATACCCGGTGGGAATGTTCGACGACGCCATCGATGGAAACGGCGCGCCCATGCATATCATGCCGATGTTCCGCACCGACTTGGCGGCGCCCGAAGGAAGTGACGGCGATATCAAGTTGCTGCCTAGCTTCAACAACCTGGTCTACACCGCGCTGCTCGATCCCACCGACATCACTACGCTGAATGGCCGGAAGTTCTTGCAAGATCGCGGCGGCGCGGCCGGCATCGAGATCGCTGACAACTATGAGAAGATTCTGGCCTCACTAGGCATCACCAAGGGCGGGACGAACGGCTATCCATTCGTCGGTCGTGCGGGCAACGCCGACGTGACTACCGGCCTCGACGCGGGCGCCAAGAACGAGGATTCGCCAATCGGTATGCGCGTGAACGAGACCAAGCTGAAGAATCTCAGCTCCTACTTCGATTCCCTACCCGCGCCGACAGGCGACAAGACGGACGCGGCCGCAATCGCCCGCGGACGCATCGTCTTCCGCCAGCAATGCACGTCTTGCCATAATGACGATCAGAGTAAATTCGTGCCCCAAAATATCGTGCCGTTCAATAGCACCGTCGACTTGTTCTCAGCCGCCCCGGCACGTCCCACGCTGTGGCCGGCGTATAACGGCGGGCCGTCGCTCGGCGAGCGTCCACTCACGCCCAGCACCATGATGCCGGCCATCACGAGCCTGGTACCAGTGAGGAACTCACCCGGGATCTTCGACGACAAGCTCATCATCGTCGAGGCCAGCAACCTCGGGTTGCCGCGTGGTGATGCGTTGCCGTTGCTCATGGATTTGAAGCGCAAGCCCGTCTTCTTGCACGATAATTCGGTACCCAACCTCGACGCTCTGCTCAACCCCACCCTCCGAACCGCGGATGCGCCTCATCCGTTTTACATCTCGGACGCGGGCCAACGTGCAGACACGATCAAGTTCTTGGACAGCTTGGACGACAAGCCCCTCGACTGAACGCCGGCCGTCGATACGAATCAAGCCAGGCGGCGCGTCACTCGATGCGCCGCCTGGCTCGTTTTGTGTTCCCACCGAACTAAGAAGTGGGCGTCGAGGCCACCGCGCGGAGCTGTCGCGCTCTTGCCTCCCCTCTTGAGCGGCTTCGGCGCCTTGTGCTTGTTAAGCGTCGCCGCCAGCCCTTAGGGCGTTCTCAGCGCCGTGGCCGCGCTGACCTCCGTCGCGGAGCAGCGCTCGAGGATGGCTCGGTATTTCGGCGCCCGACCTACGCGCCCGACAGGGGAGAGAACGCGTAGGTCGGGCGAAAATTATGTAGCACGAATCTTAATTAAGATGCCACGAAAAAGGCCGCGCCCTCGGCTACGATCTAAAAAGTCACGCCCCTGCACACATCCTCGCGAAGTCGGCGCGAAGTGCGCTTGTGTAACACAATGATAAATAATCATGGCACGTTCGGTTGAGTTTTCAGCAAGGACAGCGCCATGGGCATTACGGTGACTTTAGGGTTCGGCTTTTTCCTTGGAATTCGACACGCCACTGATGCCGATCACGTGGTCGCGGTGTCGGCAATTGTTAGTCGTGAGCGAACCTTGTGGGCTGCCGCACCCATTGGGGTCATTTGGGGAGCCGGGCACTCGATCGCGATCTTGATCGTTGGCGGCGCGATCATCTTTTTTAGCATCGTGATCCCACCCTATGTCGGGCTGAGCATGGAACTGTGCGTCGCGCTGATGCTTGTATTTCTGGGCGGGCTCAACGTGCGCGCGGGGTTTCGCGAAGCGGCCGAGTCTGGGGGTGAGGAGCCGTACCCAGAGCACCCCAGCGCCCGAGCTCTGAATCGACCGCGATCGATGCGGCCGCTCTTCGTCGGCATCATGCACGGGCTTGCCGGGTCTGCCGCGGTCGCCCTCTTGGTCTTAGGCACTATCCCGAACGCGTTGTGGGCCGCATGTTATCTCGTCGTCTTTGGCGTCGGTACAATCGCGGGAATGCTGCTAATCACCACGGCGATGGCCGTCCCGATCGCAGCCGCCGCCCAGCGTTTTGCACGCCTGCACCGGGTCCTCGGGGTCGTCACCGGTCTCCTCAGCGTCTCTTTCGGTGCCCTGCTGATCTATGACATTGGATTCGTGCAGGGGTTATTCAGCAGCCACCCTCACTGGTTGCCGCAATGACGCTTGCTTCAATCCCGTAAGATCGCACGTCATGCCCCCGATTAGCGGGCCACGGGCACCGCCCCAGACGCACAAAAAAACTCGAGCCGGTCGACGCGGAGGACGCCGACCGGCTCGCTAAGTGACCAGTACGCTTCGATCAGAACAGGTCGTTGAATGCGCCGGGGTCGGCGGGCTCGACGCAAAACACGATATCATTCACGGGCCGAGGCGCGCTCTTGCTATTCGTGTCCTTTGCGATGACATCGTGCACGAAATCAGCGAAGTGGACGCAACCACCACCTGTTCCGGCCTCGCCACCCGCGCCGCTTTCGCCGGGCGACCCGCCGCCCGGAGAACCCGCGTGGCTGCCGCCGCCTTTGCCGGCATTACCGCCGGTGCTGTTACCACCGCCGCCTTTACCGCCGCTACCGGCTGAAGTGCCGGTCCCGCCAGTCAAAGCGTCGTCGTCGCTGCACGCGGCCGCGGTCAACGCGCCGAGCAAGCACAACGCACCAAGGAGAGTACGTGAGCGCATGACTAAGGCCTTTCTCACGTTCCGCCATTGGGCGTGGGCAAGTACGGGAACATCTCCACGGCGGGCGAGCTCGCGGTGGGCGTGGTCGCAGGCGCGACAATGGCGCGGAAGCCCGCTTCCTCAGCAACGCCGTCGTGAAGCACGGTCTTGTCGGCCAGTGGCGTACGCAGAAAGTTGGCGCCTACGACCGACAGAATCACGTCGGTGACGTCGTCCAGCGGACGGCGGCCGTTCGGGAAGCCATTGGGGTCGCAGTTCGGGTCGGTGGCAAGGAAGCCGTACGTCGGGGCCGCGACGTTCGCGCCTAAGAAACAACCGGCGGCGCCCAATGGGAACTGGGTCGCGATCGGCCGTGGCACGAAAGCGGGGTTGACGTTCAAGCGCTGCATCTCGCCGGCGGCACCGCCGACAACGAGATTGACGCCTGAGACGCCGGTGATGGCTGCGGCCACGATGTCATCACGCGGAACTGGCGGAGCCGCGTAGCCGGCGGCACCGAACAAGATTTGCAGCAGCGCGGGCAGCGTGGGGTTCGTCACGTAGTCGGCGAAGCTCGCGAGGTCGTTGCTCGGAATGCTGGAGTTGAACTTGTCCTTGTCTTTCAGGCCAATCACCGCCTCGTTGACCAACGGAAAGCCGAGCCGCGAGACCTGCGCCCAAGCGCCGCCTTCGACCGTGGGCTTGGCGAACGTCGGCCCGGGGTTGATGACGCGGGCCTGACGAACGCTGGCCGTCTGCCAAGCGCCGATGACCTTGTTGGCATCGGCGGCGGCACCGGTTGCCGCGCTGGCCGTGCCAGTGAGGCACGTGATCGGCACCTCCAGCGCGATGCTGGTGATGTTGGTGTTACCGATGGGGTTGCCGAAGTCGGCGCGATGGCTCTTGGAAGAGAGCGCGTCGCCGAGCGGCTGATTCACCGCGGCTAAGCCCAGGCCGTCGACATTGACGAGATCGAAGATCACGCCCAGGTTGACGGCGAACGTCTCTTTGCGCTGACCGACGAAGACGCGCGCGGGTGTTGCGCAGCCGTCGAGCTTGACATCGAAGATGTGTTTGCGCGCATACAGCTCGTATGCCGCAGGGCTGCCGAACGACTTCTGGCCGATGTAATCGAGCGGCTTCTGGAACGTCTTGATCGCTGGATTCGAGTTTAGGGTCACGTCCGTCGTGGTGCCGGTGGCCGCATCGCCCTTGAGCACTTGAACGGTGTACGTCTCGAAAACATTGGCGTTGACGGGCGCCGATGCGCCGTCACCGGAGACCGCGCCCGAGTTGATGAGCGGAATGGCGACGTTCTTGGTGTTGGCAGCGGGGACGCCGCCGACGGGCGGCGGAACCGGAAGTGCAGTGCCGACGAGGTTACTCTGGAAGCGAAACTGGAACGTGATGTCCTGCTTGGCATCGCCGGTGTTGTCGATATGGATCTCGTACAGAGCTTCCGGATCGAAGGTGAAGAAGTTGGGACCGCCGTTCTGATTCTGCAGCGGCATGTAGTTCGCAATCAGCGTCACGTACGCCGCCCTGCCGGCCTCGTAGCTCTTGAACAGATACAAGTCGGTGCTGTCGACTTTAGGGTTCTTGGTAATGAAGGGTGCTTCGCGATGGCTTGACGCACCGGCGTGGTGCGAGAGCAGCGAAATGCCCAGCGCCGATAGCGCCGCGGCGATTAGACCCGATTTGATTAGAGCTCGATTTCTCATACTAACTCCCTGTCCGCAGATAAGAGCGGTCGATGGACTACGACCGCAGCGCTAGATCAGATTTACGGTTTGCGCTAAGAGCACCGTACTCTAATCATTGCTCGATCCGAACCCAGCCGTCAAAAGTAAAACTCGATTATGCTTAATAATAAATCTCGCCAGTTATTCGCGCATTTTATCGGGATTTTGGGGGCCGGCGCGGTGTGTGGCGTATTGCCCGCATGCGGCAGAGCGCAGAATTCCACCTTAGACAACAACAAACTTGCAACGAGCGCGAGCGCCGCTCTCGGCCCGAGCGCATCGGCGAGCGCGAGCGATTCGGCCCGAAGCCCGACGGCTGCATTGCCGAGAAATCCCCGGGATTTCGGAGAAATGTTCCAGAACGAGCTAGCCGCGCGCCCGACGGGCACGATCAAGGTGGAGGATGCGCTGGCCGCCTTCAAGAAAGACGGTATCGAGCTCGGGGACGTGCGTCAGCACTTGGGGCGGCCCTACGGCGCACGTTACTGCGTGGGCGGCATGTCGGGAACCGACATCGCGATCAGCTTGTGCGAGTACATCGATCCAGCCGCGGCCAAGGCCGGCGCGGAGAGGTCCCGCAAGATCGTGCTCGCCAACCGCGAAATCCGAATCAACCAAGCCACGTCTTTGACGGTGCGCGAGATACAGAAGACACCGGCGTCCGACGCCACGGAAGCGCGTCTGTTCGAAAGCTTCGCGAAATTGAAATAAGCCCCCCGCGCTCCGACATCGGGCGACGGCTTCTTCAAAGTGCGCGGTGCGGTGTCGCGGACGATCCACGTTCTAACCGGGCCGCCTCGAGTCGCGCAACTTGGCATGTCGCGGCCTTAAGAGATGATCTTCATATTGAAGGCGCGTTCCACGAACCAAATGCAAGCCACGAGCATCACTGCGATCGAGGCGGTGGGCATGCCCCATGTGGGATAAAAGCGGCTACGCCGGAGCAGGTGCAGCACCGGCAGCATGGACGCTACGACGGCCAGCTGTCCGATCTCGACGCCCAGGTTGAAGCCGAACAGAGTGCGCACGAAACTTTGCCCCGACAGCCCCACGTCGGACAGCACGGCCGCGAAGCCAAAGCCGTGAAGCAAGCCAAGGCCAAACGCAAGCGAGCGGTCCGCGTCCAGCACTGGGAAAAGATTATTGAGCGCGGCCAAGATGATGGAAACCGCGATCGCGGATTCCACGAAGCGCGACGGCAGGACGACCCAGTGCGCCGCAGACAGGGCGAGCGTCAGCGAGTGCGCGAGCGTGAAGGCGGTGACCGTACGCAGCACGTCCATCAGCACACTCCGGAAGTCGGCGGCGGGGATCCACTTGCCATCGCGGCGACGGAGAACGGACGGCAAGAGCAGCGCCGTCAAAAACAACAAGTGATCGTAACCGCTGAGAATGTGCTCGATTCCCAAGCGAACGATGGCAAAAAACCTAGGGGCCACATGCGACAGCGCGAGCTCCCGGCGCGCCTTGCTGAACACCAGGGGCTGCATGTTGTCGCCATCCGAATAGCGCAGCACACCGCGATGCTGCGCGTCGATGTCGAACAAGAGATCGTAGCGCACTAGGATGGCGGAGGCATCGCCCGGACAGGAGAGCTCGAGCCCCATCGCCACGTACTTGCCATCCGAGTGCGCAACGACGCCCTGCGGGCTGAGGGACAGTACGCAGCGGCCCGCTGAGGTTCGCGCGCTCAAGCGGCCGGCTGCATATGCCGTGACGACCGGCAAGCGGGCCCTGAGCTCGCCCCAGTTGACCGCGCCGTCGTGATCTCGATCCAGGCCCACGGCGGCTTCCAGATCGCGAAGCGCGATGTCCCAACGACCGTGCGCACCGCGCGCGGATCTCTGCAGCATCAGGTAGCTGTCGCTTGGCTTATGAGCGCTGGCGAGCGAGCTCGACAACAAAGCCCAGGCGAAGACCAGGGCCGCGACGCCCTGCTTCACGGCCGAAGCCTCCCCAAGAGCGCGGCCACGTGGGGATCTTCCAGCTTGGAAGCCGACACGAAGGCAATCACGTCTCGCGCGCTCTCCGGATGGCCAGCGGCGAGCGCCGACTCCAAGGCAATGCGCACGTCGGCTGGCTCGCGTTGCACTCGAAAATTGGCGGTCGCAAGCGCTAACGCGCGAGCCGGCGCATCTTTCAACGAAAGCTCGAAGCGCGCTTCCTCGCGCCGATGAACTTGGTTTCCGCGCAGGCGCGCTTCCTCGAAACGCTGCTCCAAATCTTTCAGATGAGAATCGAAGTTTGGGGAGCGCAGCTGGCGCTCTGCGATCGTCAGGCGAAGCAGCAAAGCATCCTGTCGAGTGGAATCGGCCAATAACGAGATCAGCTCGGGATACCGCTGCAAGTCCAGGAGCAGATCGGCCAGTGCGCCGCGCGCGTAGCTATCATTTGGGCAGGCCGCCAGTACGCCACGAAAATGCGCTTCGGCCTGGGCGCTCTGGCCCAGGCGCGTCGCCAGCTCGCCCTGGAGTGATTCGGCCCAGCAGCGGTCCTCCACTTCGACACGCGGGGCAGAGAGCACTTGCGAGAGCTCGGCGGCGGCCGCTGCCGCCGACCCGGTCACACCCGCGATCGCCGCCCGGCAGACCACCACGTAAAGCGGCGCGGTCAACGTTTCGAGGGTCTGGCAATCGCGCCGCGCCGCATCGTAGCGCCCCAGTACCGTTTGAATGCTGGCTCGATCCAGCAAGGCCTGAGCGTCGTTCGGACTGAGCGTCAGCGCCTGGTCGAGGTCGGCCAGCGCCACCAGGAAATCGTGATTGCTTTGGCGAATGCGAGCGCGGAGCACCAGGATGGGCTCAGGCGGTGAAGCCTCGTCCCAAAAATTGCCCAAGGCCGCTTCCGCGCGTCCCAAGTAACGCGGATCGGCGCTCTCCTGGTAAAGCGTCAGCTCGGCACGAGCGCGCAGCACGGCCGCGTCTGCGTCGAGGGGTGCCGAGGACGATGCCTGGGCGGCGGTTTGCAGCCAAGTGTTCGCCACGGGGCCAGGCAACGTCTCGAGCACCTCCGCATCGGTTTTGGGCACATACACGTCAGCGTTCGCCGGGGCCGGCCGAAGCAGCGTGACCGCCGCCGCAACCCCCAACAGCAACAGCGGCGCGACGAGTAACCAGGTACGACGCCCGCCCCATTTGAAATGCATGACCGAGTACGGCGGAGAGCGGAGAGAGGATCGGCGCGGCGGTTCGGTCACCATCGCACGATCCGACAACGTGGGCGCCCCGTAAATGGAGCTCCCACGATCGGCAATCTTGATCGAGAAAAGCCCAGGCGCGGCCGCGGCGCCGAAGGCTGGGACGCAATGAGGGATGCCGAGTGACCATCGACACCTGGAACGAAGAAGATATGGAGTCGTTCCCGCCAACGCCGCGTCTTCATGAGGCTCTGTTGATTCTCGCCCAAATCTATCAGAAATCCGGGAATTTTTTTAGCAGCTGAGCTCGATAGCGCCGCGAGGTCAGCGCCACGCATAGGCCGCGAGCACCCAGCCAAAGGAAATGGGCTGAGTCACCGCGTTTCGGGCGCCAGCGCGGCGAAGAAGCGAGCGCAGCGCGGGCGCGTCCAGCTTGCTTGGGTGCAGGTCTTTGCGACTGAAGCCTTGCGCCCGGGCGATCGCTTCGAGCACGGTGTTTTCGAGCGCGCGCAACGACCGCGACGCATAATTCGGCGTCGTCAAAAACAGGAGGCCGCCCGGCTTCAAGACCCGCAACGCTTCCTCGAGCCACGGCAACGGGTCGACCAGGTGCTCGACCACGTCCATGGAAACAACGGCGTCGAAACGGGCATCCGGATACGGTAGGGGCGCGCCGGGTTGTACCGTATCCGTGCCGGCTAACGCTGCGCCGTGTAGCTTGCGCGCCGCCTCTAGCGCGCGCGGATCGATGTCGCACAGCGTGAAACGCTTAGCGAGCAGCGGCAGCGCGTTCAATTCGTAAAACGGCCCCGAGCCCAGATTGAGCACGTCATCACCCTTGGATGCCGATAGCGCCAGGCTCAGCTCACGCACGATCGGCTGATGGTAGAGCTTCCACGGGAAGCGCAGCTTGAAGCGATGGTTCGTGAAATAGTCGACGGATTCTGCCACTTACACCTCCGGTCTGCGCGCGATCAACAAGAACTCGGCCGTGGGCGCGGCCGACGTGCGACTCATGATGGCTTTCACCGCTTCGAATACGGGCCGCGCGAAGAGGCGCCGGGCGTTCGGGAAATTGGTCCAGCGCGTGGTCAGTTTTTTGTTCAGAAGGCCCGCTAACGATGGCAATAAAAAGGCCTCGAAAGCGACGGTCGTGGCCGTGGACAGTACCGGTTCGCATGCCAGGAGCTCGAGCCCAGACTGCTCGACCACGCGACTCCAGCCCGGCGCGTCATACAGGTGGTGGTGCCGGAATCGATGATCGATCGCATTTTGGATGCCTGTGCTGAGGCGCGCGGCGCCTAAATCACGCAGCACGCGCGCGCTCTTCAAGTAGCTCGCCCAACCGGCGGCCGGCACGAACAAGTAGACCAGACCGCCAGGGCGCAGCGCGTGCAAAATATTCTTCAACGCTACGTCGATGCGCGGCACGTGCTCGAGGGAGCAATTGGCGACGCACGTGGCGAAAAAGCCCGCCGGCAGCGCCGCACGCGTGACATCGCCCAAGATGACCTGCGCGTACGCTTGGCTCGCTGCCGCCCAGCGCCCCTCGGCCGCATCGATGTCGATGCCCCACACTTCCACGTCGTCGAACGCCATGCGCGCGAATAGACCGTCGCCACAGCCCACGTCCAACACCGGCCCAGGACACGGATGGCGACGCATCACGGACAAGCGCGCACATTCCTTGATGCACAGCGCGGCCGGTGTATGCGGGAAATAACGCTCGAAGTCTTGGAGCGTGATTTCGGGGCCCGACGAGGCGCTGGCGCGGCGCGCAGCGGAAATCGGGGCGGCCACCGGCGAATCGCTACGGGGAGCTACTGACGACCATCGATTGTTCATGCGGTCTCGTCTGCCTCATCGTCGGGTGCTCAGGCGCGGCTGGCGGTCGGCCGCGCTCGTGAAATAGGCCCACCAATCGTCTTCTCGAAACGCCAGTCTGACTTCAGCAAGGTGCGCGCCGAACAGCCCAAGCGATCGATCGTTCACGCTGTGAACCAAAAAGCAATCGTAGTCGGCTAGCTCGGCCTCAGCGGAAAACCAATCGGGGCGCCATTCCGAACCATTGTCCATACTCGGCACCACGGCCGGGATGTAGCGAATGACGCTCGTCGGGTACATCGCGAATGAATAACCCTGGGTGCCGGCCTTTTCGGGTACGTAATACGCCGATAGGTGGAGCAGGGCCGGCAATCCGGGAAACACCAGGCTGTTGCGCTCGAACACGATGGGCCGTATGCGCAGTCCGGCGGGCGCGTGCGCAATGAAGTCGCGGAGCGGTCGCGTTTCGCGTGCAAAGGCATGCAGACGAAATGAGAACATCGCGAGCCAAGCCGTGGTCGCCACCACCAGACAATGCGGAAGGAGCGCCGAGCTCGGCTCGGAACGCGGCTCGCACACGAGCAACAGCGCGGGCACCAGGAACGCGGCAAAGCGCGGATGCAACGGGGTGAAGCCGCCAAAGCTCAGCGGGAACAAGCAAAAGCCGAGCAGCAACCCGACAATGGGTAGGTAGCGCTCGGGCTCCCGGCTCGGCCGGCCCAGCGATAGACCGATGAAACCTAGGAAAATGAGGCCAAGCACGGTCGCCGCAATGTCGGCGGCGGAGGCGGCGAGAAGCAGCGACGGCACGGAGCCAAGCTCCCAGAATCGCGGATCCCAAACCGTGCTGCCGATGGCGCGCGCCGAGGAGCCGGGCATCAACCAAACCACCATCAGCGCAAGAGGAGCGAGCAGCGGCGCTCCGCGCGCAAGCAGGGAGCCTTGCCCCCGCAGCAGGAGCGGTGCCACCAGAAGCACACTGAGCCCGAGCGCGAAGCCGTGCGTGGCAAGCGTCGCCGAGAGCGCCGCCGCGAGCCATGAGCCCGAAGCCAGCGTTGGCGCCTCACGATGACGGAGCGCCAGGCTCACCGCCGCCAACGCGAACGGCAACGCGCCGATGAAGCTGATGAAGCCGTAATAAAAGCCGTAGCCCATGCCCATGGGTAAACCCAGCAGGCCGAGCCAACGCTCGTGCTTCGTGCAGCGCACCAACCAATCGAACGCCGCCCAATGCCCGATGATCGAGAGCCAGACCGTGAGCTTCAATCCAGCGATCACGCCGAGCGGGCCGGACAGCGCGCGAGCCAGCGCATAAGCGCCCAAATAGGGAGTCCGAAGGTTGAGCTCGAACCGTTGCGTTTCCGGAAAACCGAGGTTGCCGAGGCGTTGCCAAATACTGATCTGCGCCGCATGTTGCGGCATATCGACCATCGGCAAGTAGGGAACTGCGAAAAACGCGCCCAACAAGAATGCCGCGAAAGCGAGCGCCCATAGCACCGGCAAGGCTTCGCCCGGCGCCATGACGCGCCGTTTTCTGTCTGGCTTCATCGAGCGGACGAGTGTTGCATAGACGCGGATTTCGAGCGACCCTCCAAGCGTCTCCTCGCACGCTGGATCGGGACCGGGCGTCTCAAGGCCGAGTTGGCGGCTTGACGTTGACCAGGCAGGGCGCTTTCGCGGGCGGCCCGCCTCGGCGAATGCATGCGATACGCCGTCATCAGCCGCACCTTGGCTTTTTTCGCAGGCTGCGATCATATTGCGGCATTATCATCCGTCGTAGCCAACGGCTTTTCGCACAGCACGTGCACGTGTGCACGCGAGCGCGGGCGAGCGCTCGCTGAACTCTCGATGTAGCGTGTTCGGAGAGCGACGCACGGCGCGCAGGGCGCCGGGCTACGCGTGGCGGACGCCGTTCAGGCCTAGCATGGGCGTGCGAGCTCCCCATACTCTCAATGACATGGTGCCAGTGGCTCAGGCGCGCTGATTAGGACTCTCGGCCCCGGTGGGCAAACTTGTATGCACCGCGCAGAATTTGGTTTCAAAGAAACACGAAATTTTTCAACATCGAATTATGACCCTCGAGCCGCACGCATCGCCCTCTAGGGCGAGGCAATCGGTCGCATCGTGGCATTCCAGCGGGGTGCGGGGCAGCCTGCAGCGTTACGTGCCCGCGAGCCTCTACTTTACGAAAGCCGAACAGTATCGCGCTGTTTATGCCCGGACACTCGGGCTTAGGTCCAAGCGCAGTGGCGCGCGGTTCTCGGCATTTTGGTCTGAAATTTGCCACTCGATTGGCGCGGAAGGTGCATCAGGCGCCAGCGCGCGCTCTTACTAAAATCTCGGATCGTCAAAAGCGCTTATATTTGCCGACCGCTTTACAACAGGGAACGACATGATCGTCACGAAGAGACACAGCAGCATCATCGCATTGGGGATAGCAGTATGTACCGGCCTCATCGCCGCGGCCTGTTCGGACGAGGACACCGGCAAGGCCGGAGGCGGCGAAGCCGGCGAGGCCGGTGCAGCGGGCTCGAACGTCGGCGGAAGCGCGGGCGAGACGGCCGCGGGTGCTGGCGGCGAAGCCGGCGGAGGGCTCCCCGGCTCGGCCGGGCCAACGGATAAGTTTGCGACCACCAACATGTTCGACCATCCGCGCGGCACCGCCAAGTCCGGCCAGGATGTGTTTCGCTTCGAGACGTTCGGCAATGAAGGCTTTTGGACGCGGGTGCTGCAATTGCCGCAGGGCATCGCGGCCGCGAACCTCACGCCCGTCATGGCGCTCAAAGCTGGGCTCAGCGTAGACATCGACGCGATCCCGGCCGGTGACGTGAAGACCAAGCTGGCGGCTGAGGTCAAGACCGACCTGAGCCCGGCCAATGCGCCCTTGCTCAACGACCCAGCGACGACCATCGCTTTGATCGAAATGAACGCGGTCTTGGGCATTTCGGCGCGCAATATTCAAAAGCCGTTGAATGGCAAAATCGACATCAATAACGACGACGTCTTCGCCGGAGAAAGCGTGGGTATCACCTGCGCTTTCTGTCACAGCATTACGGACGGCTCGGTCTTGGTCGTGCCGAACGGCGGCACGATCGGCAAGCGCGTGGACGGCCCGACCAATCATTTCCTGAACGTCGGTGCTTCGATTGCGTTAGGCGCACAATCTCGCGCGTACTACCCCACGCTGGCTTTGAATCTGGTCGCCAACATGGGCAAGTCGGTCTCGCGCAAGGGCGTGAGCATGAACCTCATTTCTGCGGCGGCGACCGAAGTGGAGGTGGACGCGTATCTCAACAATCCGGATCTTTACCCGGTGGGGTCGTTCGACGACGCGATCGACGGCAACGGCGCTCCCATGCACATCACGCCCATGTTCAGGGCTGACTTGCAGGCACCAGAAGGCAGCGATGGTTCGATCAAGCTGCTGCCGAGCTTCAATAATCTCGTGTACACGGCGCTGCTCGATCCAACCGACATCACTACCGCCGGCGGTCGCAAGTTCCTCATGGACCGAGGCGGCGCCGCGGGCGTGGAGATCGCCGACAACTTCGAGAAGATTTTGGCCGAGCTGACGGTCCCGAAGGGTGGGACCAACGGTTACCCGTTCGTGGGGCGCGCAGGCAACACGGAGGTGACCACCGGGCTGGATGCCGGCGCCAAGAATGAGGACTCTTTCATCGGCATGCGCGTCAACGAGACGAAGCTGAAGAACCTGAGCTCTTACTTCGACTCATTGCCCGCACCCGCGGGTGACAAGACGGACCCGGATGCGATTGCCCGCGGTCGCGTCGTGTTCCGGCAACAGTGTACGTCGTGTCACAACGAGGACCAGAGCAAGTTCGTCCCGCAGAACATCGTGCCTTTCAACAGCACGGTCGACTTGTTTTCGAAAGCGCCAGCTCGCCCCACGTTGTGGCCCGGTTATGATGGTGGTGACGCGCTCGCTGAGCGTCCGCTGACGCCCAGCACGGTGGCTCCGTCCATCACTTCGCTCGTGCCCGTGCGAAATTCGGTAGGCATCTTCGATGACAAGTTGATCATCGTGGAAGCTAGTAACCTCGGCCTGCCGCGCGGCGATGCCCTTCCCATGCTGATGGATTTGAAGCGGAAGCCCGTTTTCTTGCACGACAACTCGGTCGCCTCCTTGGACGCGCTGCTCGATCCAAAGCAGCGGGCCGCTGACGCCCCGCACCCGTTTTTCGTCGGCAACGCGGCCGAGCGGGCAGACGTGATCACGTTCCTCAACAGCTTGGACGATCAGCCGCTCGACTGAGTACGGCGCGCGCTCGTAGCGCAAACCAAGCTCGACTCATCGGGGC
>CAHJWM010000049.1 GCA_903642325.1 Myxococcales bacterium | reverse complement strand
CTGTGGGCGCGGCGGCGTAGGCGCCGGCGCGCGCGCCGGCAAGGGTGTCTGAACGAATTGCGGCCTCGGCGGGGCCGGGCGCTGCGGCAGGATCGACTGCGCAGAGGACAACGTTCCCGACGTCACCGGCGCGGGCACGGGCGACACGGCGCTGTCCGCGTGCGGGACGAGCTGAAGCGCGCTCTCCGTAAATGAATCGCGCTCTGTGCCATCCTCGATCAGCGCAGCCAAGCGCTGTATGAAAGCCGGATAGCTCGCGAACGTTGGTTTACCGCTCTTCAAACGTTGTTGAATGGCAAGCCGACCCACTGCACCGAGCGGCTTGGCGTAGAGCTGAGTGAGACGTGCGATGGTCGAGTCGGGAATCGGGTCGGTGGACGCGGGGGATACCGCGACACCGGGATTCACCTCCGAGATCGCATTTTCCCGCAACGAAGACCGGGTAGAGCGGAAGGCCACCGCCGCACCGCCGCTCTGCTTGGCCAGTGCCTGCAGTTTGGACGCGGACGCGCCGACGCTGACCGACAGGACGGTTGGGTGAACTTGTTCGGTCCCGATGACGACCAACGCATGGCTTTCGACCCAGCGCAGGAGTACGGTCGCGGTTTCGAAATACAGCGCCAGCGCTTGTTTGGCGCTCGATTCCAGGCTCTCGAACGCGTCGAGTGAACCCCTCGCGCGGCGCGCGACGTCGGCAAACGTGCTCGCGGGTAACCCAAGGCCACTGTGATGAGCGACCGAATCACCGTCGGGCCCGATCAGCGCGACGCCAAGCACATTGCTGACCTCCGCAACTTGCGCGAGTGCTAGCCCGACACCGGGGTACGCGGTGTGGTTCGAGACGTCGGCCGCGTTCGAGGTGGCGGGCCGCGTTGCATAATTCAAACTCACCACTGTATCGGTGGGCATCGGTCTGGTCACCGTTTGGGAGCCGACGCTACGCGAAGTGGTGTAGCCCGTGGCGGAAGAAGCATAATGCCCGATGGCCATGTGAAAGGCCTGCGCGAGCTCCTTCGCGGACGCGAAACGGCGCGCCGGATTTTTATCGAGGGCGCGGGCAAACCATTCATCCACGGCTTTCGGCATGTCGGGCGCCAGTCGCGAAACTGGGATCGGATCCTTGCTCACGATGCCGATCAGCAGCTCGGCCAAGGAGTCACCCCCGAAGGGGACGACTCCCGTGAGACAGTGGTAAGCGACCACCGCCAGCGAAAATAGGTCCGAGCGAAAGTCGACGTCGAGCGAGCCGTGGGCTTGTTCGGGGCTCATGTAGGCAGGGCTGCCAACGAGCTGGCCCACGGTCGTGCCAACGAAATCTAGGCCCTGCCGTTGTGCCGACTTGGCTACCCCAAAGTCCAAAATCTTCAGCACGAAGCCTTCCTCTTCGGTCGCCCCGCACAGAAACAGATTCTCGGGTTTCATGTCGCGGTGCGCGATGCCCAAAGCATGGGCACGCGCCAAGCCTCGGCAGGCATGGCTGACGATGCGTGCAGTGATCTCTGGCGAGAGGCGACCACTGCGGTCGAGCAGTTTGCCTACGTCCTCCCCCTGCAGGTACTCCATGGCGATATAGAGGCGCCCCGATTCTTCCGCACCGAAGTCCAGCACGTTGACCACGTGCGGGCTGTTGATGCGGGCGGCCGCTTGCGCCTCGAGCGCAAAACGCCCGCGATGATCTTTTTGATCGCGGAAGGCTGCATCGATGAATTTGACCGCCACGTCCACGTCCAGGGTCAGGTGCCTGGCAAGCCAGACGGATCCCATCGAGCCGCGCCCGAGCAGCCGGTCTAGCCTGAACCGGCCAGATATCGTGGCGCCGGGAAATATGCTTGGAACCGACTCCGAGGGACCGTTGACCGGCATGCGACCACCCACTACTACGGCGACAAAATCGTAAACGATAAGTAACTCGCAAGCATCGCCCGCCCCGCCGCACGCTGTCAAAGCCAGATTTTTGACCCCAACGAATCTCTATATATCGCACGCGCTTTGCCGCCGCTTCTTCGCCCGCGAACGCCGTCTCTGCAGGGTGACGACGCTCCGGCTCGGCTCCTCCACGCCGCGGGCCCGGACATGCGCGGGAAACAATGAGCCAGCACTGGGCGATCGGAGGCTTCGAAAGCAGAACGACCTCATTCGCGCTGCACCGCGCCAGCCCGTTCGAGCTCGGTGAAGTCGAGCTCAACCGGGCGGAATCTTCGCGAGGGGCGGCAACGCGATCGACGGCAAGACGAATGGCCGGGCGTGCAAACGCCGAGGCGACCGAGGTAAGCAATCCGAAACGAACGTGAGCTGGGCGCGGCGCAAGCTCCCCTTCGGGTAAACCGCGTTTTTTGCCAGAAGTGCGCCTCGGCCGGTGGGCGATCGCGGCCCTGCATCGCACCTCGCAGCACGCTCCGTGCCCGCGCTCGGCAAGCGTCGAGGCGTGCGGCGTGTTGGCTACGCGCCGCGGCGGCCGAGACGAATCTGCGCGACGCTGAAGCGGCCGAGCACGTTTCGCCCTGCTTGTTCGAGCGCTCGGTGATCTTCGCTCGGGGCGCCGCCCTTCACCGTGAGCCGCGGCACGCCGGACTCACTGACGACGTGTATTTCCACCTGGGGCCAAAGCCCGCGCGCGACGACGTCTTCGAGGTCCGCAAACAGAGCCGGCGGGAGCCGGCCACGCACGACGTCCAGCCCGCTGCCGTGCACGGCAAGCACGAACAGCTCGTTGGCCCGCCGTAAACCGTACGCGATCGGCAGCAGCAACACCGCGATCGACAGCAGCCACAGAGCGAGCGACATGGTGGTCGTTTTCGACTCGCCCGAGCGTAGCACGAGGGCCTTCGCGTCACGCTCGCTCCACGCCGCCGAAGGCTGCGTCGGTCGTGATGCCAATCGTGACCATGAAAACAAGCTCGCAGCCCTAAGAGAGCCCTCCGGCGCGGCGAGACTAACTCAGGAAGCTCTGCCACGAGGCGATCACGATCGGCAGGAGCGGAGTAAGAGCAAGCGTTCCAGAAGCGGCAGCTCAGCCGTGTGGATCTTGCGTGCGGCTTCGCTCGCGGAGAAGAAAACCGCGCGATCGACCTCGGGGAAGTCGCGTATTTTTCCGGAGTGGGGCGGCCACTCCAAGGCGAATGTGTTGCTCTTGAAGGTCGCCAGATCGACGTCCCCCTCCAACGCCCAGCCGTAGATCGACTTGCCTGCTTTATTCTTGACCACGCCGAGCTCGAGCAACTCGCCGCTCGGCGGTTCGCTCCCTATTTCTTCGCAGAATTCCCGTCGGGCCGCCGAGATCGGATCCTCGCCCTCGGCCAGCTCGCCCTTGGGCATGAACCATGCGCCGCTATCCTTGTTGCTCCAGAACGGGCCGCCAGGATGCACGAGCAAGACCTCGCACTCTCCGCTTCGACGTCGGAAAAGTAAGATACCCGCGCTGCGTTTCGAGGCCATGCACAGCCGAGGATACCAGAGCGACGAAACTCTTCGTTGTCACGTTGCACGGCGCAACAGAGCGCATCGTTGGCGTGCCGCCGGACGCGCGCGGTTGGCGGACCTGCGGAGTCTTTGTGTCGCTCCGGCGAGCCGCTCACCCAGAGTGAGTCACAAAGTCTCGCCTCGAAAGTTCGGACGTACTTGATTTTTCGGCGAATCTTTGCGGCTTGGTCTTTGCAGTTAGGCGCCGCATGAGCCCGAGTCCGCTGCGTCCGACGGTGGTTGGTAGCGGCGATCCGGAAGGCAATCGCGTCGACCACTTATTGGGCCAATTCCTGCGTGGCTCCGACCCAGAGCTCGACCTGCCTGCGCTCGGAGACGTCGTGGGCGGCGTTTATCGCATTTTGGGCGAGCTCGGGCGTGGCGCGATGGGCGTCGTGCTCGCGGCCTTCGACCTCCAGCTACACCGGAACGTAGCCATCAAGTTCGTGAACCTAGCGGCCATCGCCGGTGACGAACAAGAGCGCTTCGTGCAGGAAGCCCGGGCAATGGCGATCGTCAATCACCCGCATGTGTTAGCTATCCACGCCTTTGGTAAGCACGGGGCCATCCCATACTTCGTCATGGAGCTCGTGGACGGCCAGACGTTGGAGGGCTGGCTGGCGCAACGCGATCGGCGGCCGGATCTGGACGAAGCGCTGGGCATCTTGAACGACGTCTGCCTGGGTGTGTCCGCGATTCACGCCGCAGGCACCGTGCACTGCGACCTCAAGCCCAGTAACGTGCTCTTAGACAGCGAGCTCAGAGTTCGGGTGGCAGACTTGGGTTTGGCTGCGCCCTACATTCAGGGCGAGGTGACGAAGGTGATCGCCGGCACCCCCGAGTACATGGCGCCTGAGCTGACATTCGAGGGCGACCAACCGGCGAGCCCCAGCAGTGACGTGTACGCGCTCGGCTGCATGGCCTACGAGATGCTGACCGGAACCCTGCCGTATGCCTCTGAAACCGCGCTTGGGCTGATGGTGCAGCACGCTACCGGGACCGTCGAGCGGCCGAGCGTGCGCCGGCCGGGTTTACCGAAGGCATTCGACGAGGTCATTTTGAAGGCCTTGGAGAAGCGTCCGAAGGATCGCACGCCGTCCGCCGATCTATTCCGGCGCAGTCTAAAAGAGGCCCGTTCCTCGAGTGTCGAGCCCGTCCGCATCCTGGTTGCAGAAGATGATCCTGACTTTCGCGATCTGTTGGCGCTCAAGCTCGGCATGGAATTCCCCGACGCCGATATCGTGTGCGTCGAAAACGGTCGGGCACTGGTGGATGCGTTCGAAGAGAAGGCGGCCTCGGTCGTGATGATCGACCTGCAGATGCCGATCCTCGACGGCGTGGCCGTGACGGCACTACTGCGTGCCCGCCCGGACGCGGAGAACGTGCCCATCATCGTGATGACCGCGTCGGGGGGTCCGCAGGAGTGGAAGCTATTGGCCTCGCTCGGCGCCGACCGCTTTTTGGTAAAGCCCGTCAATTTGGATGACGTCGTCAATACGCTACGCAGCGCGGTGCGCGAACGCTCCAGCAACTTGCCGAGCGCTCCGACTCCGGTCCGCTAGCGCGTCAGCGCAGCGCGGACAGGGCGAGCGCGACATTGGCGAGCGACACCGGCCCGGCCGGCCTTAGCTCAGGCGCGAAGATCGCGACGCGCAACTCTTCGAAGGCCCAACGTAGAGCGCGCGCCGGCTCTGGGTCACCGTAGCTCGCTCGCTTGGCCAGGAAGGCGGCCCACAACGGCGCAAAAGGGGCGAGCTTGTCGGCATCCTTTCGAGGATCACTGATGGCGCGGCCGAGCCGCGCCTGCGCCGCGCGCAAGTAGCGCGGAAATTGCTCGAGCCGGTCGAGCTCGACCTTCCCGAGCACGTCGGGCGTAAAGAGCTGGGCGATCTGCGCCCGGATCTCGGCGCTGGCGGCGGTGCCGCTCGGATGCTTAGTAGCGGCATCCAGGGCGCGGAGCGTCACTTGCAGCTCCGCTCCGGCGAGGGCCGTGGCGCGCTGCAAGCGCGCGAACGCGGGCGCAATGCGCGGCAAACCGGCGTCGAGCAGTGCCTGAAAGCCCGCACGGTCTCGCGGCACGGCGGCCCCGAACGCCTCTTCTACCAAACGCGTCATGAACGATTCCCGGAAGGCGTCCTGCTCGGAGCGCGGCACGAGAAGGCCGTTCCGACCGGCGAAGGGTGGCGGGGCCTGCTTGGCGAAGACGGCCAGCGACTTGTGCGCAGCCAGGGCCAGCAGGCGACGGACGCCGAACCGGGTGGCCGTCTCTGCGGCAACAGCCGACTCGAGCAAGCGGAGATCGACCGACTTCTGGCGATCGATCAGCGCGGGATAGGCGCGAAGCTCGGCCCCGAGCACCGTGCGCACGATGAACGGTGGCAGCTCGCCAAAGTCCCAGCTGGTGAGGCCTGGGCGTTCCCACTCTGGGGGCGGCGCAGCGCGGCGCAAGGCCTCACGAGCGTGACCTCCGTGCTGCTCGATCAGCGCACGTACGTCGCGGCTCTGCGCGAGCGCGCGGCCCTCGGCGAGGATCCGACACGTGAGTTGCATGTACGGCGGCACGGCGTCCACTCGGAATGCGCTTTCTGGCAAGTCGACGCCGGAAGCGACCGACGCCGCGCGCGCGAGCGCGGGCAACATCGGTCCGTCGAACGGCGTCAAAATAGCGGCGAGCCTCGCGGAAAGCTCGGGGATCGAAGCGAGGTCGCGGCGTAGGGCGCGAGGCAGCTCGCTCAAAAGCGCATTGATCTTTTGCTCGTGCCAACCCGGGATCGTCCAATCGAGCTCACCAGGATCGAGTTGCAGCAGGAGAGGCAGAGGCAAGGACAGAGTGGCGCCGTCGTCCTCTGCCGATGGATCGAACCGGTAAGTGAGCGGGAGCTCGACGCCGTGCAGCGTCAATGTGTCGGGGTAATGCGCCGGCAATAGACGCTGCTCCAGCGTCAACACGTCTTCCAAGCGCAGCTCGAGGAGGCCCGGGTCTTTGGCCTCGGCGGCTCTGCGCCAGGTCTCGAAGGTGTTGCCGTTCACGACCTCCTCGGGAACGCGCCGATCGAAAAACGAGAGCAGCGCTTCGTCGTCGGCCAGTAGATCGCTCTGGCGGGCCTTGTCGCGCTGGCGCGCTACCTCGGCCAAGAGGTTTCGGTTGCGCTCTTGAAATGCGCCGCGCGTGCGATACTCGCCACGCACCAGCGCGTGCTCCAAAAACAACAGGCGCGCACGCCCCGGGGCAATCGTCGCATAATCCACACTGCGCCCACGGAAGACGGGCAGGCCGAAGAGCGTGGCGTGCTCCTTGATGGTGCTGCGTGCCGACTTCTCCGACCAATGTGGGTCCGAGTAGCTGCGTTTCAGCAGGTGATGGCCGACCTGATCCAGCCATTCCGGCTCGAGCTTGGCGGCGGTGCGTGCGAAGAGCTGGCTCGTTTGCACGAGCTCGAAGGCCATCACCCAGGCGGGGGGCTTCTTGGCCAAGGCGGAGGACGGGTGCAGCATGAACCGCGTCTGCTTCGCGCCGATGTACGCGCGCTGCTCGGGATTCCAAAGCCCAATTTTCGACAATAGGCCGCTCAGCAGTGCACGGTGCAACCGACCCTCGAAATCGCCTTCGGTTTTCGGCGCGGCGCCGCGTGGCTCGTTGATGCGCAATTCCTTGGCGACGTCCTCGAGCTGGCGATGGACCTCCGCCCACTCACGCGCGCGCAGGAAGGAGATGAAGTTGTCCCGACATACCCGGCGAAGCTCGGACATGCCCTTGGCCTGTGCCTCGCGCAAGAATGCCCACAGCTTCAACAAGCCCAAAAAGTCAGAGGTTTCCACCCTAAAACGCTGCTGTAATTGGTCGGCTTTTTGTTCGGCGGCGCGCGGTCGCTCGCGCGGATCTTGAATGTTCAAGGCCGCCGCCAGGACCAAGACCTCGGCGACGCAGCCTTGCTCGACGCCGGCCAAGATCATGCGACCAATGCGCGGGTCGACCGGAAAGCGAGCCAAGCGCGCGCCGAGCGGCGTGAGCGCGCGCTCGGCGTCGAGCGCGCCGAGCTCTTGCAAGACTCGGTAGCCTTCGGCGATAGCGCGACTTTGCGGCGGGTCGAGGAACGGAAAATCTTCGACGTCTCCGAGGGACAACGCTTTCATCCGCAGGATCACGCCGGACAGTCCGGTGCGTTTGAGCTCAGGGTCGGTGAACGCCGGGCGTGCGGCGAAGCTCGCTTCATCGTACAGGCGCACGCAAATGCCATCGCGCACGCGACCGCAGCGGCCCTTGCGTTGATCAGCGCTGGCTTGCGAGACCGCTTCGATTTGCAGGCTGGTGGTGCCCGTGCGCGGCTCGTAGCGTGCCAGTCGCGCCACGCCCGTGTCGACCACGTACACGATGCCGGGGATGGTGAGCGACGTTTCGGCGACGTTGGTGGCCAGAATCACACGGCGCTGGGGGATGGCCGTGAACACCTTGCGTTGGTCCGCGGCCGACAAGCGTGAGTAAAGCGGTTGCACGACGGTGTGGCGCAAATTCTTGGCCGTGAGCTCGCGTTCAGTCTCGCGAATTTCGCGCTCCCCCGGTAAAAACACCAAGATGTCTCCGCGTGAATCGAGGGAAGTGACCGAAGCCACCGCGTTGGCTACGGCTTCGGACAATTCCAAGTCCGGCGCAGGCGGCTCGTACAACACCTCGACCGGGAACGTGCGCCCCTCGACCTGAATCACCGGCGCGCCGCCGAAGAACTCCGAGAAGCGTTCGGTCTCGATCGTGGCCGAGCTGACCAAGACCTTGAGCTCGGGCCGCTCGGGCAAAATGCGCTTCAACCAACCCAAAAGAAAGTCGATGGTCAGGCTGCGCTCGTGGGCCTCGTCGATGATCAGCGTGTCGTAGCGCTGCAGCAGTCGGTCGCCTTGAATCTCGGCCAGCAGGATGCCGTCCGTCATGAACTTCACGTACGTTCGAGGGCTGGTGCGCTCTTCGAAGCGAATTTGGTAACCCACCTCTTGACCGAGCTCGCACTCGAGCTCGCTCGCGACGCGCGCGGCGACGCTCGTGGCGGCGATTCGTCGCGGCTGGGTAACACCGATCAAGCGCTCCGTGCCGCGGCCCATATCGAGCATGATTTTCGGCAATTGCGTGGTCTTACCGGAGCCGGTAGCGCCCGCCACGATCAGCACTTGGTGCTGCTCGAGCAGAGCCGCGATGTCAGAAACCCGCGCCGAGATCGGTAGCTCGGCCGGGAAGCGGATCCGCGCACGGCCAGACTCAGGCCGAGCGGGCGCTGGGGTGGACGGTGAGCCGGACATCGGGGAGGTGCTTAGCATCGTCGGCACGAGACGCGTCACGCTTACGGCCGCACGGGAAGGGCGGTCGGCCTGCTGTCCGGCGCAATCGGACTCGAAGCGGAGCAGTGGGAACGCTAGGTTCTAGCGCGTGAGCTCAACCCCGGCAGCCAGACTTCGTATGCGCCACCCGGCCGCGCTCGATGGGCGGCGAAAATTGGCGAACGCCGCCAGCGCGCCACGCTCGCTCTTCCACGAGCTCCGGCGCTGAGCATCCGGGTGCGCACCTACGACAAAGCCTGGTTCGACGCGATCACCCCCGATGTGGCCAAAGGCCTGCGCGGGGGCATCGCCACTATGGTGCCGTTTTATCTCGCCGTGCGCCTCGGGCACCATGAGCTGTCCTGGATGGCGCTCGGCGGATGGCTTGGGACGCTCGTGGATCCCGGCGGTATGCGCAGCACGCGCGCGAAGACGCTGAGCGCGTTCGCCATCGCCGGTGGGCTGGCCTTGGCAATATCCGAAGGCCTCGCGCCAAACCGGTGGCTCGCCACGCTGACGCTAGTAGTGGTGGCTTTCGCGGCCTCGTTGCTGCGGTCGCTCGGCGCCGTTTGGGCGAGCGCGGGCACTATGATTGCCGTGGTGGTCGTGGTGGGGACCGCACAGGGCGGCACCGCGCCGCTCCGCGACGGTTGCTTCTTCGCCGCGGGGGCGGGCTTTGGGGTGCTGTTGTCCTCGGTGATTTGGCCAATCTGGACGCATTTGCCGCTGCGGCGAGCGGAGGCCAACGTGTTCGAGGCCCTCGCGCGCTACGCGACTGACATTTGCGCCAACGTACAAGCCGGAACGCCAGAGGGCGATCCGCGCTGGATCGAGCTTGCTCGCTTACACCACCGACTGATCCGCAATGCGGTCGAGGAAGCAGGGCGGCTGGCCCTCGGCGGGCGCGCGCGCCGCGCTGGGGAGACTCGCATTGGGAGTAACCTCCGTGTGCTGCTCGGGCTGGCCGAGGCTCAGCTACCCCTTTTGATCGCGCTCAAAGAGACGTGCGAGCTCGACGCCGTCGAAAGCCGACGACCCGATGTGCTCGATCGCTTGCGCCGGCTTGCGCGGCGCAATTTAGAAATTGCCGCCACGCTGCGCACGCCGAATCTACGCGCGCACGAGACGCCGGCCACGCTCGTTCCCCCGGGTCACGCGCCGGGGCGCCTTTCGTCGATCGCGGCGTTGCTCGATCATCTCGAGGACGCCAGCCGCACTGCGCGCTCTCTGACCTCTGCGCTCGATGCGCGTGCCGACGCGACGGCCGAAAACATGAGCTCGCCCAAGCCCACATGCCGCGATTCCTGGCTGCTTTGGCGTGGGGACCTCGCGGTGTTTCGCGATGCTTGTTCGCCGCGCTCGACGTTTTTTCACCACGGAGTCCGGGTGGCGTGCGCGGTGTGCGTGGCCTCGCTCTTTGCGCGACGCATCTCGGTGCACCCGCACTGGGTGACGGTCACGACCTTGGCGGTGCTGCAGCCCTATGCCGGGGCAACGGCCGCGCGCGCCGCGCAACGCGTGCTGGGAACGGTGCTGGGCAGCCTAGTCGCCGTCGCGATCACGATGACCATCGCTTCGCCGCTCTGGCTAGCCGCGATCATGTTTCCTTTATCGGTCGCGGCCGTCGCCACGCACCGCCGCAATTACCGCTTGTTCACGTTTTTTCTGACCCCGGTGTTCGTGCTCCTCGCCGAGCGCCATCAAGGCGATTGGTGGACGGCGGCGGTGCGAGCCACCGACGCCACCATCGGCGGTGGCATTGCGTTCGTAGCCGCCGTACTCGTATTCCCATCGCGCGAGCGCACCCGTTTGCCGGATTTGCTCGCCAAAATGCTGGAGGCGATCGCAAAATATGCGACGGCCGTGCTGAGCGGAGTGCGCGACCGGCACGCCGAGCCCATGGAAGCACGCATCACCAGCGCGCGTCGCAATGCCGGGATTGCGCTCGGCGAAGCGGAAAGCTCCCTCGAACGCCTGCTTGCCGAGCCGCGTCACGACATGGCGACCGAGGAGCACGCGCTCCAACTCATCACCTACGCGCGGCGCGTCACGGGCGCGCTGACGACCATCGACACGTATGCGGCCGTCGATCTCGATGGGGCGTCGGCGCTCCCGAGCGATCTGGCTCTAGCCGTAGAGAAGTACGCCGTCGGCACATTGGAACGTGCTGCGACCTTCGCGCGCGGCAATGCCGGAACTACGGACCTACCAGTCCCTGAGCTCCCGAGCGCGCTCGATCCTCGTTTGCAAGCGACGCTTTCGCGCCTCCTCCGCGGCGCGCGGCTGGTCGCGGAAGCAAGCTCGGCCTAGGGCGGAAGGCCTACGGGCGAAGCATGAAGAAGATCAGTACGCCGGTCACCGACACGTACAGCCAGATGGGCAGAAAGACTCGGTTGAGGCGGCGGTGGCGTGCAAACGAGCGGATGAACGCGAAGTAAAACGAGCTCAAGGCGAGCGGTACCACGCTCAGCGAGAGTAAGATGTGGCTGATCAGGAGCGAGAAGTAAACCGTACGGATCGACCCAACGCCGCCAAATTTCGTGTCCCCGTGGACGAAGTGGTACGTCAAGTAGCCGACGAGAAAGAGGGAGGAACAGGCGAACGCCGTCACCATCAGGACGCGATGGAGCGCGACCTTTTTCTGGCGGATGGCCAAGTAGCCCGCGAGCAGGCACAGCGCAGAGAGCGCGTTGAAGCTAGCGTTCACGGCCGGTAAAAAGCCGAGCTCGGGGCCGCTCGCTCCGTGACCGCGGAGCAGGATGAACGCGATGAACGCCACCGCCACGGCGGACAGCAGCGCGTTGAAGGTAAAGAAGGTGCGGTCGGAACGCGGTGTCACCAGTGCTTCGGAGCTCATCGACACTTTCGTAGCATCGGCGGCGAGCGCTGGCAGCCACTGTCGCCCGCTTCACGAAATCCGCAGGAAGGGCCAGGCACGGTGGACTCCCACTTCGCGGCTTCCCGTGCGGACCCGCACGGCGTAACGTTCGTTCACGTTAACGAGGAGTCTGTGATGGATAAACGAATGCTAGGCAATTTGACGGTTTCGGCGCTCGGCCTTGGCTGCATGGGCATGAGCGACTTTTACGGCCAGAACCAGCGCGATGAAGCTGAGTCGCTATCGACGATCGACCGAGCGCTCGAGCTCGGTGTCACTTTGCTGGATACGGCGGACATGTACGGTCCGTACACGAACGAGGAGCTCGTGGGCAAGGCCGTGCGCGGCAGAGCGCGCGATAGTTTCGTGTTGGCGACGAAATTCGGCATCGTGCGGGGTCCGCGGCCTGAAGATCGAGGAGTCAATGGTCGGCCTGAGTACGTGAAGCAATCGATCGACGGAAGTCTGAAGCGGCTCGGTGTCGAATACGTGGACTTGTATCAATTGCACCGAGTCGATCCGAACACCCCAATCGAAGACACGGTGGGCGCGATGGCCGAGCTAGTGAAAGCGGGCAAGGTGCGTCACATCGGGCTGTCCGAAGTGAACGCGAACACGCTGCGAAAAGCGCACAGCGTGAGCCCTATCGCTTCCGTGCAATCCGAGTATTCGCTTTGGACGCGTGACCCGGAGGTGGACGGCGTGCTCGAGGTTTGCCAGGAGCTCGGCATCGGGTTTCTTGCCTACAGCCCGCTCGGTCGCGGTTTTCTGACCGGTCAAATCAAGAGGTTCGAGGACTTCGATGATGCGGACTACCGCCGCTTCTCGCCGCGCTTCCAGGGCGAAAACTTTCAAAAGAATCTCGATCTCGTGGCGCGTATCAGTCAGCTCGCCGAAGAACGCAGCATCACGCCATCACAGCTGGCGTTGGCCTGGGTAATGGCCAAGTCCCCACACGTCGTACCGATCCCCGGCACCAAACGCCGAAAGTATTTGGAAGAGAATTTGAAGGCCGTAGACGTGCCCCTGACGAGCTTGGATATAGCCTTGGTCGAAGCGGTGTTTCCCATCGGCGCGGCCGTGGGCACGCGGTACCCCGAAGCGATGATGGGCTCAGTCGGTCGCTAGCGTTCGAGTGGAGGCGGAACCAATTGCCCACCGTCTAGACCACCGTGGCAGTTTGGTAGTGCGTGCGGGCGCTCAGGTCCACGGCACCGGGGGGGGGGGACGCTAACCCTGGGCAGCGAAGCCTCATAAGCGGCATCCGTCTTGCTATGCTAGCGTGGGTGGTTGCGGGCCGACGGCCGCCGACAAACCGACGCCAACGATGAACGACCCCGTGATTGCACCGCCCGCTGTTGGCCTGCCCCGCGGCACGATCGTTGCCGGAAAGTACCGTATCGACGGCTTCCTGGGCGCCGGCGGCATGGGCGTCGTCCTGAGCGCCACGCATCTGGATTTGGAAGCTCCCGTCGCCATCAAGCTGATGCGCGAGGAGCTTGCGAAGAATGAAGAAGTGGTGGCGCGCATGTTGTTCGAAGCGCGCGCCGTCGCCCGCATGCGCGGCGCCCACGTCGTACGCGTGCTCGACGTAGGCGTGCTCGATGTCGAGCAGCCCGGCGCGGGCACACCGTTCATCGTGATGGAGCAACTCACCGGTGCCGACTTGGCAAGCACGCTGGTCAAGGGCGGCGCGTTGTCTCCTCGCGCCGCGGTGGAGCTGGTATTACAGGCCTGTGAAGGTCTCAATGAAGCGCACGCGCTCGGCATCGTGCACCGCGATCTGAAGCCAGAAAATTTGTTTTTGGCGAACACCCCAGAGGGTGTCGTGTTGAAGATCTTGGATTTCGGCGTTTCGAAAGACGTTGGCACCGCTTTCGAAGCAAGCCCGCGGGCGGCGGTGACGAACGCCGGCTTCGCCGTAGGTTCGCCGCACTATATGGCCCCAGAGCAGATGCGCGCTTCGCTCGAGATCGACGCGCGCGCCGACATCTGGTCGCTCGGGGCCATCTTGTTCGAGCTCGTGGCGGGGAAATGCCCTTTCGACGGTGACTCACTACCCGTCATCTATACCCAAGTGCTCGCCGGTGCCGCGCCTTCTCTGCTCGAGCTATCGAGCAGCGCCCCGGCAGAGCTCGATGCCATCATTCGTCGCTGCTTGGCCAAAGATCCAAATCAGCGTTATCAAAGTGCGACGGAGCTGGCCGTTGCGCTGAGAGACTTTTTGGCGGCCGAGGGCGTCACGACGGCGGAGATGCAACGCATCGCCTCGGGCATCAACTTGCGGAGCGGTGCGTCGTGGCCGCCGGCGCCTGCGGCTCGCTCGCGGGGTCGTTTGGGCGCGGTCTCACTGTTGGCGAGCGCCGTGATTGCCGTATTTGCGCTGTACTTCTGGCACGCCCGCAGCAATGCTCGCCTTCTCGCGCAGGAACGAGCCGAGCAGGGCTCGATGGCGGCGCCGGCGCCGATAGCACCCGCTCGAAGCGAGCCGAGCCCCGACAGTGCCTTGGTTAGCCCGCCACCAGCGTCTGCGCCAAGCATGCCGGCCGAGGTCGCCCTAACGAGCGCCTCAGCGCTGAACGCGGTTGACCCGCCCGCAGCGGCGAAAAGCAGAGGGCTGACCCGCGCGCCAGTGACGAACCGGCTACCGCCTACATTCCCGGCGGCGGGGGTTCCGGCTGCTGAACCGGACGAGCAGACCGCTGCCAAGTATCCCGTACCCGTGCCGCCACTGCCGGAGTCGTTGCCGGCCGTACCGGAGCCCGCGACGCCCGCGCCGGTAACGCCTGCCCAAGACTCAGCGCCCACCGCGCCGCCTCCCCAAGCTCCAACTCCGCCCGCGCAAGATCCCGTACCGCCAGCCCAAGAGGCCGAGCCTCATGCGTCGCAAGCGCCGGCGCCGACAGACGGCGCACCCAACAATTGAGCGGCCGCGTTTACGGAAGACCGGGGACCGTAGCGCTGTAGATCTTGGCGTTCGTGCTGCCGCCCACGGCTAGTAACGTTTTGCCGTCTGGCCCACCATAAGCAGAATTGGTTCCGGTATTGCTGACCGTGCCTGCGCAATCGACGGCGATGCCATCGCCGCCGGGGGTGGGCTCGCCCTTTTGCAGAGGGACGCCGTTGTCGTCGAGTGTCCACGTGCCTTGGCCGACGACGTAGAGCTTCTTCTCGTCCGGCGAGAGGGCAACGCCATTGACGCTGCCGCTTGCGACGACCGACACCATGCCCAGCGGATCGATACGCACCAAAGCTTCTCCAAGGCCTTTGGGGCGATTGCCGAGCTCGTAGGTCGTGTTCGAAAAGTAGACCGTGCCATTGCTGTGCGCGACGAGATCATTGGGCGAGTCGAACAGCTTGCCATTGACCATGGCCGCCACGACCCGGCCCTTCTTGCTGAGCAGATCGTATTCCATAATTGCCCGTGGGCCCTGGCACGCAGCGAGCAAGTTCCCGGAAGGGCTCACCGCGAGCCCATTACAACCGACCTCGTGCAACCAAACTTCACAACTGCCACCGAGTGTGTACTTGATGATGTCGCCGCCCAGATTCGAACCGGAGGTGAAGTTCGAGAAAAAGAAGGCGTTCTGGCTGGCGACCCAGGTGGGCCCCTCGTTGTAGCCGTAGTTGTAGGTGAAGCCGGCGCAGATATTCGTGGCAGGCCCGAGGGTTTGCGCCGGGTACGGCGGCGGCGGACAAGACCATTGCTTCTTCGGCCCGGTCGGTCCCCAAAACGATGCGCCGCTCGTGCCGGCAAACCCAGCGCCGCCAGCGGAACCGCCAGCGGCGCCGCCCACCCCGCTGCTGCCGCCGCCCGCGGGCGAACCTAGCATGCCGCCTGCGTCACCGTTCGAGTCCCTGCCAGCGCTATTCGAGCCACCCACCGCGCCCGCGCTGCTCGGCGCGCCGCCGCTCGACGTGAGCCCATTCCCTGCTGAGCCGGCGGCTCCCGGCGCGCTGCCGCCGGCGGCGCTAGCGCCCGACGTCCCTGCGGGCGCCCCTCCAGAAGCCTCGGACTGCGGGGCATCCGACGCGCATGCCGATGCCAACGCAAACAGCGGAAGCAGCAGCCCGCGCCCGCTCCATCGCCGATGAGATTTATCGATCCTAATCATGCGTGCGTCATCTTGGGCCTTCGCCCGGCGCCGCGCAAGATCCCCTGCAAGCAAGCGGCACGTCACTGAGCGTGCTCGGTCGCGCGACACGACGCGAACGCAATGGAACAAAGGATTGACTACCGGTGACGCAAAACTGCGTGACCGGTGCTCACGCAATAGATGGCTCTGGCCCGCGTTCACGCGGGGCGCGTGCGAAGGCGGCGTGTGACCATCCGATATGAGAGCCAGCCGTGCGCAAGGGCCCGTTCGAGCTCCCCGCCGTCTGCGACCTGACGAGGCCGACAGGCTCCGTCCCTCGCACGCGTACGGCGGCATCGACGCTTCCGTCTGCGACGCCGAAGGCTTGGTCGAGCCCCGATGGGGCGCGTGACCACCAAACCCAATTTCCAGCGTAGCTCAGTCGGTAGCTCGTTCGCTCGCGCGGCTCAAAGCTTGCTGATCCTGGCTCACGGGCTCGGTCGGCGACAGTTTGACCGCGGTCCTTTCCAATGGAGCAATGGCCGGAGGGGAGCATCGCGCTGGTGCACGGGGGGGCAGGTGTGCGTTAGATGAACGCATGAGCGTCTGGTCGAAGATATTCGGAGTGGGCCGCGCCGCCTCCGAGCCCGACGCAGCCGAGAGCTACGTGGCGCCAAGCCCCGCCCAGCCAACGTCGGTGGTCCTGCGGAAGAACCGGTTGGCGCTTGAGTTCCACGCCCACCTCGCTCGAGCCGGGGTACCCGGTAACTTCTTGAGCGTTTTTTCGCGCGGCTTCGAACGTTATAAGCAGCGCGAGTACGTGATCACGCTGCTCGTTTCGCCGAGCGAAGACGTCACGCAGCGCATGCGAGGGCTCAGTCGGTTCTTCGCCACCGCGTTCCGCTGGGCGCAAGAGGGCATGCTGGTAGGCCCGGGAGACTTCACGCAGTTCGGCGAGCGCGGCTTGTTTGGCGCGCGCCACAACGGATTATTGTACACGGAAGCGCGCCCGCTCGCTGACGTCCCGCTGCCCGCCGACGCCCTGGCGGCGGTTGTCGTGAACGATGACGAGCTGCGCGTCGCCATGAGCTTCGGAGTGTATCGCGTGCTCGCGCGCATCGCCCAGCACTATGGGCAATTCCCCGCTCCCACCTGGAGTGATTTGAAGCGCGCGAGCGTGGCCACACCGGCCGAAGCCGAAAGCCAACTGGCGAAGGTGAAGCGCATCCGCGCGCGCGGCGTGTCGGTTCTGGTGGATCAGGATCGCGTGCGCATCTCATTGCCCACGGAGGTGAAAGCCGTCTTGGCGCATGGGCTTGCCGGCCTTCCGCACGGCGCGCCGTTCGCGCTCTTGACCGATATGGCGGCCGACGCCAACGCCGCGCTCGTCTGGCATCCGGGCCAACAAGATTCCAAAATTCTCATCGAAAGCGGCACGGATGGCGCACGTGTAAGCGGCGCATTCCTGATGATCGTGCCCGGTGGACGAGGCGATCAGGCGCGCGCCATGGAAGATGGCTACGCCCTGCTCTTCTCCAGCGCCACCTGGCACGAAGCCCTCCCCGCTTTGCTTGCACAACGGTCGTTGTCACTGCGCATGGCGGACGGCATCACCGTTCTGCTCGAATGGCAGGAAAGCGGCGCGAGAAAGTGGCTGGGCTGAAGCGCAGAGCGGTAGGAGCTAGGGTCGGCACGGCACGGCACGCAGAAGCCGCCTCAGCTCACCGTTCGACGGTCAACAGGGCGGCTTCGCGCGTGGTCTAAGTGGCTTTGGACCTGCTCACTCTGCGGGCTGCGAGCACCTCCTCAGGTGCTGGCTGAGCCTTTGCCCTGCACGCTGGCGCTAGCTTCCACCGACACGTTGATGCTGACGCTGGCCTCGCCGGCCACCTTGGCCGACCCCAGAAAGCAATCCGCGCCTTGTACGCCGACATCGCCCAGTGCTTTGATGGTATCGATGCTTCGGCCGGCCAAGTCGATGATTGGATCTCGCAAGGCAAACGTCAGCGCGAAGGCTTCTTTGACCTCACCGATATGAGCGTTGATCGCGGCGTATAGGTCGGCGTCGCCGGCGACGACCAGGGTGGCCGAAGAGCTGCAGCTTGCTTTGGCGCTCGCCTGGCCCTGGCAGGAAGCGTGGCAATCAGCGCTACCTTGGCAGTCCAACTTGCCGGTGCAGGTCGGAGGGCTGACTTCGGCTTCGCATTTGCCGTGACACTCGCCCTTACAGTCGGCCTTGCCCGGCGCGTACTTGCACGTGCCATCGCACTTGCCGGTGCAGTTTGCGGTTGCGGTTGCCGCGCACGAGCCCGTGCAGTCCGCCGAGCAGCTGCCCGTGAACCCGCCCGTGCATTTTGCGTCGCAGCTACCCGTGGCGGTACCGTCGCATGACCCTTCGCACTTACCGCTGCAAGCGGCCGACGATTCGGTCCCGTCGCACTTTCCTTTGCACATACCGTCACATTTGCCGCTGAAGTTTGCGGAACAGCCCGCATCGCAGCTTCCCGTCCACTTCAGGTCTGAGCAGCCGCCCGTGCATTGGCCCTGGCATTTGACGGCGGCGTCTGCCGTGCACGTCCCCTCACAGCTGCCTGCACAGGCCACTTTCGGGGCTTTCACGTCGCACTCGGCGTCGCAGGCGCCGTTGCACTCCACCACCAGTTTGCCTGGCTCGCATTTGGCTTCCACGTCGCACGCCGCTTCGACTTTGCATTGCCCTTCACAGTCGGCCTGCACTTGCACGTCGGCGTGGCAGTCGGCTTCCACATTGAGGGTGACCGTGACGCCGGCAGCGAGCGCTTTTTTTACGCGCTTATCGAGCACCGCACACGCTTTGGCCGCGCTTTTTTGCGTGTCGTCCTCACCGAGCTCACCATTGATCGCGTTGCACACGGCAAGCCATTTGCTCTCCACGTCACCGGCGGCATTGTTCAGCGCAACGGCGGCGTCGCCATAGGCCTTCACCGTGGCCTGGGCGCGGACGTTCACGTCGAGCCCATTGCAGGACACCGGCTTGCCGGTACCGTCCGTCGCGCCGCAACCAGCAGCGGTGAGCAGCGTGAGCAGTCCAGTGGCGGCCACGGCCGTCAACGCGCGCTTGAATTTTAGAGGTGAATTGGTCTTCATGGTGCTTCCTAATTCGCGGTGACAAGAAGCCGGCGATACCCCACGGCCGCAAGTTGCGTGGGCGGTGGCCGGCGGTTTAAGACGGTATTGATATCAAGCTTCGCTCGTCCCCGCGTCAGCGGAAAGCGATCGACTCTTCCCTACGTGTAACCATCGAAGATTGCGGACTATCATGAGGCGTTCGTCAGACGTACCCGGAGGTCAAAGCATTCGTTTCGCTAAGAGCGCCAATGTACGTGGGTCGCGCACTCGGCGCCGAAGGCCGGCGAAGGACCCATGCAGGTCCGAAGTAGAAATGCGCCGCGCGTTGGGCAAGTCCACATCCCTCACGCGCTCCAAGACCGAGCGGGCGAACGGCGCGTCCTCCACTAGCACTACGAGCTCGAAATCTTTGTCGTCCTCCAGGCTGCGCCAGTTGAGATTGGTCGAGCCGTTGATCGAATAGCGTTCGTCGAAGACGGCCATTTTCAAATGGTTGAAGTGATTTTGATATTCGTACACTTCTATGCCGCACGCCAAATAATGCTCGTATTCGTGCTCTTGGGCGTCTTGGCTGAATGAGTTGTCGTTGTGACGCCCCGCAGGAACCACGAGCACGACGGACAAGCTTGGCTGCGCGGTCTTTGCCGCGCACAGCGCCTCTGTGACCGCCGGATGGTAAAGGTATGGGTTTTCGATGAAAATCGAGCGGCGCGCCTCGCGGATCAGCCGTAGGTAAAGCTCGCGCACGCCGTTCGGCGTTTCGTCGGGCTCGTTGCGATGGATGCTCGCGCCGGCGATGGCTAACCCGCGAGGCGGCTCACGGGCGAGGGTCGACGTAATGGGCGGATAATCGTCTCCCCCATCGAGCACCCAGCGTTCACGGAACACGGCATCCAACTCGAGCGCGAGCGGGCCCTCGAAACGCGTCAAGCTATCGTGCCATTTCCACCACGGCTCAGGCAGGTGCGCAAGCTTCCGCTCTTCGCCCTCGACTTGAGCGTCCTTCTTCGGATCGAAGGGCACGTGAAACATATACTGCGCGCCGATGTTTGCACCGCCGCACCAGGCGATGCGGCCATCGATCACGATCAATTTTCGATGGTCGACGTGCATGTCATCGATCGAGATCGCGCCTCGAATTTGTCGAGCGACCGAGTGCAGCCGCTCGTCCGCCACCTTGACTTCGGCGTCGTAGTCGATGTTCGTGTCCTGCACGCGCACGCCGGCCGCGGTCAGGGCTCGAGACAACGGCTTCGTGTCGGTCGGGTCGTAGTCGATGTTCGGATCGTGCTTCATCATCTCCTTCTCGCCGGTCGAGAACGGATCGCCCATGGCTGTTTTCTCCATGTTGAGCAGCACGCGCACGTCCAATCCCGCGCGGGCTCGCTCGGCCAAAGCTTCGGCGAGCTCTTCCCCGACCGGATCGCGAAAGAAGAGAAAGATCGAGACGTGGATCACTCGCTCCGCCGCGGCGATGTCTCGAAGCAGCGCGGGCAAAATGCGGTGACCGTCCACGATCAGCTCTGCGTAGTTCTGCGCCATCCGCCCGATCATAGTCGAGCGGTGAGCCGCGCCGTAGCCTGCTTTTGGCGCACTAGGGAGCGGCGACTCTGCGCCTGGCTGACATCGTGCTCTACTCCAGAGTGTGCGATTGACCGAAGGCGAAAACCACTTGATCTCCGAGCGGGACGGCCTCGTTGTCTGCCAAATTTGGAGTCGGCCCGATCTCACGTCCGAGCAAGGCGCGAATAACGCGCAGCAGATGGTGTCGTTCCTGCTGGACGTCGTGCTGAGGGCCAGCAGCCCTTACCGCGGCATGATCTTCGATGTTCGGCGTGGCCCGCCAGTGTTCGGGCCCAAAACACGCGACGTCTTGAGTGGGCTATTGGGCCGTAGCGTCCAGCGCCGCACGCCGGTCGCAATCTTGACCGGTGAATCGGCCACGCAAGTCCTCCAGTTTCGCAGCCTGTGCTCGATTGCGCCCACTCTCACCCGAGTCTTCGACGATGAGCCCTCCGCCATACAGTGGCTGCGCACGATGCCCCCGCCTCGGGGGTCACGAGTTTGACGTGGCGCGAGAGGCGCTTCCGCGTCACTCGAGCGCGGTCACACTGCGGGTTACTCGTGACCCCGCTCTCGGTCGCATTTTACGACCTTGCCCGAGCCATCCATTGAAATCGACAAATGGCCCCGAGCTTTTCTGGGGAGGTTTCCGACTCCTCGGCGGCGCGCGCCGGCTAAGATAGCCGACATGAGCATTTTTGGTGGCGCTCTGGCCGCGCGACGGGTGTCCGAGCGCGGTCGGCGATTCATATTCGTCCCGTATGATCAGCTGAGCGACGCGATTGGGCCACTTTCGCGAGAGCCTGCCCACGAGCTCGGCGTGGTCATCGTCGAATGTCCGGAAAAGGCCGCGCGGCGCCCCTATCATCAGCAGAAGCTCGCCCTAGTACTGACGAATTTGCGTCATTTCGCCCTCGAGCAAGCCGGCCGCGGGGTCGCCATTCGGCACGTGGTGGCGCCCTCCTACGGTCAAGCCCTCGCCACGCTCGCGCCTGCGCTTGGCCAGATGCGTGTCATGAGACCGGCGGAGCGCGAGCTGCGCGTCGAGCTTGCGCCATTGTTCGAGAGTGGCGCGCTCATACCAGTGGAGCACGAGGGTTGGCTGACGAGCACGGCGGATTTTCAGGCGGCACAGCCCGGCCCGCCCTGGCGCATGGACGCTTTCTACCGCCACGTGCGCCGACGACTGAACGTGCTCATGGCCGGTGGCAAGCCGCTCGGCGGTCGCTTCAGCTTCGACACCGAGAACCGCCGGCCTTGGCCCGGTCAGCCTGAGGCTCCGAGCCCGCCTACATTTCGAGTCGACGAGATCACACTCGAGGTGTGCGAGCTCGTCCGCACGAAGTTCGCTCGACACCCGGGCACATTGAACCCCGCTCAGCTGCCCGCGTCGCTCGCGGACGCAGAAGCGCTCTGGGCGCGCGCCAAGGTCAGCTGCCTCGATCATTTCGGCCCCTTCGAGGACGCGATGTCCACGCGTTCACGAGCACTTTTCCACACTCAGATCTCGATGCTGCTGAACCTGCAGCGGCTATCGGCGGCGCGCGTGGTGCGCGAGGTCGCCGCAATGACCGACGCTCCCCTGCCGAGCAAGGAAGGTTTCGTGCGGCAGGTCCTCGGCTGGCGCGAGTACATGCGGCACGTGCATGAAGCCACGGACGGATTTCGCATCGTCAATGGGCGAGCGCAACCGTGTGCCAGCGCGCCCGGCGATGGCGGGTATGGCGCCTGGCGCCGTACGCCCTGGGCGCAAGCGGTGCCTGGCGGTGGAGGCTCGCTCAGCTCCGTGCTCGGTGCCGAGCGCCCGGTGCCACCGGCGTACTGGGCCGTGCCCTCCGGCTTACGTTGTCTCGATGAGGTGGTCTCGGCAGTCTGGGAGGACGGCTACAGCCATCACATCACGCGGCTGATGGTGCTCTCGAATATTGCCATGCTGCTCGACATTTCACCCCGCGAGCTCAGCGATTGGTTTTGGGTTGCGTACGTCGATGCCTACGATTGGGTGGTCGAACCCAATGTGCACGGTATGGGCACCTTCGGGCTCGGAGATCTGATGACGACGAAACCTTACGTGGCCGGCTCGGGCTACATCGACAAGATGAGCGACTACTGCAAAGGCTGCCGCTTCGATCCGAAGACCACGTGCCCGCTACCCGCACTGTATTGGGCCTACCTGGCTCGTCACCGCGAGCAGCTGAGCCAAATCCCCCGCATGAAGTTGCCTATTTTGGCCGAGTCCCGCCGATCCGAGGCCCAGCAGCGGAGTGACCGGCAGGAGTTCGAGCGGGTCTCGGAGAGCCTGGCCCGGGGCGAAGAGCTCAGGCCCGCACAGGGCAGCCTTTTGTGAAGTCCAGCTCTCAGACGCGATGACAGAGTCATACGGCGCTGGATTGAGGGAGCTTGCACTTTCCGCGGCTGTGCGTTCGACAGTCGCGGGGTAGGCTCGCTACCCATGTCAAAGCCAAGCTCGCTCGTTCGAAGGGGGATGATCGCGGTTGCGGTTTTCGCCACCGGGGGTGCCTGTGCGCCGCCTGGGCGAGCTCCTCGAGCTACGGCCGCGCCTGCACTGTCGGACGTTCCGCGCGCGGCGTCGGCCGGACAGGTGGCATCGGCGCCGCCAGCGCGCGCGTCCTTCGATAATCGGGGCGGGATGTGGCTGCCCGCGCAGATGCCGGCGCTCGCAAGCGAGCTGTCGCAGCGCGGGCTCACGATGGATCCTGCGCTGCTGTCCGACCCAAAGTCGAGCCTGCTTGCGGCGATCGTCAATTTGAATGGCTGCTCGGCTTCCTTCGTTTCGAAGGAGGGCCTAGTGATCACCAACCATCACTGCGCAACCGGCGCGCTACAGCGCAACTCCACTCCCCGCCAAAACTTGCTGGTAGATGGCATGTTGGCAAAAGCACGGGCGGACGAGCGAACCAGCGGTCCCTCGGCGCGGCTCAACGTGCTGACCAAGATGAGCGAGGTGACGGCGCAGATTCGACCGGTATTGCTGGGCATTGCCGATGACTTGGCGCGCCAGTTGGAGGTCGAACGCTTGGAGAAGGAGTTGGTTTCGAGCTGTGAGCACGGGCGGCAGGGGGTTCGCTGCGGACTCGTCAGCCTGTACGCTGGACTTCGTTACTTCATGGTCGAGTCGCTCGAGATCCGCGATGTTCGCATCGTGTATGCGCCGGCCGAGGGCATCGGCAATTTCGGCGGTGAGGTAGATAATTGGCGCTGGCCACGGCACGCGGGCGACGTTGCCTTTTTTCGCGCCTATGTCGATCCGGACGGCAAGCCCGCTGATTACTCACTGAGAAACGTCCCCTACCAACCGCCCGCCTTTTTGAAGCTCGCCAGCGCTCCGCTCGCGGAGGGCGATCTGGTGTTCGTCGCTGGCTATCCAGGTCACACCTCCTTGCTCGCCCCCTCCGCAGAGATGCGGCAGGCCGAATACGTCACGTACCCCGAACAGCTCGCGATGTTCGACGCCTACCTAGCGCTGTTCGCCGAGCTGTCGAAAAACGACCCCGCCCTCGCCATCAAGGCGACCGGACGGCGCCGGGGTTTCGACAATTATCGTACGAAGCACCTCGGCGAGCTCGAGGGCATGAAGCGCGCCGGCTTACTGCAGCAAAAGCTGGTCGAGGAGCACGCGTTGAGCGCGTTCATTGCCGCCGATCCCCGGCGCACGGCGAGCTACGGTGATGTGATCGGCGATATCAACCAGGCATTCGATCAACAAGCGCGGACCCGCGAGGCCGATACCGCGCTAGAGCGCGAGATCTTGATGCCGCGGCTGCTGCTCGCCGCCTATCGCGCGCTGCGTATGGCGGACGAGCGCCAGAAACCCGATGCGGAACGCGACCCCGAATATCAGGAGCGCAACGTGCCACGCCTGAAGGACGAGCTGAACTCACTAACGGCGAGCTACGATCCCAAGCTCGACCAAGCCATGCTCGTGCTCGCGCTCGAGCGCGATCGAGCGCGAGCGGTCGAACATCGCACGGGGGCTCTGGCGCTCATCGCGGGCAGTGAGCCGAGCGACGGCGCCATCAGCGCCGCCGTCGCAAAACTGTACGAAAAGACGCGTCTAGGCGAGGAAAAGTTTCGCCTCGGCCTGTTCGAGCACGCGGAGCTCGCCGCGTTGGCTCTCGACCCCGATCCGATCGTGAGCATGATGGCCAAGCTTTATCCGGAGCTTCGCGCGGTGATACTACGCCGTAAGCAATTCGAGGGGCGTCTGCTGCTCCTTTATCCGCGTTACTTGCAGGCCCTGCTTGCCCTCGAAAAGGGCGCGGTCGCCCCCGACGCCAATGGCACCTTGCGCATTGCCTACGGCACCGTGAAGCGCGCCCCCCCCGGCGAGCCCGGGGCAGCCATGGGCGCGTTCACGAGCGTTCTGCAAATGGTTGCAAAAAATTCCGGCACAGCCCCGTTCAATGCGCCTGAACGAGTGCTGATCGCCGCCAAGAGCTCGAGTGGCTCGCCCTACGCCGACCCATCACTCGGCGACGTGCCCGTCGATTTCCTGAGTGATGTGCACATTACGAATGGCAACTCTGGCTCTGCCACGCTCAACGCGCGCGGCGAGCTCGTGGGCCTGGCGTTCGACGGCACGTACGAGTCCGTTGCGTCCGATTGGGCTTTCATGCCGAGCACGCGCAGCATTCACGTCGATCTGCGCTACATTCTCTTTTTACTGCGCGGGGTCGATCACGCGCAGGCCCTGCTGAGCGAGCTTGGCCTCCCGCTCTAGGCTTACTCTCACGGTGTTGTCAGTCGCCGCGTTGCTCGTTCACTCAGCACGCTTCGGGTATGAAAAGAACAAGCGCCGGGCCCAGCGCTTCAGGCGACCCGGGTTACTGAGCACGAAAGATTTCTTGATGCGCTCTGGCACGTCCCACGTGGCCGTCGAACCGGCGGGGAAGAACGCCACGCTGCCCGGATGCAACGCATGAACCACGCCGTCGTACTCGATATTGGCGCTGCCTTCCAAAACGTAAACGGTTTCGTCCAAGGTGTAGACGAAGCGAGCCTTGGTTGGACCCTTGCACTCCCAGACCCCCGACCAACTCGCGACGTCTTGCGACCGGGCGTACACGTACGTGAGAAAGGTAGGGTGCCCTTCTAGGACTTTGTCGGGTTTGACCCCCGACGTTTCGAGAGGCCAGTCACGCCCCACCGCTATCGGCGCCAACTCGTGATGTTCGAACTGCCAGTAGTGGATGACGTCAATCGCGAGCGGCAAAGCCGTTGCCAGGAGCGCGCCGAGTGCTAGCCACAGAAGCCGGCTCGACGAGCCATTCGACCGGCCGAGCGCGGGCCCGGGCACGTGCAAATCCATCGAGACAGAATATAGAGGCCGGGGCGCGCGTCGACCGCAATTAGCGAACACTTGCCCAAAGGCCGGAGGATCGGCGCTACGAAGTGACCGGCGAGACGAATGAGCCGTAACGTCGCGGTTGAGCCGGCCCCGGGGCGAAGCGGGGCGGCCCGGTACGAACTGGCAAGGCCTCGCGTCATCCTTTCGCGCGCGAAGCGCGCGGCGTGCGGGCAGAGTGCCTCGCATCTTCGAGCCCAGTGACTCGTTTAGGCCTCAGAGTTGCCAGCGCGCCCCAACCGCCGCACTGGTCCGAGTTTTGCGTTGCGGGCGCCATGAACATTTTGCGCTCTAAGCTGCCGGCCGCGCTCGTGCTGGTACCGCTCGCCTCGTCGCTCGAGGGCTGCCGGGTGGTTGGTGGGATTTTCAAGGCGGGGGTTTGGGTGGGAGTGATCGCGGTGTTTTTGGTCATCGCGCTCATCATCTGGATCGCGCGCTCCCTCGCGCGCTGACTCCGGTCAAGCCGGCGGCGCGCGGCAAGTTGGCCGCTTTTCTTGATACCTAGACGTGGTTGTCTAACTCCGAGATTTTTGCGGCGATAGGGCCGAGATTGGTTCGCTTCGTGCACTGCGGTTGGTCTTTCCCAAACGAATAGGTAGACAATATGACCACCGATAAGCGCAACGAAGTCCTCACGACCTATACCAGCGACGTTCACGCTCTCGTATCCCACGGTCTGCAGGCGATTCACCGTCAAGTCGAGCAGCTGAAGGACGTGAGTCACAAGGACGCAAAGGTTGCGGTGGCGGCCTTCGAGAGCACCCTCAAGCAACAGAAATCGGCCCTAGAAGATCGCATCAAGTCATTGGGCGGAAGCTCTACGCAGCCCGTCAAAGACGCGGTCGCCGCCGTAGCGGGCGTCGCTGCCGGCTTGGTCAACGCCGTGCGGCCATCTGAGACGGCCAAAAGCATGCGCGACGACCACACTTACTTCAGTGGGTTAGGCGTGGCCTGGTTGATGCTGCACACGACCGCAACTTCCCTCGGAGACGAGGAGACGGCTCAATTGGCCCAGCGTGGCTACTCGGACACCACGCGCATCATCATGCACTTGTCGCGTATCCTGCCAAAAATCGTGGTGGAGGAGCTGCGAGAGGACAAGGAGCTGATGCCGACCGATACTCAAGAAAAAACCCGAGCGATGTTGAAGGAAGCCTGGAACTTCGACGCTCCAGCGGGCATCTAGCTCGCCAGTGAGGGCGCCGCTGGCCACGCGGGCTTGCCGAGACGAAGCCGGCGGCGCTTCCAAACTGCCTCGCGATCACAAGCCCGCACGCCACGCATCCGCGAGGAGCGCTGGCCCCTTTCCAGCAGTCGCATCTTTCGCGGAAGGGCCAGAGTCGCCGTAGCGTTGAATCGCCGCGCACCCGGGATTACCGTTGCGGCAATGTACTATCTCAGCCGCGGCGCCGCTCCTGAAGGCCCGTTCGAAGAAGCGCGCTTGGTTCACATGATTAGAACCGGCGACCTCCGGGAGGGAGGTGTCTGCCCAGTCGGCCAAAGTCAATGGCTGCCATTGGACGCGGTACCGGCATTCGCGGAAGCGCTTGCCTTGCGGGTGGCCGCGCCGCAGCCCGGTTATGCACCGCAGCCCGGTTATGCACCGCAGCCCGGTTATGCACCGCAGCCCGGTTATGCACCGCAGCCCGGTTATGCACCGCAGCCCGGCTATGCGGCGGCAGCCGCCGCGCCCGCTGCGCCGCGAACGAGCAACAATAAGCGCGGCCTTCTGCTCGCTGCGGTTGCGGCGGGGCTCGTGCTGTTGCTGATGGGCGGGGCGGTCGCGGCCTATGTGCTGCTGTTCTCCAGCGGCGGCGCGCGCAGCATGACCGCGAGTATGCCGCAAAACAGCGACTTCATGATCGAGATTCCGAGCGTGCACGAGCTGGCCGCGGACCTGCGCAAGGTGCAATTTCTGGATACGTCGCTACGTGACGACAAGCAATTGTTGGACAGCGCGTCCAGCGCCGTCGCGACGGCGTTCGACATCTCCCAGACGGACGCGGTCACCCTGCTCGCGTCGACCGAAACTTTTGGCGTCGCTGGCCGCAAGCTCGCGACGACACCCGAGGCCCTGCTCGCGCTAGGCATGAAGAACGGCTCGCCCGTTGAAACACTGCTCAAGTCAGCGCGCTTCGTCGCCGCCGGCTCGGTCGGCATTACCGGCAGGCGTTACCAGCTCACACGCAAAGAGACCGCGCCGGGGGCAAGCCAAGAAGCACTGCTCAAAGAGTTATCCGCCGTTCGACTCAGCGCAGACTCGAAAGAAGCGCTGGTTTGGTTCCCGAAAGCCAAGCTACTGGCCATCGGCAACGAAGCCATGATCACCGACACCGCCGCGGTGATCGAATCAGGCGCTCCCAGCATCGAGCAAAACCTGTCATTTCAAGCGGCTAGCAAAGACTTCGACAAGGGCGCGCGGCTGCGTGCCTTTCTCGACCCGGGGGTGCTGAGCGGTAGGCCCGATGCCAGACTGAAAGAGCTGGTCGACGGGTATTTGACTCCTTCCGGCCCGATCACGGGTAGCCTTCGCGTTCAGCCTGCGGGCTTCGTCACTAGTCTGACTGGTCATTTCATCGGCACGAAGCTGCCGCGCTCTAGCGCCTACGAAGCGCCACAGGCGCTGACTCTTGGCCAGCGCCTACCCGAAGAAACCCTGGCGTACGTTGCGCTCTCGACGCGCAGCAAGCTCACTGGAGCCGAAGCCGAGAAGCTCATCCTCGACCAGGTAGGCTCCGTCGAACCGAGCGCGCGTGCACAAGTCGAAGGAGGCCTCCGCCAAATGGAATCGTTGCTCGGTGTGACGGCCGTCAAGCTCCTGGACGGAGTGGGAGGGCAGAGCGCGTTAGGCATCGCCGCGGAGGCCAATACATCGCTCGATACCCTCGGCGTTGGACCCCAGGCGCTGGCCCACTTCAACCTCACGTGGTTATTAGCCTTGAAAAACGAAAGTGAATATCAACAGCTTGCCGCTCAGCTCAAAACCAAGCTTCTGCCTTCGGTACATCAAGTAGCCGTCACCTCCGACGGCACCGGTTTCTCGCTCGCTCCGCGCGGCATGCCACTCGCGATCGGTGTGCGCGTGAAGTTCATCGACAATCACCTGTTCGTGAGCGCCGGCTCGAACACCCTAAACGACCGCGCTGAAGCCGCGTTTTCCAGAGGCGAACGCAGCCTGAAGGAAGACCCTGCCCACAAGAGCGCGCTTGCCGCCCTGCCCGACACTCAGCACTTCTTGCTCTGGCTCGACACCGGCCGCATCGGCGCAGCCCTCCTCGAGAGCTCCAGCGTCAAAGCGCAACTGAGCGAAGCCGGGGTGTCCTTCGACAAAATCAAGATGACCGGCCCCGATCGAGTCACGAGCGCGCTCTCCGTGCGCAGTGAGGTCGCCGACGAAGTCTGGACATACCGCCTAGACGCCCTCAACCCGCAAGCCCTGGCTCCCCTCGGTTTCGCCGGCTCCGCGCTCGGCGCGAATTTGATCCACCTGCCCGGGCTATGAGGTCGCAGGCGTCATCGTTCATTGTTCCCGATTCGGAGATCATCGAGCGTCTGGCGCTCACGCGAGCCGCGCCAGCTTGGCCGCGTGAAGCGCGCTCGCTCCGCATCTCGCTGATCACGGTATCTTTTTGCCGTGCAGGGTCAGCTTGATCAAGACGTCGTCTTTGATCAGGTCGTCTGCCATGCCGGGGTAGTTGATTGCGAAGTCTTTGCGATTGATGGCAAATTCAGCGTCGACCGACACGGCGTCCCCTTCGACTTTGATGGTCGCAGGAAAGGTGATGGCTTTCGTCACGCCATGCAGCTCGAGGTTGCCGGTCACGGTGTGCGTCGCGCCGCTTTCACCTCCTGCTTTGACCGAGGTCGAAGCGAAGGCCGCTTTGGGGAATTTTTCTGCGTTGAAGAAGTCTGGGGTTTTCAAGTGGCCGGCAAGCTTGGCGGGCTCGACCGTCAGCGAAGCGATGTCGATTTCGGCGTTCACGCTGCTTTTGCTCGGATCACCATCGACCAAGCCAATCGTGCCGCGGAATGCCGCGAACGAGCCTTCGTGCTTGGCACTGACTTTGGCGCCCACGAATTCGACCTTCGAGCCCTCGTTGCTGAACGCGTAGCTGACCGCGCCCGCGGCGGGCGGCGTGGCGACGACTGGCGCCGATGCGCTCCCCACCGTCGCCTGGGTCTTGCCCTTCGCCGGGTCGGTGTTGCAGCCAAGGGCCACGCCACTCAGCACGAGCATAAGAAAGAAACGCGAAACGAGCCGGGGTGTCTGCATGGAAGCGCCACTCTAGTGCCGCGCCGCCGAATTTCGACGCAAATATGCGCTGCGGGCTCTAGCACGGGCAATTCGAATCCTGACCGATCGCCGCAGCTCTACGCATCCGGTTGATGGTCACCGTTCACGCCTCATCAACACGCAACCTTCGGCGGCGTGGCCGGCAGATCACCCAGCGCCAACGCTCGCACGCGCCTCGCTCGCACGCGCCTCACTTGACGACGATTTCGGGGGGCTCGCTGATCAACGCCAGACCGAGCCCGCCCGGGTAGCAGTAGCTCGTCGCGAGCCCGAAGCCGAGCACCTGCAGGCCAACCTTGGCGGTGCCCTCGAGGCGGTGCGCGCCTTGCCCGTTGCCCATACCGAGCTTTTCCCTCACCACGCTCCAGCCGCTGCTGCCAATGGGCGTGGATGCGCCAGTGAGCGGCTTACCGTCGAGCGTCGCGCTCGCGCCGGTTGGCAGCAAAATGTCCGCGTAGTTCTCGAGATAAGTGAGTGGGGCGAGGAACGTGTACTGCTTTCTGAACTGCTCGGGCGTAACTTCCATGGTCAACGATGGATCGCCGCGCGTGCCGCCGGGATCTTGCTTGGTGCCACCCAGCATGATCGACGCAATGGCGAAGGGTTGGTCGGCCGTAACGACGAAACCGTCCATCACCGGCCCAATCTCGACGACTTCGCCCGCGGCGAGCTGGGTGGGCGCTCCCGCCGGGGCTGAGCCCGTGTACGTGAGCGTGGTCCCGTTTACGTTGCCGAAGAAGCGCACCATGTGCCCGGGAACGCGCACCGCACCCGTCGGCGAAGAGGGACCCGTGGGCGGCGCTACCACGTAGGTCTTGCCGATCACCTCCGCGGGCAGCACCGTCTCCTCGATGTGATCCGGGTTGCCGTCGGCGGCGGTAGGCACGCACGTCAAAATTGGATTGAGCGCGATGACTTGTACCGGTTTGTCGGCGCTGAGCACGCTGCCGCTCAAGTCGCCGTGCGGCTCGGGCTCATACATGCCCCAGCTGCCCATCAGCTCGATCACATCGCCCGCATTCATGGTGTAAGTCACGGTGTCGCCGGGCATCCCCGCCGTCACGCCCGGACCCGCAACCAGCGTAGCGGCGCCGATCTTCGCGCCCGTGCCGACCTCGGCCTTGCGCTGGTCGGTGAGCTGAACGCGCACGACGGTGTTGGCCGCGGTGGCGGTGATCGCGAAGCCGCCTTGCGAGCTGGTCAGCGGCTCTTGGCCGCCCTCCAGGCGCGCCGATCGCCCAAACAGCCGGTAATGGCCGGTCATGGCCGTCGTGGGCAGCAAGAGCGATGCGTCGTTGCTCACCGATAAGCAATTGGTGGCGCCCGCGGGCAGCCCCGGACAGCTCGCCGCCGGCATCTGATAGTCGAGCGGATTGAACTGCCAGGCCGTCACCGGCACGCTGCTCGTGAGGTGGTAGGCGCCGCCCACCGACAGCACCGATTCCTTACGCCGCGCACCAGCATTCAAATCGGTGTGATCGAACTCGGCCCCCTTGAGCTCTGGCACCCAGGGCAGCCGAATGGTCGTGAGGCCACCCGCGGCCACCGTCGCGGTTGCGACGTCCGCCCCCAAGCGTTGGACCTTCACCTGCGCCTCGTTCGCGCCACCGTTGGCCACGACCACCGCGAATGAAAATTCTTTGTACACGGGGTTGTAGGTCACCGTCGGCCAGAACTCGCAGCCGATGTAGCTGCGATTGGTCATGGCGTCCGCACAGGTCACGGGGTTGTCCTCGTCCACGACCTCGGTCTTGCCGTTGCCCCCGCTCGGGTCGATGACGATGCCCGGCGTCCCTCCAGTAGTGGCGATCGCTCCGCCACCCGCAGAGCCCTGGACGCGGGCGCCACCATCGCCCGCGGACTTATTCGCCGAGCAGCTGAGGAGCGCGAACCCTAAGCCCAACCACGAGACCATCCGCTGCCAAGCTCTCATCTGGCTAGTTTGTCGCCTCGAGGGCCGGGGCGATGACCAGATCTTATCTTTCGCGCGGCGGATTTCTTCACGCCCCCGCTTTCCGATACACGAGCCAACGCAGCTCCATAGGCGGTCTTCCCGCGGGAAGATCAAATAGATCCTGCCCCCCCGTCCACGCCTCGAACCAGCCCGTGGGCGGCCAATCCTCTGCGGCTAAATGCGCCTTTTCATAGGCCTGCACCGATTCGTCAGACAGCCGCTCGAACGCATGAGCCCCAATTGCGTCCTGCACTTGGCGCCGTGTAAAAAGGTTACACCACTGCACCTGGGACATCTCACGCGCGGCATCGTCGGGCTTGTAGCCGTCGCTGGTCAAGAAGGCGCTGAAGACCAAGAGCCCACCCACTGGCAAAAGCTGACTCGCAAGCGCAAACAAGGCGCGAAGCTCGGCCTCGCTTCGGAAGTGGGAGGCGACGACCTCCGCCAAGAGCAGGATACGGTAATGCCCGACGGGCAGCCCTAAACCTGCGTCGAACATATCGCCTTCGAACACGCGCACTGGTAAGTCCGCTTGTTCGGCTTCCTCACGCAGCACCGCCGCAAGCGACGGCACCATCTCCACGGCGTCCGTCGGAAACCCGGCGCGAGCGAGGGCAAGCGCGTTACGGCCAGTGCCCGCGCCCAGGTCGAGAATGGGCACCTCGGCGGGAGCGCCCAATCCACGCGCCAGCTCGAAGATTTTGGCATCGGGGTGCTTGCCAAAGAGCGGCGGCGTTCGCGTCTTCAGCCAGTGGTCATACTCGTCTTCGACTGTAGAACGGAGCACGTTGATGCGCCAAAGCAGACCCGTCTGCGGCGGGGTGTTGGTTTGATAGCTGACGACGACCTTCGAGTACGGTGAGATGGCCCACGCTTGTTCGAGATTTTGCTTCAGCCCGAGCCGGAACTCCTCGACCTCCGCGGCGGTAAATACGCGACCAATCGCCGCGAACACGCCGATAAAAAGCTGCGTATAGTGATCGAGCAGACCCGCCGCGGGCGGGATGCTGAATTCACCACTGCCGCGCAGTCGTTGCGGTAAGCGCCTCAGCAGCGCCTGGCGCAAGACACCCGCATTCGTCTCGCGCAGCGCCTTTTTGCCGACGGCCGGGGGCGAGCTACTTTTGTGCGCCATCCACCAGCACCGTAGTGCGGCTGTCGGTCCCTCGGCAACAGCCGACGGAGCCAAAAGACGACAATGGTCTGCGCTGTTGTCTCGCCAGAATGCGGCAGCGCGCGGCCCGCGCGCACAGTCGGCTCGAGCCGCCGAAGGCTACGGGCTTTGGACCGTGCGCGTGACCATCAATACAAGCTCCTCGAGCTCGTCACTTGCCCATGTTGCTCGTGCCTTGACCGGTCGTGGTGCCCGGGCTGCTGCTCGGGGCGGCCGTCCCTTGAGCGCTACCCGGGGTGACGGTGTTGTCGGTGCGGCCACTAGTGCTTTGCGCGCCCGGCTCGACGCCGGTGCCCGTCTTGGAGTTGACGGCGCCTGTGCCGGTAGCGTCAGCGCCCATCGCCGAGTTGTTCGTACTGTCGGAGGCGCCACTGGCGTCATTAGCGGGCTTGTCGCTGCTGTTGGCGCAGCCGGCGAGCAAGGCCAACGAAACGAGAACCGCCGGAATTTCGAATCGGATCATGAAAATCTCCTAGTTTGCGCCGGCCCGGAACTGGCGCGGCATCACGATGACCCGCTGCTGCAGTTCGCGTGCCAGCCTGTCGCCGGAAGCGGCGTCCTCAGTCCGATCACCAGGAGGCATTGATAGAAGCGAAACGCCTTGCTGCGTCCCACCGTTTCGCACCGACGCGCGTCGCGAATCATTCTCCCTCAGGTGGGTTTGTTGAACGTGTGGTCGATGGCAGAGCTTACGGCGTGCGGCGGCACGGCCTGTTGCATGGCGTCAGCGACCGGATCGACGCGATTGCGCACGTTCGGCAAGTCACGCCGGAGCTCCTCGAGCAAAGCGACGATCTTGGCCGTACGTTGCTCGGCGAGCAAATTAACCTGCAAATCCAAGTGCGCGTTCCGTTGCTCCTCGTTCCGCTGCCGGTGCTGAGTGACTAAAATCATGGTCGTCATCACCGCTGCGTAGAAGCCCACGATGCCTTGCAGCAGAAAGAATGGCGGGGCATCGAATGCCGCCCAGCCAAACCGCGGGGCCAGCCCGTTGTACGCGGCCCAAACCAAGGTCACCAAAAACAGTGCGTAGAGCCAGCGGGGTTGGCCGATGAACCCGGTGACGCCCTCGATGGCGCGCTGCTCGGCGGACAGCGCGCGCTCCTCCTGAGCCCGCAGCGCGACGATTGCGTCGATGTTCTCGTGAACGTGATTCGGGACGGTGAGGTGGGTCTTCATCTGTGGCGAAAGCGCTCGTGCAAGCCATGTACCGGGCTCAGCAGGGCGCGTTATGGCTATTCGGGGGCCGAATGGGTCACGCCGCAACGTCACACGCGTGGCGTATTGGGGAAAGCGGCCGCGCCGCTTTGGGTACGGTGCGGCCGATGCGCCGTCTCGGCGGCGCCGCGTGACATCCAGGCCAGGAGCGCAATGGGTCTGCTAAGCTCGCCCCCGAAGATGGCTCAAGATCGCCTCTACGACGACGAGGAAGTGCGCGCGATCGTCGACCGCGCGCTCGGGCAGCGGCCAGCGGGCGGCGTGTCGCACGAGGACCTGTTAGCCATCGGCGCGGGCGTCGGGCTCTCGAAAGCGGCCATGGAAAGCGCGGCGATCGAGCATCGAGAAACGCGGCAAACCGAGCTCGCTGTCGGGCGCGTGTTGTCGCGGCGGCGCCGCGCCGTGGCTGCGCATGCGTTCGTTTTTATTTCGGTCAACGCGGTGCTGTTTGCGATCAATTTTTTGACCACGCCCGGCCAATGGTGGGTGCTGTTTTCAGTCTTCGGCTGGGGCCTAGGCTTGCTGCTCCATGCGGGCTTCGCGCTCTCCGCCAGCGTGTCGCCCCAGCGCCTACAGCGTGAGCGGCGTCGCTTACCGGAAGCGCCCGATTCGCTTCGGCTTTCGCGCTAACCGGGGCGGACCGCGCGGACCGCGCGTAATGAATGCGCGCGCGGCGGACACTATGCAGTTGCGTCGAGAGCTTCGCCCAGGCGGGCTGTCTAACTAGCCCATTCATTCCAAACTCCATCCATGGCACAGTCGAAAGTCCGATCCGACTCAACTCCCAAGGCTCATCCATGCCCGGAGCTCGTATGCTAAGCCCGGAGCTCGTATGCTAACCGGCCGTAATCGCTCGATTTTATACGCGCCGATGCTCACTGTCGCGTTCAGCGCTTGCTTCGTCGATTCAAACAAAACGCCCCCCGTGCCGATCGACGCCGTCGGCGGTGACAGCGCGGCCGGTGCCCTGCCATTCAATGGCGCTGGGGCTTCCGTCGGCGGCGCCTCCGCGGGCTCGACGACCAGCCTGGGCGGCGCCTCGGCAGGCGGGTCATCCGCGGCCACCGCAGGCAGCGGCGGGCTGGGAGAG
>CAHJWM010000048.1 GCA_903642325.1 Myxococcales bacterium | reverse complement strand
GGTCCTCGCCGCGGGCAGCGAGCTGGCGGCGGGCATCGCCACGCTGGCCGGCGCCGTGCTCGGCGCCGCCATCGGGCGCCTGACCGAAAAGGTCGAGCAGGAGCGGGCGTCACGCGTGTTCGAAAGAAACCGCATCGCTGCGCTCGAGCGAGGGCTCGAGGCACGTGGTCAATTCAACCAAGCCGCGGGGGATTTGGCGGGCGAAACCTTGGGCGGGAAATATCGGATTCTGCGTCGCATCGGCTCTGGCGGCATCGGCGCGGTATACGCGGCAGAGCACATGGGCATCGGCGCGAAGGTCGCGATCAAGGTGCTGCGCGGCGCGGCTGCCGTCGATGCTTCCGAGATCGCGCGACTGCGCCGCGAGGCGCGCGTACAAGGCTCGATCGAGCAGCCAAACGTGGTCCGCACCCTCGATCTCGGTCAAATGCCGGACGGCTCCATTTATGTGGTGATGGAGCTTTTGCACGGGATGAGCTTGGCCCAGCGCTTGAAAGCGCAGGGCCCCGTCGCGCCCGGCTTCGGCATACCCATGTTCATCCAGGTCTGCCATGCGCTGACCGCGGCGCACGGGCTCGGCATCGTGCATCGGGATTTGAAGCCCGGAAACATTTTCATCTGTGACGAAAACGGCATCAAAGTGCTGGATTTCGGCATGAGCAAGCTGGGCGAGTCCGAGTCCCTGACCCAGGACGGCTATACCTTGGGTACGCCCGAGTACATGTCACCAGAGCAGTGTATCGGCGCGCCCGTCGATCCGCGCACTGATCTATACGCGTTCGGGGTGCTGATGTACGAGGCGCTGACGGGCGAGCTGCCGATCCGCGGTCGCAATCGACGGGAGCTGCTCGAGCTCCATCAGCGCGAAATTCCACGCTCCATGCGCGTGCTTCGACCCGAGCTCGAGATCCCGGAGGGCTTAGACGCGGCCGTGATGCTTTGCCTGCGCAAGCGCGCCGCGGAGCGCCCCTCCTCCGCGCGCGATTTGGAGCGAATTTTGAACGACGTCCCCCGAGCAGGCCTAGTTTCGGAGTATCCGCAGTCGATGGCGCGTCAGCGCGTGTCGCCGCGGTCCTCGGAAAACATTCGCTTCGGCGACTGAGCGAGCTCAGCGGCCGCGCTTGGCCGCCACGTAGCGAGCCACTGCCCCGAAACGCTCGGTCCAGATGCTGGCCCGATGCTCCGCAAGATAGCCGAGCAGCGCTTCGTGAGCGTCCGCGTTGACCGTCAGGTAATCCCCAGCAACGCCGTGGAAAGTGAAGACGACCCAGCCGCCCACGAGCAACGCGCGTTCCACCCACGCGGTGAGCTCGCTGCCGCTCAGGTTGCCCGGCACGCTCGGCACCTCGAACAAGCTATCCTGGTACGGATCGCAGACTCTGCTGTTTGAGCCGCGCGCCGCGATGAACAGCTCTTTTACGAGTGGCACGTAGCTCGCGTGAGCGGCGCCGATCCAAGTAGCGCCGCAGGGATAGGCGAACGAAAATGGCGCCGGCTGAGCGAGCGCTTGCAGTTCTTGGCGGTTCTCCCGCAGGTCGGCCTCCATTCGAGTCGAGTCGTAGTCTTCCAGCGCAAAGCCCGGTTTCACCCAGCTGAAGGAGCGGGCGCACGGGTGATCCATGGTGTGCGCGCCGAGCTCGTGGCCCGCTGAGACCAAGGCGCGGTAGCTTTCCGGCGAGGCGCGTAACGCGTCTGCGTGACCCGTCAAAAAGAAGGTCGCGTGCAGGCCGTACCGAGCGAGCGCGGGCACCGCGTTGTCGAGCTGACTCGCAATGGCATCGTCGTAAGTGAGTGACACCGCGGCGCGGGCACCGTCAGGCCACGCGAAGGCCTCGACTGGACCCAGCACGCGCGCTGGCCGGTCGCGCGACGGCGGCATTGCGGTCAAGCAGCTCGCCAGGGTGCTCGACAGGAGGCCAGTGAAAAGCAGCCAGCGGTGAGCCACTTGGCGAGCTTAGCTCGGAACCGCGCGCGCCAGTATAGCCGGGGTATGCTCCTGTCCAATGAGTCGCACCCTTTCGCAAGTGCTCGCGCTGCTCGAGCACATTGCACCGCTCGAGCTGGCCGAAGCTTGGGACAATGTCGGCTTACTGGTCGAGCCGAGCCGGGCCGCAACCCAAGATTTCGAGCGGCTACTTCTGTGTATCGACTTCAACGAAAGCGTGCTGGCGGAGGCACTGGACGCGCGAGCCGATTTCGTGATCGCTTACCACCCACCGATCTTTCGCGGGCTCACACGCCTGCGTGGCTCGTCGAGCGAAGAGCGCGTGTTGGTTCGCGCGCTCGAGGCCGGGTTAGCCGTCTACTCACCCCACAGCGCGCTCGACGCCACGCCGGGTGGCGTCAACGACTGGCTGGCGCGCGGCGTGGGCAAGGGGCCCAGCGTACCCATCGTGCCGAACGCGCTGAGGCCCGAAGCCGGCGCGGGCCGGCGCCTGCAGCTCGACACGCCGGCCACGCTGGGCGCCATTGTCGACCGCCTAAAGACGCACCTTGGCGTCGCCGTGCTCCGCGTCGCTCGGCCGGACGCAGAAACTGCCATCTCACGGGTCGCGCTCTGCGCCGGTGCCGGCGGCAGCTCGTTCGAAGCGGTGCGCGGCGTGGATTTGTTCGTGACGGGAGAAATGCGTCACCACGACGTTTTGGCCAAGGTGCGCTCGGGGGCGAGCGTGATTTTGGCCGAGCACTCCCACACCGAACGCGGGTTTTTGCCCGAGCTCGCCGAGCGCATCCGTGAGCTCTCGAAGCACCAGCTGGCGGTCCTGGTTTCGACGCGGGACGCCGATCCGCTGAGCACCGTTTGAGCTAGGCTCGGCCGGTCATGAACGTTCGGATCGGTTTGGCATTTCTCTTGGCGTTGGGCTCGAGCTGCGTGCAGAACCGGGCCCGCGCCTTTACACACGTGGTCGTGCAAGGCGACACGTTGGCCTCCATCGCCGAGCACTATTACGGCAAGATCCAATACGAGAAATTCTTGGTCGACGCGAACTTACTCGGCTTGGAAGGGGGCTCGCCGATCGTGAAGGGCATGCGCTTGGAAGTGCCGTCGGTCGGGCACCACACCATCAAACACGGCGACACCTGGGACGCGCTGGCCGCGGAGCTACTGGGCGCGGCCAACCGCTCGGACGTGCTTTCCATCGCCAATGGCTCGAACCCGTGGCTGGCGCCGGAAGAAGGTGCCGAGGTCGTCGTGCCCTATAATTTGCGTGTGCTCGTTACAGGCAGCAACGAGACTTTGGTCACCATCGCCTTCAAGTATTACGGCGATATGAACAAGGCCTGGGTGCTAGACCGTTACAATGGCCTAAACGGTCACAAAATCGAGCCGAATGACGTGGTTTTAGTGCCACTCACCGATCTGCCGTTGAGTGATTCAGGCAGGAAAGCTGCCCAGGAATCCGCCGGCGCTACCTGTTCCGAGGCAATGGGCAATCTGCGCGAAGCACAAAGAAAAGTCGCGCAGGAGATTCCCGCGTTGATCGCCGACGTCAAGGGCGGCCGTTACGTGGACGCCGCCAGCCGCGGCAGCCGCTTCTTGGCATCCGGCGCGCTGACCGAGCCGGAGCAGGCGATCGTCAATCGCCAGTTACTGGAGGCCTACGTGGCACTCGAAGCGACCGGCCTCGCCACGCAAGCCTGTACGGAGTGGCGGAAGCGCGACAAGCAGGCCACGCTCGATCCGGTCGAGCTGAGCCCGAAGATCCTGGCCGCGTGCGCGCGCGGTGGCAGGTGAGCGCGCTTCGCCGGGCCCTCGATTGGGGCAAGCTCGCGCCCCTGCGCTTACGTGCGAAAAGCGTGGCCGACGGCGTGTACGCGGGCGGTCACCGTAGCCGGAGGCGCGGTGCAGGCATCGAGTTCGGAGGCCAACGCAGTTACGTACCCGGTGATGATCTGCGCTTCATCGATCGGCACGCGCTATTACGCCATGGCGAGCTTTTGGTTCGGCAATTCGAGACGGAAACCGACCGCACGCTGTGCCTGCTGGTAGATGCAAGCGCCTCCATGAGTTACCGAGGCGAGCAGGCACCAGGCCCGAAGTACGCGTTTGCGGCGCTGATCGCCGCTGCTTTGACCAAGATAGCCGTGGGCGCGGGCGACCGTGTGTCTTTGGATTGGCTAGGCGGCGAACGCACGGTGGAGCTGTCGACCGCCGGTGGTCGCGAGGCCTTCGAGCGTGTAGTCGGCGCCTTGGAAACGGCGGTTCCGAACGCCGACTTGCACGCCGATCTTCCGGCGCTCGAACGGGCGGTGGCGCGAGTGGAACGCCGCGCGTCGCGCGGCTCCAGCGTGGTGGTGCTGAGCGACCTGTTGGATCTGCCGACCGGTGCAGAGAACGCCCTGAGCTCGCTCGGCGTGCGCGGTAAGTCCCTGGCCGTTACTCGGGTGCTGGATCCCGACGAGCTCAGCTTCCCCTTCACCGGGCCCCTTCACCTTCGCGCGATGGAAGGCAATGCGCGCGTTGAAACCGACGCCGCCAGCGCGCGGCCGCGCTACTTGGCTGCCCTCGCCGAGCAGGATCGCGCTTGGTCTGAACGTCTGCTTCGCCGTGGTGGCTCCCTGGTTTCGCTGGGAACCGGCGATGATCCGGTGAAAGCCGTCAGAAAAGTGCTGGATGCGGTGGGAGGCCTCGGGTGAGCTTTCTGGTCGCCGCCGCCCTGGGCGTGGGCTTGCTCATCGTCTTTCCGATCGCCGCCCACCTGCTACGCCGCGGCAAGGCCCGCGAGCGCGCGTTCCCGCCCGCCGGCTTGGTACCCGCCGCGCGCTCCGTGGCGCGCGAGCGAGCCACACTCGAGGACCGTGCGCTGCTTTCGCTGCGCGCGCTGCTCATCCTCTGCTTGGCCGTGATCGGCGCAACGCCGTTCGTGCGCTGTTCGCGGCTGGCGTTGAGCCGCGACGCCGGCGGCTCGGTCGCGCTTGCGCTCGTGCTCGATGATTCGCACAGCATGCGCGCACAGGGCCCAGATGGCTCGCGCTGGGAGCTTGCCACGAAGGCCGCCCGCGAGCTTTTGAGCTCCGCCCGCGAGGGCGATGCGATTGCGATCGTGCTCGCGGGCAGACCCGCTCGTCTGGCGCTCGCGGCGACAACGGACCTCAGTGCGGCGCGCCGGACCCTGAGCGAGCTCGGCGCGAGCGACCGAAGCACCGACTTGAGCTCCGCGGTCGGCTTGGCGCGTACCAGCCTCGCGGGGCTCTCCCATCGCGACAAGCGCGTCGTCTTACTCAGCGATCTGGCTGGCGATGCCCTGCCCGAAGGCCAGCCGGCGCTCTGGACCCCGCTGCCTGACCTGGCCAAGCCACTCGAAAACTGCGCGCTCGTGAGCGCGGAGCGCCGCGGCCGGCGCGCGCTAGGCCGGGTAGCGTGCACCTCGCCGGCGGCAGCCGCCGGCCGCGCCGTGTCGCTCGTGGGCGCAAAAAACGAGCCGGCTTCGCCGCTCTCGCCGCGCGCGGGCGTGCAAGAGCTGACGTTGGAGCTCGACCCCAAGCTCCAACATCCCGAGCTCGAGCTGAGCGGTGGGGACTCGCTGAAGGCCGATGATCGCGCTCCTGTCGCCGCCGAGTCGGCGGCGCTGGGCGTCTTGGTCACGGCCGACACCAGCAACGCTTCCGCCGAAACCGGTGGGCCGCCCGTGCTCGAGCAGGCCTTGAGCGCGCTCGACGGCAATGCCGCGCTGCACCCGATGGCACTCCTGCCCGATGACCCGAACGAGCTCCAAAACGACGCCCTCGTGCTGCTCGACGATCCGGGCGGCATCACGCCCGAAGCGCGCACGGCTCTGATGAGCTTCGTCGAGCACGGCGGGGTCGCCGTGGCGTTCCTCGGGCCACGCGCCGAGCAGACGCCGCTCGGCGCCACTCTAGAGCCCTTCGTGCACGGCGCCGTGCATTGGGAAACACGGACGCCTTCCGACATCGACGAAGCTTCGCTGTCTTGGCTTGGCCCCGAAGCCTCCAGCTTGCATGATCTGGCGCTGCGCGGTCGCGCGGCCTTGGGCACGAGCGACCTACTGGGGGCGCGGGTATTGGCGACGTTCTCCGATCGTCAGCCATTTCTGAGCGAGCGCGCGCTCGGTCGCGGCGCACTGTTCACGGTCGCGCTCTCGACCTCGGTCGAACACAGTAACTTCCCGCTGCGACCGGCATTCTTGGCGCTCCTCGATTACTTTTTGAACGAAGCGCAGAGCCGCCGTGGCGCAGCGCAAAGCGTGGCCGGCAGCGATTGGCAATTTCCCGCCACCGCCAACGTGGTCATCGAGGGCCCCAGCGGGTCGCTGCCAGTGCACGAGCGCGCAGCGGCCTCGGGGGGCCCTCAGAAGAGCAGCTCACCGGCGCTTGCGGGACGCTATGCGGTGCGCACCGACGAGCGGTTGGAGGAGCGCGTCGTCACGCTCGATCCGGGTGAGATCACGACGCGACCTCAGAAGCCGCCAAGCAGCGCCGCACGAGCCCGCGGAGCGAACGATGGCCAGAACGTCGACGCTTCGCCCGAGCTCGGGTTCGTGGCGCTCGCGCTTTTGGCGCTCGAGCTCGGGCTGCGAGCGTGGCGTCAACGCGGCGTTACATCCGCTCCGGCGCGTCGATCCCGAGCAAGTTGAGCCCCGTGCGCAAGGTCCGCGCGCTGAGCTCGCACAGGAGCAGCCGCGACGCGCGCTCCTCCGGCGGAGCCTTGAGCACCGGGCAAGCCTCGAAAAAGCTCGAAAAGCTCGTGGCCAATCCGTACAGATACCCGCACAGCTTGTGCGGCTCGAGCGTGACTTCGACCTCGCTCACGGCGCGGCCAAAGGCCAAGAGCTCGAGGGCGAGGGCCCGCTCGGCTGGTGCCAGAACGCGGATCGCCCCACCCGCCTGCTGGTCGCCCGCCTTGCGAAAAATGGAATGAATGCGCGCGTGCGCGTACTGCAGATAAGGGCCCGTGTTGCCCTCGAACGCCACCATGCGCCGCCAATCGAAGACGTAATCCTTGATGCGGTCGCAGCTCAAGTCGGCGTACTTGACGGCACCGATACCGACTTGTCTTGCCACGCGCCGACGCTCGTCTTCGGAAAGATCTGGGTTCTTTTCTAGGACTGCGGCGTGCGCGCGCTCCACCGCTTCATCCAAGAGCTCGATGAGCCGGATGTTCTCACCGCTTCGCGACTTGAGCATTTTACGGTCGTCGCCCAGCACCGACCCGAACGAGACGTGCTCGGCGCGCACCGGCGGCTCCAGCCAACCCGCCATATTGGCGACGGCAAAGACCATGGCCAGGTGTTGCTGTTGGGTGGCGCCCACCACGTACAAGAGCCGCGTGCCCCCCAACACCTCGTGCCGGAAACGAAGCGCGGCCAAGTCAGTGGCACCGTAACCAAACCCACCGTCTTTCTTGCGCACGATCAGCGGCAGCGGCTCGGCTTCGCGCCCCGAGAACCCAGGCGGAAAAACGCACAGCGCGCCATCGTCGAGGACGGCGATGCCACGCGCCTGTAGCTCATCGGCGAGCTCGCCGAGCTTCGCGTTGAAAAAGCTTTCTCCGCGCACGTCGGCGTCGACCAAACCGACCCCCAGCCGTTCGAATACGGCGGCCATGTAGCGCTTCGAGCTGTTCACGAATTGTTGCCACAGCGCGAGCGTTGCCGCGTCGCCCGCTTGCAGCTGAACCACACGCGTTCGTGCCCGGTCGGCAAAGCCCGGATCGGTGTCGAATTTGACGCGCGCCGCGCGGTAAAAATCTCCCAGCTCACTCGGGTCGAGATCGGCCGCGCGTCCCTCTTGGCGCACGTCGACCAAGTGCTCGATGAGCATGCCGAACGGCGTGCCCCAATCGCCGACGTGATTTTGCGCGACTACCCGGTGGCCACGAAACGCAAGCACTCGAGCCAGCGTGTCGCCGAGGATAGAGGAGCGCAGATGACCCACATGCATTTCCTTGGCGATGTTCGGCGACCCATAATCGATGACGCACACGTCCGGGGTCACGGCCTTTGGCACGCCCAGCGCGGTATCGGCCAAGAGCTCGCTCAGCGCTTCCGACAGCACGTCGTTACGGAGAGTGAGGTTGATGAAACCTGGGCCCGCGACCTCGATCCCGCCTTCTACACAAAGATCCGAAAGATCTAGCTCCGCCAGGAGGGCTTGCGCGACCTCGCGCGGCGGACGGCGCAGAGCCTTGCCCAGACTCATCGCGACGTTGACCTGAAAATCGGCCCGGTCCGAGCGCCGCAAGAGGGGATCGGTGTGCTGGTACTCGGCACCAAACGCCCGCGCGAGCGCCGCCTCGAAGCGGGCGCGGAGCAGCAGCTCGGGATGTGGCATGCCGTTCCTTACTGCCGTTCCAGGCGCGGGCCAATACTCTGCCCACGCGGCCCACGCGGCCCACGCGGCGTGCGCGTGCGCGTGCGTGGCGCGTGCGTGCCAAGGGATGACGTGATTCTTGGCGCTCGGCGTGTTAGTCGACGGGCGGCATGCGCCGTTTTGGGTTCCTACTGGCTCTCGCGTTATTGGGTTGTCACTCCGCTGGGCAGTACGGCTACAGCCGAAAATATCAGCCTCTCAGCGCCGAGGCGGACGCCAGCGACGGCGCACGCGAGTACGACCCGGTCATGGCCGAACGCGACAAGGACGACTGGAAGAAGAGCGCGGTGAGCCTGTTCGGCGTCGTGAAGGCCCGGGCCCCGGCTCATGACGGCAGCGCCTACTTGACGTTGAGCATGCGCACCCTGAGCGACCGCAACCTGTGCGACGATTTCGACGAGGACACCTGTCGTGTCACGGTCAGCGAGCACGAGCACGCGACGCTTCACGTCCTGGTCAAGCTGTCCAGCGAGGACGACATCGGCCAATACAGCGTGGGCAAAGGCTCGCTCTTACGCGTAATCGGCAAGTTGGCCGATGATGTCGACCCGGATGACGGCGGCGCCGTGCTGAGAGCGAGCTACTACCGGCACTGGCCGCGTAACTTCTTCGTCACCACCGCCGACGCCGCGCACATGACACGCTAGGCGTGCTAGGACCCGGCTGTGGGCCCCCTGATGCAGTTTTTCGCTCGCCGGTCGGCGCTTTTTTCGACCGTGTTGCTCGGTGCGGCCGGGCTATGGGCGTCCCCCGCGCGCGCCACGGTGGTCGAGCGTGTGGTCGCGGTGATTGGCGACCGCGCGATTCTGCTCAGTGATTTGAAGGCCCGCGCCCAACCCTTCTTGGTCCAAGTCACGCAGACCGTGCAGCCCGGCGCACAACGCAGCGCGGCCATCTCGCAGGTGTACAAGGGCGTGCTGGACAAAATCGTCGATGAAGAACTGGAAGAGCGCGCGGCGATCCAGGCCAAGATCACCGTTACCAGCAAAGAGATCGACGAAGCCATTACGCGCGTGGCCGCGCAAAATCAGCTCACGCAGCAGAAGCTCCTCGCCGAAGCCGCGCGCACTGGCGTCAATGAAGTTCAGTATCGAGACGAGCTGCGGCGTCAGTTGCTGCAGGCCAAGCTCGTCAATGTTCGCCTGCAAGGCCGCATTCGCGTGACGGACGAGGACTTGAGGCTCGCGTACCACAAGCTGGTGCTCGAAGAACGTCAGCGCCTCGGCCTACGCGTCGCCTTGATCCGCATCCCCGCCGGCGGGGATAATTCCGGCCGTGCCCTCGCCGAGCGCGTAGCCGATGCGGCGCGCACTCAAGACTTTGCGCGGCTCGCGCGGGAGTTTTCTCAAGACCGCCCGACTCGCGAAAAAGGCGGTGTCTTGCCGGAGACGAAGCTCGCCGATCTTCCCCCGGGCATCGCGCGGGCGGCCACGGGGCTAGAGGTCGGCGAGTCTTCGCCGCCCATGGCCCTAGACGGCGACTACGTGATCTTGCGTGTGAACTCGCGCGACGCGTCGCAACTTCCGCCCTTCGAGGAAGCCCGGCGGGAGCTGGGTGACCGAGTGTACATGGATAAGATGAGCCAAGCGCGCCGCACCTGGCTCGACGGCCTACGCCGCCGCAATCATGTGGAAGTGCGGCTTTAGAGCGCGCCCCGGGCTGCGAATCGAGCCCGACTTTCCGGCCAGCGGAGCGAAGCGCGCCCAGTCAGCGCGAGCGCGGTAAGACCGGTCGCGACGCGCGCGGCGGAAACGTCAGTCGCACGTCAGTGCGTACACGTCCTGGCGCGCCACGCCGCGGGCCACGATGCGGCGCGCAAAAGCCAGCTCGGCTCGGATCAAGGCCTCGAACTGGTCGGGCGGCAGCACCCCCTGCACGCGGCGGCCGTTCACGAAAAATGTAGGGGTGCCCTTCACGCTCAGTTTCTGCGCGAGTGCCATATCGACCTGAATTTTAGGGTCGTGAGCGCCTGCTCTCGCCGAATTGAGCAACAGCGCCCCGTCCAGGCCTGCCTTACTGGCGAGCTCGCCCAGCGCGCCATCGTCCGGCGTCTCCGAAAGCGTGAAGAGTGCGTCGTGCAACCCCCAGAATGCCGTGTTCGAGCCACGCGCATACGCATCCGCGGCGAGGTTTGCCAGCAGACGCGCGCTTTTATGCTGGGCCAAGGGAAAGTCTTTCCAGACTAGGCGCAGGTCCTTCGGATAGCGCTCGAGCAGAGCATGCAGGGTCGGCTCGGCGCGCTTGCAGAAAGGGCACTCGAAGTCGGAAAACTCGACCACGGTCAGCAACGCGTCGCTGGGACCACGACTCGGCGACCCGCCGACGGGCACGCAGGCTCGGGTGTCGGCCAACTCCCCCACGCCGATCAGATTGGTGCTCGCCCGCGCGCCGTACAATGCGCGCGCCGTCACGCCCGCCGCCAGGCTGAAGCTCGCGGAGCGACGCTCTTCGAGGAGCAGCGACTCGAGCTCAGCCGGCGAGCGCTCGCCATCGATGGGTTGGCCGTTGAGAAACGAAAACGGCGTAGATTTTACGGCGAATTGCCCAGCAAGTTGTAGGTCGGCGAGCACCGCGGACGCGCCCTGCGTGGCAAGCTCGGCGGGTTTCAAGTCAGCGTAGCCCGAGGCCACCAGCACCTCCTGCAAGTGCTCGGCCGTCAGGCTCGCTTCGTCCCTCGAGATGCGGTGTAACACGGTAAAGAACGCGAGTGGCCCGCGGCGCCGCTGCAACCCGGCGAGCACGCTGGCCGCCGCGAACGCATTGGGATGCTCGCGCAGCGGTCGATGCCTGAAGACGATCCGTAAGTCGTCGCCAAAGCTCAGCTTGACGGCCTCCAAGGCGCGCCAAGCACGCCGTGTGTAAGGGCAATCCAAGTCACCAAAAAGCACCCACGTGAGCGGCGCCGCGCGCGTGCCCCAAATGGGCTCGCTGCCCAGTATGGGCATCACCGCGCCCGCCTCTTCCGGAAAGCTCGCACTGCCCACGCCGGGCGCGACCAGGGGCGGGTGTGAACGCGGCGGGCGGTTTGGCGGAGTCTCGGCTTCCGCGCCCGTAGATGCCTCCGGTGTCGGCGCGACCACAGCGGCGGCGGGAGGCGCAATGCCGAGCTTCGGAATGACCGGCCCATGAAGCGCAGGGCCAGACGCTGTCCTGACGAGCACGGCCGCCCGTCGCGCGGCATAGAATGAAGCGTAGACCACCCCACCCACCATCAACACCAAGCCCGCCCCTACCAGCAACCAAACCGCCAGCAGGCTCGAGCGGCTAGGCGGGGGCGGCACGACGAAGGGGGGCGGCACGTACATCGGACGCACGATCGCGGGCGCCCGCGCGGTTAGCGCCGGTGGGGGCCCAGGTCCCTCGGACATCGGCGTAGGCTCCAGCACGACGTGGGGCGGAGCGACCTCTAGGTCCGGCATCCGCAGTGCGAGCCGCGCAAATTCCGCGGCGAAGGCCCGTACCTCACGCGGGCGTTGCCGCGGATCCAAGGCTTGCGCACGAGCGAGACAGGCCTCGAGCTCGCGGTCGGGGGGAACCATCAGCTGCCGCAAGAGCGTGCCCAGAGCAAACACATCGCTCGCGGGCGTGGGCGGTAACAAGGCCGCTCTCAGCTCGGGGGCACGGTACTCCGGCGCGAGCAATTGACTGGCCTCGCCGGGAGCGCCGAACGAGGTCGCCAGCGCCGCTACGCCGAACCCGAACAAGACCTCACCGCCCGCGCCCTCGCCTACCAGCTCCGGCCGCAGACAACCGTAAGCGATCCCCTGGTCGTGGAGCGGCGCGAGGGCTTCCGCAATGCGCGACGCCAATCCCGCGACGCGCGCCGCGGGCCAGGGCTCAGCGCGTGCCTCGGCGACGCTGCCACCGGGCGGAGCCGCGAACACCACGAATGCCGTTCCTGCATCGACCCCGGACGCGAGCGGCCGAGCCAAGCCGGGGACACCCACCGCAAATCTTGCCTGCTGCTCGAGGGCGAGGCTGACCTGCGATTCGCTGGCCGTCACATCGACCTGAACCAGCCAGCGCTCCTGACCGCTTTGCAGCTCGAGCGCCCGGGCTACGGCGGCAGCGCCGAGGTCCGCCCCGACATTCTGCAGCACCCGGAAGCGAGCGCCGACGAGCGATCCGTTCGCGAACATCTTTGTCAGTTTGACACGCTCCGGAGCGCTTCCGACAGCTTGGCGCGCCGCCCGAATACGCGCCAGCATTTAACCCGAGTTCTGCCCCACAATTGCAGCGTGGCACGCCATGTGCTCAAAGGAGCCCGCGAGATGTTCACCCTCATTCGAGTGTTCGCCTTCCTAGCCATTGCCGGCTTCATGTCGAGCATCGTGAGGCCAGCCCACGCGCAAACGCTCGGGGTAACAGCCGTCACGCTGCCCACCACGGGGATCTCAGCCACGCGTCCGAACCGCGGGCGTAACCTGCGCAATGATCAAATCAATTACGAGGACTGCCACCAAAACGGCGCGATCGACTTCTCGGTCGCGCTGTCCGGGTTTACCGGTCTAACGCTGCAAGTGTGGGCTGGGAACGCCTGCGAGGTGCAGGACAATCGAATCAACCCCAACATCAGCAACTGTAATCAAATCGGCGAAGGGATCGCGGCGACGCAAATCAACCCTCCGACGATCCGAGTGCCGGTCAAAGAGATCCTTTATTTGAGGACCCTGGCTTCTGGTACTTCTTCGGGGAACACAAGCGGGGCGACGGCCGGCACGGGGGGCACGAGCACGAATGGCGCCGCCGGCGAAGACAGCAGTGGAACCACGGGCGGCAGCGGCGGCACTAGCACCGCCAGCGCGTCGGACGACGACGCCTGCATCGACAAGACCTCGACCACCGCCTATCAGAACATCAACGTTTATTTCTTTCTGGTCGACGCTGGCAACAACGTCGTAGGCACCTTCGTCACCTGGAAAGCGACCTACAAGCTATCGGCGCCGGTGCCGCCCGACCGGGTCCGCGTTGGCATCGGTGAGAACTTATTGCCGGTAAGCTTCGACTACACCACGGCCACCGGCGACACCACGATCAACGGTTATAACTTCTACTGCGACCCGCCCCCGGGCGACGCCGCCGCCAAAGATGCCGGCGTCTATCCGGATGACGCCGGCGTCATCCCGGCGTGTTCGGGCTCCACGGCCTTGATCGCCGGAGCCCACCCGGACCCAAACACCCAATGTGGAAGCGCAGGGCCCCAATCGAAGGGCGGCAACGCCACGGGCTTAATCGACGGCGTGGCGTACAACGTCGCCGTCGCCACCACTGATTCGTATGAAAACCTCGGCGTATTGTCGACGGTCAAGTGCGCGGTGCCGCAGCCCATCACCGGCTTCTTCGAGGCCTACACCGACGCGGGCGGTAAAGCCGGCGGCGGCTTCTGCAGCTTTTCATCTCGGCGCGAGCCGCTGACCTGGATCGGACTGCTCGGCGTTGCTTCCTGCCTGCTCCTCCGTCGGAGGCGAGCCGCGTGAAACGATTCGCTCTGTGCCCACTGCCGCTAGCGGCGGCTTTGCTCGGGGTGGCACCAAACGCGGGGGCACAAGGCACCGACGAGTTTGGCGCGTACGGAGCGCGCAACCGCAATCATGGCGAGTCCGCGCAATACGGCATGTTCGAAGCTCGTTTTGGCCCCTACACGCCGCGAGTGGATCACTCCGTGTCTGGCACGCCGTTCAAAGACACCTTCGGCGACGGCAAACGCTACATGGTGGGCCTGGAAGGGGATTGGCAAGTGCTGCGCATCCCGCACTTGGGTACGCTCGGGCCCGGTCTCGGCTGGGGCTACACGCGCGCATCCGGCTACGCGCGCCTCACCGCCCAACCCGACGTCCTATCCGACGAAAAGACCTCGCTCGCGGTCATGCCCTTCTACCTCGTCGCCGTGCTACGCGCGGACGTCTTCATGCGTGAGCTCGGCGTGCCGCTCGTGCCCTACGCCAAGGTCGGCGCCGGCTACGCGCTGTGGTGGGCGAGCGACGGCGGCAGCACCGCCAACCAGAATGGTGTGGCCGGCAAAGGCGCCTCATACGGCCCTCAATACGCGGTCGGCGGCATGTTCTTAATGGACATTTTGGACCAGCAAACCGCGCGTGACGCCGACAATAGCATCGGCATCAACAACAGCTACATCTTCGCGGAGTGGTACGGCAGCGAGCTCGACGCATTCGGCTCCTCCAAACGCTTGAACGTCGGTGCGAACACATGGGTATTGGGGTTGGCGATCGAATTCTGAGCCCGGGCGCGGCGCATGCCGAAAAATCGCAGCTCCAACGGGCTTCTCGCGGCGTGGAAGAGCGTGCAGCACGGAGCGCGCTGACAGCGGGGCTGCGAGCGCGCGATTGCGCCCCAGGCTCTACTCGTAGGCCCGGGGATCCCCCGCGAGCGAAATCTCAGAGGTCCGCGCGCCCGCAAATTCGCCAGAGACCCAGCGGCCTGCGAGTGCGAGCCGGATTAGGCCGACCTCAGCGGGCCCGGAGCAAGCGGTCGATGTGCTTGTGCTCCCAGGCGAGCGCACGGTCGTGGAAGCGGAACTCGCGTTCACGGCTGGCAAACTCGGGCGGATGAATCAGGGTCCGGCCGCCGACGCGCACTTCCGGCATCACGTGATGCAAGAGCTCATGAAACACGATGTAGGACACGAAGTAACGGGGAACCCACTCCGCATCGAGAACCGGGTGGACGCGGATCAAGCGCTCACTTGCGCTGTAGCTACCGAGCTTGATGGTGCGGCGCTGTTTGGCCGCGGGGCTCGTGCGCCGACCCCAGGTGATGAGCACATCCCCGATGCTGCCGCCGAAATAGGTATCGTTCAGCTGGGCGAAGATCTCCGCCAAGTCGTGGACGTGCCCCTGAGCCTGTAGCTTGACCGTGGCCCGGCGTGAGGCGCGGATGCGGTGAGTGTTCCCCGAGATGAATTCGCCAATGACCTGCGACGCATCGCGATCACCGTGCACGACGTAGGCGACCAGAGCGTCCAAGATGCGGGGCTCCGCCCCCAAAAACATCATGTTGACGCGAACGCGCAAGCGCCCCCGGACACGCGTCTGTGTGACCATCCGCCGGCGGTTATCCGTCACTCCGAGCTGAACCGGACCACCGAACGCTGTCTCCAAGCGGCGCTCCAGACGCTGACGCGCTCCCTCGTGGATGAAGATTTGCGGACCGGAGGGCAGGAAGTAAAGGGGGACCTGCGCCTGCGCGTCCGGGATGCGCACCGCCGCGGTGGTCGCCATGCGCGGAACGGACACGCGAGCGCCACGCAGACGCGCGGCGCGACCGAGACGGCTCAATGAGGAGCCTGCGGTGCTTGCGGCGGCGGTGAGCCAGGGGAAGCGCAATTGAGGTGCCATGAGACGGTCGAGCCAGACGCGGAACTGGAATTGGGACTAAGGGACGGGATCGACAGCGTCAAGGAAACGAAAATAGTCCAATAATACTGGCACGTTGACCTCGAAAGCACGGACGCGCGCTGACGCGCCCCTAACCCCGCGTTCCGCCAAGACTTCCGCCCACGAGGGCAGAGTTTTGTGCCCACAAATGGCCCGACGAGGCCCTCTGGCCGAACTCCAGAAATATCCCAACAATCCGGACAGGTTACCGCCAAGTCTAATCAGAACGACATGCCCACACCTGTGCGCACCGCTGCCATGGGACGAGCCACCGAAGCACGACACCGCGGCGGCTGGCTTCCGAGCCCCTCGCTGATTGCCGCGTCACGAGGCCAACGGCAAGAGCTTCAGCTCGGGCGAACGTTGCCGCGTTTGGCGTTGGCCCCACTTGGATCGGAAGCGGTGGCAAGGACAGGCGCTTCACCTTTTCCCGGCGGCTTACCAGGAACCCCCGCGGAGCTGGCAGAGACAGGCGCCCCAGCAGAGCCGGGTGCATTCACATTCGGCGCGGCGGCTCCGCCACCCCCGATAATGCCGTGGTGCAGGAGCAGCTTTTGCTCGATACGAGCCATGAGCTCCGGGTGGGTTTCCAGATAGGTGCGAGCGTTGTCACGCCCCTGGCCAATGCGTTCACCATCGACAGAAAACCACGCGCCGCTCTTCTGAATGATGTTCAGATCCGAGGCAAGATCGATGATCTCCCCCGAACGGCTGATGCCCTGACCGTATAGGATGTCGAACTCGACCTCGCGGAATGGTGCAGCAAGCTTGTTCTTGACCACCTTCACGCGCGTGCGATTGCCGACCGCTACCGGGTCCTTGCCCGGACTAAGGCTCTCCTTGATGGCGCCGATGCGGCGGATATCCAAGCGCTGCGAAGCGTAGAATTTCAGCGCATTGCCGCCGGTAGTCGTCTCCGGGCTACCGAACATGACGCCGATCTTCATGCGGATCTGGTTGGTGAACATGATGATGCAATGGGAACGCGCCACGGAGCCCGTGACCTTGCGCAAGGCCTGGCTCATCAAGCGGGCCTGGAGGCCAACGTGCGAATCACCCATGTCACCTTCGATTTCAGCCTTGGGCACGAGCGCGGCAACGGAGTCGATCACGATCAAGTCAACGGCACCGGAGCGCACCAGCATGTCAGTAATTTCCAACGCTTGTTCACCGAAATCGGGCTGACTGATGAGCAGTTCGTCGGTCTTGACGCCGAGCTTCTTGGCGTAGGTGATGTCTAGGGCATGTTCCGCGTCGATGAACGCGGCGACGCCACCCTGGCGTTGCACATTCGCGATCGCGTGGAGGGTGAGCGTAGTTTTACCGCTCGACTCAGGCCCGTAAATCTCGACGATGCGGCCGCGAGGATAGCCGCCAATGCCAAGCGCAATGTCGAGACCCATGGAGCCCGTGGGCACGACCTGAACATCACCGCCGATCTTCTCACCGTCTTTCAAACGCATGATGGCGCCATCGCCAAACTCCTTTTGGACACTGGCAATTGCGAGTTCGAGAGCTTTGGTTTTCGGCTTTTCGTCCATGGGCGTCCTCAATACGGGTTGGCTCGACCTGTGAGTGGTTCTACTGCTCGGTTGTTCAGATGTCAACGCCCGAGCCTGCGCGCGGACATAGTCTGACGGGAGAGCCGTTCGTGCAGATATACGGCACGGAACGCGGCTGAGCACCGAGAATTGCCCTGGCTGGTGGCGGCGCCCGCGACTCGAAGACGGGGCATCGCTTTTGCCGGTGGCCGGCGCTGCGCTCCAATCGCAAGCTCGCGGGCAACCCTGTCCGCCTTGATCACGCGCACCTTGAGCCAACCAGCTGAGCAGGGTCGAACGCTGTTCGTCCGTGAGCGCCTGCATCGGCGGCGGCAAGATGGGGGCCCGATGAAAGGCATGTAGCGGTTTGCGATCAATGCGCATCTCCTGCCAAACCGTCTTCTTGACCGAAGACCCTAGGCATTGGCCCTGCGTATCGGCGTAGGTCACCAGAGGCAGTGGCGCGTCATGCACGGGCGGGCTTTGATGACACTGCCGACATACCCATTTGATGATCGCGTAAGCCGCGCACCACTTGCACGATCTGCTCCCCGTCAGCCGCCCCGCCCGCGCCAGCATCCGGGCTGCCTCCAAGCGGGGCGACCGCACCCGAGCCCGCGCTAAGGTCCGGAATCGCGCCGCCGCCCCTGCGCTGGCTGCCTTGATCATCACAGCCCCACGACAACCCCAAACCTGCCGCCGCAAGAAGCGCCGCAAACCGTACCTGAGTCGACGTTGTCACCGCAGTCCGCATCAGCTAGCGCTCGAGTATAGTGCAACTGGACACGCGCTTGCCGGTCCATATTTGCGATAATGAGGTTCGCGCGGCCCCGAGAGCGCTCAGCGCGCGTCGGTCCGCGCTGTCCGAGCCGGTCCGCGCCGGCCGCGATGCTACGCGCGCGGCTCTCGCGGCTGACGTTCTTGTCTAACTCGGCTTCTTGCGCTCTAACTGCCTTCAGCTGCGCACGCGGTCGGACTTCACGGCCGTTGCGATCCTTCGCACTTCGATCCGCTCGGCGCGGCGAGCACTGGCGCGCGCGACCGAGAATTGAAAGCCGTGGAACTCCACCACGTCCCCGGTGCGCGGCACCCGGCCGACTAGATCCGCGACGAAGCCGCCGACGGTGACGAGCTCCACGCTCTCCTCGATGCTCAAGATTTCGAACAACTTGCGCGTCTCGGCCGACGCTCGGCAGACGAAGACGCCATCCGCGCGCCGAAAAATGCGCTGATCCACGCGATCACTCTCGTCCTCGATCTCACCCACGATCTCCTCGAGCACGTCTTCCAGCGTGATCAGACCTTGGGTGCCGCCGTATTCGTCGACGACGATCGCGATATGCCGACGTGCTTCTTGAAACGTTCTCAGCACCTTCTCGAGCGGCGCGCTCGCGGGCACGACGAGCAATGGCGTTTGCAAGGCATCGAAGTCGAGGTCGGCGCCGGTAGCCAACGCGCCGTCGCGAAATAACAAGTCTTTGACGAGGATGACGCCCTTTGCGTGGTCGAGATCGGAATCCGGCGTGTATGGGAAACGGCTGTGTTGCGAGCGCCGAATCAGCTCCAAATTTTCCTGAACCGTGCGCTCTCCAGAGAGGAACGTAACCTGCGAGCGCGGAACCATCACCTCATAGGCCGTCAGCTCGCGCAGGGCGGTGGCGCCCTCGATCATGTCGGCAACGCGCCCGGCGAGCGCGCCCTCGGTCCGACCGAGCGCGACGAGCAATCGGATCTCCTCCAGGGAGGTGACCGGGTTCTCGTGATCTCCGCGCAGCACTTTGGCGACTACGCCGGTCACCCACAAGACCGGGCGCAGCGCGATGGCAAGCCCGGTTACGCCGTACGCAACCGGAGCCGCCAACTGCGCGACGTACGTGACGCCGATGGTCTTGGGGATGATCTCCGAGAAGAGCAGAACGGCCAGGGTGAAGGTCAGCGAAAACACCCAAAGCGTCGACTCGCCCATGTTGTGCACGTACATCGCGCCGCAGACCGAAGCACCGATGGTGTGGGCGACGGTATGAAACGAAACGATGGCGGCAATTGGGCGATCGATTTCGCGCTTGAACTCCCGCATGATCGCGCCCGCTCGCGATTTTCCCAGAGCCTCGATCTGCGCGTGCCCGACGCTCAAGACCACCGCTTCCGCGATCGAGCAAAAGAAAGAGATCGAGAGCGAACCCAGAACGGTGAGAACGAGAATCAACATCGGCGCGGCGCGCCTACACTCGAGCGCGAGGGCGACCGTAGCCGAGTGGCTCGCGGCGCGCGAGAGCGGAGGCCGTTCAGGCCTTTAACCAGCACTTTGAACGAGGTCCCGCGTCAGGCGCGCGGCGCGCCACTCGTCAACTGCTGCTGCTGCTGTTGAAGGAACTGGGCCACCGCGCGCGAGCGCTCGATCGCGAACTGTTTGACCTCGCGATTGGCAGACCCGGCGAGGGCGTTCAGGAGCTTCGTCACGCGGTTGAGCTCGCGCTTCTGGAACAGCGCTTCGAAGTAGTTGTTGGCCAAGCGCACGTCGTTGGCCATCTTGCTCTCGTGCTTCTGAAGAACGCTGATCACCGAGTCGAGATCGCCATTTTGCCCATGGAGCGCGGATAGGCAAATCAATGCCAGCGGGTCGTTCTCGTTCCGCTCGACGGCTTTCCTGGCCCAGACCAGCGCCTTGTCCCGGGTGGTTTCGTCCGCAGAGTAGAGGCCCTGCAAAGCGATGAACGGCGCCGCCGTCTTCTTGTTGGCTTCCGTATCGGCCAGCGCAACCACGGCCGCCGTCGCCGCCTCGTCCGTCTCGAGCCCGCGGACCTGGGTAAACAGGTACGCCCAGGCGTCGACCGAGTTGGGATCGGCGGCGATCGCTTTTTCGATCATGAGACGCTCATTGACGACGTCTTTCGTCCCTTGAAAGACCTTGGCCAAGTGGAGGGCCGGAAACGGGCTCTCGGGCAGCAAGTTCATTGCCCCCTTCAGCGTGCCCTCGGCCTTCTCCCACTTTTCCTGCTGTAACTGGGCGACGCCGAGCCCGAGCCAGTCCTCACCGCCCCCACCGAGAGCCACGATCTTGCCCATGACCTTTTCGGCGCGCTCGAAGCGACCGTATTTCATCAGCTCTTGAGCGAACAAGCGACCACGATTGAGGTCGTTCTGGTCTTCACTCCAGTGCTTTTCGAGGCCGGCCAACAGATCTTCCAGACCAATGGCAATGGGGCGGCCCTCGGCGTCCTGCACCTGCACCGCAGGGCCATTGAAGCCGAGGAGCTCCCACATCTTCTCGATCTCGAGCGCGATGGGACCTTTGGTCAGAGCCGCCGACAATTCTTCCGACGGCTGGCTGAGCGGCAGAACGATCAGGGCGTTGCCTGGCACGCCCCCCGGAAAGGCGCTCACGGGCGCGACAATGGCCGCGCCGCCTTGCAGGTTGAGGTTTGCGGCGACGTTCGGGGCTCCAGGGGCGGTCGGCTGAGTCATCGGGGGGCATGGTCTTAGCAGTGCCCCCCAAAGCCGGCAATACGTCGGCCCTGGGCACCGCCAGCGTGCGCACGTCGACTGCGCCGGCAATCGCTACGCGCCATTCACGTGTTCGACCCAGAACTTCGCCTGTACGTGGGGCCGGTGGGCGTTTCCGCGCAGGATGCTCGGCCTGCGCCTTGGGTATCTATCCGTCGGACCTGCGTCGAACGTCGAACCTTCGTCGAACGAGCGACCCTAGCTTACGCGCAATTTCCGTTGGGGCTCGTTCCTGCAGTGAATATTCGGTCCTCGTCGCCGTGCGCGATGGCGGGAGGTCTTGAGTGACGCTATAACGAGAATAGGCTCATGAACGCAGTCGTGCTCGTTGCCATCTTAGGCCTCGCTGTTTTGATGATCGTGCACGAGGCGGGGCACTTGCTCGCCGCACGCGCCTTTGGCATGCGCGTCGTGCGGTTCAGCATCGGGTTCGGGCCCGCGCTCTGGCGTTATCAAGCCAAGGGCAGCGAGACCGTTTACCAAATCGCGCTGATTCCGTTCTTGGCCTACGTGCAAATCGCCGGCATGAACCCGTTCGAGGACGTCGACCCGGACGACAAATCGAGCTACGCGAACGCCTCGCTGATCGGCCGCATCTCGGCCATCTTTGCCGGTCCGTTGTCGAACTACTTGTTTGCGTCGGTGTTATTTTTTGCGGCGCTGATCATCGGTGGCAAGCCCGTGCCGACCACCTCCGTGGTCCCGATGGACGGTCCGGCCAAGTCCGCGCAAATGAAGAAGGGTGACACCATCCTCAACATCGACGGCGTCACGGTGACGGACTGGGACCAGATGCGCGCATTGATTTCGGCGCGCGCCAATAAACCGCTCGATATCATCGTGCAGCGCGGCAAAGAGCACCTCACGCTGAAGATCACCCCGCAGCTGAAGGAGGGCGGCGGAAAAATCGGGGTCACGCCGATCGACAAACAAGTTCCGATCAGCCTGCGTGAAGCGCTGTCCGCCTCGGTGCAGCTGCCCTTCAAAGTCGTCGAGGATTTGGTGAGCGGCCTATCGCGCATCATCACTGGCAAAGAGAAGCCGGACTTCAAAGGCCCGGTGGGTATCGTGCGAGAAACGTCCAAAGCGGCCGAGCGCAGCACTCCCGAGTTCTTTTGGTTCTTGGCCGCGCTCAGCGCCTACTTGGGCGGCTTCAACCTGTTGCCCTTTCCCGCGCTCGACGGTGGGCGGCTCGCATTCCTCGCATACGAGGCCGTCACGCGCCGAAAGCCCAACGCCCGCGTGGAAGCGAACATCCACGCCTTTGGGCTGATGCTTCTGATCGCGTTGATCACCGTGGTCACCTTCCGCGGCAACTGATCGGATCGGCTCCCAAACGCAAGCGATTGGAGAGCGGGCGCGCTGGGGTGACCGCTGACGTCCGGGACGCCGAAGGCTCTGACGAGCTCCGCTGGCCACGCGACCATCAAATGGCTCTCGTTAAAAATGGATGTTGATGATGGTCACGCGGCGCGGCCTCTAGCACCCAGCCTTCGGCGCCGCGGCCAGCTTCACGGGCGCGTCGAGCACGGGTAGTTTTTTCGGCGGAAAGGAGTTACTCCCGCGCCGTCTTTGCGACGATCCGACCCGCATTCAAGCTCCAGATCTCGTCCGCCAGCTCATGAGCCAACGCGTGCTCGTGAGTGACCAGAACGATCGTCAGCGCTTGCGGCGTGTGCGCGCCCCGCGCAACCCGACGCAAGACCTCTCGCACCTCCTCCCGGAGCTCTGGGTCGAGAGCGCTAGTCGGCTCGTCCAAAAGCAGCACGCGCACGCCCTGGGCCAACGCCCGCGCGATCGCCACGCGCTGCTTCTGCCCGCCCGACAATTCGCGTGGCATGGCACGGGCGCGCTCGGCCAGCCCGACCCGCGCCAAGAGCTCGCGGCCTTGCTCTTCAGCCTCTGGCCGCCGAACGCCGCGCACGAGGCGCGGGGCCAGAGTGACATTGTCGAGCACGCTCAAGTGCGGGAACAGGTGGAACTCCTGAAATACCATGCCCACTTGGCAACGTAGGGCCTGTAACTGGCGCGGGTCTTGGGCTCCCGGCTCCAGCGTGAACCCGGCGATCTGCAAGCGGCCCGCGTCGAAGGTCTCGAGCCCGTTCAAGCAACGGAGCAGCGTGCTCTTGCCGGAGCCCGAAGCGCCGAGCAGCGCCACGATTTTGCCCGCCTCGACCGTGGCGTCGACCCCACACAGCACGGGCGTGCCGGCATACGATTTGTGTAACGCCGAGATGCGGATCACGTGCTTTGGTACCGGTGCTCGAGCCAACGCGAAAGCCTCGACAGCGGAAAGCTGATCGCAAAATAGAGACTGGCGCACAAAAATCCGGGCACGACCCAATCGCGCGCTTCGACGGCCACGATCGTCATGCGTTTGGTCAGCTCGACGACGGTGATCACGCTGACCAGGGACGAGTCTTTGAGCAGCGCGACGAAGTCGTTGGTCAACGCCGGCAGTGCGATGCGTAAAGACTGCGGCAACAGCACGTGCCACAGCACTTGCCGGCGCGACAACCCGAGCGAGCCCGCGGCTTCGGCCTGGCCCCGCGGCAATGCGCCCAGCGCGCCTCGATGCACTTCGGCCTCGTACGCGGCGTAGTTCATGCCTAAGCCCAAAATCGCGGCCGTTATTGGCCCGAGTCTCACCCAGGACGAGAGCCCGTAATACAGCACGTACAATTGCAGCAGCACCGGCGTGCCGCGGAAGAGCTCGACGTAGGCGGTCGCGAAAAACCGCGTCACGGGCCCCGCATACGAACGAGCGACGGCCAGCGCCATCCCGAGCGGCAACGCCAAGCCAAAGGCGCTCACGGAGATGAAAATAGTGAGCAAGGCTCCCTGCAAGAACAAACCCAGCTGAGCCACAGTGAGCGTCTGCTTGACGGTCCGTGGCGGCGCGGCGCCGGTCGATGACGGCAGCTCGGCGCGCTCGTCCAGCTCACTCTGCCGAGCATCCCACAGCTTCCAATGCTCGAGGATCGCCCGGAGCGTCCCGTTCTCGAGCAAATGAGACAATGCGCGCTCCACGTGCTCCGACAGCTCCGTGTCTCGTGCACGCATGCCAATCACGTACGTGCCGCGAGCCAAGTCCCGCGCAACGCAGCGCAATCCTGGCACTGCGCAGCCGTAGCGACCGGCGATCACATGGTCGAGCAGCACGCCCTCGATGCGGCCGCGGCCTAAGTCCAAATACGGCTCTTGCTGCCCTTCGTACAGGACGACCTCGGCGTGATGCGCGAAGAGCAGCTCTTGTGCCACGGTCTGGTTGAGCGTTCCGATGCGCCGCCCGGCAAGATCATCGAGGCTGAGCAAACGCGAGCCCGGGCGTACGGCCAGCGTTTCGCCATACACGAAGTAGGGACGGCTCAGCCGGAGCCGATCCCGACGCGCCGGCGTGTCCTCGAGACCATTCAAGATAATATCGAAGTCGCCTCGTTCTAGTGAGGGGATGAGGTTCGACCAATCGTTTTGATGGAATTTGGCCCGCACGCCCAGCTCTCGCGCAAGCGCGTTGGCGATGTCGACCTCGAACCCCACGAGCGCCCCGGGCTGGCTCGGGCTCTCGTACACGTAGGGCTCGCCGCCCTGCAAATCACCACCCCAAGAAAGCTCGCCGCGTGCGCGCACGGAAGCCCAATCTGCATGCGCGACGCCCGGCCCGAGGCACAACGATACGATGCAGAAAAAGGCCCAAGGGCGCACGCGAGCTCAGCGTACCATGCTAGCCTCGCGCTCGTGCGCGCCCGGAAAATCGCTTCAGCGTGGTTCGCGTTGGCGCTGATCGGCGTCGGCGCCTCATTCTCCACCGCGTGCCGTACGCCAGAGGTGGGGCTGGACGAGGGACCACGTGAATACGTCGGCTCCGACTACGAGACCTTGCTCAAGGCATGGACGCGTAGCGAGCAGCTCACCACCGTGAACGCAATGGACAACGTGCTCACGGTCACTGCTACCTATGAATCTTGGGATTTCCGCTGGGCGTACACCGTCCGCTACGCAGAGGACTACCGGCTGACGGTGGACCAGCGACATTCCTTGCTCGAGCGCTCGCTCGCGGAAACGCGTGAAGCACACGAATTTTACGTCGCTCTGTACGCGGAAAAACACAAGTGGAACGACCTAAAAGCAGCCGAGCCAGCTTGGATCGTCCGCCTAACCGATGACGAAGGCACCGAGACGGCGCCGTCGGATATTCAGACCATCAAAAAGCCGGGCGCCATCGAGCTCACTTACTTCCCGTACACGACGCCGTGGCGGAGCGCGTTTCGGATCACGTTTCCAAAAGTGCGCGCTGACGGTCGACCGACGATCTCACCCGCGGCGCGTTGGTTCGGGCTGCGCTTCGCCGGCGCGCAAGGCAACCAAGAGTTGATCTGGGCCGTCAGCTCCAGTCCTCGTGAATTCTCGGACGCGCGCCACGCTACGCGCACGAACTGAACGCGGGCATCGACAGCCTCAGCTGGCGAAGATCTCCAGTAACGGCGGCACGGTCATGAGTAAATCGTGAGCCACACTGCGACCAGCGAACAGTAGCAGCGCGCCTCCTTTCCCAGCGCGCGCCGTGCGCGGCGCGGCACCGTTCGAGAGCACTTGAGGTCCGAACAGGAACTCGCCCGGACCGAGCTCGCTCTCCACGCGTTCGCCGTCGAGGACTTCGACGCGGCCGGCGGCGACGATGTACATGCCGCCCACGGGTTTGCCACGCGCGGCGAGCTCTTCGCTCGGCAAGAGGCGTTTGAGCTCGCAGCGGCCCGTCACCATACCGCGCAAGGAGTCGTCCAAGCGTTCACCGAGCGGACCCATGGCCACGCCGGCGAGGGCTTGGAAGCGATCGGCTAACACCTTCAAATCATCGATCACCCATGGGCAGTCGCGCACGGCCGCCTTGATTGTGCTCGCGTCCCAAATTGCAACCTCCGTCCCCTTCTCGGCTCCGACCAAGCGCAGGGCGACGCCCTCGTCGAGGTGACCTTGCGCCCACACGATGTCGCCCTTGGCCGCGCGAGCGCAGCTCAGATCCGCGACCGCCGGCATGATGTTGACTACGCCTTTCAGTACCAAGGCGAGCGCAAACGAGCGAACCTCCTCGTCGATGTCGAGCGGCTCGATGACCGCATCGCGCACCAGGGCAACCTGCGCGTTCGGCGGGATGTCCTCCAACCCGCGCACTTCCCCGAGGATCAGGCCGCCCAGGCCCGGCTCGCCTTCGGGCTCGGGCGGCGGAGACGAAATGAACGAAGAGCGACGATTCAGGGCGGAATGCAGGGTAGGATCAGTGAGCGCGGGTTGGGTGATCGAGTCGTCCGCGTCACCGTAACCCATCGTTCCCGGAGAGCTTCCCGGCTCGAATGGGAATGCCGGCAGTGGCAAGTCGGACGCTTCCGCCGCGACCTCTATCAGCGCGCTGTCCTCGATGACTTCGGGCTCGATTTCTTCGTGCTCGTCATCGGTCAGCAGCTCAGCGCTGACGAGCTCGGCGCGCGGCTCCTGATCCTCCTGATCCTCCCGATCCTCCTGATCCTCTAGGACCATCTCCTCGAACGATTCCGACACCTCGACCTCGACCTCGTCGGACGGCGCGTCGTAGCGCGATGAGTGGACTTCCTTCACGCCGAGCAGCTCGTCGATCTCCAAGCCGCTCCGCGGCGGTGGGCTCGACGCGGGACCAGACAGGGTGGGCCGGTTCGACGCGAGCGGGGGGGGTCGTCGCCCAAGTACCGGCCGCGCAACGCTGTTCAACTTCGTACTGAGCTCGTCCGCCGAGCGCCGCAGGTCTATGGCGCGCCACGCATTGTTCGTGGACTCCGCGGAGTCCGCTGCGCGTCGGAGCCACACGATCGCGTCGGCGCGGGTGCCGCGCTGCCATTGCACTTTCGCCGTCTGTAGGGCCCAGGCCACGTCGTCGTCGTCGTCGGCCAGGGGCTCGGGAAATAGCGCAGGAAGCGACTCAGTCATGGGGGCGATGGCCACGACGCGCTGGGGGGCGTCCTCGACCACTGGCCCCAGCTTACACGCGTCCGCTGAGAGCAGAAACAAGCCAATGTGGGCGCTTGGCCAAGATCAGTGAGCATGCACGAGGATCTCGCGATCCTTGGCCCCATTGGGCGGCCCTACCATGCCCCGCTTTTCCATGAGCTCGACAATCTTGGCCGCCCGATTGTAACCCACCGTCATTTTCCGTTGCAGCCAAGAAGTCGAGCACCGTTGGGTCTCGGCCACGATGCGCACGGCTTCATCGAAGCGCGGGTCGACCACTTCATCGGCCTCTTCGTCAGCGCCGTCCTCGTCCGGACAGAGCAAAATCGCTTCGTTGTACTCGGGAGTGCCCTGGGTTCGAAGGTGATCGGTGAGCAGACTCACTTCTTCTTCACTCACGAACGGGCATTGCACGCGCTGCGTATCGTTCGCGCCGTTCAGCTTGACCAACATGTCGCCGCGGCCGAGCAATAGCTCCGCACCCTGCTCGTCCAAGATCGTGCGGCTATCCACTTTTTGCGCGACTCGGAAGCCGATGCGCGACGGGAAGTTGGCTTTGATCATGCCCGTGATCACGTCCACGCTGGGGCGCTGCGTTGCCAGTACGACGTGCATGCCTGCCGCACGCGCTTTTTGCGCGAGGCGCGCGACAGAGACTTCCACTTCCTTTCCCTGCTGCATCATCAAGTCCGCGAACTCGTCGACCACGATCACGATGTACGGCAATTTCTGGGGCAAGTTGTGGCCATCGAAGCCTTCCTTGGCCGCCGGGACCAGCACGGTTTGGCCATTGGCGTCGATGGCCTCCACCGTTTTCACTTCCGGCGGCGGGAGCTCGCCAGCGGCGATTTTTGCCACCCAACCGTTGTAGGTCGTGATGTTTTTGGTGCCCGCATTGGCAAAAAGTTGATAGCGGCGCTCCATCTCGTCCACCGCCCAGCGCAGCGCCGTGGCGGCTTGCTTCATGTCGGTCACCACCGGCAAGAGCATGTGCGGAATGCCGTCGAAGGGCGCGAGCTCGACGACCTTGGGATCGATCATCAACAGCCGTAGCTCGTCCGGGGTGCGCTTGAATAAAAGGCTCGACAGCATCACGTTCAAGCCGACGCTCTTGCCGGCGCCGGTAGCGCCCGCGACGATCACGTGCGGCATCGACGCCAGGTCTGCGTAAAATGGCGCGCCCACGATGTCGCGACCGAGCACGACCGGTAAGGGCGCCTTTTCCGCGAGCTTTTCGAAGCGCTGGTCCTCGATCAGCTCGCGCAAGTTGACCGCTATCCGTTCGTCGTTCGGGAGCTCGAAACCGATGCGGTTTTTCCCGGGAATCGGCGCAATGATGCGAACTTTTCGGGAGAGCCCGAGCGCCAAATCGTCGGCCAAGCTCGCGACCTTGCTAACTTTAGTGCCCGCCTCACACGACACTTCGTAGGTCGTCACGGTCGGGCCCGGGTGGATCTCCTCGACTTTTGCGAGCACGCCGTAGTCCGCGAGCGTCTTCTCCAGACGGCTTGCGTGTTGCAAGATTTTATCGCGGTCCAAGACGCTGAGGTCGAGCGCAGCGGGTTGCAAAATTTCGTACGACGGTAGCTGGAACGTGCCTCTGCGCGGCGTCCTCTTGACGACGACGACGCGTTCGACCTCGAGCGCGGGCTTGGTGTCGATGATGCGCGGTTCGGTCGGCGCCTGGATTGCCGCGGCTGCGGACGCCGGGGCCAGTGATTTCGGCAAGCTCGCATCGACACCGGCTTCCGTTGCCGACGGCGGCGGGGAGGGCGAGCCCGAAAGCGCGCGCTCGAGCACTCTCTCTTCATTGCAGTGGGTGCTCGCCACCGGAGCCGCCACGAGCGGCGGCGCTCCTACGCCGGCTGGCGCATCTGGCTCATCCGGGCCCAAGTCGATACTGAAATCCGCCAGGGCTAGGCCGCGGCCGCCGTCGATGGGTATCGAACGTCCTCGTCGCAGGGCCTCGGAGATCGCTAGCGGAGGCGTGCCCGTCTGCTCCATTGGGATCCAATCGCAGTCGTCGTCCAGCGCGAGTAAGATCCGAGCGTCGTCGCTATCCGTCTCGATACGGGGGATGGCCGCCTTCCGCTCCGCGAGACGCTGCTCGCCACGCAGCCGGCGGGCCTCCGCCCAGGCCTTGCCGACCCGCCCAAGCAACGCCTCCAGGCGCAGAGCAAACAAGCGCAGTAGCTCGAGCGTTCGTTGACAGCCGGCGATGAACGAGAAGCTGCTGCGGCCGATCAAGATCAGCCCCACGACCGTGCTCGCGAGCAAGAACGAGCCGAGCGTGGAGAAGCCATCGCGCATCAGCTCGCCGAACAGCAGGCCCACGTTGCCACCGGCGGGCGCGTTGCCAAAAACCACTGCTTCGGGCAGGGCAACCTGAACCAACGCGGCTAGCACGATGGCCACGACCAAGTCGCCCGCCACGCGCAGCCCCAAGGCCCTCGGCCGCTGACCGCGGAACAGGGGCGCCCCGCACAGCGCGATCTCGAGGGGTAGCAGCCAGGCCACCATGCCAAAGCCTTGAATCAGGACACCGGCTACACTGCCGCCCGCCGGACCAACCCAATTAGCCCCGTGAACCTGGGCATCGAGCGCATCGAACTTGGCCGTCGCCAGGGCCAAGAATAGGAATGCCGCACCAGTGAACAGAAGCAGCGCCGCCGCTTCGTACAGCCGACCTAAGGAACGCGGCCGGTTGTTCACGCCCGAGGCCGCGGTAGGCACCCCGGCCAAGTCAGCTCGAGACGTGAACAGTTTTGCGCCCATTTGATTACGTTTACCTACATCAGCCCACCCACGAGCGCAAGTTGCACGCGAACCGCGGATCGAGCCTCGACCGAGGAAGCCGCCGAAAGGACTGCGTTCTCTGGCGCTGGCCCGCCGCTTGAGTCGGGGTGCACTCGGGCAGTACTATCGACTGCTCGGGTTTAGGGTGAATCGGACAAGAGCGCGGCAGCGCGGGCCCGTTTGACCACCGCCGCCGCGACCGAGCTTCGCAACGTCGCAACGCGCCCCGGGTTTTCGCAAGTTTCTGGCAAGAGGACCAAAGGAAAACATGTCAGGCCACGACAGCACGCAGCGACGACGCACGGTGATGGGGGCAAGGGTGGGCCAAATGGTCGCCGCGGTCACGGTGGCAGCAATACTGAGCCTTGCCGCGGGCTGTCGAACCAGCGAGGACGATGTTCATCGCTGGGCCAACACCGCGCAGGGCCCTCGCAAGCTGGTCGCCGTGCTGACCCACGACAAGTACCCGATCGATCTGCGTATCGAAGCGGCCGAGACGCTTGTCAGCATGAAGCCGCGCGGCGGTCGTCGGATCGGCATCCAGGGCACGGACGACCAAGAGGGCTTGGTCGACGCTTTGGCGCAAATGGCGCCCGCGGCACGGGCCGCGCTCATCGGCAACCTGGTCCCCAAACTGCAAGCCGAGATGGCGAAGCCCGCCCCCGTGCAGGTCGTGGGGCAACCGGCAGTAACCGACAATTCAGTCCCTTACAAGGACGCGGCGTTCGCGATTCTCACGCATGACGACGGCGCGTTGATGCCCGACGAGAGTCTGAAAAAGAGCGTTCGGACCTCGCTTGCGGCCTGGTGTGCGACGGATTTTTCCGACCGCTTGGATGATTCTTCGCAACTGTTCGGGGTCGAGCAAGTGCTCCGCGAGCTCAAAGCGGAAGGCGTGCGCAGTCTGCCCGATCTGATGCTGCCTGGGGTCAACAAGCTCGACCGCATGTCCGACTTGACGGCAGAGCTCGGGGACCCGGAGACGAAGCAACGAGCCAGTCAGAAACTCGTCGACGTAGCCAAGAGCGTCAGCTCGGACGCGTGGGTCGCCTCCAAACGCCCGGGCGTCGAAGCCGCAAACAAACAGTCGAAGCTCAGCCCCAATCCGGAACAGCTCAAGGCCCAGCTCGCTCAATACCAGGACGAGGAGCTCTTGCGGGTGTTCGGGTCGATGAAGAAAATCGGCGGCAAGCCGGTCGTCGACTACTTGCTCGCCTTCGTGCAGGACAAAAACGCGATCGAGAAGCGGCGCGCCGCCGCAATGGCCGCTTTACAGGGCAATCTTGACCGCAACAACGCCGCGCAAGCGGCGGTCATCTTGAACATCGCGGGCGACCCGAACACGCCCGATAGCTTGCGTGACATCGCACTGTCGCGCGTCGGGGAGTTTCCGCGCGCCATGGTGGTGGACAAGCTCTACGAGCTGTTCAAAAACGACAACTGGAAGGTTCGCTGGGTTGCGGCGAGCCTCGTGATCAAGATGAGCGACGCCAGCCAGATCCCCGAGTTCATGAGCAAGATCGGGCAGGCCGAGGGCTTGGCCATCACTGAACCGCTCAGTTACGGCGGCTTGTTCGCGGACTTGAAAGGGCCGCCGAGCCCGGCGGAGTTGGCGCAAAAGTACGCCGCCACCGGCAATTCCCTGCCCGCCCGTCTCACCGCGCTCAGCTATTACTATTCAGCGGGCACGCCGGCGGACCTGCCGAAGATCGCTGCATTCGAAAAAGACAACACCGCGACGCCGAAATGCAAAGCTGACGCCAAGGAATGCGAGTGGAAGTGCACGGTCCAAGCTGGCAGCAGCGAGGAAACCAAAGAGATCAAGACCGTCGGCGACTTCGTGGAATACTGCGTCAAGCCCGCGATGCAGAAGCGCGCCAAAGGGGCAGCGAAGTAACGTGCTGCGCTACGCCCAGGTCGTGCCGGAACCGCGAGTGGTCGGCTGACGCAGGATTCATGGCATGACTTCGGATCCCAACAAGAAAACCACGCGGACTTTCCAGTGCCGTGAGGCGCTCTGGTCGAAGTTCGAGCAGATGGCGCGCGAGCTCGAGTGCTCGGTGGATTACCTGATCAACGACTCGATGAAGCAGTACGCGCGCCAGCGTGGCTACGGCGCGAGCGCGGGGGGCAATCAGTCGATTCCGCCTCCGCTGGTCGCGCCAGCTCAGGCGCCGACTTCGAGTCCCGCCTCGGAAACGCCCTTGCCGCCCCCATTGTTGGCGCCGCCCGTCGCCGTGGCTGTGCCCTCTTTGCCTTTGCTTCCGGGAGCCTCGCGTGCCGCCCCGCTGCCGCCCGCACCGCCGCCCCCCGCGGGTCGGCCCGCCAAACGCACGTCGAGCGTGCTCGGTCCGCCGCCCACCGTAGCGCCGCTCGCTGCTACGGCGACGCGCAAAGCCGTGGTGCCGCAACAGTCTCTCGGCCCTTCGCGAAGCATCCCGTCGCCGCCGGGCACCGTCGGGCTGAGACCGGCCCCCCCGCCTCCGCCCGCTCTACTGCCGTCGGCACCCAGCCGGCCGAGTGGAACGTTGAGCATCACTTATCAAGGGGAGGTATTTCAGGTCACCAAGGACCGCTTCATCATCGGTCGCGGGAAGCAAAACAGCGATCTCACGATCAAGGATCCGAACGTGTCGCGGCAGCACGCGATGATCGAATTTTTGACCGGGCAGTATTACATCGTCGACATGGGCTCCACGAACGGAGTCGAGTACAACGGCCAGCGGGTACAGCGAAAAGTGATCAGTGACGGCGACACCTTCAAGGTGTGCGATCACGAGCTGCGCTTTTCTTTTCAGTGATCCCCCGCGCGCGCCCTCGGACCGGCCACTTCCGCGCGTTAGGGGCACTCTTGTGCTTGGCGACGGCGCCGCTGTCGGCTGAGCCCAGTGCGTGGACGTCACCCGGCGACATGCCAATCCCGGCCTGGGTGCAGAGCGTGGAGGTGACACGGTCCGAAGAGCCGCTATTTCAGGGGCCGAGTCGCGTGGCGAAGCGCCGAGGCGCGGTGGCGCGCGGCGCGCGTTTGCCGCTATTTGCCGCGCGCCGGGGCCCAGGCTGCGCGGGGCGATATTTATTGATCGGTCCCCTGGCTTGGCTGTGTGAGGAAGGCGTGGAGCTGTCGTCCGCGCCGCCCGACGCGGACGGCGAGCCTGCGCTGATTCGCGCGCACGACGGGCTGCCCTATCGCTATCATTTCGTCGGCCCCGACGGCGCATTCGGCTACCGCGACCTGCAGACGGCGGAAGACGGCGTTCCGGACGCACAGCTATTGAAGGGCTTTGGCGTGGCCGTCATCCAAGTGCAAACGAACCGCGCGGGCACTGAGCTCGGGCTGACGAGCGAAGGCTTGTGGGTGCCCATGCGCAGCTTGAGCCCGGTCGTGCCGTTCACTTTCCACGGGCGCGAGCTCACTGGTGAGCTGGACGTCGCTTGGGTGATCGGCTCGCGAGTGTTCGGCTCGCGAGGGCCAACCCAACTGCGCGACCGAGCGCTCGGGCTTGCGCCCTTTCAGGAGCTGCGCGTGCTGGAAGAGCGCACGATGCGGGGCCATCGCTGGTTCCGCTACGACGACCGCTCCTGGATCAGTGACCGCGACGTGCGCGCCCCGACTCGTACCGAGCCGCCAAGCGAGCTGCGGCCCGGCGAACGCTGGTTGGACGTGGACGTCGCAAATCAGGTGCTGACCGCCTATGTCGGCGAGCGGCCGGTCTTTGCGACCCTTGCGTCCACCGGACGCGGCAAGGACGGCAGCGTCCTGGCCACGCCGAGCGGCTCCCACCGGCTTTGGGTGAAGCTCAAAACGAGCAATATGGACAATTTGGACGACGAATCCGCCGCCGAGAACTACGCGATTCAGGCCGTGCCGTGGGTGATGTACTTCGACCGCGGCTATGGGCTTCACGGTACGTTTTGGCACCGAGCCTTCGGCAACAAGCACAGCCATGGCTGTGTCAACCTGACCCCGCTCGACGCACAGCGCCTGTTCGCGTGGACGAGCCCCAAGTTGCCTGCAGGATGGAGCGCCGCCTTGCCCACGGATTACGACCCAGGCACGTTGGTGCGCGTTCGCTGAGCGCACCCGGCGCGCCCTCGACTCTCGACGAGCGAAGGACGCGCGAAGAGCGGGCTTTAGCCGATTTTGGATTGGAGCAAGAAGGCGATCGCAAAGGCGAACAGCACCAGCGATTCCATCAAGGCCAGACCGAGAATCATCGGCGTCTGGATGCGCGGCGCGGCTCCCGGGTTGCGGCTGATGCCTTCGAGCGCAGCGGCCGCGGCGCGACCCTGACCAAGCGTGCCACCGAGCACGGCTAGGCCGATGGCGATCCCGGCGCCGATAGCTGCCGCGGCTTGGGCGCCGCCGCCCGCGCCAGCGGCTGCGTCCTGCGCGAAGGCACTGGACGAGAACAGAGTGGTCAGCGTAACGGTGGCCAGCGCCACATTCTTCTTGGACATGATCATCGACTCCTTAGTGATCCCAGCGGCGAGGGCGATGCCCTCGCGGAAAGTTCACGGCTCTTTAATGTGCTTCGTGCTCGGTCGCCAGCCCAATGTAGATGCAGGTCAGTAGGGTGAAGACCAGGGTCTGAATCAGGATGATCAGCACGCCGAGGAGCATGATCGGGATCGGCACCAGCACAGCCACGAGGCTGAGAAAGATGCCGAGAATCAGGTGGTCGACGGCCATATTCAGCATCAAGCGCACCGCCAGCGTGATGGGCCGGACGATCAACGATATGACCTCGATCGGAAACACCAACCACGCGAGGTACCAAGCCGGGCCGGCCAGATGGGCGACGTATCCAAAACCGTTGGCGGCCAGGCCATAGGCATTGAAGCAAACGAAGACCACGATCGAGCAACCGAGCGTGACGCTCAGGCTACTGGTCGCCACCGGGAAGCCCGGGATCAGCGCCAGGATATTGGAAAAGAACACGAACATGGCGGCCGCCCCGATCAAGGGGAAGTACTTCTTGGCCCGCTCGGCATCCATCACACTCTTGGCGAGATCGTAGAAGTAGCCGAGGAACGCCTCCATGAACGTGCGCAGGGTGAGCCTGTCTTCAGGGACGACCGCGTCATCGGGGTTCGACAGCTGCCCGCGGACCCGAGCCGCGACGCCCAGCACCAGCAGCGAGACGAACAAGGCGACCAGGATGGGCTCGAAGCTTCGCCAGCTCGGCGCCTCGTGCTTGACCACCGAGTGGCCGAACGCGTGTGCGTTCTGCTCGAGGGTTTCGTGCATGTACGACAGAAGGAGCGTGAACCAAGTCGTATGCTCGGGCATTTTAACCTTTTTCCGAGCCCGGAGGCACCGATTTCAGCTGCGAAATCGTTATCCCCACGGGCAGCGCGCCATAACCGATGACCAGAGGCAAGAGCTGCGCGTAGCCCTCGCGCACTAAAACTAAAACACCTAAAAACATCACGGCAAACTTCAACACTGCCAGCGGGATCCACGCCGCCCGCGGGCCCGCCGGGTACAGGAAGCCGCGCACGGTGCGCGAGATCGCCCACAGGTTGCCGAGCGCGAGCAGAGCGCCCATGCCAACGCTCAGCCGACTCGACGAACCAAGCAATGAAGGGACACCGGCGGTGAGCAACGCGCCGATGATTGCAACCGACCAGATCGCAGACGCGATGCCGTTTTGATCAGTGCTCTCCGTCGCCGTGGTCATTGAAGTTCTTGCGCGCCTCTCGTGATCTGAGCTCTTCGGCTTCTGCGTCGCGATTCGCGCTCTTGAGCGCTCTCCAGACGAAGCGCGCCCCTGCGGCAAATCCATATGCGAGCCCGACTAGAGTGAAGATGCCGTGCGTCCCGAGCCTCTTGTCTGCCCAATGGCCAAACCACAGCCCAAACAAGACGCTGGCCGCCAGCTCCAAGCCGACGGTTCCGTAACGCCCGACACCTTTCCAGTCTTGCTGCACGAATGCTTCCCGCTAAGGAGAGCGGCGGTCGCTTAGCATGGCGCTCCGCCGGGGGTCAATGTGCGAGGCAAAGTGCGTGCTACCGTTCATGAATGCGCCGCCAGGGCCAAGCGATCGCTCTGTTCGTTTTGATTGCCGGTCACGCCGGCGCACAGACCAAGGCGGGCGAAGCGCCGCCCGCCGAGTATTACGTCG
>CAHJWM010000047.1 GCA_903642325.1 Myxococcales bacterium | reverse complement strand
GGCGAAGGCCGCGGCGGCGCGCGGCAGAGGCCCTATCTCCGGCTGATTCAGAAGCTTCGCCGCTTGTGCCATACCGCTATGCGACCCAAGCAGAGCTAAACCGATGACGCCGAGGGCGCTCACGTCTGCCGCGTCGCTGCCGGCGAGGGCGCTCAAGAGGCGCTCGGCACGCCCGGACCGCATGCGCGCGACGCTCCAGACCGCGGCCAGCAGCACGGGGTCGGCTTCGCCCGCCGTGACGCGGCCTGACGACACCAACAAACTTTCGAAGCGCGGTAGCAGCGCCGGGTCGCGTAACATCCCGACCGCCAGCATCGCGCGTGTGCGCAAATCAGCATCGGCCGAGCCGGTGGCGTACGAAAAAAGCGTCGGCCCGGCGCCCTTGTTCTGCACGTGCGCGAGCAACGTGACCGCGACCTCCTGCTCGGCTTGCCGCGCGTCGCCAAGCGCATCGAGCAGCGGCTTGACCGCGCGCTCCCCGAGCCGGTCGAGCGCCAAACGCGCCGCGTCCGCTTCTTTTGGCTGTTGACTGCGCTCTTGCTCGAGCAGCGGGTAGGCCAGCGCGCCGTATACTTCCAGCAATAACTGCCGATAAATCGGCCGTTCTGGGCTGCTCAGGGCGAGCGGTAACAAGTCGCGTTCCAAGGAATCCAGCGTGCCGCGACCAAGGTTTACTTGCATACTGAGCCGCGCGGCTTGGCTCACCAGCTCTTCGTCCGGTGAGGCGCGGATCACGCGACGAAGCAGCATGTCGGCGCCGTTCGCGTCGCCTTGGCCTAGAAGCAGCTCTGCGAGCTCCAGATAGACGGGAAACAGGCGCTCGTTCTTGCTGATCGCCTGCCGAAACTCGGCCACCGAGCGGGCGATGTCTTGGCGCTTGCGATACATCTCGCCGAGCTTCTTGTGGCCCTCGGCGTCGTCTGGGCTGAGCTCCACCGCACGCGCGGCGTAGCGTACGGCGTCGTCGTCTCGATACAGCTCGGCCGCGTAGCTTGCCATCCGCTGATAGTAGTCGCGCGCGCGTCTTGGATCGCTCTCCGCGAGCTTTTCCAGCACCGCGATGGCTTCGCGCAGCTTGTGCTCCAGCACCAGCACGCGCTCCAAGGAGCTCATGCTCTCGATGTCGCCGGGCGCATGGTCGATCACGCGGGCCAGCACGCGCTCGGCGTCCGCGTACCGGCGCGAGCGCAGGTGAGCTTCCGCGAGCAAACGACCGGCCTCCAGATCGGGCGGATTTTGCGCCAAACGGCGTTCGAGACCGGGAACGCGCTGGGCGAGCTGCCCGTCCAAGCTGAACAGCGTGACGATGTGCTGGCGCGCTTCGCGCGCAAGTTGGGCGTCGCTGCCGGCTTCGCGGACGAGCTCTTCCCAAATTTTGCGCGCCTCCTCGAAGGCCGCGCTCTTGGCCTCGCGCGAGCTGGCGCTGGCGCTGGTTCGCTCCAAAGCGAGCGCGTACGCTTTGCGAAAGCGCGGCTGGTTCGGCGAAAGCTTGGCCGCCTCCGCCAATGCCGCCAGTGCCTCCTTGGGCATGTCGTGCTCGAGGTACACGTCGCCCAGCATCTGCAGGGCGCGGCTGCGATCGGGCACCACGGTCTTGATGCGCAGCCAGGTGGCGAGCGCCTTTTTCTTGTCTCCCTCTTGCCAGTAGCGGCTGCCGAGCTCCACCAAGTGCTCGGGGTCCACCGCCGCGCTGCCGGCCAACCGCTGGAGCAAGGCCAGGGCGCGATCCTTCTCGTCCACTCGCTCGTAGAAGTCGACCAGGGCCGCGAGCGTTTCTTCGTCGCTGCCCGAGCGCGCTTCGAGCTCTTGAAGGCGCGCCAAGGCTTTTTTGCGTTCACCGCGCGAAATCAAGGCTTCCGCGAGCTGGAAGACGAAATCCGGATTGCGCGGCGCGGCGCGGATTAGGGCGTCGTATTCAGTGATGGCTTGCTCGAGATCGCCGCGCACCTCGAGCAGGTGGACGACCTTCAGGTGCGTCGCCAAATCCTTGCTGTCGGCCGCTAGCGCGCGCCGGTACGCCGCGAGCGCCTTTTCGACTTGCCCGGTTTCCTCGTACAGTGCGCCGAGCGCTCGCAGGTCATCGGCGCGCGAGCTCGCGCGCTTCTCCAGCTCGCCGATCAGCTCGGGCAGGCGGTCCTTTTGCCGGTACGAATCGATGACCGCGGCTTCAATCTCGCGCCTTACCCCCGACTCGCCGGCGATCTCCAGCGCGTGCCGATATTGGGTCAGCGCCTCCTCGGATTTGCCCAGCTTTTCCAGTGCTTTTCCGTAGTCGCGCAGGGCGGGGGCAAGCACACGGTTGTCGCCGTTGGCGGAGCGCACCACGGTTTTGTATTCCGCGGCCGCGCGTTCGTAGGCGCCCCGCGCGAGCAACTCTCGGCCGAGCTCTGCGCGCACGAAGAACGAGCCACCGGCACGCCGCACGAGCTCCTCGTGAAAGTGTTTGGCCGCCTCGTAGTCTTTCAGATCGAGGCACAAGCCGAGCAGCGTGCGAAGCACCTGTTCGCGATCGGCGTCGTCCTTCAGCGCCGGCAACGCTTGCTCGAAACGCGCGCGCGCCTCGGCCTTTTCTCCGCGCTCGTTCAACATGCGCGCGAGAGCGACGACCGCGATCGGATTTTTGGGGTCTTCGCCGATGGCCAGCTCGTAAGCGGCTCGCGCTCGCTCTGGCCGGCCTTCGAGCTTTTCGAGACCGGCCTTGGCTAGCAACGCGGCGTAGCGCGTGCTGCCGCCGGCCTCGGCCCGCTTACCCAAATCAATCAACAGGGCATCGAGCTTTCCGTCGCGCTCGCGGTACAGCTCGAGCAAGCGCTGGAGCGGAAAATCTGCACCCGGCTGCGAGAGCACGATACCCATGTAGCGTTCGATCAACGCTTCACGGTTTGGGCCTTTGCTCTCCGGAGGTGCCTTGCCCGCGTCGCTCGCATTTTGCGAAGTCGGGGTGCCAGGGGCCGCCGCTGGGCCGGGGCCGGCGTTCGCGCGCGGGGGGCGAGGCGTGGGGTGAGCGGCCGGTTTTTGCCTTTTCGTGCGCCCCTGCGGGTTGAACTCGGCGTGCGCGGCGTGGCCCGCGAAAAGCAGCAAGGCAACCGGCCAGACCCGGACAGCGAAGCGTCGGCTCACTCGCAATAGAGTACGCGCCGCTCGCGGAAGGCGCCACCCGACCGGGAGCCTGTGGTACACACCAGCGCGCAATGACCGGGTCTGAGCCGGAAAACGAAGAACCGCAGCCGGACGAGGCCATCGATGAAGAGAGCCTCGACGATTCGGAGCCCGATTCGGAGGATCCCGCGCGCGAGAGCGAGCCACCTGCCGAGTCTGCGGCGGAGCACCAAGCGCAGCCAGACGAGGATCGCTTCGGCATAGGTAGCCGAGTCGTATTGCTGTCCGCACTGCTCGGCTGCGCGGCGGCGGTTTGGGCCCAGTTTGCGTTCCGAACCCGCTGGATCGCGGACTTCTTGGAAAGCAATCTGCTGCAGTCCGCGGCCGAACGCACGACCTTGGTGGCGGGCTTCGTGGCGGGTGCGGCGGCTGGCGCGGCGGCGGGCTCGGTCTCGCTCCTGCGCTTGTGGAACAAGCGGCGCTCGTGGCTGATCGCCGAGCAGTGGGTTTGGTTTCTGTGCCCGCTGATTGCCCTGCCCATCTTGCCGATCGCGTTTCGATATCGGCCCTGGCAAAATCGACACCAAGCGTTGTTGATCGTCGTGCTCTTTGGCTCGCTCGTGGTCGAGACGCTGCTGACGCGCGCGCTCTGCTCCGTGCCCGCCTCGGTGCAGGAGTGGTGGGATAGCCTTTCCGAACAGTTCCCGGAAAAGCTGCGCCGCTTGGGGCCGCGCACGCTCGTGCTCGTTTCCGCCCTCGGATACGCGCTCTTCATGAGCTTTTTCTTCGTGCGCTGGCACTACAAGCTGCACACTCACAACTTCGATTTATCGATCAACAATAACCTCATCTTCGGCGGCCTCCACGGCAGGTTTTTGCAAAGCACGGTCGTGTTTCCCTCTGATCCGGGGATGTATTTGGCGAACCACGCCAAATTCGGCACGTATTTGTTTTTGCCGATCTACGCGCTCTGGCCCCACCCGGAGACGCTCTTGGTGCTGCAGTCGTGCTTGCTCGGCGCCTCGGCACTGCCGCTGTACGGCTTTGCTCGTCGTCACGTTTCGGAGTGGATGGCCGCGACCGTCGCCGTCGCCTTCCTTTGCTATTACCCGATGCACAGCGCGAACTTTTCGGAGTTCCAGAATGTGCCCATTGCGACCTTCTTCCTGTTTCTTTTGGTGTGGGCGGCGGAGACGCGGCGCTGGTTGGTGTGCGGCTTAGCAACGGCGGCAGCGCTCTTACTGCGCGAGGACATTCCGATCGGCGTGGCCGTCATCGGCGGCTTCCTCTTGCTCAGCGGTTACCGCTCACGTCAGGGTCTCGTGATCGCATCCTGCGCGCTCGCTTACTTCGTGTACCTGCGCTTTCACGTCATGGATGACGCGGGCGAGTGGTGGTACCCCAATATGTATAAAGACCTGTGGGCGGACGGCGCCAAGGGTTACAAAAGCGTGATTCGAACGCTGATCACGAATCCGCTGTTCGTGCTGAACAAGCTCGTGGTCGAAAAAAAGCTGGTTTACCTGCTCCATTTGCTAGTTCCGGTGGCATTCCTGCCTGCGCGCCGCTGGTACCTTTGGGCCGCCTTTCTGCCGGGCATCATGTTGACCTTGCTGGTCACGAACTACGACCCGCCCACGTTGTTCTCTTTTCACTACGTGATGCACTGGGCTCCGTATTTGTTCCTGGCCGTGCCCGTTGCCCTGGAAGCGATCGGCCGGGGCCTCGACTCGGGGCCGGCGCGGATGCGAGCCGCGGCGGCGACGATGCTCGGTGCTTCGCTCGTCCTCACTTACAATTATGGTGCGTTCGCCGCTCGCCCGAACTCGCTGAAGGGTGGTTACACCTTCATCGACTTCAACTGGGACGAGCAGGAGGCGAATCGTTACGAGCGATTGCGATCCTTGGCGGACCTGATCCCCAAAGACGCCTCGGTCGCTGCCACCGAGACGGCGGGCCCGCACGTGTCGTCGCGCGTACAAATGTTCACTATGCGTCATGGCCCGAACCATGCCGACTACGTTCTGGCCTCGAGCAAAGAGCTGAAGCTGTCGCACACCCGGCCCACGCTGAAAGCGGCGGTGGAAAGCGGAGAGTACGGCGTGATCAAGCGCAACGGCGAGTTTGCGTTGCTCAAGCGCGGTGCTGACACATCGATGAACAAGCAGCTCGTCATCGACTGGCTGCTTTGAGCGGCGAGCGCGAGCCCCCCCGCGCGTCGCTTCGGCCCGATGAGCTCGGGCGTCCAACGCCGCCTGGGCCCGGGCTCAAGCAGCGGCTTGGGCCCCTGTTCATGCTGATCGCATTTTGCTTCGTGGCTTATTCGGCATGGGATCTGGCGCAGCGCTGGAACAAGACCAAAGTTTCGTTCGACTTGTCTTGGGCGCTCGGCTCGGTCGCGCCGCTTGCCCTCGGCTGCCTGATCCAGGGCCGCGGTTGGATCGAATTGATCGAGCGGATGGCGGACCGCCGGGTGCCGCATGGCCCTGCGCTCTCGCTGTACATGGATTCGCAGCTCGCTCGTTACACGCCCGGTATGGTCGGTTTGCCGTTCGTGCGCATGGCAGGCGCGGCGCGCCTTGGCCTATCGGCCGTCTCGGTGGGTTCGTCCATCGGGCTCGAGATGTTGTCGTGGACGGCGACCGGCGGCGTGGTCGGGTTCGCGTCATTGCTGTGGCTGCCGGCGCAGAGCGGCCTCACCGCCTTGCTCGGCGCCTGGGCGGTGCCCATCGTGATTGCGTTTACCTCGATCGTGGTTGCCTTGACATGCTTGAACCGCGCGCGCTTGCCGAAGATCGTGCTGCGTGTACTCAAGGTTTCGGGCGTGGGCCCCCTCGTGCCGTTCGCATTGTTGCTCGCGCATGCCGCGTACTGGGCGAGCTGGGCGCTTCACGGCTACTTGCTGACGCGCGCGTTCGGTGCGGACTCTGCCGTCGCGTTGTCCACGTCGGGGTTGTTCGCGCTGGCCACGGTGGGCGGCTTCGTGGCCCTCGCCGCGCCCGCGGGGGTGGGCGTCCGGGAGGCGATTTTAGCGGTCAGCCTCGCCCCCGCGCTGGGCGCGGCGCCCGCGCTCGCGCTTGCCGTGGCTTCGCGTGCGGCATCACTGTGCGCGGACGTGGGCATGTGGCTGGGCTTGAAACGCTGGGCGCGGCGCTAACCAAGCGAGGCGGTTGCTCGATTGCCGCCGGATTACGGCAATGTGTCGAGCGCAACCCGACGCGACCGGCGATTGTTTCAACTTTTTTCGTTGCGATCGAATGCTTGTTCGAGCCCTTCGACGGTCGTAGCTTGAGTGCGTGGTGTGGTCTCGTGGTGCGATTCTATTTTTGTTCGTCGTGAATGCGCTCTTTTGCGGCTGTTCTTCCGCCCATCCGAGCGCTGACACGCCGCAAGACGAGGTTGACCCAACCTGGCCGCTGCTGGCCGGCGAGCGCCTTCCTGATCCGCCGGCGAGCGTCCGCTTCGTGGATGGAATTGCCGCCTGCGCGGGGGCGGTCGGGGAGCTAGATGTGTTCGCGGTCGCGAGCAATGGCGCGATTTGGCATTCCACATTCGACGACGGCGCGTGGCAGCCTTGGGAAATCGTGGCGGCGGCGCGAAGCTCGGACACGGGCGTGTCGGCCAGCGCCAGCTCTACGCAGCCAATCGAGCTATTTTATAGGGACGCGGCATCGAAGCGACTCGGTCACACCTACCTGGACGCCGACGCACGCTGGCAGAGCGAGCTGCTTGGTAAGTCCGAGATCGAACAACTGACGCCGGCGGCCGCGAGCAGCGATGCCGGAGTGGACGTTTTCACGCGCGGCCCGGGCGCAACATTACTCCACCTTTCCAAGAGCGACGTGTGGAGTGACGATTGGGTCAGCGAGGACAGCGCCAAAAACGTGGGCTCTGCGCCGAGCGTGGTCGCCTCGGCAGATCAACGACTGGATGTGTTTTGGTCGCATTCCGAATCGAATCGGCTCAGCCAATGGACGAACGATGGCGCCACGCAACTACTGAATGGTGAGGCGCTCCAAACGCCGCCGACGGCCGCATCGCGCGCCACGGGGCTGCTCGACGTGCTCTACTTGTCCGGCACATCCACGCTCGTTCGTCACTTTTACGACGCGGGCTGGCAGCTCGAAAAATTCCGAATTCCGGAGGCGAGTAGCGTCGCCAGCGTTTCGTGGGGTCCCGGTCGACTGGACGTCTTTTATCTCGATTCCACCGGCTCGATTGGCCACGCGCTCGTTCCGGGCCCTTCGGTGTTGACTCAACACAATGACAACGCTCGAACTGGCGGCAACACGCACGAGCTCGAGCTCAACGTCGAAACTGTCGCAAGCAATCGCTTCGGAAAGCTGTTCACGATCCCCGTTGATGGCAATGTCTGGTCGCAGCCGCTCTATCTATCGACCGTCGATTTGAGCGACCAGGGTCAGGGCATTCGCAACGCCTTGTATGTCACCACTGGCAACGACAGTGTGTATTTGTTCGATGCCGATACGGGCGAGCCCCTGGCGCACACCTCGCTCGGCCATCCCGTGCCCGTGCCGTTCGCCGATTTTACCACCGGTGGGGGGAGCACGGCGGTCGGCCAACAGTGCGTCTTCAATAGCCTGCCGCAAATCGGAATCACCAGCACCCCGGTGCTCGATCCGGAAGCGAGTACCTTGTACGTGGTCGCCCTGACCGCCGACGAAGAGCTCCCAGCCGAGATCATTGCTCAATGTGCTCCCGTGCAGGAGCCCAAACATCGTTACCTCGTGCAGCTCCACGCTCTCGACAGTCGCACCCTAGAAGAGCGTCAAGGCAGCCCCATCACGGTCGACCCGAACTACGAATTTCAGGGCTACGCGGTCCCGTTTTTGGCTAACCGCCAGATGCAGCGGCCATCGCTCTTGCTATCGCAGGGCAAAGTCTACTTGGCGTTCGGTTCATATCAGGACCGTCGACCCTATTACGGCTGGGTTATTTCCTACGACGCAGCGACGCTCTCTCAGCGCGACGTTTGGGTGGACGCCCCGGAGGGCGTCGCCAGCAAGGACGGAGGGATGGCGGGCATCTGGCAATCGGGGCAGGGCCCCGCGGCGGACGCCGCAGGGAACGTGTACGTGGTCACGGGCAACGGCCCGGCCGCGAAGCATTATCCGTATGCGAACGCGGCCATCGAGCTCTCGTCTACATTGTCGGTGTTGAGCTCGTTCCGTCCCGCCAATGCGGACGGGCTGGATCAGCACGACCTGGACTTTTCCTCGAGCGGAGCGATGCTGGTGCCGGACACCGACTTCGTCGTTAGTGGCGGCAAGGACGGCCGCGTGTACGTGATGAGGCAGGGCGCGCTCGGGGGCCATGGAGCGACCAACGACGTCGCGTTCGAAGATCTCACGGCGATTCCCAGTGACGACTGTGTGGTCGAAAATGGCGGGATTGCCAACTTACACAGCAGCGTCATTTATTGGAAATCGGCAACCGGCGCCGCGAATCTGTACTTGATGGGCGAGGCCGACTACTTGAAAAAGCTCGAGCTCGACCCAACGAGCGGCGCATTTTCCGTCGTCGCTCAGTCCGAAGCGCGAGCTCCCTGCGGTATGCCCGGCGGCTTTCTGTCCGTCTCGTCCAACGGCGACAACCCAAAGACGGGCATCGTCTGGGCCAATGTTCCGACCGCTGACTCGGCGCAGGCCATCGTGCCGGCTCATCTCTATGCCTTCAACGCCGAGACTCTCGAGACACTGTATCAGGACGAGAGTCGCGCGAGCGCGAGCTCGGTGGATAAGTTTGCCAAGTACGTTCCCCCGACGGTCGCCAATGGGCGCGTGTATCAGGCTGCCTTCGGGCCGGCCGACGAAAATCTCGGTAGCTTGAACGAGCAGTACTCGGGCAGCGTCGTGGTATATGGCCTCAAATCGAAGTGAGCCGCCTCTCGAACCTGCGCGCGCGAGTCTCTAGTCAGGCCAAGGAGGCGGCCATCCCCGTCGTGCTGGGGGTGCTGACCTTCTTCGGCGTGACCGGCGGGCGGATCTTGAGGCCGCGTAATATTGCGTGGCTCAGCGAGGGCGACGCCGTTCAGTATTTTCTGAGCTGGCACTTCTTCCGCAATAGCCAGTGGGGTTTCCCATTGGGCTCGAACCCAAAGTATGGCGCCGAGATCGGCAGCTCGATTGCGTACGCAGACAACCTGCCGCTGTTCGCATTTCCACTGAAAGTCGTCACGCGCTGGCTACCAGACCCTTTTCAGTATTTCGGCATCTGGATCCTGTGTTGTTTCGTGCTGCACGCTTGGTTCGCCTGGTTATTGGTCGGCCTATTGACGCGTGAGCGCTTTCTTCGCGGTTGTGGAGCGGCGCTGTTCCTGTTCGCGCCGCCGTTCCTGTGGCGTCTGAATGGTCACTATCAATTGCTGGGTCAGTGGCTCTTACTGGCCGCCCTGTACTTGTGCCTCGGGCCGCGCAACCGGGCGCGGGGCGCGGCCTGGCCCCTCTTGGCGTTCACGGTTAGCCTCGTTCACTCCTACTTGACGGCCATGGTGCTCGGCTTGTGGCTCAGCGATTGGTTGCGCCGAGTTTTCCATGACGGGCGTACACGGGCCGATTTCGTGCAGCTCTTCGTGGTGCCCGCCGTCGTGTTGCTTGCGCTCTGGCAAGCGGGCCTGTTCATGGTCGGAGAGGGCGTGCTGAAATCGGGCTTCGGCCTGTACCGCATGAACCTAACGTCGTTGGTCGATGCCAGTGGCTGGTCGTACTTACTTCATGACCTGCCGGAAGCCGCGGGAGATTACGAGGGGTTCAATTTTTTTGGCTTGGGCGGGCTGCTTCTTGCGCTGGCGGCGCTCCCCGCCCTCAAAGAGGCCTGGCCAGGGGTGCGTCGTCGTAAACAGTATTGGCCGCTCCTTCTGCTCTCCGCGGGATTCACGTTATTCGCGATTTCGAACCGCGTTGGGCTGGCGGATCGGTCGTACGTGGTTCCGCTGTCGCCGGCATGGGTCGCACGCGCGAACACCCTCCGTAGCTCGGGCCGAGTGTTCTGGCCGGTGTTCTATCTGCTGCTCTGGGTAGTGCTGCGCGCGCTTTGCCAGCGCTATCGCCCACGCGTTGCGGCGGCGCTGGTGTTCGCCGCCGTGTTGGTGCAAGCGGCCGACAGCAGCGCGGGCTGGTGGCCTATTCGGCAGCGGTTGATGGTCGCTGGGTCGACGTGGCGCTCACCGCTCGAGTCCGCGTTCTGGTCGCAGGTACCGGCCAACTACGACGAGATCCGTCTGGTGCCCACGCGTAACATCGCGCGTCATCACGCGGTGTTTGGGTACTTCGCGGCTATGCACGGCATGTCGACGGATTCGGTGTATCTGGCGCGCGTCGACAAAAATAAGCTCAAGCGAGCGAAACAGGAAGCGCAGCTGGCCGTGCAAAAGGGCAGCTACACGCCGCGCACGCTGTACATTTTAGAGCGGTCGTACGAGGCCGCGGCCCGCCGCACCGTGCAACCCTCCGGCCTGCTCCAAGACATCGACGGGTTCTTGGTGTTGGCGCCCGATTGGCAGTGCCGGCCGGCGTGCCGCACACGGCAAACGACCGAGGAGAACTGTTCTTTGAATTGCCCTTGAGGGCTGGCAAGCTCGAGCGAACGGCTCAACGGTAAAATGCGGGCGCCCGCTCTTGGAGCGGCATCACTTCGTGGACCGCTTCACGCTTGAGCACGTAAGGCAGCTCGGTCCGCGCCAGATGCACGATCAGCTCGGCGATCAAGCCTGTCGCCAAGATCTGCACCCCAACCACGATCAGCAGGACGGCCAAGATCAGGAGCGGGCGACGACCAATCGACTGGCCTTCAAACCAGATGACCGTCAAATAGCCGAACAGCGCCACGCCCAGTGCCAGCGTCAGCGTGCCGACCGCGCCAAAGAAGTGCGCGGGGCGCCGGCCATAGCGCAGCAGAAACACGACCGTGAGCAGATCCATCAAGCCGCGGAAAAAGCGGCCGCCGCCGAACTTGGAGTAGCCGAATTTACGCGCATGGTGCTCGACCGGGATTTCACCGATGCGAAATCGCTTCCAATGCGCGAGCACGGGCACGAAGCGATGCAGCTCCCCGTATAGGCGCACATTTTTCAGCACCACGTCCCGGTAGGCCTTGAAGCCGCAATTCACGTCGTGCAGCTTCACACCGGTGGCCGTCCGCACGAGCCAATTGAAAACCCGCGAGGGCAATACCTTGCTTACCGGGTCGTTGCGCTTCTGTTTATAGCCGCTGACTAGGTCGAAGCCTTCGGAAAGCTTGCTGAGGAAGCGCGGGATTTCCTTGGGGTCGTCTTGCAGGTCTGCGTCGAGCGTGAACACGATGCGGCCGCTTGCCTTGCTGAAGCCGGCGGCCAGGGCCGCGCTCTTGCCAAAGTTACCTTGCAACTCAAGCAAGCTGACCTGGGCGTGGGCCCGCACCAAGCGTTCGGCTACGGCCACCGAATCGTCCGTGCTGCCGTCGTCGACGAAGATCACTTCGAAGCTCTCATCGGCCGACAAGGTGGGCGTGACGGCTTCGGCGATGCGCCGATACAGCTCCTCGAGCGTCGCTTCCTCGTTCATGAACGGGATCACGAACGAAAGTTTGGGGGCGTGCGGCGTTAGCATCAGCGAATGCGCGAGGAACGTGCCTCAGGCTCCTAAAGCCTGCAAGGGCTCAAGGCCCACTGCTAGCGATCTTGAGCACCGAATAACCGCTATTTTGAAAGGCGACGAGCAGATCCGGAAAACGCCGCTCGCCTCCGCGGCGCAGCACTAGATAGTCGGGCCGATACTTGGCCACTACGGAGGCTAGCCGCTCGGGGTCGATCGAATTGTAGCCGCTCATGTCACCGGCACCGCTCACTTGCCGGCCGGTTACGTCGCACAGGCGTTCGTACCAGCCCAAGAGCTCGGTGGGGATCAACGGCACTGCCTTCCAATCGACCACGATCGCGCGCTGACCCAAGAAGCGCGTGGCTTCTAGATCCGGCGGGGTCAGGTACACCGCGTCTTTGGGTGATCGTTCACGGAGCCAGCGATACAGATCCGACTGAGCGCCGCCTTCTCCCTTCAGTAGGTTGGACCGATGAATGCCTTGCGAGATGCGGTCCGGCGCAAGGACGTACAGCGCAAGCGCGCCGACCAATAGTGGCGTTCGGCCCAGCCAGCGTTTGACCACGACCACCCGAGATCGCTGCTCCGGCCGCAGGTCCGTCAGCCAATTCAAGCCCAGGTCGACGACACGCGCGAGCACGGCGAGTGCGAAGAAACCGAGCAGTAGCCGCGGCAGCGGCGCCCCTTCCTTGTTGCGGAAGTACAAGCCGAAAACGCCGAGTCCTGCGCAGGCGAGGCCGATCGCAACCGGCGGAAATTTACGCACTATCCCGGGCCGGGTCAAAACCTGCGCGAGCGCGCATGCGACGAGGATCTGACCCATCAGATCTGCGTTCGGCGCGAATCGCCAAACGAAGATTTGCGTCACTTTCGGGATCTCGACGAACGTGCTCAGTAACGTCCCGGTCCAGATCGTGATCAGGAGGCCAGCGAACACGGCGCCCAGCCGGCGGCCATTCGGGGTGCGATGAATCAGCCAGCCGCTACCGACCCCGAGCAGCTGCCAAGCCGCTACGGGCATGAAGTTGCGCTCGTAGTGGCCAGGGTTGTAGTGGTGTGGCGACCGGATCCGAAACAGGATTTCCTGCGCCTCAGGCGAGGCCTTGGTGTGCGACGCCGCCAAGAGCAACGGAAACAGCGCAATCGTCACGACCACGAGCGGCGCGAATTGCTCCAGCAGCCGTTTCCTCGAGCCTTTCGAGCCGAGCGCCAAGTGCGCGATGCCGAAGATCGGATAGCTGAGGACCAAGTAATTGGCATGAAACGCGCCGCCTGCCGCCAAGCATAGGCCTGACCACAGCCAACGCTCTTCCACGAAAAAGAGCGTGCCCGCGAGCGAGCCGAGCGCACCCAGCGTGGAAGGCTGCATGATGGTGTCGAACAAGTAGCTCGCGGCGACGCTGGACGTGCGCGTTATGAACAGCATGGACAGCAAGAGCAAGAACGCAGCCACGCCCAGGCCGGCCCCGGCGATTCGCTTCACGAGCCGATACATACACAGGCCGCCCACGAACACCGCCACGAACTGCGCGACGGCTACGGCCCAGCCGCGCTTGTTCAGCTCCAAGAGCCCGGCGCCGAAGTAGATGAAGACGCGGTGGTACTGCGTAGTGTGATTCGTGAACCAGTCCGCGCGCAGCAAGCTCTTATCGGTCAGCGTCAGCGACTTCAGGAAATACACGACCTGGTTGTCGAAGCCGTAATTGAAGCCGTAGCTCGTGGCGAATGCCAGCGCGGCGAGCACGACCACACCGTATTCGATGGCTCGTGGCAGCCCGTTCTCGGAAAGAATCATGGTGCGATGTTCACGCGGCACGTGGCTCCGATAGCTGGTTTTTGCGCGCGGGCCCAGCACCGGTTCGCGTGGCCGCGAGCAGATGGCGAGCCGCGCGGTCGCGCGCTTGCCGAGCCCATGGTATCGACGGCTAGATCTGGGCGAAAATGAGCGAGATTGACCATAAACCAAGGCCGAGCCTGTCGATTGTCGCGCCAATGTACAACGAGGAGGGCAACGTCGCGGCCTTCGTCGCGGCGGTCGAAACCTACGTCTCGCCGATCGGCACGCCCTTCGAGATCATTCTTGTCGACGACGGCAGCTCGGATGGCACTTGGTCGCAAATCAGCGAGCAATCGCGGCTTCATCCGTTCGTACGCGGCGCGCGTCTGGCGCGTAACTTCGGCCATCAAGGCGCGCTCATGGCGGGTTTGACGGAGGCGCGCGGGCAAGCGATCGTGAGTATGGATGGTGATTTGCAGCATCCGCCCGAGCTAATTCCGGAGCTCTTCGCGCGTTGGCGCGAGGGCTACAAGGTCGTGAACACCCAGCGCGCGGACGCGGAAGACACCACGTTCTTCAAACGCGCTACCTCGCGCTGGTTTTATGGACTGTTTTCGCGATTGACCGGCGTCGCCATGGCGCCCGGCAATTCGGACTTTCGTTTGCTGGATCGGAGCGCGGTGGACGCGCTGCGCTCGATGAACGACGTCGACCTGTTCATTCGCGGCTCGGTTAGCTGGCTCGGTTTCCGCTCGGCCACGTTGCCCTACCGCGCGGCCAAGCGCTTCAGCGGCCGTACGAAGTACAGCCTGCCGAAAATGTTGCGCTTTGCCTCCGGCGCTATTTTGAGCTTTTCGCTCGCGCCGCTTCGGCTCGGGATTTGGATCGGCTTCATGACCAGCGGCTTGGCCGTGCTGGAGTTCGTTTACATCTTGTATCGGTACGAACAGGGAAGAACGATCGCCGGTTGGCCTTCCGTGATGGCTTTCTTGTCGTTGATGTTCGGCATCTTATTCGTGCTACTGGGCGTGATAGGCACCTACTTGGGCAAAATCTTCGAGCTGCTCAAGAACCGACCACGCTTTTTGATCGGCGAACGCGCGGGGGTCAGCCAAGACTAACGGTGTCGCGGTCGGGTACGCGGCCCACGTGCTCGGGGCTCCGCTCGGCGATCGCACGTCGCCGTTCACGCTGCTGGAGCTCCTCCAGCAACCGCCGGTTGACGCTGAGCAAGTCGCCCAAGATAGCGAGCAGAAACGTGAGAAATCCGACGATCAGCAGCACGGCCGCCAAAATCAGCGATTGCACGTGCCCAGTGCCGACACCTTGCAGCACATAATATAAAAATCGCAAACCTATGACGCTGCCAACGGTCAGCGGGAATACGCTCACCGATAGGAAAAAACGTAGCGGCTGGTAGACGATGAAGATGCGAAACATCGTCACCATCGAGCGCTTGATGTAGTTCGGAATGCTGCGGACGAGGCGGGACGGCCGCAGGTCGCCGTTGACGCGGATCGGCACGGACACGACCGTCATGTTCTTTTGACCCGCCTGAATGATGGTCTCCAGCGTGTAGGTGTAGCCGTTGAAGACGTTCAACATCAGCGCCACGTCGCGCGAGATGGCCCGGAACCCGCTCGGCGCGTCGGCCACGTCCGTGCCACTCACGCGACGTACGATGCTGCTGCCCAGGCGCTGAAGTAGCTTCTTGATCGGCGAAAAGTGCTCGATATTCTCGATCGGGCGCGCGCCGATCACGAAGTCCGCATCGCCGGCGAGGATCGGCGCGACGAGCTTTTCGATGTCCGCCCCGCAATACTGATTGTCGGCGTCGGTGTTGACGATGATGTCGGCCCCGCGCTCCAAGCACGATTCGAGGCCGAGCATGAATGCGCGCGCCAAGCCCTGATTTTGACGGAAGCCGACCACGTGCTCTACGCCATGTTGCCGTGCGACTTCGATGGTCCGGTCACGGCTGCCGTCATCGATGACGAGTACCTCGATGACATCGATGCCAGGGATGCTCTTCGGTAGATCATTCAAGGCGATAGACAGCGTTTCCGCTTCGTTGAGACAGGGGATCTGAATGATGAGCTTCATAGCTTGACCGGAGGCGCGGCGAATCGGCGCATACTGGCCCCGTCGGGAGCCGAGCGCTAGCCCGCGAGAAACGTGCGGGGCGGCGACGGCCCAGGTGAATCGAGGCTTGCCAGAAGGCCCCTTCAAGCTCAGTTCTGGCTCAAGGCATCGCACGATGCCGGTAAGGTCTCCCAGGGCGCGGCGGTCATGAAGGCCGAAATCTCCCTCACTTCGAGCGCGCAGCCGGCTTCCATCATCCGGTCGACCTTGGCTATGTCGTACGAGCGCGGGTTCTGCACCAGATAGGTGAGAGAGCCCGACACGCGTTTGGCTTCGTCGAACGAAGGAAGCCGGCCGCCCCGCAAGAGCGGTTTGGGATCGATGTAAATGGCGTAGAGCGCCAGCACGTCGCGCGCGTAGACTTGGCCGCCGTTACGTGGCCGTCGAATCACAATCGGTAGGTTGCGCGCGTACGCGTCATTTGCAAGCTCCGAAAGCTCGCTTCCGGTCTTGAACGTTTGCGAGCCGCTCTCACGCAATTCCGAATACGACCACGCCGTGAGCACGGTGCACAGCCCAATGACCAGTAACCCGCCATAACGGGGAACGAGCGCGAGCTTCTGCCATACCACCCCGCTGCCGCGCTCGGCCCAAAGTTGCTCTGCCACGAGGGCGACGAAGAGCGCCGTGACGAGCTTCACGAAGGGAGCGGCCGGATCCAGGTAGCGACTCATGTATCGCTGCCACAGCAGCAACGGATGGATGCCGCGCACGAGAAATGTCAGAAAAAAGAAGAAGCTCGCGACGACCGCGAGCATCGCGCGCACGCGGTAATTCTTGGCAAAGCCGAGCACGCCAAGCCAGCAAGGCAAAAAAACGTAGAACGCGAGTACCCAACCCTTGTCGATGTGCAGGTAGCGATCGAACAACTTCCAGAACGTAGTATCGGCGCGGCCGCCTTCGTCGCCATTGCCAATATGGCTTGCCACCACGATTGCGGCGCGGCTGTGGTAGTCAGTGAAGATCCGGTAGGCGAGCGTCTCGAGTAACAGGCCAATCAGCAATACGCCGAAAAAAAGCGCCAATGATGCGATCAAGGGGCGGAACGAGCTCCGATTTCCCTCGCGCGCGGCCAGCCAGATCGCGATGGCCATACCGGGATAGAAAAACACCATGGTCTCTTTGGCGAGGTACCCAACGAAGGCGGTGAGCGCGCTGGCCACGAGCCACGCCCAACGCGCCTTACCCTCGGCGTCGGTGTACCGCAGGAACAGGTAAACCATGGCGATGCCGTACGTACCAGTGAACAGATCGGGTAGTAATTGCGAGCCCGCGGTGGCCATCAGGCTCGTGTAGATCAAGAGCAGCGCGGCCAACCCCCCCGTGAGCCGACCCATTAGCCGCTTGCCGCAGGCGTACACGCAGATGACCTGCACCATGCACGCGCACAGCGGGGCGGCGTAGTAGGCACGCAGCCCATGCCCGAAGATGCGTTGCGACACATAGGCGGGCACCAGCACACCGAAGCGAGTCATGTGATGGTTCCACTCCGCGTGCGCGAAATCGTGCGGGAAGAACCATTGCCGAACGAATTCCCACTTTCGGGCCGCATCCCCGCCCGTGTTGACGGGCTCGAGCGTCTCGATGCGGTGAGCCAAGCAGAGCACGGCCAGTGACAGCGCTGCGACCGCGTCCTGGCTCGAGCTCGCCAGCCGGTGTAAGCGCGCGCCAAAGCCGCGCTGCTGGAGCTCGACGTGTGGAAGCGCGCCGGTCGTCGCCGCATCGCCGCGCTCCGTGTCCTGCATCGTGCGCGCCTTTTAGCGCGCCATTCTCTGCATCGCAACGGGGCCCGGGGGCGGTTGACGGTGTCGTCCGCCCATGACAGCCTCGCCGCGGCTTTGAAGGCTTCAGTGCTCGATCGTGATGTGTCTCGTACGGTCGCTGCGCGGCACCCGGGTCGCGGCATGCGGCAGCGCGTGATGAGCGCGTGGCGTTCTCCCCGTACCGCGACTTGCCTGATTGGCGGGCTGTGGTTTGGCCTAGTTTTTACGGCCCTGCTTTGGGTTTGGGGTCTGAACCCGTTGGTGTTCCCATCGCCCGATGAAGCGGTGGTGAGGCTCAGCGCGTCGCTCATCGGCGAGCATGGCAGTCCACTGCTCAAGCTGCCTTTTCCGGATCCAGAGGACCTGGCGCACCCACGGAGTTGGGTCACCTTGGGTGACAACGCGGTACCTACTTACGCGCCCGTGATGCTGTATGCGTATGCGCCGCTATTGCGACTCGGCGTGTTCGGTTCGCTGTGCGTCATGGCGCTGCCGGCGGCGGCCGCTTCGGCGTTTGCGGTTGGCTGCGCGCGGCTCGTGCCGGCGCGGCGGGCCTGGCTGGGCCTCTTCGCGCCGTTACTGGCGTTTCCTGCCTTGTACTGGCTGATGCGGCCGTGGGCGAACCTGTCTGCGGTGCTGATCTGCTTGTGCTGGGCCGTTCCTTATTGGGCCCTTTGGCGAAACTCGGGGGGTAGGCGTTGGCTCATAGCGGCGGCGTTGTGCGTGGCGGCCGCGGCGGCGGTGCGACCCGATTGCGCCGCCTTGCTGTTGAGCGATGGGCTTTTGCTGACGCTGGCAGCCAAGCCCGAGGATTGGAAGAAGATTTCGGTCGTCTTCGTAGGCGTCGGCGCTGGGGCGCTCGGCCTGAACTTATTATTGAACTGGGTGCTCACCGGACACGCGTTTCGAGCTGCGTATCAGATTGTATTGGAGCGCGATGAAGGGCCGAGCCGCGGTGCGTCGGGCGTGCCGGGCCTCGGGCTACTGCGCGTGCTCCTCATGCCGATGGGCTGGCCCATCCCGTCCGTCGCGCGGACGGCGTTTTTCAAATATTGGTTCAAGATGGGGCCGATCGCGGTGCTGTCCGTGGCTCAGATCTCGATCGTTGCGCGGCTGGCATCCGCCTCACGTGTATCACGCGCGCTGATTCTGGCCGCGCTGCTGTTGGCGGCGTTCTTCGTGTACACCCATCTGCACAACGACGTGTTCGGAGGGCAGACCTCGGATGCCTTGGCCGAGCACAGCGTGCCGCGTTACCTGAGCCCGGTGTATCTGTTCGCCGCACTTCCGCCGCTGCTTTTTTTGGGCCGCTCCCGGCGCTGGTTCGTACTCTGGCCCGGCGTGGTCGTCTGTTGTCTCGTGTCGGCCGATGCCGCCTACGAGATCGGCATACGCGAGCCCAGCTCGTTTGCCAGAGTAGCCGATTCGGTGCGCACGGGCAGCGCGACGCTCGCCGCCCTGTCTCAGGAAATACCCGATAAGGCAATGGTGTACAGCGCGCGCTTCGACAAGCTTTTGTGGTCGCGGTGGCGCCTCGGCACCATCACGGTCAATGCCGAGTCGAGCGCTCAGTCGGTCAGTCGAGCCTTCGGCACCGGGCTCACGGTGTTCGTGTTCGAACAGCACTGGCGCCCGGCGTTGCGTGCGCAATTTAGCGCAGCGTTAGCGCGGAGGCACTTACTGCTGCACACCGTAGACCGCCGCCGCGGCTTGTTTCGGGTCGAGCTGCAGCCGCCGTGAGCACGCTTCTTCTTCGTGGTCCTCGCAGAATGCCAGCCGCGCCCGGTATGAGCACTAATTCGTCAAGATCTCGAAGCCCCGGCGTTCCAGGTCGCGGACTATCTCGCGCACTTGACGGCGCGCGGAATGGGCAAAAATCGTGACCTGCTTGCCGTCGTGCAGCTCCCAACTGTCGACCATCACGGGCTGCTTGGCCGCGGCGAAGACTTCGAAGTCTAAGTAAGGCGACAAAATGTCGCTGCCCACGATCGCGCGCTTCGGCGCACCCGATGACGCCACGCGGCGACTGCTCAGGTGATAGCCAACGGTGGTTTCCTCGAGCCGGGCCGTGCTCTCTATCAGGTTCGACGCAGGCGCGGCCGCGCCGTGCCCCTTCGTGTCTGAAAAATAAGAGATACCCACGAGGCACAGGGCAAAGACCGTAGCCCGCCACAGGCTTTCACCCGCGGCTCGAAATACGAACTGACCGACCACCAGCAATAGCGGCGCAATCCCGAACACGTTGTGCCGACAGTGATTGCCATATTGCAGGCCCCAAAATAAGATCGGAGGCAGACCCCAAGCCAGAGCCGCGAGGGCCAGGAGGGATTGCCGGCCGCTCGCGAGCAAAGCCGCCAGAATCGCGACGATCAGCACGGTGAACAAGAAGCCGCCCACGCAATGTACGATGGTTTGATTATTGTTCGAATCCAAAAGCGCGCTCACCTTGAACGGAAACCGCTTGTTCCATTCATTCAAGAACACTCGTGTGCTCCGGTCGACGTCGGGCGCGGCCAATAGAACCTTGTCGACATAGCGAAGCGAAGTCACGAGCGCGCCGAGCACCACTCCGGACGCCAAGAGCAGCATCTGCCAACGCCGCCCCGAGGTGCTGAATGCTGCCGCCAGGAACGCGCCGGTGCAGAGCACCAGATCCGCCTTGAACGACAACGAGCCCAACAAGCACAGGAACGAGCCTGCGCTGAGAATCGGCAGCCACGGGCTCCTCGAGCTCCGGAGCCTACCGGCGCGCAAGAAGAGGATCAGTGACACCGTGAATAGGCACAGCGCCGGGATGGTCGGCATCCCGTACACGTTGCCCATCCAAAAGCCAGGTGTAATGGAGTACAGGAAGATCGCCATGGCCGAGTGGCGCACCGAGCTGAACTGGCGAAATAGAACGTACAACGCTGCCGCGCAGGCGGTGCCGAAGACCACGCTGAACCAATTCACGAACCTGGGTAGCCTTCGAATCGGCAACCCAAAGTCGAGCGCGGCCTTCAGCACGTGAATGTAGCCGGGGCTCGTGTGCATTCGATAAGACGTTTCATTGGACCAGATCTGGCCCCGGAGGTGCCAGCTGATGGCGTCGCGCGCGAGGCGCGCGGCGTCCTGCTCGCCGAAGCCGCTCAGTCGATACTTGGCGTGCACGGCGATGGACAGCGCGGCCAAAATGACGACCCAAACCGATTCCCGGCCAAAGAAACGCGTGACGGGGGCGAGACGCCCGCGCAGGGACCCCAAGCGGGTCATCGGGCCTGCCGGCGGCGGAGCAAGCTTTGCACGCGCAGCTTCCAAACCTGGGTCACCGCTTCCAGCACTATTGTTCGATCCATTTTGGACGCGCCCACTTGCCGGTCGACGAATACGATGGGCACCTCGCGAACATCGAAACCCAATTGGAGGGCGCGGTACGTCATCTCGATTTGAAAGGAGTAGCCGTTCGAGGCGACGCGTTGAGCGAAGATGCTTTGCAGCGCTTCGCGGGTGAACGCCTTATACCCGCTGGTCAGATCGCGAGTGGTGATGCCCAAGATCAAGCGCGAATACAGCGAACCGCCCTTGGACAAGATGTGCCGCCACGCTCCCCAGCCCACGATGTCGCCGCCAGGCACATTGCGCGATCCAATCACCAGATCCGCCCCCGCTTCGAGCTCACGAGAAAAGTCGGGCAGGAACTTCGGGTCGTGCGATAGGTCCGCATCCATTTCGAAGAAAAAGCGGTAACTGCCGCGCAGGCCGTGTTGAAACCCCGCGTTGTACGCCGTGCCCAAGCCCAGTTTGCTCGGACGGTGCATCACCCGCACGCGGCCGTCACGCGCCGCTAGCTCGTCGGCCAGCGCCCCTGTGCCGTCCGGCGAGTTGTCGTCGACGATCAAGATATGCGCCCGCGGCGCGTTGCCGAGCGTGGCTTCGACGAACGCCTCTAAGTTGGAATGCTCGTTGTACGTGGGCGTGATGATCAACCAGTCCGCGCCGAGCTCTACCTCGGGGCCCTCTGCCATCTCTCCGTCACGCGCCACGGCTGCCGTGTACCATTGATTGGGGTCGCGGCTGCGGCTCGATTCGCGTACTTTGGAGGCTGGCATAAGCATCCGGTCTCGGGGGCCCGCATCTCCAAACGGAGGCTTTGGAGCCGCGTCCAGCGGTGCTAGGAGCACTGGTTAAAGGACCGCGATGACCCAGCACAGCCTGAAAGTTGGCCTGATTCAAACCCGCGTCGCGCTGGACAAAAGCGCGAACCTCGAGAAAACGGCGCTGGCGATCCGCGACGCCGCCGGCCGCGGTGCGACTCTGATTTGCCTCCAGGAGTTGTTCGCGACTCAGTACTTTTGCCAGACGGAGGACGCGGCGTTCTTCGATCTCGCCGAACCGCTGGACGGACCGACCATCACCACCATCTCGCGCGTGGCCAAGGAGTGCAGGGTCAGCGTCGTCACGCCCGTTTTCGAGAAGCGCGCGCCCGGCGTCTATCACAACAGCGTCGTGATGCTCGGGCCGACGGGCGAGCGCCTCGGCCTGTACCGCAAGATGCACATCCCCGATGATCCGCTGTTCATGGAGAAGTATTATTTTACCCCGGGTGATCTGGGCTTCACCACGTTTCAGACGCCCACGGCCAACGTGGGCACGCTGATCTGCTGGGACCAATGGTATCCAGAGGCGGCTCGTTTGACCGCCATGCGCGGCGCCGAAGTGCTCACGTATCCGACCGCCATCGGTTGGCATCCGGCTGAAAAAGAGCAGTACGGCGCGGCGCAGGTCTCGGCTTGGCAGACCATGCAGCGGAGCCACGCCATCGCCAATGGCGTGTTCGTGATCGCGGTCAACCGCGTGGGTCATGAAGGCCCCGCTGACGGCGGCATTGAATTTTGGGGGCATTCCTTCGTGGCCGATCCCTTCGGCGTGGTGCTGGCACAAGCTGGGCAGGAAGAAGAAACCCTCGTCGTCGACTGCGATTTATCTCGCCAAGAGTGGGTGCGGCGCAATTGGCCATTTTTCCGTGATCGGCGCATCGACGCCTATGGGGACCTGACGCAGCGCTTTTTGGATCCGAGCGGCCGGCGATGACAGCACGCGCACGGCTCGCGCGCGCAGCACCGGCCGAGCGCACGCTGGCGGCGTCGCCTACGCTGGCGACGCCGCACACGCTCGGCTTTCGCATGCCGGCCGAGTGGGAGCCCCACGCGGCCACCTGGCTCGCGTGGCCGCACGAGCCCAGCGATTGGCCGGGCAAGTTCGAGGCGATCTCCTGGGTCTTCGCCGAGATCGCGAAGAATCTGCAGCAAGGCGAACGCATCCGCGTGATTGCGTCGGGGAAGGGGCAAGAGAAGAGCGCCAAGAGCGTGCTCGCGCGGTCCGGCGTCGATCTGAAACAGGTGGACTTCTTGCATCTCACCACGGACCGCTCGTGGACGCGCGACTTCCTACCGCTGGGGGTGGTCAAAGGGCGCGGGGCGAAGCGCGAGCGCGCGCTCGTGAAGTGGAAGTTCAACGGCTGGGCGCGCTATCCGAACCACGCTCAGGACGAGCAGGCCGGGCTCGCGGTGGCCCTGCACTTGGGCTCGCCGCTGGCGCTCCCGGAAGCTCGAATGGGCCGGAAGCGCGCGCGCGTCGTGCTGGAGGGCGGCGCCATCGACGTGGACGGCGAAGGCTCTTTACTGTGCACCGAAGAGTGCTTGCTGGACGGCAGGCAAGCGCGGAACCGCGCGCTCGGCAAAGCCGGCATGGAAGACGTGCTCCTCGACCACTTGGGAGCCGAGCGCGTGTTGTGGCTCGAGCGCGGCATCTCCGGCGACGATACCGCTGGCCACATCGACGACTTTGCGCGCTTCGTAGCGCCCGGCGTGGTCGTGCTCGCCGAAGAAAAGAACCGCGCCGATCCGAACTATGGTGTCTTGCGCGACGCCGCTCAACGGCTGAGAGGCGCGCGCGATGCTCGCGGTCGCAAGCTGGAGGTCATCCGCTTGCCCATGCCCACGCCGCTCGTGTTCGATGGCCAACGTTTGCCAGCGAGCTACGCAAATTTCTACATCGGCAACGCCGCCGTGCTCGTGCCGACCTTCAACGACGTCATGGACCGCAACGCCCTTGGCATCTTGAGCGAGCTCTTTCCGGGCCGGCGCGTGGTGGGCATTCACTCGACCGACTTCGTGCTGGGTCTCGGGACCGTTCACTGCAGCACGCAGCAAGAAATCCGCTAGACTCTCATCGCCTGGTCCCGTCGAGCGCGCGGGCGCTGGCCCCAAAGAAGATGCCGCTCGGCGGCGGGCCCCCGCCGCCGAGCCCGCGCTGCAATGAAGTAAGAAGCACGTGGGAACGACACCTACTTCTGCGCCCACAAGCTGCATTCAGCCGGTCGCTCGTGAGCGCCGTCTACGCACCCCGAGCGGTTTGCAACGAGAGCGAGCGCCCTTCGAGCTCGGCTCGGGGTTGCCTAGCGCATCTTTGCCGCGCCAAAAGAGCCTCTGTTTAAGGCACACCCGGCGGGGAGGCGGGGCTACGCGAAACAGCATCGGCGGAACGCGGGGCGAAGTTGAATTTTTCTAGCTTAGAGGGCAGGTTTGGGTCGCGTGCGACCTACGATTTCCAGTCCACCCCGTGTGCGTGCGTTGCTGCGAGGGCTCCGCGGTACACTCATTGGACTCGCTGTCGCGCCCTCTGTCTTGGCCGAGCCCGCGCCGCGAGCGCCCCCACCCCGCCCCACCCGCACCGCTTCGTACGTGGCGAAGAAACCCAGCGCCGACACTCAGATCCAGAAGACAGTGGCGGCGCGCGGCGTCAACCCGTGCGACACGCCGGATCCGGGCTTCGGCGTGTACGACAAGTGGCAGGGCGGCATTGGGATGGGCCAATTCATCATGCCCAAGCACGGCGGTATCACTTCCAGGGGTGATTTCGACGTCATGATCCATTTTCATGGTCACGAGGCCGTGCGCAAGGAGTGGGTGACGGTGATGGACGGGGCGGTGTTGGTCGGCATCGATCTGGGTATCGGCTCCGGCGCGTACGAGGATGCATTCCAAGCCCCCGACGTGTTCCCGCGTTTGATCGAGAGCGTCGAGCGAGCGGTTGCCAAGAAAGCCGGCCGGAAGGCGGCGCATGCGCGGCATATTGGCTTGAGCGCATGGAGCGCGGGCTACGGCGCGGTGCAATGGATTTTGGCCCGGGACTATGCCAAGCGTCACGTCGACACGGTGATTCTGCTCGACGGCTTGCACTGCGGGTACGTGGGCCCCGCCATCAACGGCGCGCAGATCTCGATGTTTACGGAGTTCGCCAAGCGCGCGGCGGCCGGCGAGACGCTGATGTTCGTGAGTCACTCGTCGATCATCCCGCCCGGCTACGCTTCGACGACCGAGACGGCAGATTATTTGGTGCACGAGTGCGGCGGCGTTTCGCATGAGGCGCACGGCGTAGGCCCGCTCGGTATGGACATGATTTCTCGCTATTCCAAGGGCAATTTCTACGTGCGCGGCTTCTCCGGCAACGACAAGATGGATCACTGCGCGCAGATCGGCGAGTACCGAGACGTGCTCAAAGTGCACGTGAGGCCGCGTTGGAGCTCCCCTCGTGGGCGCGGCGATTGAGCGCGACCCTCGGCCGCTCGGGGTGGCGTTGATGGAGCCGCGCTTCGTCTTCAAGGATCTTTCTTTTGCGGCGGCCCTGGGTCGCGGCGCGCTACCGCTCGATCGCTTGCTGCGCGAGCAGCACGAGGGTGCGAGCTGGGCGGAGGTACGCCGGCTGATCGAGACGGGCAAGGTGTCGGTAAACGGAAGTGTGGCGCGCGAGACGGCGTTGCGCGTGCCGGGCGGCGCACGGATCGATTTGCGCATGGCGGCGGCACGAAAGCAGGAAGGGCCTCGCTTGCCCACGGGCGCCATCGTACACGTGGACGCTCACGTGCTCGTCGTGCAAAAGCCTGCGGGCATCAGCACCGTGCCTTATGACGAGAACGAGACGGGCACGCTCGAAGAGCTGGTGCGCGCGGAGCTCGGCCGGAAGGAGGCACCGCTCGGCATCGTGCATCGGATCGATAAGGAGACATCGGGTTTGGTGCTGTTTGCACGCTCCCTCGCCGCGAAGCTCGACCTAAAAAATCAGTTCCGCGCGCACTCGGTGCGCCGCCGCTATCGGGCCATCGTGCACGGCAGTGTCCGTGACCGCACGATATCTTCGCGCCTGATCCAGGACCGCGGGGACGGTCGGCGCGGCTCGACGAGCAATCCTGCGCTCGGTCGCGAATCGACCACCCACGTGTTTTTTCGTGAGGCCTTGAATGGAGCGACGCTCATCGAGTGCCGCTTGGAGACGGGACGGACCCACCAGATCCGCATACATTTATCGGAGGCTGGGCATCCATTGGTGGGTGAGCGCGTCTATGCGAAAAAAAACCCTCACCCGACGATAGCGGCTCCGCGTTTGATGCTGCACGCATGGCAACTTGGTTTTCGGCACCCGACCACGAGCCAGGAGCTCGACTTCGAGCAGCCGTTGCCGAGCGATTTTCTAGAAGTGCTGTCGCGCTTACGGAGCCGTTGACGTTCGGTGGGGGCGGGGCCGCTTTAGAAATCGTGCTCAGCGCACGCACTCGATGCGATTGATGGCGCTGGCGGCGGCGGCCTCGGTCGCGCCGCCACTGGCGGCGGCCCAAAATGAGCCGGGCTTTGCCGGGGCGGCTGAGGACGACCAGCCGAACAAGCTGTTGGGCCAGTCCGGAAAAGCGCCCATATCCAGGAGCGGTACGAAAATCGTGAGCAATTCGTTGACGCTCGGCAGGCGTGCGCCATCGCCGAGCGCCGAACACCGACTGACCGCTTCAGCGTGGGTCCCCGTCTGAATCGCAGAGGGGAGGGTGATCCAGGCGAGGCCGGTGAGCGTGTCGCTGACCCGATCGCTCTCGATGTCGAAGCGCTCCGAGGTGGCGGCGGCGGCGCTACCTCTGACGCAGAAGGCGCCCGCGATGGCATCGCCTTTTTCGCCCGACACGCCGATGCTGCATGACTTCGCGCCACAGGTGTCTGCCGTGAAGGCGAGCATGCGCCCGAGTTCCGTGCTCGTGGTCACGGGCGGCGTGCTGCACCAGTAGCGGTCACGCGCTTCGAACACGGACGCTAGATAGAGCGGCGGGTCGGCATCATTGGGCACGGCGTCGAACAACGAAACGAGCTCGATGAACGTGGGCACACGCCAGTCGTCCTTACCGGCCAGAGACAGCGCGTCGCAGTAGCTGACGGCGTCAGCGCGCGAGTACAGGGTGCTGCCCGGATTTTGAAGCCAATCAAGCCCAGTAACGAGATCGTGCACCACACCGGGGGTGGAGGTGTCGTATTTTTCGGTGTTGGGTAGGCCCGCATGCGGCGCATTGGGCATGGGCCACTGTGCAACTTCCGCGAGGTTCGCTTCGCCGCCGCGCCCGCTCTCGCCGCTGCCTCCCGCGCCGGCTTCCCCGGCGCTGCCGCCCTCGGCACCGGCGGCACCGGCGGCACCGACGCCTGCCGCCGCGTCTTCGTCGCTCGAGCTACTGCACGCGCTCAGGGTCAGGAAGCCAGCCAGCACGCAACCCAGTGGCAAGAGTGTCTGCACCATCGAAGGGTAGGTTCCCGAGCGAGCTCGGTCAATCCTTCAGCCCGCTTGTCCCATAACGCCACGCATCTCGCTTGACGATCACAGCGGCTCGCGCGCTGCACAGCCAACTTTCGAGCAACGGCGAAATGGGCTTTACTCGCTGGATGGCAATGACCACGACGGCAAGCGGCCTCGCTTACGAAGACACCCACCTTGGCACCGGCGCCTCTCCCGCGAAGGGCCAAACCTGCGTCATGCATTACACGGGTTGGCTGTGGATAGACGGCAAAAAGGCTGAAAAATTCGATAGCTCGGTCGACCGTGGTCGGCCGTTTACTTTCCCGATCGGCGCGGGCCGCGTCATCAAAGGTTGGGATGAAGGCGTGGCCAGCATGAAAATCGGCAGCAAGCGCACCTTGCTCATCCCGCCCGAGCTCGGCTACGGCGCGAGCGGTGCAGGTGGCGTGATCCCGCCGCATGCGACGCTGCTATTCGAAGTCGAGCTACTCGACGTCAAGTAACGATTCCGGAGCGACGTATCGGACGTGGCACTTCCGACCACGCGCCCAGCCGGGCTGCCCTCACTCGCAACGAGCTTGGTGAAGCTCTCGTCCAGCAACGAAAACGCCCGCGCCGCTACTTGAAATCACGGTCCATGATCGTTTTGCGCTCGTCGGCCTGCGCGACCTCGACGGCCGCGTCGCACAGCTTGCGGACCTTTTCCGACAAGACGTCGATCACGCCGTCCGAGGTATTCATACCGGAGCGCGCTTTCACGTAGGCCTTCAGTTTAGATACGACGATCAATACGTCCTGCGGCAAATTGTCGGCGGTGGGCGCGCCCACCACTCGGCGCCGCTTTTCTGCTTCTTCGCTCATGCTGCTTTTCCTCGCGCTGGCTTCTGCCCCGCGTTCTTGCTCGGCCCGTTGCTCGCGCTCCACCGCCTCACGCGTCGGCGCCTTCACCGGCTCCGCCCAGGCATCGCGGTGGCGTGCCTCTGGTAGATGCGCATCCCAACAGGCCAGGGAACAAAAGAATTGGGCGAGCTTGGGGCGATTACACGTCGACACACTGCATTTGAAGTAGCTCGCGCCATGAGCGATCGGCTTCTTGCACGTCGTGCATTGTCGAAAAAACTCGGCCTCGCTCACGCATGCCAATGTACACCCCCGCGCGACGCCGCGCGACGCGCGTCGTCGGCGCATCCGGCCCTGGGCGCGGGCTGGCCACGCTCTGCTCGCCGCGATCATCCGACAAATGCCGACGGCTCCGCCCGTCGGACGGCCCTTTTGCTAGACGTATCCGCACGCTCGCGCTATCCCTCCGCCACCTGAGCAGCACGAGTGGCGGAATTGGCAGACGCACCGGATTTAGGTTCCGGCGCCGCAAGGCGTGGGGGTTCAAGTCCCTCCTCGTGCACCAGAGCGAAAGCGAAAGCGAAAATGGCCGCCGGAAGTCGTGGACGAAACGCACTCCTCTCTGGTGGACGTTTCAGTGGACGATTCGGCGCGGACGAAGCTGATCACGGCGCTCACTGATTCCCTTCGCGACCTGATGTTGGAGGGCGATCATGAGGGAGCAGAAGTCGTCGTCAGAGCCCTCGATGAGCTTGTGCGGCTCGTCGGGCGAGCTGGAAGCGTGTCTACCAGGAGCGCCGAGCCAAGCGTGCCGACCAACGTCGTCTCCATCCGGCGTGTTATCGAGCGACGAGGGTGAAGAGCCGCTCGCGGGCGAAGATCCCGTCGCAGCGCCTGAAACACTGGAGCAATTTCTTCAGTCCGGGTTGCTGCACGGTTCGGTTGGGACGCCCTGTTTACTGCGATCGACACTTTCTCAATTGCGCTGGACGTCCGAAGCCTCGGACTTATTACAACCGATGAGCGCGCGGAGAGCGACCGTTTCCGGGGTTTCGTGCACACCCTGCGTGTAGCCACTCAGGCCTACCTCGTGCCCGAACACCCGAACCCAGCACTGGCGCGTGAGGCAGAGCGGTACCTAGCGAGCGGACCTACGGGCGCAACCCTATTCGCACCAGCTACCGCCGTTGGAGTCGGAGATGTGCGGCCCGTCCGAGCATCCGGCTTCATCGCTACCCGTCTCTCCGGACAGGGCGACAGCAGCCGGATCAGCGTATCCGGGTATCCGGAGCACAGACCCCGTTCTTCACGAGCGTCCTACAAGGAACGCGATTCCGCTCACCGCAGAGAGGTGGCCGACGAGCTGGCAGCCGAAGCGCAGAAGCATGGGCTCGGCTATTGACCGATGGCGTTCGTCGTCATCTACGATGCCTGCGTTCTGTACCCGGCTCCGTTACGAGACCTGCTCGTTCGAGTCGCCCAAGCCGGCGTCGTCCGTGCTCGATGGACGACAGAAATCCTCGACGAGTGTTTCCGATCGATTCTAGAGCAGCGACCCGAGTTGAAGCCACAGGCGCTCGTAAGGACGTAAGGACGCGTGAGCTGATGACTAAGGCCGTGGCCGACTGCATCGTCGAGGGCTACGAGCCCCTGATCGCACGACACGTGCTGGCGGCGGCCGTAAGGGCCGGTGCGCAAGCGATCGTGACCTTCAACCTCCGGGACTTTCCGGAAGCGATCCTCGCTGCTCACGAGATCGAGGCCATTCATCCCGACGTTTCGTCCTCGATCTACTCGACCTCTCGCCAGCGGCGGTCGCGACTGCCGTTCAGGAGCAGGCTGCGTCGCTGAAGAACCCGACAATGAGTTTGGCTGATGTTCTCGACGTACTACGCAACAACGGCCTCGTGCAGTCCGTCGCCAAGCTCCGCGAGCTGTACGGGAAGCCGCCCGGCCGTACTGGAAAGTTAGAGTAGCCGTTTAACCAGGCCCAGCTCGCTCAGGCCGATCGAGTCACCGAGTCAGTTTACCGCGACCCGATCGCGAATCGCGAACGAGAGGGCAACGGTCGACTTCGAGGCGAAGTTGCACGACCCTGACGAGCGCTTCGGCGGCCAGGCTGAGCGGGCCGGCTCGCGACGACCTGGCGGCGGTGGACGATTCCCAATCCGCGTGATCAGATCCCGTCGCATCCTCGTGGGCTGAGCCCTCCAGCGAGCCGCCCGAAGCCCAGTGAATCGTCTTTGAATCGTCCACTGGCTGTATCGAAACGCCGCCAAATGTAGCGAACGCCTTAGAGAAATCCGCTTTTCGCTACATCTCGCGGCGTCTCGATACACGCCAACCGGATTTAGGTTCCGGCGCCGCAAGGCGTGGGGGGTTCAAGTCCCTCCTCGTGCACTCAAGAACAGATGAATGGCTAGCCGCGAGCGCGTTCGAGCAGCTCGCTGACATGCAGTCGCGATGCCCAGGTCGCGAGGTAAATTGGGTCCATGTTGTCGCCGCTGATCTGCAAGACCGACACGATGTCGCGCCACTGCTTGTCCGAGACCTCGCCGCCTTCACGGAACCAGAGAAGCTTCCGGAGTACGGTGTCCTCCGGGGCCTTGACTACGAGCGACTCTCCGTGAGCCGATACGATGGTCGTTCGACGCCTTGAAAATTCGCTTTCGTCGAATGGCTCGTAGCCGCGGCCGAAGAAATCAATCTTGGTGACCACTGGTAAGTAAAATGCGTTTGCGCAGCTGGCGCGTAGGACCGCGTCGCGCAATGCATCGATATCGACTTCGAAGTCAGGGCCCAACGCTACCGCAAGCTCGCCGACCTTTCCGAGAGGCAAGGCGATCACGAAGTCGATGTCATTGGTGGCTCGCGGCTCTCCCTGAAGCGAGCTTGCCAAGCTGCCGCCGAGGAAGTAATCGGCGCCGACCGCGCTGAGCGCACGCGCCACCTTGAGCGCGATATCGATCGCGTTTTCGCCGACCTCAGCCGCCATCGAGCTCGACACCTGGGAAGAGGCGATTCGCAACCTCACACCCGTAGAGTCGGCGGGCTAGTCGTGCACGAACGACATGTGCAGGGGCCTCTGGGTCGTTGGTTCGAATTGCGGCCTCTGCCAACTGTCGAACGGCGGAGCTCAGACTCGCAGCAGTCGTGATCCGGGCGAGTGGCGTCTGCGCGTGAAGCAGCTCGTAGTAACGTGCCCGTGCCGGCTCCGACGTATCGCGCATCATCGTACTATAACGCAATTTCGGCATCAATCGATTCGGATGCGCGTGCTTCACGGTGCACGCGCCGTGCGATAGATGCGGATTTCGGCGCCACGACGCGAATCATCGAACGTTCGCACGAGCTCGAAATCTCGGAACAGGCGCTCGTACTTCTGAGCCTGGCGCCGGTACCGGCCCGGGTCGACCAAGTAGCGATTGAAAGAATCACCGGCGAAAATCAAGTAGTCGACGTGCTGCTTCAACCACGACGGATCCAGCTCGTATAGGTTGCGGGTCACCTTGAGCGCGTAAAGCTTTCGATTGACGTAACAAGAGTAGCGTTCAATCGCAATACGGGCCTGCGGCGGTACGTGCGCCTGCAACCAATCCCCTGCGAGCTGCCGGTTATCCTTTCGCAACAATGGCAATGTGCTTCGTATCGACCGTGCCAACGGATAACCCACCACCGCCGCCACGGCGGCAATGGTCACCGTGCCGCGTAGCGCGCGGCCAAGGCGATGCTTTTTCATCATCACCGCCAACCCCCTCCCACACTCGACGGCAAACCAGGCTGCTATCACCAACGAGACAGGGATCAAGGGTACGATAGTGCGGCCATTCCGCGTGACGAAAGAGTTGATGAAACAGAAGTAGACGACGCAAAAGCTACTGAGTAACAACACCCCACGATTTCGGCGTACGGCCCCGAGCACGACACCGCCCAGCGCGAACACTGCGCCGAGGCCCTCCCCCTCCAATAGATAGCGGCAATAGTACGCGAGTGTATCGCCTTCCGCCCCCGCATGCCCGGTGGCGTAATGGGCCGCCTCGCTCGCGAAGTCACGCCGGAAATTTCGAAAGTCGAGCAGGGCGTAGGGTGACGTCAAGACGAAGCAGCACGCGGCGATGACGGGGGCGGCGTAGAGCCACGGCTTTCGAATGGCGCCGCGGCCTTCCCTCAAGAACGCCGCAATCCCTATGGTGAGCCCGACCAGGGCCCCGTTGTACTTGAGGGAGGCGGTGACTCCGCAAAGGATCGCCGCATAAGCGTAGTCTTTGCCCCGGCCTGTCCGTAAGACGATCAGCGCCGCCAAGACCGTCGACGTGACAGCCAAGGTCACCGGCGCGTCCGGCGACATCCAGCGGGTGTCACGCAATGTGCCAGGAGAAACTGCAACCAATAGCGCTGCTAGAACGCCGACCCGAGCGTCTTCGGACAGGGCCCGCCCGAGCTCATGAGCAATCCAGACAAGGGCCACGCCGCACACCAGCGACAGCAGGCGGCCGGCAAAGAATGCCGAGGGCAAGGCCGTGAATCCACTGCCATCGATTGGAACGTCGACCTCCGGAAGAGCTTGGACCGAGTGCACTATCCCGAGCAAGCGACAGCCCGCGTAGTGCGCGGCCTGAACGAGCGCATGCGCATAAAAGAACAGGGATGGATACTTGAAAAAGTGCGGGTTCAGGTCGTGCTGCTTCAGCATTCGCTGCACGATAGAAAAATTCGTTGGCTCGTCCGGATGGAACAGAAATGGCAAACCCCAGCTCAGGCTGGGAATGCGAAGAGCCAATGACAGCGCGGCGCATGCAAGCACGCCCATCGAGCGCTTTCGTGTAGCCGCTTTCGCGCCGCCTGAATCGGAGCCTGGCGCCGAAGAAGGGCTCATTTATGACGCTTGACTAGCGCGAGACTCGGACCGCCGCCAAGCTGCGAATTCGCCAGCGAGGCTTACCCGCCTGCGGCAGCGTGGTAAGCTGCTCCGCGCATGTCCGATCCAGATCAGCCGCGGCAAGACGTAAAAAGCCGCGCCGACCAAACGTTGCTTGGCGTCGCGCCGCCCCGCACGGAAAGCTCGTCGTCCCGGCCGCATAGCCCCGTTCTCGTCCGTTCCGGAACTTCCATCGCCGACGTAGAGCCTGCGCTCCTGCCGTCATCAGCGCTGGCCGGCGGCTCTTTCGAAGTGCCCAGCGGGACCGCGGCCGCGATGCTCGGCGAGCCGAGCGCGAGCGCGAGCTCGGCGAGCCGAGCGCGCTTCGATGCCGCCTTTGCTTACGTGCGAGCCCGCCCGCTGCTGTGGATGATCGTGATCCCCGTGTTGTGCTCCCTGGGTCTGATCGCGTTGCTTCGCCACCCGGCGCGCGGTCGTCCGGTGACGGGCCGCGCCGCCCTCTCACCGTCGCCGGTGTCGGCGTCTTCACCCAGCGCGGCGCCCGCTGCTCCCCAAGCCGCGGCACTTGACGAGCTCGAACGTCGCCCGGCGAGCTCGTTGAGCGCGAGTGAGCTCGTGCTCTTGGCGCAGGGCCGCGCCCAGCAAAAGCGCGACGCGGCGGGAGCGCTGCGCGCAAAGCTGGAGCGTGACCCCGCCTTGGGTAACGACAGCGCGACGCAGAAGGAGCTGCTGCGTTTGACCGCTGACGAATCGACGGCGCCCGACGCGCTGGCCGCGCTGGCGGCGCTCGAGACCCCTACCGGCGGGGACCTTCTGTATGACGTTTGGACCGGAACCACGGTGCGCACCAACACGACGGAGCTCGCCCGCGCACTTTTGTACAGCACGGACGTACGCCCCAAAGTGTCGCGCGCGCTTTCCGTAGCGCTTGACCTTCGCGTCGCAGAGACCTGTGAGCAGTACCAAGCGGTCCTGCCCAAGGCGCTGACCGACGGTGATCGCCGCGCGTTGCACCTGCTGACCAAGCTGAACGGCAAGCGCGGCTGTGGCGCCAAAAAAACCGACGATTGTTACGCTTGCCTACGTGCCAATGGAACGCAGTTGGTGGCCGCCATCATTGCCGCGAAAGGGCGCCGCGCGCCGAGTGTAAGCGCTCAATGAGGGCGGGGGCTCGTACGAGCCTCGTGAGCGAAACACACCTCGAGTGGGCGGCGAATGGGCTCGAAAAGAAGCGTTACGCGGCCGGTTACATCGGACTCATCCGCCTGGGTCCCGATCAGTTGCTCCGCCTCGCGCGGGCGTCTTCCCGCATCTTGTAATCGCGCTGGTTGGCGAGTGCTGGGGCGAGGCGGTTTGACGCTGTGTGGGGCGCCTAGGGCGCCCCACGCTGCCATCGAAGCCCTCGCGCGTCTCGGGCACGAATCGCAAGAGCAGGCCTGGGCGCGTTTCCGGTACATGTCTTGCAAACGTCTTTTGCGTTGCCGCTAATCGCGGCGCTCAGCAAAGGAAAAAGCACATGGCACAGCAATCGAGTGGACGGGGATTTGCGGCGATGAGCTCGTCGGATCAACGGCGCATCGCAAGCGCCGGAGGCCGTGCGGCGCATCAATCAGGGAACGCTCACGAATGGGATTCGGAGGCAGCGCGCGCCGCGGGCCGTGACGGCGGAGGCGGTCGCGGCCGCGCCGCCGAGCATCATGAGCGGGCAGCATTTCATCATGAGACGGCCGCGCATCATCATCAACAGGCAGCCCAACACCGCGCCGTCGGCAATGCGTCGCGCGCGAACCTACACGCGGAGAGCGCGGAGGGTCACGGGCGTGATGCCGCGCAGCACAGCGAGCAAGCGTATCGCCACGGTCAGAACGAAGACGAGAGCGAAGCGCGTTCCGCGCCGCCGCGTGACAACCAGGGCCGCTTTCAAAGCTCACAGGAGGGCGACGCTCGCTCGGGCAGCTCGCGGGGCCAACGGGGTTCAGGCCAAAGCCAAAACCGCGACCACGCTCAAAGCCAAAGCCGCAACGATCAGAACGAGCGCGAGCAGCGCCACGACCGTGATCAGAACAATGATCGCGATGACCGGTCGCGGGTCAACGCGACCGACGAAGGCCGGAGCTTCGCGCGCGGCGAGAGCTCCACCGAGGGCCGCGATCAAAACGACGAGGAGCTTGAGCCGCGGCGCGCCCGTGCCGATCGATTCGAGGGGAGCGACCGAGACGATCGCAGCGGCCGCGGCAACGACGCACGAAACGACGACCGTTATCGAGATCGCAGCGATGAGCTCGACAATTCGGTCAATCAGCGCACCCAGGCAAACGGCACGTCGCGCGAGTACTGACGCACCCTTGCGCAGCGAGGCGGCCGCGCTCGCGGCCTACCTCCTGGGCGGGCTTCGCGCGGCCGCCTTGCCGCCATGGCGGAGGTCCGCGACGGCCCACCCAAGCCTGTCACTCGCGCGCGCTACTTGATGTACAAGCGAAGCGCATGAGCGACGATCCACGATTTGGCGGGAAGGTGGGCCAGGTGCCACTGGCGGGTCGGCGAGAATGGATTGGGCTCGCGGTGATTGCCCTTCCTTGCCTGCTGTACTCGATGGACCTCACGGTGATGAACCTGGCCTTGCCCGCGCTCAGCCGCGCGCTCGCGCCCACGAGCCTAGAGCTCTTGTGGATCGTCGATATTTACGGGTTTTTGTTGGCCGGGTCGCTCATCACCATGGGCATGTTGGGCGATCGCATCGGCCGGCGACGCCTGCTCTTGATCGGCGCGGCGGCCTTCGAGGCCGCATCTATTCTGGCCGCTTTCTCGACTAACGCCCGAATGTTGATTTTCACGCGCGGCTTGCTGGGGGTCGCCGGTGCGACTTTGGCGCCATCTACCTTGTCGTTGATCCGCAATATGTTTTTGCATCCGCGGCAGCGAACCCTGGCCGTTGGCATTTGGGCAACTAGCTTTTCCGTCGGTGCCGCCATTGGGCCGCTCGTTGGCGGGCTGCTTTTGGAGCGATTCTGGTGGGGCTCGGCGTTTTTGATCGGCGCTCCTGTAATGCTGTCGTTGTTGTTGCTCGGCCCGCACTTACTTCCGGAATTCCGCGCGGCCGCACCCGGGCGCGTCGACTGGTTTAGCGCGGCGTTGTCCGCGCTCGCGATTTTGCCGCTCATCTATGGGGTCAAACGTGCGGCGCTCGTCGGCTTCGGGGTGTTGCCTGCGCTTTGGATCGTGGTCGGGGTGACCGCGTTCGGCATTTTCATCGGGCGGCAACGCACGCTGCGGCAGCCGATGTTAGACATCCGACTGTTTCGCATTCCCGCCTTCACCGTTTCGCTGATCACGAACCTGGTCAGCCTGTTTGCCACATTTGGCGCCTTTCTGTTCATCGCCCAGTACCTGCAGCAGGTTCTCGGGCTATCACCGCTTCGAGCTGGGCTATGGACCACGCCCTCGGCGGGCGGCTTCATCGCGGGGTCATTGCTCGCACCGCTGCTCACTCGGCAGCTCCAAGCGGCGCACGTGGTGGCGCTGGGCCTCGCGCTGGCGGCGGGGGCCTTGATGCTGCTCACCCAGGTGGGCCTCGCTTCGCCCGTGACGTTCGTGGTCGCCGCCGGCGCGCTCTTGGCCCTCGGGGTCTCGCCCGTCGTCACCCTGTCCACGGACTTGATCGTCGGTAGCGCACCTGCCGATCGCGCCGGGGCCGCCTCGGCCATTTCCGAGACCAGCACGGAGCTAGGTGGCGCGCTCGGTATCGCGA
>CAHJWM010000046.1 GCA_903642325.1 Myxococcales bacterium | reverse complement strand
CAGGCAGCGGCGGGGCCACGGTCATCGATCACAATGCAGCGGGCGTCATCGTCGTGCTGGGTTCTTCTACCGCCGCCGGCACCGGCCCCAAGGATCCGAAGAATGCCTGGGTCGAGCGTTACCGTACCTATCTCAGCGCGAACTTTCCCAAGTTCGTGCTGACCAACTTGGCGGTCGGCGGCTACACGACCTATCAAATGCAACCGTCGGATTACAAGCCCCCGAGCGGCCGCCCCGGTCCGGACACCGGCCACAATGTCACGAAAGCGCTCAGCCTGAAGCCCAACGCGATCATCATCAATATGCCCACGAACGACACGAACGCCGATTATTCGGCGGCCGATCAGATGGCAAACTTCGACCGAGTGACCGCGCTCGCCGCCAAGAACGGCGTCCTCTGCTGGGTGACGACCACTCAGCCCAGAGACTTCACAGGCGCATCCGCAAGCGTGGTCCAGTCCAGGCACACGCTTCTCATGGTGGTCCGGGACGCCATCGTCAGCAAATATGGCGCTCGTAATATCGATTTCTGGGATGGCTTCGCCGACCCGAGTGGCAACATCCTGGCCATGTGGGGAGCGGGCGACGGCACGCACATGAACGACGCGGCACACGCCATACTCGTGCAAAAAGTGATTGCAGCGAAGATCCCGGAAGCCGTCATCAGCAAGCAAGCGCCCTGAGCTCCAAACGCGTGGACGGCTCGCGGAAATGCGGCGGCGCGACGCGTGAAGCGAGCAGCCGGGCTCGGCCGCGGCCCGACCAGTGGTCATCATTGCGGCAAAGGCAGGCGCTTCTTGCGCCACGGTCGTCGTTAGCGGAATCTCTGCCGCGGTTGGCCGGGACCATGAGAAATTACTTCATTCGATCGGTTCAGCGTGGGTTGTGCGGCTCAGGCCTGCTCATCCTGCTTTCGCAATGCGGTAGCTCTTCCTCGAGCGACGCCGACGGCAGCGCCGGCACGTCGACAGCGGGCGCCTCGGGAGCGGCAAGCGGCGGGGCGAACGCGGGCGGGGCGAACGCGGGCGGGGCAAACGTCACGGGCGGTAGCAGCAATGAACCGGGCACGAGCGCAGCAGGTTTGGGCGCTTCCGGTGCGGGCTCTAGCGGGGTCAGTGGCGGGGCTCCGGCGGGCGGGGTCTCCGCCGTCGGCGGGAGCGCCGCAATGGCTGGCAGCGCGGGCGCCAGCGCTGCTGGAGCTGCGGGCAGCGCGGGCAGCGCGGGGCCGGACAACACCGCCTACGCGTGCACCCTGCTGATCGGAATCACGGCTACTCAGGAATGGTACGACGCGGGCTTCGAGAAAATCGTCGACAACTCCAAATGGGAGCTGATCTACGTGCACAGCGGGTTCGTCGAGCTTTGGGCCGATGCCAAGGATCCCGTCTGGTCCACGGCCGTGCTCTCGCCTTGCGGACAGAACGCCAGCACGCCAGATCGCGTGCTGTTCGTCGCCTTGAACTTCGATTTCGACACCTCGGGTCAATGGCTGCCGCCATTGACCGCAGCGGTGAAGAATCTGCGCACCAAATATGCGAGCGCCAAGCGTATCGAGCTGATGTCGTTCATTCGCGCGCCCGGCGACCAACCGTGCGCTCAAGCGCCCGCCAAACGCTCCACGATAACTCCCGCACAAGACGACGCAATGGCTCAGGTCGCGGCGGCCAACCCAGGCGTCGTCGTCGTCGCGCCCAAGTTCGAAGCCAAGACGTGTGCGGAGTTCACTTCGAACCCGCCGCACCCTAGCCCGGCGGGTGCCACGGCGTGGGCGAACATGGTCGCTGACCATTACCGCTAGTCAGCGCAACCCGAGACTGAGGCCGAGCACGGCCTGGCCGAGCACGGCCTGCACCCCCGGGCAAGCGGTGACTCGACTGTCGCGGTGATTGGCTCAGCTGTGTCTCAACCTACGCTAGGCCTCGAATTTGCGCGAGATTTAGGCCCGAGGGTTTGGCGCGCAAATTGCTGGGATGGAGGCCGTGGTCGGAGGTAAAGGGCACTTTTCAAGGTGGGGCGCGCTGCTTGCGGCGGTAGGGTTGGGCGGTTGCGGTGGGTCGAGCGCGAGCGCCCCAAGCTCGGCAGAGTTGCCGGTCGGCTTTGACTCTCAAAGACAGCTGAGCGTCGAACAGGGCGAGTGCTCGGACAACACCGTGGGCACGCCGCTCACGGCGAGCGTGCGATGGTCCACGGACGGTAAGGCGCTGCAAGTCGATTCTGCCACCTTCCGCTGTGAGCAGGCCGTGTGCGCGTATCTCGATGCGTCCGACGCCGATGCCGAGCTCTTGCTGCAACCTTGTGACATGCACCCGGCGACGGTGACGAAGTGCGTGTGCGGCTATTCCTTCCGTGTTCCAATCGCGCTGCCGTCGGACGCGACTCGCGTAGCGGTGCAGGTGCGCGGCGACTCGTTCGGTGGCACACACGAACCGGAGACCATCGGTAGCGTGTTCGTGGGAAAAAACGCAGCGTTGTGCGACGGCAGCTCCGCGTTGCGCTTCGCCGCAACCAACGGCGGCGGAAACCTGAACGGTATTCCGGCGCTCGTTGCGGAGCTGGGTTGGTCCTTCTTATTGATCGACGGGCAGTGCCGGTACTACGCGATGACGGCGCCGGATCACGCGATTCACAGCGCCACGTTGAGCGACGCGGACGCCGCGAGCTTGGCCGGAGATTTTCAGTTGGGCGCGTGGAACGGGCTTGATCGCCCGCCGAGCGGCTGTTCGGATGCCCCCACTCAAGGCTTCGCTTTTGGTGCAGATCGCGTTCATTCGTCTTGCGAGACCACCGCGCTAACCACGGCTAATGACAAGTGGCTGCCGCGCTTGTACGACGCAGGCAGCCCGGTAAGTGGGGTCGTGCGGTACTGGGTGGTCGAGCCCAGCAACGAGCAATGGCCCACCAGCAGTCCAGCCAGCGCGCTGCCTTATCCGCTCGCCGACCCAACGAACATCGCTAGCACGCCGTTCGCTCCCGCCAAGCCGCAGGTCGCGCTCGGCAGCGGTGCCAATGCCCTGCGCGGCTTGCGCACTGACTACCAACAGCGCATGCGATCCGTACTAGCGCCTGCTTACAGCCTTCCGGTGGTAGTCACCGCAGGTGGGAACGGCGCGCGCTACTTCGACCTTGCGATGCGCGATACCGTACCCTTCGAGGTAGACGGCGTGCTGGCGGTGGACGCGTTCCTCGAGTGAAGCTCGCCATCAGCTCGAAGGCGAGGGCTGGGAGAGCGCCGTGGACACCGTGGGTCGCTCCTGACGCCGCCCACGAGGCCCCCTCACTCGTTCGCGCATGCGAGCCGTACGGTGAAAGTCGTGCCTTCGGCCTCACTCGATTGAACGTCCACCGTGCCATGATGAGCGTTGACCACCTGCCGCACTATGTGAAGCCCAAGGCCCACGCTACGGGTGCTGCTGTCGGCAAGACCCGCCCGCTCGAAGGGCTCGAACACGGTCGCTAGCTTCGATGCGGCAATGGGCTCACCAACGTTGTGAACGCTAATGGCCGCCTGCGTGCCTTCGCGACGAGTGACGATGCGCACCGGCGTGTACTCGAAACTGTACTTGAGCGCGTTCGTGATTAGGTTTTGAAAGACTTGTGCAAGCCGGCCGGGGTCCCACTGGCCGCTCAGGCCAGGCTCCTCGTCGATCTCCAAGCGTCGAGCAGGAAATGCGAGCTCGATTTCGTTCGTGACTGCGTGCAGGACGACGGTAAGTTCAGTATGCCGAGGCTGAACCTGCAGACCACCGCCAAGCCGGGCCTGAGTGAAGTCCAACAGATCGCTCACCATGTGGGTCGCGCGGTCCGACGCCCTCTGAATCCGCGCCACGAGGCTCGCGACATCCGCACCGATGTGCGCACTACGCGCCAGCAGGTTCGCCGACAGTACGATGACATTGAGTGGATTTCTCAAGTCGTGGCTGACAATCCCGATCAGCTGTCGTTCGAACGTCAGCATCTCGGATATGCGGGCTAGCGCCGCCTCGCGCTCCTGCTCCAGCCGACGCCGCGTCGTGATGTCTTCGATCAATGCGACGTACCCGTGTGGGTTTCCGACGACATCATGACGGGGAACGAACGAGACCTTGACGTCACGCGAACCGCCCGCGCGATACGCAACCGAGTGCATTTCGAAGTCGAACCGCTCGCCGGCCAAGCCACGTTCGACCGATGCGCCGAGCTTGCTCCAGGCCGCTTCGCCGATGACGTCTCGCACTTTCTGCCCAACGAGCTCCTCCCGCCGTTGCCCGAACCACTCTTCATAGGCCTTGTTCACGATGCCATATCGGCCATCGTGAGTTACGAACGACACCAGCAAAGGAATCGCGTCGGTGACCGCACGTAGCTCTTCTTCACGAGCCCCCACCGCGCTTGCCAGCAATCCGACCTGACGGCGCGCTCTGACTTGCTCGGTGACATCGAAGCCGAAGGCGTCGATGCCAGCAATTGCCCCCGATGCGCTGCGCGCAGGCTGGTAGACGAAGCTGACGAATGCATCCTCGAGATAGCCATTGCCGTTCCGGTCCAATCGGATCGGCGTCTCACTGCCGTGGAAGGGCTGACCCGACTCGTACACTCGATCGAGAATGGCGAGAAAACCCTGGGCACTGACCTCCGGCAGCGCTTCCGCCACCGGTCGCCCGATGAGCTTTCGTTCGTCTCCGACGAGCGTTTGATAGGCAGAGTTCACCAACTCGAAGACGTGCTGTGGGCCTCGCAGCGTGCACATGAATACTGGCGAGTTTTCGAGCACCGCCGCGATGTGGGCTCGTGCCTGGTCGACTTTTGGAGCGGTCTGCTGCCGCTCACCTTCCGCGCGCGTCGCTGAGCTTTCTTGCTCCCGGGCCGGGGTCTGATCTCGAAATAGAGCGATGATTGCCGTCGCCGCCCCGCTCGAGTTTAGGACTGGAATCGCGCTCGCTTCGACCGGAAGCTCGCGGCCGTCCTTGCGAATCAACAAGGTCCGATTCGTCAGACGGACGGTGACGCATTCGCGACAAGCGCGCGTCACTAGGCCATCGACAGTGGCTCGGGTCGACTCATCGACGAGTCGCAAAACGTTGGCGATGGGCTGACCCCGGGCATCTTCGTTCGACCAACCGGTGAGCTGTTCAGCGACACGGTCGAGAAAAACAACGAGCCCGTCGCGATCGGTCGTGACGACGGCGTCGCCGCCGCTTGCCGGCATGCAGTTTTGGAGCGCCTCGCCAGCCGGCCTTTCGCCATGTGATGATGTGGGCATGCGATGAAGAAAGCGAGCAGACCCGAGCGGGGCTTCCGGCATACCACCGCCCTACAGCCCTCGCCAATCTGCAGCGCTCGTCGAGCCGCCGACCTCGCAGTGTCCACGACTCGAGGTTCATCGTCGAATGACCGTTTGAGCCGAAATGACCTCCGAGCTGCACGTGTGCACCTCCGCCACGAGCGATCGGCTTCATACGGGCAGTTTCTGTTTACGGCGACAAGACGCGCAGCGACAAGACCGCGAAGGGACCGAGCCCACGGTTGGCGATCTGAAAACGCACGAAGTCGGCGGCGCCGTCCACCGTGCGCGAGTAGGCGAGCCCGCCACAGTCGACTGGGCTAAATCCTAGCTCGCTCGCCAGATGCATGACCTGGGCGCGCGCCGCTTCGTCATTGCCGCATATCAGTGTTGCCACCTGCGCTTCGGCCAGCTTATAGCGCGGTAACGCAATCACCTGAGCTGGCGTGGAGGTGAACGCTTTGACCACCCGCGCCGCCGGCACGTCCGCCGCGAGCTGCTCGACGAGCGTCGGCCCCCCGGGGTCGATGGGGCGCGCGTCCGGCGTGAGGTCGGTATTGTTGACGTCGATCACGATCTTTCCCGCAAGCGTGGTCACATCGCCCAGCAACGCGGACGGGAACACTCCGCGCACGGTGTAAATCAAAAGCTCGCCAAACTTTGCCGCGGCAGCGAAGTCGCCACTCTGGGCGCCGTTGCCGGCCTTTTCCGCCAGCGCTCGCCCTTTGTCGGCATCGCGCGAGCCGAACAACACGCGGTGCCCACTGCCCGCGAATCGTTGACCCAATGCCGCACCCATGTTGCCCGACCCGATGATGCCAATGTCCATACTTCGCTCCTTGTTCGTCGCAAACGAGCCGCACTCCGAGCCTGGCGGTCAATGCGAGCTCGGCGGCTCGCGCTGCACGGGAGGCACTCGGTGGCGAGCCTGGCACGAAGCACGATGACGCGCTAGGCGGTGGACTTGCACGCCTTCGGCCGACCCGCGCCGCGTGGGGCAAGTGACGGAACAGAGTGACTCTTGCGACACTCACGCCTGCACACCGAGCCGGCCGGTGAACGGCGCGTCGCGATCGACCTCGGGCTTCAGGCTTGGCAGAATCAGAACGCATCTCACGAGGTCAGCGGATTGAAGAAGCCAGATTGGTTTTTGATCGGCATGGGCGTGGCCGTCGTATTTTCTTGGTTGCTGCCCAACCCAGGCGCCAAGGGCGGAAGCTTGCATCCCGAGCTGCTGAACAAGCTCGGGGTGTCGCTGATCTTCTTTCTGCACGGCCTCACGCTCTCGTTTAAAGCGATGGCGGCGGGCGCGCGCAACTGGCGCCTTCACGCGCTTGTCCAGCTGTGCACATTCCTGTTGTTTCCGCTGCTCGGCCTGCTGATTTTATGTGCCTTTGGCTCGGCAATAGGCCCCGACTTACGCACGGGTCTGTTCTTCTTGTGCGTGCTGCCGTCCACCGTGTCGTCGTCCGTGGCGCTCACGGCGACCGCGCGTGGCAATGTTCCGGGCGCGGTGTTCAACGCCACGCTCTCGAGCTTGCTCGGCGTCGTGCTCACCCCGCTCTGGCTCGGCCTCGTGCTGGGCGCCGCGGGTCATTCATTGCCGTTCGCACGGGTCGTGCTCGATCTACTGATCTGGCTGGTGCTGCCGTTGTTCATCGGCCAGGCCACGCGCCCGCTGCTCGGTGCGCTGGCTAGCCGGCATAAGGCGCAGATAGCGGTGCTCGATCGCCTCACCATCCTCTTGCTCGTTTACACGTCCTTCTGTGACTCGGTCATGGCGGGCGTGTGGAGCGCGGGTGCCGCGCCCCTGCTCATCTCGACATTGACCTCGCTTGCGCTGCTCGCCTTGGTCATGCTTTTCGTGACCGCGGTGAGTCGCGCACTCGGCTTCGAACTGCCCGATCGCATCGCGGCCTTGTTCTGCGGCTCGAAGAAGACGCTCGCCTCCGGCGTACCCATGGCCCGTCTGATCTTCGGTGCACACCCGGGTTTGGGCGTCATCTTGCTGCCAATCATGATCTACCATCCCCTGCAATTACTCGTCGGTGGGTGGCTGGCGGGTCGCTTCGCCGCTTTCGAAGAGCCGCTCGGTTAGCCGGGTCGGCAAGGAGAAGAGCTTGCGCCTCCACGTTTGGGCCCGCGCGGCCCGCGTTTGCCGCGCTCTTCTCCCACTCGAACGCTTGCGAGGGGCGATCGTAGGTCCAGCCACGCACCTCGCGGCCTGCGTCGTTGCCACGCAAGTCGATCGGTTCGCGCACGCGCGCGTGTTGTGACCTGTACCAGCACGGAATCGCCTCACTCGAGCGCTTGCTGGACGGTGGTAAGTTCACCCATGCGCGTCGTCGCCCTACTCGTGCTCGCTGCCGCCACCGCTTGCGCCCAACACCACGACCCCATGGTTCGCTATCTGTCGCGTGCCGAGCTGAAACCAACAGGCGCTGCGCCCGGCGCGCAACATCGCTTACTCGCGACGCGCGGGGACGGCTCCAAAGAATACGCGCTCGTGCTCGCGCGAGGGGACGAAGTGATGACCGCGCTCAGCGACTTTGCCCGAGCCGAACGAGTTACGGCCGCGAGCTTCACGGCAATCGGCGCCGTGCGTGACGCAGAGGTGGGTTGGTTCGACTTCGCCAAGCAGCAGTACAAGGCCATGCGTCTCGACGAACAGCTCGAGGTGCTTTCGCTGATCGGCGACATCGGCGTCGGCGCGGAGGGCAAAACGGTGGTGCACGCGCACGTTACGCTCGGTCGCGAAAGCGGGCGCGCGTTTGGCGGTCACCTCGTTGGGGCCGTGGTCTCACCGACGCTCGAAGTGTTCGTCACGAGCTATCCGCAACCTCTAAAGAAAAAGCTCGACTCGCGAGACGACATCGAGCTCTTTCAGCTATCGGCGCCGTGAGGGAGCGAGCCGAAGCAGCGCCTCGAGGTAAGTGCAATACATCTCCGCGTTGGCTTTGGCCCAAGCATCGACGGTCCGCCGATCCAAGCCTTGTACGGTTACTTTCTCCGCAGTCGCCGCCATGGCCGTGAGCACGACGTCGGCCGCGAATTCTTGCTTGTCCGCCGGTACGCCGGGTAAGAGCTCCTTGAAGAAGTCGCGCATGCGCTGACGCGTGAGCGCAGTAAAAGCTCGCGCTTCCGGCGCGTCACGGAACAGCGCGCCCGAGTCGTCGAGGGCCACGCGCAGTGCCGCCTCTTGCTGCTCCGAGCGAAAGAACACGATCACTACTTTGCGCAGCCGTTCGAGCGGCACGAGGCGCGTGTCCCTCGAAATCTCATCCAGAATTGCCCAGGTGTCCTGCCATTCGTCGGTCTGCAAGCGAAACAGCAACGCTTCCTTGCTCGCGAAGTACTGATACAGCGAGCCCACGCTGACGCCGGCTTCTTCGGCGACCCGCTCGGTGGTGAACCGGCGCGAGCCCTCGCGCGCCAAAACGCGAGCCGCGGCTTCGAGAATGTCGGACACGAGCCGCCGCGAGCGCGCCTGCGCCGGCGCTTTTCGCGCAGTTATTGGCGATTGCTTAACCTTGGTCACGGGGCGGGGAATGCGAAGCACGAAGGCGAAGGATCCCTCGTATTCTAACCGGTATGAATACTTTGCTCAACGCGCCGCTCGCACCCCTTCTCACTCGGCTGTTTGCGGAGGCCCAAACCGCCGACGCACCGCTCCGTCAAACGCTCGCGAAAAGCAGCGATGCCGAACGCGCCGCGCTGATGGACCGCGCGAAGACCGACTATCGCGGTTTCTACGGCATGGCCAAAGACATGTTCTTACCCGTCTCGCCCGAGACCGGTCGGCTCTTGTACTTGCTCGCGCGCGCCATGAACGCGCGACAAATCGTCGAGTTTGGCACGTCCTTCGGGCTCTCGACGCTGCACCTTGCAGCCGCGCTGCGCGACAACGGCGGCGGCCGCTTGATTGGCAGTGAGTTCGAACCAGCCAAAGTCGCCCGTGCCCGCGAAAACTTTGCCGCTGCGGGCTTGGCCGATCTGATCGAAATCCGCGAGGGAGATGCGACCGAAACGCTCGCGCGCGACTTGCCCGAAGCCGTCGATCTCTTGCTCTTGGACGGCGCGAAAGTGCTTTATCCGTGCGTCCTTGCCCTCGTTGCACCGCGTTTGCGCGCGGGTTCCTTGGTGCTCGCCGACAACGCCGATCACAACCCAGACTTCCTAGCGTTCATTCGGAACCCGGCCAACGGCTACCTAGCCGTGCCCTTCGCCGAAGACGTCGAGTTGTTCATGATGTGCTGAAGGACGCGGCGCTTCGAGCGGGACCTTGGAGCCGGACGAAGCCAAAACTACGCATTGACGGCGGAACAACGCTGCATGCATTTCCTCAGGCATACGTCGGATATCGGCGGCCCCGGGGCGGCCCAAGCGCAAGCACGGGGTCCCTACCGCCAATCTCGGGGCACCTGCAACGCGCGCGATGCGTCTCGTTGCCCGACTCTAAGGCGTGAGTAGCCGCTTCACCACTGCTGAGTGCGGGTCATTGGGAAATTGAGCCAAGAAGTGCTCCGCGCGGCGCGTGGCTTCAGCGCGGTCGCGCTTCGCGTAGAGCACTTCGATGGTTGCCACGTCTGCGTCCGCACCTAGTGCACCGGCGGGGAAATCTCGTTGATATTGTCCGAGCAGATCGAGCGCGCGGTTGTAGGCGCCGGCGCGGGCCGCGGCGCGTGCTGCGTCCAGCGCTGCCACCTCGGCCGCGAGCGTGGAAGGAGCGCTGGACTCGGTGCCGGCTGCGGGCGGCGGCAAGGTTGGTTCTTGCGCTCGCGGGGTGCGGGCCTCTGCGCCGCGGTGCGGGGGGCGGATGCGCTCCGTAAAAAAAACCTGTTTGACATCGAGAGCAGCGACCCTGCCGGTGCTCGACAACGGGGGCGGCGCGCTGGTCGGCAGGGCGGTAGGCCGCACGGTGATTCCGCGCGGGGACAAGGGTGCACGCATACCGAGCCACGCGAACATCAGCGCGCTACCGCTCAGCGCGCCGATCAGCAAATACTTGGCGGCGCCATACCGGGCTCGCATCCGCGCGCTGCTTTCGTTCGAGCTTGCTACGTCCAAGCCAGCAGCCGTCGCTCCGGCCGCCATCGACCCAGAAAAACGCAGCCATGCCCTTTCAACCGCTTCTGGGCTCAATTCGTATGAGCGAGCGGAATCGAGCAGCTTGCGTTCGAACATGTCTATTGTATCCCGCGGATCTTGATCGCTGGTTGTCATCGGCGTGGCGCTTTCTGGGTGACCAGGGCCGCCTGAGCTCGCTTGCTGATCGCGGAAAATTCTTGCCGCGCGCGGCGCAAGCGAGAGCTCGCCGTGCCCACTGGAATGCCCTCGATCTCTGCGATGTCAATGACCGAGATGCCTTCGAGCTCGAACAGCACGAAGACGGTGCGTAGCTCGAGCGGCATGCGGTCCAGCACTTGGTCGAGCAATAGTAAGGCTTGCCGTTGATTGAGCGCCTCTTCCGGGGACGGTCCCGGATCGATCAAGGCTTCGAATGCTTCATCCTGCGCACTCAGAGGTGTCGACTTCCCGCGCCTGGCTACGTTGGATGCAACGCGCACCGCGACCCCATATAAGAACGCCGCCTCGCGCCCTGGTTGCAGGTCGGCGAAGCGGCGCGCGGCGACCCAGAAGACCTCTTGCGCGTGGTCGTCGAGCTCGGCGGCGGGCACGCCAAAGCGGCGGAGCAACCGCCAGACCGAGGCGTAGTGTCCGCGAAACAGAGCTCGCAGATCTCGAACACCGCCGCTCAACGCGGCCTGCACGCTGGCCTCTGCCGGGCGGGCGCTGCTTCGGCTGGCATCGCCCTGGAATGACGCGCCGGGATTAGGGATAACGCTCGGCACCCTCATCAAAAGTGCGTTCCAACGCCCAACATGCCCGAAGCCATGACTCCCGAGGAGCGGAGGAGCTCGCTGCCATCTGGCCGCTCTGCAGTCGTACGGCTGGTCAGGGTTTGCGCGCCGAGCCGCAGACCCAACTGAAAATGCGCGGCCAGGTTGTAGCTGGTTTCGATGCTTAGCCCTAGTGCGCCAAACCCCTGAGTCTTGTCTTGCGTGACTTTTCCGGTCGCGTCTTTCGTCCGCAAGGCAAGCAAGCCGGCGGAAATTTCTGCGCAGCCCAGCAGCACCCAACCGTCAGTGTCGTAGTGAGGCGAAAAACAGAGACTCGCGCCGACCTCTTGACCGCCCACTTCACTCGAAAAATCGCCCAATCGGTAGGTTCGATTGAACAGAACGCTTCCGCGCAGCCGCACGATGGTACCAAGTAGGTAGCTTTGTCCGCTGGGCAAGCTAACGAAGTTCGCACGTGATGCCGTGATGTCCAAGCGCTCGCTGGCGCGCCCCGAAACGAAGCCAATCACGGGTCCGGCGAATGCTTCCAGTGCGAGCGCATGGTCTAGACGCAGCTCACCCGCATCGACGTGTACGACGCGCGGCGCAAGGTCCGCCCCGCCGCGCAATGCCGGGCGCGTGATCTTTGGCGGCGCTGAGGGCCGCGCATCGCTCCGCGGCTCTGACCAAATATCGGCCGGTGCGTCGGGGTTCAACGCAATCGCCGTGACTACAGCGAGGGCGTCGGCGACTGCGTCGCAGCTCGCGGCTCGTACCTCGCGCGGGTTGGACGTGCCTGTCGCACTTCGCACGGTGAGCGAAGCGCGAAAGCCTTCCACCGCCGCGTTGATCGATACGTCGAACGCGCTATCTCGTGCTGGTTCGGAGTCGAATTGCCCGCCCCGGGCCGCCACCGCCGCCTCGAACTCCGCCTGCGCGGGGCAGCCCGCGGGCGCCGTGTAATGCAAGCGAGCGGCCGCCTGCGCTAGCGCGCTGGAAGGGAGCGCGAACACTGCACCTAGCAGCAAAACCCTGAAATACGCGACATACCGTCGATTCACACAAAGATAATGGAAAGCGGCGGTGACCGCGATCACGAAAACGCAAGCGCTGGTAATGATTTTTCGAGAGCTTGGGTCATTGGTCACGCGCCCGGGCGGTCCGCGGCAATTCCTTCGGCGGCGGGGCTCGTGCCGGGGACTTGCGGCCTGCGCTCGGTAGAGCGCACCGTACGATTTAGGAGGGCTCGACATGTTCGAAGAACTGCAGAGTGAGCGTTTATCGATCCGCATGCTCACATCAGGCGACCTGCGCGCCTGTCACGAGCTCAACGTCGAGATAGGTTGGGCTGATGTACAAGCAAGCGCCCAAGACGAAATCGAGCGGCATCGGCGCTGGCTGGATTGGACGATACGCAGCTATGAGCAGTTGACGGCACTTCATCAGCCGCCCTACGGCGAACGAGCGATCGTCGAGAAGCAAAGTGGCCAGCTCATCGGCCTCGTCGGTCTCGTGCCGCTACTTGCACCTTTCCAAAAGCTTCCGTCGTTTTCTGGCCAAGCAGATGCTCGGTCCTCGGCGGAGGTTGGTCTCTTTTGGGCATTGCGCCCGGCGTTTCAAGGGCGAGGTTTTGCTACCGAGGCAGCGCGCACCCTCGCCGCGTTTGCCTTCAGCTCACTGAACGTAACGCGGCTCTTCGCGTGTACGACTGACGACAACGTACGGTCGGCCGCGGTCATGAAGCGTTTGGGTATGCGGCTGGAACGCAATCCAAGCCAGGAGCCGGCATGGTTTCAGCTCACCGGCATACTTTTTCCAAGAATTACCTGAGCAGCTGGTGCCGATTTCGGGCTTGCCGCCGCGGGGCGACTCAATCCGTAGCGCGCGAACGCGCGAGCTCGCTAACCAAGCGAATCAATGCTGCTGGCTCGACCGGTTTAGATGCGTAACTCTGAAAGCCCGCAGTCAGCGCTCGACGCCGGTCCTCTTCGCGGGCGTAGGCCGTGAGCGCGATGGCGGGGACCTCGGACGCGGGATGCGGCAGCGCCCGCACGCTACTGATCAGTGAATAACCATCGGTGTTCGGCATGCCAATATCACTGATGAGCACAGTTGGGGCGCGTACTCGAAGTTGTTCGAGCGCCGACTCAGCCGACTTGGCTACGGCCACTTCGGCCCCATGCGCGCGCAACAGCGTGGCCACTAAATCCCTCGCATCTGGCTCGTCGTCGACGACTAGAATGTGGACGCCGCTCAGGCTCGGTGCCGCGCTCGGAACGCCCGAAACACCGCCAACCGGCGCGAGGCGGATCGCCTCGACCGTCTCGGGGTAGACGGCTTGAACGGGTAAAGTGACCGTGAACGACGCTCCAAGGCCCTCGCCCTTGCTGTCGGCCCGCACGGTCCCGCCATGGGCTTCGACCAAGTGCCGCACGAGCGCGAGCCCCAAACCAAGCCCCCCGGAACGCCGTGTCGTGCTGCCGTCGGCTTGTCGAAAGCGCTCGAACACATGCGGCAAAAATTCTGGCGAGATTCCCTGGCCATTGTCGGTCACCGATACCTCGGTGGAAGTCCCCACGCGTTCGAGTCGCACGTCGATCCGCCCGCATTTGGGCGTGAACTTCAGCGCATTGTTGACCAAGTTCCACACGACCTGCTGCAGCCGATCCGGATCTCCTTGGATGCGCGATGCGGCTTCGTCCAGCGTCAAATTCAGAGCGATGCTCTTGGCCGCCGCCGCAGGTCGGAAAGCGTCCACGGCGGCATGCAAGATCAGCGCAAGATCAGTAGAGCGAATTTCGAGCTGAAGCTTGCCGGTAATGATGCGCGAGCCGTCGAGAATGTCTTCGATCAATTGGACCTGCGCCAAAGCATTGCGCTCGATCGTCTCGAGCCCGCGGGCGAAAATGCTCGGCTCCAGGGCGCCGCCGCGTAGCAGGCGAGCCCAACCGAGGATCGCGTTCAAAGGAGTGCGAAGCTCATGAGAGGCCGTCGCCAAAAATTCGTCCTTTGCCCGGCTGGCGGCGTCCGCCTTGTCGCGCGCCTCTTCCGCGGCCGCCAGCAATCGGCTCCTTTCCGCTTCGACGCGCCGTTTCTCACCCGCGTCACGAAATACGAGAACCACTCCGGTGATGCGATCGTCTCGACCACGGATCGGGGCGGCGCTATCCTCGATCGGCACCCTTCCGCCATTGCGTTGCAAAAGAACGGTGTGGTTGGCGAGGCCGACGATCCGCCCTTCGCGTAATACGTTCGAGACTGGGCTCTCGACCGCTGCCCCGGTCTCGTCGCGTACGATCGGAAACACGACCTCGATCGACTTACCAAACGCATCCTCGGCCGACCATCCGGTGAGCATGGCCGCGATGGGGTTCAAAAACGTGACGGCGCCCAGCGCATCGGTTGCAATGACTCCGTCTCCGATGCTGGATAGCGTCGTCGAGAGCCAGAGCTCGCTCAGTCGCACCTTCTCCTCGGAGTGCAAGCGCTCGAGTGACTGCGCCAGCGCATCAGCCACGGACTTCAATCCCGTTTGGGCCGCATCCGAGAGCGGGTGGCGCGCAAACACTGCAATTACGCCGACGACCTTGTCTGCGAACACGATTGGACAGCCGCCAAATGCGATCATCCCCTGCTTTTTCGCCCAATCCTGGTCACTCACTCGCGGATCGCCAACGACCTGATTCGTGAAGTGTGCCGTTCGTTCGGCGGCTATTTGACCGATCTTGAACTTCCCAACCGGGATACGCCCGTGGGGGCCGTCGAGGTGGGTGTAAAGCCCAGCGCTTGCTTGCAGGTCGAGTACCGTCCCCGCATCGTTCGTCGTCCAGATGCGTGCGAATGCCGCGTCGAGGTGCCTCACGACCGCTTCGGTGCACGCTTGAAGCACGTCAGAGGAGGATGAAGGGCGGACCAATATGGCGGCGAGCTCCGCGTCGAGCGCCAGCAGTCGGTTCTGTTCGCGGAGCCGGGCAAGCAACGATTCGACTTCCCGCTGGTGCGCGCGCTGCTCTTCGATATTGGTATTCGTGCCAAACCAGCGCACCACGGTACCGAGAGCGTCTCGCTGTGGAACGGCGCGACCGAGGTGCCAAAGGTAGTCCCCCGTTACACTCTTCAAGCGGAACTCGACCCCGTACGGGTTGCCTGTCCTCAACGCGAGCGTCCACGACTCGATGACGAGTGACAGGTCCTCGCTGTGGACGACATTTTGCCAGCCATCGGCCAGCAGTTGTTCCACGGTGAGCCCAAAATACGCCGCGGTTTGCTCGCTGACGTAGTCGAGCCCTCCGTCCGGAAGCGCAGTCCATATCTGAACCGGAATGGTTTCCGCAAGAAAACGGTATTTGGCTTCGCTTTCTTGAAGAAGGTCGCGGTCAGAGCCGATGTCTAGAGGGGGTGCGGTCATAGGTAGGTGCGCATTGACGATGAAGCCCGGGCTAGCAACATCGTGCTCTGAGCGCTGGGAGCCTCTCACATCCACGGCGCAAGGCCGCTCATTTCACTTCCGTGCGGGAAAACCGCGGCGCGGGCGCGCATTTGCCGCCGGCACACGGACTGAGTCGTTTTTGCCAGTATCGTCGCCGCGAAACTCGCGCGGCTCTCGATGATCGAATCTTACGGCTAAATGGAGATGATTATCATTTGCACTTCGTCGGCGCGCCGGCGCCTCGAGCCGCTTCACGGTGACGCACCGGTCAGCAGCAGGTAGGCTCCCCCGCAAGGCCCGGCGTGCAGCCCAAGCCCCGAGTGGGTGACCGCGAGTGATTGAGCACCAAGAACACCTGATTGCAATCCTAGCCGCGCGCGTTGACGGCGAGACGTTATCGCTACGAGGCACGACCATTCGCGGCGCAAACCTCCGCCTCGTGAATTTCGAGGGCTTGGATCTCAGTCAGTCGGATTTCGCTTTTGCGCACTTCGGACGGGCGAACATGCGAGGCGCGACGCTCGAAGGTGTCAATCTCGAGGGGAGTGATCTGGCGGGGGCGTCGTTGCAGGGCGCGATTTTCGGCGAGGCTAACCTGCAGGACGCGATGCTCGAGGACGCCAATCTGCAGGACGCGAACCTGCGCTATGCAAATGCCCGGCGATGCTTTTTCGAAAACGCGAATTTGGAGCGCGCCGATTTCCACGGCGCTGATTTGCGCGAAGCCGACTTTGCCGGCGCAAACTTCCGCGGTTCCATCTTAGAACAGGCAAATCTCGAAGGCGCGCAGCTCGACGGCGCGGATCTACAAGGCGCGGTGCTCGTGAACGCAATCTTGCGAAACGCGAGTCTGAGGGGCGCGAACTTGCAGCAAGTCGTCCTGCGCGGCACGAGCTTCCGCGGGGCGGATCTCAATGATGCCCAACTGCAGGGCCTCGATTTCTCGTCATCGGATATGCACGGCGTTCATCTTGCCGGGGCGCGTCTGGAAAAGACCCAGCTCTCGCAGGCGCAGCTCGGCGGAGCGCTGGGCGAAGAGCTCAAGAAGGATTACCGGGGAGCGGCGCGCGGGTACTTCGCCCTCGAGCGCAATTTCTCCGAGCTGGGCGATCAGGACGCGGCGCGATGGGCCTATGGCAAGCGTCGTCGAATGCAAAAACAAGACGTACGACAGCGCGCGGTTGCTGAGCGTAAAGCGCGCAATTGGTGGAGCGCGGCTCGCTTGTACGGCTCATACGCCAACGATCAGTTGGTCGAGTGGCTGTGCGATTACGGGGAAAGCGTCCCGCGCGTGTTCGGGGCGCTGCTCGTGGTTTATCTATTCTTCACGCTGCTTTATGGGGTCACCGGCAGCGTGGTCCGTATGCAAGGCGCCTCGCGAAATCCAGTAATAACGCGCGCGCCCATCGACCTTGCCGTGTTTAGCCTATTAGCGCTCACGACCTCCGGGAGCCCGGGCATCGGGGTTCAGCCGCGCGGTGAGTTCGTCTATTTCTTGAGCGGTGCTCAGGCACTGATCGGTATATCGATCACCGGCTTGCTCGGATTCGTGATCGGAAACCGAATACGACGCTGAGCCAACTCGCTGGTCTGGGTCACGTATTGGCGGCCGGAGCGTCAGCCGGCAGCCCGATGGTGAACGCGGAGCCACGCCCGGGAGCGCTCTCGACGGTGACTTCACCCCCCATCAGCTCGCAAAATCTGCGCGTGATCACGAGACCAAGCCCGGATCCGCCGTACCGGCGTGTGGTCGAGGCGTCCGCTTGAGCAAATGGCCGAAACAGCCCAGCGATTTGGGCAGCCGTCAGCCCAATGCCGTTGTCGATCACACTCAACACCAACCAATCGCAACTGCCGCGATGCTCGCGCGTCCCCCGGACGGTGATCGTTCCCTTGCTGGTGAACTTGTTGGCATTGCTCACCAGATTCAAAAGCCCTTGACGAACCTTGGTCAGATCGCTGCGCATGAGCCCCAGGTCATCGAGGCCTTCGACGGCCAGGAAGTTACCGCTGCTCTCGATCAATGGCCGCAAACTGTCGACCACGCTGCTGATGACGTCTGAAACGCCGAAAGTCTCGATGAAGAGGTCCATCTTGCCGGCCTCGATCTTCGAGAGATCGAGGATGTCGTTGATCATGTGTAATAGATGCTTGCCGGCCTCGAGCACCTTTTCGAGGTCCGGAACCAAGTTGCCATAACCAGTCGCCGTCGCCTCTTCTTGAAGCAGCTCGCTGTAGCCGATGATCGCATTCAACGGCGTGCGAAGCTCGTGGCTCATATTGGCCAAGAAAACGCTCTTCGCGCGGTTGGCCGCTTCCGCCTCGTCCTTGGCGCGGCGTAGCTCGTCCTCGGCGCGTTTGCGCTCGATTCCGAGCGCGACGCCGGTCGCCATGGTGGCCATTGCCTGGAGTGCCGCTTCCGAAAGGGGGTGGCGAGCGAACATCCCCATGACTCCCACGAGCCGTTCGTCATCCATCAGCGGGTAGCCCGCGAATGCGACCATCCCTTCGCGGCGCGCCCAGTCTTGGTCGCCCACGCGCGGATCACCGACCGCGTCGTTGGTCAGGTGCGGTCGCCGCTCGGCCGCGATCAGGCCGATCTTGAACTTGCCGACCGGCACGCGCCCGTGCGGTCCATCCAAATGGGTGTACATCCCCGAGCTGGCTCGAAGCACGAGCACGTTCTCGCGTTCGTCCAATGTCCAGATTCTCGCGAACGCCGCATCCAAATGTTGGACGAGGACATCGCAACAATGATTCAACATCGAGGGTAAGCTATCGCCTCGACTGAGGGCGTACCCAACGTCGGCGGCCAAGGCCGCAAGGTGCACGCGCTCGGCCGCCGCCACTTCCTCGCGCTTGCGCTCGCTGATGTCGCGAATATAGGCCGTGAACATAGGCGGGCCATGTACCTCGATGGCGTTGATCGAAAGCTCGATAGTGAGCTCTTGCCCGTCGGCGCGCGTAGCGCTTACCTCCGTGCGCGCGCCGAGTGGGGAGTGACCTTCGCTTTGCAAGTAATGCGAAAAACCGTGACGTCGATCGCCCGCCGCCCGCGGGACGAGGAGCCCGAACCCGAGCCCGAGCACCTCCGAGCGGCGATAGCCAAAAATTCGCTCCGCAGCGGGGTTGAACTCGGCAATCGATCCGCGTTCGTCGATGGTGATGATGGCGTCGAGGGCCGCGGCCAGGATCGCTCCCGTGCGAGCCTCGCTCTCGCGAATCAACGACTCCGAGCGCCGCCGCTCGACGGCCGCCCGGCGCAGACGGACATAAGCGGTGGTGCACAAAAAGCCCAACGCCAGCGCGGACGCAACGAGCAGCGCCTTCTGATTTCGGCTGCCGGGCGCCTGCTCGAATGGGCCTGCGCTTGATATCGTTTCGTCTCGCATCGACAGTCAGCTCGTCAATCTGCCGGCCAGGGCGGGGTTATGTGCCGCTCTTGGTCAGCGCCGCTTCAATCTGCGTGAGCAATGCGGCCAAATCGACCGGCTTGGGATGGTAATCGTCGCAGCCGGCCAAGCGCGCCTTTTCGCGATCGCCCGACATGGCGTGAGCGGTGAGGGCGATGACGGGAATGGTCGACGTCTCCGTGGAAGCTTTGATTTGCCGAGTAGCCTCCCAGCCGTCCATGACCGGTAAGCTCATGTCCATCAGCACCAAATCCGGCTTGTCTGCCCGCGCCATCGCGACGCCTTGCGCGCCATCGAACGCGAGCACGACCTCGTACCCACGTCGCCGTAAGCGACGCGAAAGCATGTCCCAATTCTTTTCGTTATCCTCGACCAACAATATTTTAGGCATCGCTTTGTTCCGGAGTGGCGACTTGAGCCGCGCGCGATTGCGCGTGCTTGGCGACGATGTCGCGGACGTCGCTCAGAAGATTTTGCCGATCGTAAGACCCTTTGCGCACGATCTTTTCGACGCAACCGTTGAGCCTCGAGCGATCTTCCTCGGTGATGTCCTTAGCCGTAAGAACGATGATCGGAATCGAACGCCACTCGGGGTGCTCGCGGAGTGCCTCGACGAATTGAAAACCGTCCATCTCCGGCATCATCAAGTCGAGCAAAATTACATCCGGCGTGAGCTCGGCGACGCGGTCCAACGCCGCTTCGCCGTTCTCCGCCTCTTTCACCGTCCAGCTGTCTTTTTCGAGTAGCTGCCGGGTCATGCGGCGCGTCGGCTCATCGTCTTCGATCAGCAACACCGTATGGGGGACTGCGCCCGAACGATACTTACGCAGTACGAGCGAGAGGCGCTTGCGATCCAGAGGTTTGGTGAGAAATTCAGAGGCTCCGAGTCGGTATCCGAGGCCGCGATCGCTGACCATCGTCAACATGATCACCGGAATCTCACGCAGGTTCGGGTCCGCTTTCAGCTCGGTCAGGACGGCCCAGCCATCCGTGCTCGGCATCATGACGTCGAGGGTGATCGCCAAAGGCCGAAGGTCGCGGGCGAGCTGCAGCCCTTCCTCGCCGGTCGCGGCCGTGCGGACGGCGAAGCCCTCTTTCTCGAGGTAACGCTCCATCAAGTCGCGAGTGTCCGGATCATCATCGATGACCAAGACGCTCTCACCCACCCGCGGGTCGTGGCGCGACTCCCTTCTCGCGGCCGGCAGAGAAGTTTCGCGGTCGGCGCGTTTGACGGACATGGGCAACGACACCGTGAACGTCGAACCGCTGCCCTTGGCGCTAACGACGCTGACATCGCCGCCCATTAGCCGGCAGAACCGCCGCGAAATAGCCAGCCCTAGCCCGGTGCCACCGAACTTGCGCGTAGTCGATGCGTCAGCTTGCGTAAACGGCTCGAACAGGCGCGAGACCTGGTCGGTCGTCATGCCGATGCCGGTGTCGGAGATATGTATCGAAAGCCACGGCTCGGCATCCGGCTCGTCCACTTTGGCCTCCAAGCGAATCTGCCCGTGATCGGTGAATTTGCTCGCGTTCGACAAAATGTTGAACAGCGTCTGACGTACCTTCGTGAGATCCGCGTGCATGACACCGAGCTCCCCGCCTATCAGCTCGAAGGTGTTTCCTCGTTGTGCGATCAAAGGCTTGATGGTGGCAGTCACGTCCTGCAGCATTTCCTTGATATCGAAATCCTCGATATAAAGATCCATCTTGCCGGCTTCTATCTTCGAGAGGTCGAGCACGTCATTGATTAGCCCGAGCAGGTGCTTGCCAGCGGTGTGGATGCTCTGCAGATCCGGTATGAATGCGCCAACGCCGCGCTCCTCCGCTTCTTCCTGCAGCATTTCGCTGTAACCGATCACCGCATTCAGAGGAGTGCGGAGCTCGTGACTCATATTTGCTAGAAACATGCTCTTCGTGCGATTAGCTGCTTCCGCGGCTTCCTTACTGGCTTCCAGCACGAGTGCTTGCTCTTCGAGACGCTTTGCCTGCTCTTCGATCAGATGCCGCGCGCGCTCGCGATGCTCGACTTCGCCCTGCAACTTGCGCATCGTCTGAATCGCCAGCAAAAACGAGAGCAGGCTTCCGACGACGAGCACGGCTTTGGTGGCCAGCGTGCGGCCGGATGCCTGGCTCGAGCGGAGTGCAAGCAGCCGTCGCTCCTCGTTCACCATCTCGGCCGACATCGAGTGCAGGTTCGAGGTCAAAGCTCGACCTTGGGTGCCGGTGATTCGTTGCATCGCCGCGGGCAAACCGGCGCTCTCATACAGCTCGGCGGTCTCGGCAAAGTAAGCCATGCGGGCCTTCACCGCTGCGTCCAGGCGGGCGACGCGTACACCCTGGCTCGCGTTATCGATCGTCAGCCGGCGCACGACTGGAACCGATGCTATGGCTCGCGCTTGCTCTTCGCGAAACGTCGTAAGGTAAGTCGGGTCCCCCGAGAGCAGATAATTACGCTGTGCGGCCTCCGCTTCCGCCACGCGTAATTCTACCTTGCGGAGCGCATCGATGACATCGTAAGTGTGACTAACCCAAGCTTGCGAGTTGCTTTCATAGGAAAGCGACACGTAGGCGGCGGCGGCGACCACTAGGACCAACGCCGCAGACGCGAAGACCGCCGCGAACTTTATTCGAAGTGACATCTCGAAGTTCAATGCTTCGAGGCGATCCGCTGATGAGTCATCGAGGTCAGTTAGCGCGGAATGCTCGCGGTCGCAAATCACAACGCCGAGCGGCTCGAGCTGCTGATGCAAATTGCGCCTGTTCGTCGAGTGAGAGCGACGAATGAAACAAACCGCGTGACCTCGTTCGGGAACGGTCAAACATTCGAGCGCTTCTTTGAAGCGTAAGTCGTCTTTGCGATGTACGGTGTCGACGCTTTCCGAGCAAACGCGAACATTAGACATGAGCACTTATTCAACCAAAGAACGGCTTCCCATTTCGCCGGAGGAGCGTTTGCCCCTCCTCGACGCCAGACGTGAAGCGAAGATGTCGTCGAGCGCGCATGCGTACGTCCGGGGGAGCACCAAGCGCTTCTACGAGTGGCTGGCGAGCGCGCGGGGCCAGTCTTTGCCCGAAGCGCCTACGATCTGGATCGGCGGCGACTGTCACGTGGGCAATTTGGGCCCCGTCGCCGCAAAGGACTCGGAGATCTCGATCGTGTTGCGCGATCTGGATCAAACCGTGATGGGTTCTCCCGCTCACGACGTCGTTCGCTTGACCCTATCCCTGGCAATGGCAGTGCGGGCATCGGGGCTGCCCGGAGCGATCACCGCGCATGTGGTCGAGAGTGTCGCGCGCGGGTACGAAGAGGTGTTGGAGGCGGCCGCTTCCGAGCGCCCGGTTTCTTTGGAAAAGCCGCCCGAGCAAGTGACGAGTGTCTTGCGCGAGGCGCGGGCGCGCTCGCGGAAGCAGCTGTTCGCCGAGCGTCTTGGAAAAAATGACGGCAAGATCCCGATTGGCAAACGCTTTTGGCCGCTCCTGCCCGAAGAGCGGCGGGCGGTAGCCGAGCTCGTAAACACGGCGCAAGCGCGAAAGCTCATCACTGGCTTGACTTCGCGTCACCACGACGCCGCGCTCGAGCTGGTCGACGCCGCCTATTGGATCAAAGGCTGTAGCTCACTCGGGCTTTGGCGTGCCGCCGCGTTGATCCGCGTTGGTGCCGGCAAGGAAGAATCCCTGGCACTCATCGATATCAAGCAAGCTACGGCGCCGCTCTCGCCGCACCCCGCGGGGGCTCCGATTCCGAGCCATGAAGGGGAGCGAGTCGTGGCCGGCGCTCGTGCCCTCTCGCCGTCGCTCGGCGACCGAATGGCCGCCGCCAACATCCTCGACAAGCAAGTCTTCATTCGCGAGCTCCTGCCGCAAGATTTGAAATTCGAGTTGGAAACCCTGCGCGAGCATGAAGCGATGGCCATTGGTCATTATTTGGCGGGAGTCGTCGCCGTCGCCCATGGCCGACAGTTGACGCCCGCTGGCGCCGGGTTGTGGCTGGAGAGTTTTCGTAAAGGCAATGCCAAAAACTTGAGTGCGCCCGCATGGCTTTGGGCCGCTGTCGTCGACCTCGTCGCGTTGCACGAGGGAGCCTATTTGGAGCACTGCCGAAAGCACGCCCTCATCGGAATCGTAAGCTCCCCGTTAGTTACCGACGGCATCGTATCGCATCACGTAACGGGCGACTGAGCGCGCCCGAAATACGAGCGGGGCTTTTTGCCAACCCGGATGAGCTCCGACTTGGCGATCGATTGCTGAGTGGCCTTGGAGTAGCCCGCCATAGCGTCGAGCTCGAGGCGTGGCCCGCGTACCCAGCCCGGCAGCGCTTTGTTTCCGAAGCTGCACGACGAGCCTTCGACGGTTTCTTGATGGTCATGCATCTGCCCACGGCCCGTCACAGCCTTCGGCGGCGCTAGACGTCCGCGCGTCTGAACCTCGTCGCGCGACGGCGTGGGCGCCCGGAATGCTTCGGGCACGGCGCGCCGCATGGGACGCGGAATGTTTCGTCGCCGCTGACATCGTCGCCGTCACTCCGCAGCGTGTCGTAGCGATTCGTCGCGTGCGCGGCAAAGCGGGGCGGCCCGTCACGCGACGAATCGGCGATGCATTGAATATCGCGGAGTGCGCTGCCTTATCCCTGCGGCCCGCTAAGTGCATGTGTCAGCCGACCTGGGCGACGCAACCCGCGGCGCGCTGAAAGACGCACTTGGAAGAACCCTTTGTCGTGCTGGACGCTTGTGGAATTCGCGCCGCCGCGGTGACTGATCGCACTGATCCGAACCGCCTCGATGTGACGTTGCCGAGTGGCAGACACGTACTCGTCCCCCGCTCGCTGGTCGAGCATACGGCGGAAGGCTTCCGCTACGCGCGCGCGTTCGACGCCCCGCGCGTCGCGCAAACGAGCGGTAATCAACTGAAGCTCGAAGGCCAGGAGGGGTCGCTCGAGATCGTCGAGGAAACATTCGAAGCGCTCGAGGAATCGCTGCACGTCAACAAAGTGCCGGTGATACGCGATCATGTGCGGGTCACGACCCACGTTTCAACTCGTGATGAGGTCGTCGAGCTTGAAACCAACAATGAGGAGGTATCGATCGAGCGCGTCGCCATCGGTCGCATCGTGGACGTCGCGGCGGCGCCTCGCACCGAAGGCGACACGTTGATCGTGCCCGTCTATGAAGAAATATACGTCGTCGAGAAGCGCCTCGTGCTGCGAGAGGAAGTGCGCGTGACCCGCTCTCTGTCCCGACAAACGCGCTCTGAAACCGTCACGCTGCGCAGTGAGCAAGTGCTCGTAGAGCACATCGACGACGCGCCGCAGGCCCAAACACTTGGCTCAGAAACCCCACAACAACCAGAGAATGAAGGTATAGCATGGCAAAAACATTAGTCGGAACGTTCGACACCCTGGAAGCCGCGCAGAGCGCATTGCAAAAGCTGGCGAGCATCGGCGTCAATTCCGACCACGCGCGCTTGCTCGATAACTCGGATGCTTCCGGCGCGAGTGCGGCGGACCCAACCAACAAGACTTGGGTGGAAAAAGCCAGCGCATGGTTTGGGTCAATTTTCGAAGAGTCCGATGGCGTCGATCGGCAGGAAGCGCACGATTACACTGAAGCCGTTAGGCGTGGGCACTTCGTCGTGGTTGCAGACGTGGAATCCGACAAAGTCGATGAAGCGGCGAGCGTGTTGAATCAGGTCGGCAGCGTCGATGTCACGAAACGATCGGAATATTGGAAGGCCAATGGCTATACGGGTCAGGTCGATGCGTCGGCCTCCCAATTTACGGAGGCCGAGCGCGCTCGCGAGCTGGCGGCCTACTCGAGCGACGAGCCCGCGAAGCTTGACGTAGTGCAGGAGGAATTGGCGATCGGGACCCGCGTCGTTCAGCGCGGCGGGGTGCGAATTCACAGCTACATCGAAGAGCGGCCAGTGCAAGAGCTAGTCAAGCTCCGAGAAGAGCGCGTAAACGTCGAACGTCGACCGGTCAATCGCGCGGCGGATGCGAGCGACCTCGCCTTCAAAGAGCGTTCGATCGACGTGACGGCGATGGGGGAAGAAGCAGTGGTCGAGAAGCGCGCTCGGGTAGTCGAAGAAGTGGTAGTCGGCAAGACAGTCGAAGAACGCGACGAAACGATCCACGACACGCTGCGTCGGAAGGACGTTCAAGTCGAGCAAATCGCCGGCCCGAAAACCACCGGCACGCTTCCTCCGTCGGTCTCCTGAGATCGTCATCAACACCGACCGCGAATTAACACGCCGGGTGCTAGGAGCTGCGTATCTGCTCGCTCCTCCGCCCAACGAATCAAGCTATGGTCATGACTGCCGCCTAGCGACCTGTTGATTGTTCAGCGGGTCGCTGGCAAGACCGCTCGTAGCCAACACGGAACCTCGAGGAGCTCGAGGCAGGTTGTCGCCGCTTCGCGAGCGCGCATCGACACCGGCCGGCGCTGGAGCCACCTGACAGGGGACTATCGATGTGAGCGGCCGTCGCTGTTTGCCAGCGCGCGAGCTCGAGAGGAGTCCGCGTTCATGCGCTGCAGATGGGGGGCGAGCGGTGCCCGCTCACCGCGCTTTCGCGCCAAGGCCGGCGGCTGACGCTAATCCGCGCTGAGCGCCAGAGCGCTGAAGCACCATTGTTGCTGGTCGTGGACGTCACGATCTCCTTCGCGCTGGATACCCCACCTAGCCAACCGCGCTTGCGGAATTCAGAGCGCCACTCACCTCGCTCAGGGGCGCCTCGCCGAGCTCGGTGCTAAAGTCGATGTGGCTGGGTCCTTGCGTAATCGTTCGGCTACGCACATCGTAATATTTCATTGAAATTGGACCAATGGCCGCGTCGATAAATACCTGAGCCCATGCCCGCGTTCTCGCCATCCATGGACAGCCGCTCTGATTTGCCGGCTTGGAGAAACATCGTATGAAAACACCTCGCGCACTTTCGCTCAGTTTGATATCGGCGGTTGCCTGCGGCGCCGCCATGTCCTTGGCCTGCAGTAGTGATGCCGACACCACTTCGGGCGGCAATGACGCCGGCAAGGCCGGCACCGTCGCGACGGCCGGGGCCGGCACGAGCATCGGTGGCAGCTCGTCAACCCCCGCGGGAGAGGGGGGATCGGCAACGGGCGGCGACACCGGGACGGCGGGCGCTTCGCCCACCGGCGGTGCACCAAGTGGGGGCGTGGGCGCAACCGGCGGCGTGTCGAGCAGTACAGGCGGCGCTTCAGGCGGTACAGGCGGCGCGTCGGGCGGCAGCGCAGGCATCGGAGGTACCGCTGGCGCTTCCGGCGGTGCCGCTGGGAGCGGGACAGTCGGGCAGTTCGGCGTGATGACCTGCCAGCCCGTCTTCGAGACAGTATGCAAACCAAAGATCGTTTTTATCAACGACGACCCGAACGGCAAGGGCAAGGTCTTCACGAACGTGGTTCCAGACGTCGAGACCACGATGAAAGACATCACCTGCACCGCCTGCTCGATGCTGTACCGATCTCCGAGCGAGATGCCGAAGAACGAACAGCCGACGACCGTCACCGTTCACCTGCAGGCTTACGGCGGCGTCGCCCAGACCGGCAACGCGACCATTCAGTTCGATCTCAACTACATCAACGGCTATGCCAATAAGAGCGAAGCCATCACCAAGCAGGAGATGCTCGGTGTCTTGCAGCACGAAACGGTGCACATCTATCAAAATTACGGCAATAACGGCACGGGCGAAGGGATGGCTGACCTCGTTCGCACGCGTACGGGCTACTACCAGCGAAGCCGTTGGGTCAAGGGCGGGTCGTGGAAGACTCCCTACACGTCGTCCGGCTTCTTTTATTCCTGGCTGACCGGCCCCTGCGCCTTCCATTCAGAGAATTATCCGCAGCACGACCTCGACCTTCCCTACAAGCTGAACCTCGCGCTCGCGGGCACCAGAGATGATGCCTCTTTCACGGCGGTTAATAACTTGCTCATGAAGACATTTGGAAAGGACGCCGATACCCTGTGGGCCCAGTATCAGAGCACCGCGTTCTGAGTTGGTTCCCGGTGCCGGGGCTCGCTCACTCCGACGGAGATCAGGAAACAGAGTGGCAAGCCCCAGCACCGAAAGTTGTTATCTGACGTCGCGTCGCTCGCTCAAGCTTTTCCCCGTGGCGCTTCGCCGCCCAACCTCCTGGTGGTTTGGGGATCGGTGTTGGCGCGGCTCGCTAAAAGCGTCTGGCGGCGGGCGAGCTCAGCGCTGAGGGTTCGCGCCAAGTTAGCTACCGCCTCCGCGGGCAAGCGCAGTGACAGCTCGCCGAGGTGGACCTGCAGTGCGCCGCAGCCGCACATATCGGCGGCCACGGCGTCCCTCTCGGCTAACCGGATGATGTCCGAGTGATGGTTGTCGGATTTGTCGCTCACGGGGGGCCTAAACTGGTCGTCGTCGAGTGATCGGCGATCGCTTGGGGTAAGGGATCAGGGTCAAAGACTTGCAGCGCCGGCACTTGAGCTCCAAGCCAGCGGCGACCCAACGCGCCAACAGTGCGCCGCACCCGCAGCGCAACAGGTCGTCGTTGTAGGTGGGCTCGATCGGTGGCGGGCCCGCGCCGCCGAGTTGAAATTGAGTCTCATTTTCAGTTTGCTGGTCCGAAAAACTCTCGCTGGACGCCTCTTCTGACTTCATTGGCTCCTCGAGGGAACACGCTTTCCGAGTTGCGTCGCCGCCCGCCGCCTCGCGACTGACTGGCTGAATAACCGCTTACCGCTTGCATCGCGAGCGGGTGACACGGCTTCAGCAATCTCATGCCGCCCCGACCTCAGTCAAGGATTTAATGAAAATGATTCTCAATATCACTTTCATCTAAGCTCCGCCAATTGGCTTGGCGACGCGACGGACCCGGGCGAGCTGCGCTCTGACCGGCCAGCGAGTGCAGGACCGCAGAATGCGCAAAGGGGAGGCGCTGACGGGAGGCGCTGACCCGGCCTCCGAGAACGGGCCACGCCGACGGGTAAGTAGGCCGGCGCGTCTTGGGTCGATGGGCCCGCCGCGTTCGGGTCCGCCATCGGGCCTCGACGCCGAAGGCTAGGAAGGCCGCGCCGTGCTTTGTGCCCATCAAGAATAGGTCGAGGACCGTCGCTAGCGCCGGCCAAGTGGTTGGCAGTTCGAATTGCGGTCGTCAACCGCGGTTCGTCTCCGACGAACGAGGGGGTGGGACCGTTCGCTTACGGTCCGATTCATGCCTCGCCGCGCTACGCCGGACCCGACGGCGAAGGCTGTTGGGCAGCGAATTCGCCAGCTTAGGGGCGAACGCAACCTAACGGCAGAGCGTCTGGCCTTCGAGAGTGACCTGAGGTCGAAGGGATTCTTGAGTGATATCGAGCAAGGCTTGGCCAGTCCTTCGCTGCGTACGCTGGTCGCGATCGCAAATTACTTAGAGGTCTTGCTGGTCGACCTGCTCACGTTTCCGGAAGACAGCGAACGTCAGCAGCTGATCGACCGCAGTCGTTGGCTTGGTCCCGGCACGATTCGAAAACTGCTTCGCGACATGCCGCGCGGGCCGCATGCGGAACGCGGTCCGTCCACGCCGGCCAAAACGGGCTACGGGTCGCGAGCCCGCGAGCCGCGCAAGCTGATCGTCGCCGACAGCCGTACGATTGCCCCGGTTCCCGCCGAACGCGTCACGAAAAAGTCACGTGCCAAGCCCCGGCGGCCGCCTTGACGGCGACCTTGTTGCGGCCGAGGGGCTCGATTCATGCCGGTTCGGCCGTGCTTCGTGAGCGACCCGCGGTGAAGCGAGGCCGCCAGCGATAGCCGGCAATGCCGAGCAACATCGATCCCACGAAGACGAACGCCGGCGAGGTCAGCCCCGCCAACGCCACGACCGCGGGACCCGGACAATAGCCCGCCGCGCCCCAGCCCAGGCCGAAGAGCGCAGCACCCCCGATCAACGCGGCGTCGATCCCCGTGCTCATGGGTAAGACGAATGTCGAAGCGAGCACGGGGCGGGTGCGGCGGAGCGCGATGCGCACGAAGAGCGCATGCACCGTTATCGCGCCTAGCATGACGAAAGCCAGGCTTGCATCCCAATGCCCCGTGAAGTCCAAAAACGCTATCACCTTGCGCGGATCCGTCATTCCGGAGATCCCGAGTCCGAGAGCGAAAACCAAGCCGGCCCCGAATGCCGCGACGAGCCGTTTCACCGGATCCCCAAGAAGACGTGTTGCACGTAGAATGTGGACAGCGCTCCGGCGACCATGAAGGTGCACGTTGCCGCGAGCGAGCGAACGGAGGCGCGACTGAGACCGCACACGCCGTGCCCGCTCGTGCAGCCACTGCCGAGTTGAGTGCCAACCCCAACCAACAAACCCGCCGCCGCGACTACGAAAAGCGGCACGCCGGTGCCAGCCGACGGCAGCGCCGCGGGGTAGAACCGCATCAACAGTGCTCCGCCCAGCAGAAGCCCCAAAAGAAACGCCCATCGCCAACCCGACTCGGCTTTGGCCGGCTGAATCGCTCCGCCCAAAATGCCGCTCACGCCAGCAACACGGCCGTTCAGAAGCAACAGCGCGGAAGCACTGAGGCCGATCAGCGCCCCGCCGAGCAGCGCAGGGATGGGAGTGAAATTCATACGGATAGCATTAGCAGGTGTGCTGGCGTCAAGCGGCGGCTCGGCATTTGGCGGCCGGCCGCAAAGCGCCGCGGCCTTGGAGCGGCACCACTTAGTCTTCGGCGAGTTTGGCTTCGATGCGCGGATCCGGAACGAGCCAAAGACCGGCCACGCTCGCATAAATCAGCTGCGCCACGGCGGTATGCAGGAAGCTGAAGCCGATGCCAAGGACATATAAAACCGCCGACAGCTTGCCCTTGACGTCCCGTCCAATGAACGCACGCAGCTTGGAGCCCGCTCCTTGGCGGCGGATGATCGTGGCCTGCAAGATCAGGTAAGCCACGGCAGAAGCGAACAAGACAGCGCCGTACAGGGCGGTAGGCAGCGGCGCAAGGTGGTTCTCGCCCATCCAATCGGTCGCGAAGGGGATCAGCGACAACCAAAACAAAAGGTGCAAATTAGCCCACAAAATACCGCCGCTCACTCGATCCGTGGTGTGCAGCATATGGTGGTGGTTGTTCCAATAGATACCGACGTATATGAAGCTCAGCACATAAGCGCACAAGACGGGAGTGATGTGGTGCAACGCTTCCAGATTGGCGCCGTGGGGGACTCTGAGCTCCAGCACCATAATCGTGATCAGGATCGCGAGCACGCCATCGCTGAAGGCTTCGAGTCTGTTGGTCCTCATGCGGGCGAGGAGTGTGCATGGGATGGCGGGTCAGCGTCAATGCAACGGGCGCCTCGTCGTTGTGAGCTAAGCGCTCATTTCATGCATGTCTCGTCCGACTGACAGGTCTTGCCCGTTGCGCAGTCCGCATCCGTCGAGCACGAGGTCACGCCGGCTACGGTGAGGTTCGCGGTGACTGCGGACAGCGCCTGCAGGGTGACGGTGCCAGGCGCGATACGCGTCGAGGAGGAGGTCGAACGAGTGAACGTGACACCCGGGAACCCGGCCACGCCCAGATCGATCAATGCAGACACGAGCGTGGCAGGAATTTCGAGCGTGCCATTGTCCGGCACGTCGCACAGGATTTCGCCCTTCGACCCGCCATGATGCGAGATGTCGACCTTGATCGCCATGCGCGACTTGGCACTGCCGCCGGGCGCGTGCCAGGCGAGGGTCAGCGCGGCATCGTGCGTTAGCTCCAAGGTCGTGCTCGGAAGTACCACCGGCGCGACCATCAGCGTGCTGATTTGGAACGCGCCGAATACGCCGTCCGTCGTGGCGACGCTCACCTGTTTGCCTTCTGCTGCCGCCGGATACGGACTATCCACGGAGGTTTGATAAGTGCCGGCGATCGCCTTCATGCTCAGATCCTCGCCCAATCCCTTGACCACTACCGTGCCGACGTCTTTAGCACTCGGGTAGTTCTGGCATACGCCGTCGGCCACGCACACGGCGCTGCCGCCGCAGCCCGGATCGCAGAACGGCACTTGAGGCACGAGCAACTGACAGTCGCCGCTTTCCTTTTCTTTCTTCCAAACCAGCGTTGCCGGGCTCGGGCCATCGAACACTTCACCGGCCACGCTCGTGAATGGCGCACTGTCGCCTTTTTTGGGCACTAGCTCGACCGTGAAGCCGCCGATGACCGCGTCGCTCGCGCTGCCGCCCCCAGCGCCCGCGTTGGTCGCAGCGCCGGCGGAGCCGCTGCTGCCCGCCGTGCTTGCGGCAGGTGAGGCGTCCGAGGAGCAACCGGCGCTGGCTACGGCAAAACCAAGAGCGCACAGCGTGTCGAAATAACGTGATGTAGCTTTCATGATTCGCTCACTGGACCATCGCAAAACAATAGATAGCACCGTAACCGCCGCCCGAGCCCACGATTGGGTTATTCGGATTGGAGCCGCCGTTCTCCGTGCCCACGCCCGTCACGCCCGCGCCGCAGCCGCCTTCGTCTTGGCCTGAAACCCAATTCGTACGGCCCTGGGTGGACCAGCAGAAGCCGATGCGCGGTCGCCCGGTAGTCTTGTTGTCCGTGCTGCTGGTCGTCCAATCTTTGCAGGTGGCCGTTGCGCTGTACAATTTGCCCTGCGCGTTGGATCCAGTCAGCGTGTGGTGGTTGTCGTCCTCCGGCTTGGTCAAATCCGGGCGATGATTACCGAGGCCGGTTTCGTTCGGCAAATCTTGCTTGATGACGCTGCTGGCGGTGCTCGGGCGATCTTGCAGCAGCTCGCTCAAGTTGTTGGCGATCAAGCGCTGCCTCCGATCCCACCAGGGTCCGCTGCCGATGCGGGTGGCGGCATCTACCTTGCTGGTGCTCAAGAAGGCGTGCCACTGCTTCGCGCCCGAGCCAGGCATGGATGACTCGGCGATCTCCGTGCAGATTTTATCGGCGCCTTTCAGGCCATCCCCCGTGCCGTAAGTGAAATCGCCACCGAAGCCATTTTGGCTGCCAGAAAGCTTGCGCATGGCGACCATACTGGTGACGAAGAAGCTGAACTTATCGAGCTTCGAGACATCCACCGTGCCGCCGCTACCCGCGCTGCCACCGACCCCGGCGCTGCCACTGACGCCCGCGCCGCCACTGACGCCCACGCCGCCGCTGACTCCCACGCTGCCACTGGCCCCGGCGCTGCTACTGGCCCCGGCGCTGCCACTGACGCCCGCGCCGCCACCGTCCAAGCTTGCAGTACCGCCGCCGCCAATAGAACCGAGTGAGCTGCCTCCGGTGCCTCCTTGCCCCGCCCCCGCCGCCGTGGGCTGCGCTGCCGAGCCGCTCGCCCCACCGTGCCCAGTGCTCGCGCCCGCGCTGGCCGTACCTCCTCCGTCCGTCGACGAGGAACAATGCAGTAATGCAAGGCCGCTTAGGACCGTAGCCGCCCAAACCACGCCGCCACCACGAAACAAAATTGAGCCCATCTGTCCTCGCTTCGATGTGTCCGCCGCGTCAACGGATCGATCACGATCGGTCACACAATCGACACGGATTGGACGATCTTCCCGTCGAGGCAAAAATTTCGCCGTGCGCAGAACCATAGAACCGAGGCTCGGCCGGCGCTGACCTGCTCTTCAGGCGCAGCTCGCCGTGGCCCTCAAACGCTGGGCGAAGGGCTGACCGGCACTTTTGCCGCCGCGAGCTTGGCGCGCACCGTGCGGTTGACCTGGGACATCAAGATAACACTGGCTAGCATCGCCGCCGCTACGACATACCCAAGCTCTCCATAGTGTGCGAGCGAGCCCTGCGGCGTTTGCACGACGATGAAGCCTGCCGCCGACGATGCCACGCCGCCGGCCAATTGTTGCAGGGACGCGTTGATGGCCATGAAGGCGCCGCGGTCGTTGGGAGCGGGCACCGCCGAGGACAGAGCTTGGGCCGAGATCATGCGCGCGGTCACGGTGATGAACAGCACCATGTTGACGGCGATCACGATCGGGAGCGGGGTGACCCCGAGACGGCAATAGTAGATGACGAGCGCGATGCCCATGCCCGAAGCAATGCAGAACATCGTGTACTTGCCAATGGCATCGCTCCAACGACCCAGCACCGGCCCCGCGATGATGGAAGCGATGCCCGTCGCCATGTAAACCATGGGCAGCTTGTTCATGGGGATGCCGAGGTTGTAAACGCTGAACGTGCTGCCGAAGGGCATGAGCATGAAGCCGCCGACGGCGAGCAGCATGGTGGCCGCAAACGCCCAAAAATAGCCCGGCTCGGCCAGCGTCGCCAACAGGTGTCGGAGCGCATTGCGATCGGACGGGATCTTCAAGTGCTGGTCGATCGGTCTCAGTCGCACGGCGATCACGACTCCGACGGCGGAACCGATGGCCACGATCATCAGGAACGGTGCGTGCCAACCCCAGCGATTGGAAAGATAGAGACCGACGGGAATGCCAAGGATTTGACTCGCAGAAAAGGCGGTCATGACGAAGCCCATGACGCGACCGCGCGCCTCGAACGGAAACAGGTCGGCGACGATGGCAAAGCTGATGGAGCCGATGACGCCGCCGAACAACCCCGTCACCATCCGGGCGGCGAATAAAAACGGATAGCTTGGTGCGATCCCACAGAAGAACGTGCCCAGTACGAAACCGCAGTAAAAAAAGAGCAGCAGTTTCTTGCGATCGAACTTGTCGGCGAACCCGGCCGCAAGTAACCCGGCGGCGCTGGCGCTGAACGCATAGGCGGAGACCACCGCGCCGAATTGCCTGGTGCTGATGTGCAGCTCCTGCAAAAGAAGTGCACCCAGCGGCGAGAGAATCATGAAATCGAGGACGACGGTGAACTGCAGAAACGCCAGCACGGCAATGACGAAGCTCTGATACGGCGTGAATTTCATGGCTCGCTCCGACTTGCTAGAGTCGCGACTCTTATCAATAGAGCACGGTGGTCATCAACGCCAACGAGCTCGCGCCCATGAACAAAGTGCCGTTGTGCAAAACAGCGCAGAGCACCGGCAGCGAGGACGGCCGAGCCGGTAGCGCTCAGCGCTCAGGCCCGAAAACACTCATTCCGCCGAGCTTGGCGGATTGTTCGAGCTCCCCCGCAACGTGTTCCTCGAACGAAGGACCGCTGAGCTCCCGCTCGAAAAGGCGGGCTTGTTGGTCGAGGCGCTGAAGAGCGGCGAGGCGGTCGTCTTGGCCGAGCTTGGCGCGAGTCAGTGCGTCGCGCAGGACGTGCAATGTCTGGTCGTAGACTTTGAGCGGCACGGGGAAGGGGTGACGGTCTTTGCCCCCGTGGGCCAGGGAGAAGCGCGCGGGGTCGGAGAAGCGGTAGGGCGCGCCGTGGATCACCTCGCTCACCATGGCCAGCGCTTCCACCGTGCGGGCGCCCACGCCCGGAACCAAGAGCAGCTCGGAGAAGTCCCGGGGGCCGCTTTCGTGGGCGGCGCTCAGCGTGCCGTGCAGGCGGCGGAGCACGACGTCCTTGGCCGTCACTTCATGATGATGCGGCAGCGACAGATGCGGCAGCGTGAGCTGAGACGGCTCGGGATGAGCGCGTTTTGGCGAGGCCTTGGCCGTACGCGCCAGGTTGTCGGCATAAGCGTCCACGATCACCGAAGGACCGCTCGTCACGAGCGCCAGCTGCGCACGTCGCGAAGCCGCTGCGCGGTGATCGGTCAAATTCACGATCTGACCCCGCTCTTGACCATCGATGGCCGCGTGCGGCTCGTCCACGAAGTCCTTTAGACCTTCGGACAGCCAATGATAGCGCCGCGCTTCGCGCCGAGCGGGATCCATGCCCTGCTGCACCACCGTCCACGCGCCGCTGCGCGCCAGGAAGAAGCCGTGCAGATACAAGGCAAAGCCATCTTGTACCGCGGCACTATCGACCTTTGCCACGAGGCGGCTGGTGCGGGCAAGCTGCCCTCCGTCCAAGCCCGTTCGCTCTGCAACCGCCAGCAATTCCGCCGGCGTTTTCCGGGATTGCTTGCCGCGCCCGCCGCAAACGTACAAGCCGAGCTCATCCTGCACGGGCCCAAGTCCGCGCTTCAGGGCGCCGAGCACGCTCGTAGTGATACCCGATGAATGCCAATCCATGCCCATCACCGCGCCAAAGGACTGAAACCAAAACGGATGCGACAGCCGCCGCAGCACTTCTTCCGTGCCGTAATGATGGGCGACCGCTTCCACGATGACCCGCCCGAGACGCGCCATGCGCCCGGAAAGCCACGGCGGCACGCGGCCTCCGTGCAAGGGCAAATCTGCGCTTCCGCTACGCCGCGCCATGCCGGCAGTGTAGCTCGGTCGAGGCTCGATCCAAAGCGTGAGTCCCGCTCGGCGGCTTTCCCCCATCGTGCGTTAAATCGACGGCACGATGCGCATCCCTGCCTTTCGCAACCGTGAATGGCGGTGTCGCGCTTTCTATTTGAACAACCAGGCACTCACCAGGCGCCGGGGCGTGGCGATGTACTGGTGGGCTTCGTCCCACTGCATTTGCAGCGCGGAGGTGTAATGGTTCGGGACGTAGCGTTCGCTGGGCCAGTTATTCAAACTGCGCGCGAGCTCTGACAAGGCGGTGAGACTTCCGACGAGCACGAGGAATTCGAGAGTGCGCCGTTCGAAGCGCGGCATGCCCACGCTGAACAGGCCGCGTATCACGAACACCGACACGCAGAACAGCCCAGGGATCGAGCTGCGCATGGTGAGGTCGCTGCGGTCGCCCACCGCGGGCAACGGTAAAAACAACAGGCAAACGACGGCGACGACCAAAGACCAGCGCGCCGGTTTTAGCTCGGGACAGCCCCAAACCACGATCGCCAACAAGCCGAACTCGAGAAGGTAGAACTCGAGCAGGTGTAACAGCGTGTAGTTCGGATTGCTAAAAACCCAGTGCATGGGCACTTTATCGCGGCCGGCCATCAGGTAAAGAGACATCACCACGCCCCAAACCCCGAGCAGCGCGCCCTGGATGAGCATGGCGTAACTTGGCTTTTCACGCAGGCGGAGAGTGCGCACCAGCAAGAACGGCAACAGCCCCACCGTCACGAAAGGGGACCAGAGCACCGTCCCGGCGACGACTTGGAAAGCATGGGTGAGCGAGCGGCGGTCCCGCCGGTCGGAAAGGACGACGGCGGTGGCGAGCCAGCCTGCCAGAGCGTGTTGGGGAACCCAAAACAAGGAAGTCATGTTCGAGGCGTATTCGCACATGCCGTTCCACCACTCGATGTGCTCGCCGAGGCCCGGGGGCGTGCCACGCACCAAATAGGTACCCAGAAAATCTGCGCCGCTCGCGACTATGAAAAATAGGGCACTCAGCACGTGCCGGCGAAAGGTTTGCGCCTGGGATCCGAGTGCAGAAAAAGCTCGCAAACAGAGGAGGGTTCCGAGCCAGGCCCAGACCAGCATGAAGTCGGATCCAGCCCTATAACCCAGCCACTTACCAACCAGCGCGGCGGGCAGGTAATAGGCGATGTAGTAGACCAACGATCCGACCAAAGAGGGGTTCTCGGTCGCTGGGTAGGAAACGGGCCAGCTCCGATGGATCAAGTCCCCCAGCATCCCATTATGCTTGAAGTAGTCGCCGTTCTCGAAAGCCCAACCCCCGCAGCCTGAGATAAAGACCCAGCCCAGGCCGATCAGCCCCAGCACGGCCAAGGCGGGTAGCTCGCGCCGCCAATTGACCGTCTTCATCCCGCGCAGCGCGACCATCGCGGCTCGGGCAACCAGGACAAGGATTGCACAGACCGCAAGGGTGCAGGGCAGTGGTCTCAACCAACCGAACGCAAAAATGATCGCAGGTATCCAAATATAGAGTGCGACCAAGCCCGTGAATCCCTCGGACAACTCCCATCCAGCTCTCATCCGTGCTGCTGCTCCAAGCAAAGTTCATACGCAAATACATGCCCGAATCGGGCTGCACGACTACCACACATTTCCGCGTCACCCACAAATGCCCGTGGCACGCTTTGGCGCACGCTTGGGCGCGGTTGTCCGGGTGTCCAGCTTTCAAGCCTGGGGCGGGGCGCTCACTGGTCGCTCGCTGCCGCTTCGAAGGGGCCCACGCTACGTTAGCTTCGCGTGCGCAGGTCCACCCTCGGGAGACGCACGGCGGTACCGGCGCCCGGCTGCTCGAGCACGCTGTCGTCGCGACACCGATCGTCGAGGATGAGTGCCCTGCTCAGCAGCCGATGGGCGATGGGCGCGTTCAGCTCACGAGCGGCGCTTGCTACGACGGGTGATGGCGGCGATGCCAAGCAGCAGGGCGGCGATGTTCGGCAGGCGCGCGGGGGTCTTGCTGCCGGCCAGAGTGCAACTGCAACCAGAGTCATCTTGGGACGCCGGCTTGACGGCCACGGCAGCCCCCGCGTTCCCACCGCCTCCCGGGGCCGTGCCACCGCCACCGGTTCCGCCTACACCGCCGAAGCCGC
>CAHJWM010000045.1 GCA_903642325.1 Myxococcales bacterium | reverse complement strand
GCGGGTTCCGCGCGTCGGGTCGCGAGGTCGCGTCTGCAAATCCACTTGCGACCTCCGCTTTGACGCTGATGCGCGAATAATCGCGCTCTATTTCGATAGCACCCACGTCCGAGCCACGGATCTCGCCCCAACGGCAGACCATGGCCAAAAGCTTTCGCGCGTCTGCCCCCTCGATACCGCCCCAGCCGACCCGGAACGCGACCCAGTCGCCGCCGTCACGCTGAGCGCCGCGATACGGTGTTGCCGCCCGACCCGGTTCGGCGCGTTCAGGCCCGGGCCGCTCCCGCCCGCGCGACGGCCGCACCGCCGGGCCCCGCTCGTCCCGACCAGGAGCCGCTTTCCGTTCGGGGCCGCGATCGCTCCGTCGGATTTCGCGCGGTTCCGTCGGTCCCGAAGCGCGCGCCATCGAAAGTAAGCGGGCCATGATCCTGGCCGCGTCGTCCCGGGCCGCGAGCCGTTCGGCGAGGGCCTTGTGGCGTTCGGAGACGGTGACATCGGCACCTAGCTCGCCGGTCAACACGTCGAAAAAATTCTGGTCGCTGTGGGCGCGAATCTGCTCGGCGCTCGGCACCTGCTCGGTGCGCGCTACCACTTTGGCGCGCTTGAGCAGCATCGTCGTTCGATTCACCGCCGATGGTGCAACCAGTAGCACGCTCCGACCCTTTCGACCCGCTCGCCCAGTGCGCCCGCTACGGTGCGTATAACTATCCGGATCCGTGGGCGGATCGAGATGAATCACGAGCGTGATGTCCTGCACATCGATGCCGCGCGCGGCCACGTCGGTCGCCACCAAAACCCGTTGCTGCGCATTGCGGAAGGAGCTGAGGGCGCGGTCGCGCTCGCGCTGGTCCATCTCGCCCGACAGCGCGTTGACGGCGAATCCAGCTTCTGAGAGTCGTTCGGCGACGTCCGCAACGTCGGCACGTGTGCGCGCGAAGATCAGTGTTTGCGCGTCGGGGCTTGCCAAAAGCAAGTTGATGACCGCGTCCAATCGCTGGCGTGGTTCGAGCACGTGCATGACGTGATCGATGTCCACGTTCGCCACACCCAGCCGCGTGCCTTCCACGCGCACTGGGTTCGTCTGCACGCTGTTGGCGAGCGCTTCCACGTCGCGTGGAAAGGTCGCGGAGACGAGGTGAGTGCGCCGTTCTTTGGGCGTCATGCCCAAAATTGCCTCGAGCTCCTCGCGAAAGCCGAGATCGAGCATGCGATCGGCCTCGTCCAGGACCACCGCGCCCACTTCGCTCGCCACGATCGAGCCGCGATTCAGGTGATCCAGCATGCGCCCCGGTGTGCCGACGACGACCGATGGCCCGGCGGAGAGCGCACGGTGTTCGTCCCGATAAACAGCGCCACCCGTGACGGACGCCACCTTCACGTTTAATGGCGCGAAGAGCCAGGTCAATTCCTGCACCACTTGCTTCGCGAGCTCGCGGGTGGGCACGATCACCAAGGCCCGCGGATGCGCGAGCTTGTCTTTAGCCGTGCTTGGCTGCGCGGCCAATTCTCTGACCGCGAACCCAATCGCAAGTGTCTTGCCCGACCCGGTCTGAGAAGTGACGCGCAGGTCCCGTCCGGCCAACGCGGGGTCCAGGACCGCCTTCTGAACCGTCGTCAGCTCCGTGAAACCCTTTTCCGAAATTGCCGAGCCTAGTGCGGGGCCGAGCAATTCGGCGAAGTCAACCGTAGCCATATTGCGGCCGCTCCTAGCACTAGTACGACGGCGGTGCGTGGCCATCGCCTAAAGACCGGCAAAGCCCGCGTATTTCGGGGCGATTTGTTGGCCTGCGAGCTCCGCGTCCCGCCGCCCCAACCGTTTGCGCGTGGCTCCCAATCGTCACCGCGGCGCCACGCGTTCGACAACGAAATCCTGCTTTTAGCCTCAGCCGGCAGCGACGAGTGAGCACTGAGTCAAGGTTGAGCTCAGCGTCTGTCCGCCAATCGTGATGTACAGTTGACCGTCCGTGCGTACGACCTCGAACTTGCTGTTTTTATCGAGCTGGGCGGCCAGCTTGTCCAAGAGCTCGGGCTCGACCCGGAACACTTCGATCTGTTCGAGGCGATGAATCGCGCGTGCCGATGCCTCGCGCAAGAGCAGTGCGTGCTCGACGTGCGTAAAGAGCGCCACCCGGCCCGCCGCCTTGCTCGCCTTGTGCAAGCGCTCGGCGGACGGCGAGCCGACATCGATCCAGGCGCGTAGAACACCGCTGGCATCGCGCACGGAAACCGGCGCTTCCTCTGCCGTAGAAAGGCCACCCTTGCTGAATGCGATCCCTTCTTCGTAACTCAGAGAATAAGCCAGCGTTCGCGTAACGAGGTAACGCATCGTCTCGGACGGGTGGCGGGCCACGCGCAAATCCAGCGCCTCGTACACGTTCCGGTCCACGTCCGAGAGCGTTATTTGAAAGTGATATATCGTCGCGGTCAGCGCCATGGGCGCCCATTCTTCCACATCGAGTCCTCGCCTCACTCATCGCGCTCGAGCGACACACTCACCTCTCCCTCGGAATCGCCCGGGGAGACGGTGACTAAACGCGGCCGACAGCACACCGAGCAGTCCTCGACGTAACTCTGGTGCTCGCCGCCGCCCAGGTCGACGTAGAGCTCCTCGGCCTCACCGCAGAACGGACAGATGACGCCGGCGGCGGCTCGGTTTCGCTTCCTCACGATGGGCGTAAGAATGCGATCAAATCTCCCGCTTGTTCAGCGGAAAAAGAAACGAGACCGGCGAACGCGAACGGGCGGCGAATGTTGCCCGCGCCGGGGGGGCGTGCCGGCGGCCTCGCATCCCGCGAAAGACCGACACATTCGCGAGATTCAGCACGATGCTCCCGGACGCGCGCGGCACTCGGTGCTACGTCCGGGGCCGCCCAAAGAAAGGACTCATTCGTTGGGAGCCCGCAGCGGTACGCTCACTTTTACTCGTTTTTACACGCAAGGCGCCTTGCCCAAGGACTTACGCCGGCGCTTTTTGGAAGCCGCCCGGCTTCGCGTATTCCAGCCCCTGAAGCCGGACGACGACGCGGTGGAGGCGACAGGCTGGTGCGCCATGGAACGCCCGTTCGATTTGACTCTCGACGCCGGCAAGATGTTCCACGACAGCTACGTGCTGCTCGGCTTCCGGGTCGACCGGTACCGCATTCCGGGGGCGCTACTGAAATCCCAGGTCGCGGACGAAGAACAACGAGCGCTCGCACGTTCGAAGAAGACCAAGCTCAGCCGTAACGAAAAGTTGGAGATCAGAGAACGCGTTGTCGTGCGGCTTCGCAAGCGCGTCACTCCGACCTCCAAGGCCATCGATCTGTGCTGGCATTTGGACAGCGGCGTCGTGTTGTTCTTTGGGCATTCCAAACGTCTCCTTGCCGATTTTTCCGCGCTCTTCGAGAAAAGCTTCGGGCTCGGCTTGCTCGAAGACAATCCGCACGCCGCTGCGCTGCGTGCCGGGCTTGGGCGGGAGCACGAGCGGGCGTTGAACGATGTCGAGCCGGTGAGCTTCAGCAATGGCCGGAAGCGTTTGGGCAAACGGGCGGCCGAGCTCGGGCCCGAGCCAGAGCCCGCCGCGCCCGAGGTTGCAGGCGGTGTCGAAGCAGATGCGCTCGCTCGCGTGGAGAGCACGCGCTTCTTGGGCAGCGAATTTTTGCTTTGGCTATGGCTGAGGGCCGAGCTCGTCGACAAGCCCATCTCGTTGTCGGAGCTCGGGGACGTGGAAGTCTGGCTCGACAATCAGTTGACGCTAGAGTCCGATATCGATCCGAACGAACGAGTCACGGTGCGGGGCGCTGCGCCGTCCGGCAGCGCGGAGGCCCGCGAAGCGGTGCGCGCGCAAAAATTCCCGGTGCGCGCGCGGGTGGCCGTACGTAGCCCGGAGCACGAGTTTGCTTTCGTGCTAGTGGCGCCACGTTTCGCGCTCGCGAGCGGGGCTATCCCGGCGGTCTTGGCAAAAGATACGGACGACTCGTTCACCGAACGCATGCATCTCGTCGAGCGCTTGCTCTCGACCGTCGATCGTCTGTACGGCGCGTTCCTCGACGAGCGCTTGAGCGACGTCTGGCCGCTCGGCTGGGAGCCGGCCATCGTGTCTTGGGCCGACGGCGACGCCATACCCGGCGGCGTGCTCGCGCGGCTCGTGAACGGCACGCGCCAAGTAGCTGGAGGAGCCTCGGGTAGCCGGAACAAAAAGGCTCGTAGCAAGTAGCCCCGTTGAACAACGCCCGCTCGACCCTGATTACGTCTCCGTTGTCGCTGGCTGACTTCGTCGCGCGGCTCGCCTTCTTTGCGCTTGCCCCGTTTGCGATCGTGTTGGCCGCTGAGCTCTTCCCGGTGCGCGGGGCGCTCATCGACGTGGGCTTGGCATTGTTCGTATTCATCTTGGGCGAGGCACCCAGGCGCTCGGCGGCGCGCTTCAAACCCCTTTCATACCTGCTCCGGCAGGCGTTGGCCTTCGAGGACTATTACCGCGTCAGGAAACCACGTCCCTTTGCGTATTACGTAGCTTACCCGTTGCTCTTTCCGTACTGGTTGTGGAATCGCGAAGCACGAAAGGAATTCTTGGTATTCCGGGGTTACACCGTCGGAAGCTTCGTGATCCTGCTCGCGTCATTAGCTTGGCAGTTTTACAGTGCCTGGCTGCCGGAGCTCGGGTTTCGCGCTTTCCTGCCGGCGGTGCTGATCTCGCTCGCGGTGGAGACGCTGCTGATGCTCTCGCTGCTGATGCCAATCGCGACGACGGTCGTCTGGTACCATTCGAGCTTCCGCCGCCAGAGGCTCCTCGTGATGCTGCTGGTGGGTGCGCTAGCCACTGGCTTCACACTCGTTCGCGTGCTCAACCGCCGCGATCCAATCGTCTCCTTCCTCACCCGCGAACGAGTGCGGCTACGCACGGCAGCTCAGCGCAGAATTGCGCACCACGCGTTACGCGCTGCGGTCGAAGTAGCATGGCGCGATCTCGTCAGGGTGCGCGGCGTACAAGGCGACGGCAAGGTCCAGGGCCGCGCGTTGGAGGACGCGCGCGCTGCGTTAGAACGGTTCTACAAGCACGACGAGGCCTTCGCCTTCGATTTGTGGGCGAGCCCACGCAGCCATCCTCACGTGCTCGTTCTTTACGCCCAGAGCCGACGCAAGACTCCGCCGATCTGGGTCGCGCTGAAAGACGGCGGAGAAGTACGCCGGCCTGACGCTCTGCCCAGCGGCGCATTTTCAGCGATGCGCTCCGCGGCTGACACGACCAGCGCAGTAGGCATGGTCTGGGACGACCCGTAAGACCTACAGTGAAGTTGCCCCGATTTGGCGGACAGATTTGACTGCTTAATCAGGTTGCTGCGTTGGTCTCGAACTCGATGGGCGACGCGTCGTCGAGGTGCGAGTGGAGTCTGACGAGATTGGGGTAGTTGTCTATGTAATCGGCTACGGTGTTCACCGATTTTGAACACGGTGTCAGGCTTGAAATCACATTCCGCGCTCAATTGACTATCCTGAGCGGCGGAAGACGAGCTCGAGGTTCGCTCGTTGCTCGTGGCCGAACCCGCACTGGAGCAAGCGCCGCCGCCGACATGGCGGCAAGGGTAGCGAACTCATAGCGACGCGCTTTTGCGCGTTGCACGAGGTTTCGTCGAATCATTCTCGATTGGCTCATAAACGTTCTTGTCGGGCCATCTCGATAGGGACACCCATCAGCGACCACCGCCGCGACCAACGGCCGGATCACGACCCGGATAGGCTCGAGTGACGATCAACGAGCCGCTGCGAAAATAACGCCACATGATGCAACAGTTGCAGTTTTGCGTTCATGCGGTGTCGCAAATGCCTACATGCGTGGCTGACCTATGAAAATAGCGAGAAAGCGAGCGGTTCGACTGTTCATCCGATAGCTCACGCCCTTCGGTTCCGATTCGCTCGATTCTGCCATCACTCACGAGATATAGAGTTTGCATTGCTGGGCAAACCCGACTCTGATATCGCGTCGCACCGTTTTGGTCTGACTTGCACAGGTAAAGGGGCTTACCGGTGACGCCCGCCGACCGAGCGAGACGCGAAAATCTTCTTTTCAAGACAGGCCTGGGTTCGAACGAAAGGTTCGAGCGATTGACGGCCCCACGCTCGTGGAGCGCCACCTCCCGGGCGACGGCATCGAGGCGACGTCAGTCAGCGAGCATGAAGTGGTCGACCGACAACTGGCCCGGCCTTCGAGATGGGCTGTGGACGGTGGTGAAGCTCTCGCCGAGCGCCGCGCCTCGACTACATCGGCACACGAACGCGAATGGGCTCGACCAACGTTCCGGCGCGAGTGAACTTGAATAGCCGTTCGATCAGGATAGTCGATAGCTCCCGACCCTTGGGAATTACGACGACCCCGTTGGTCGTACGCACGTCTTCCTCGAGGATCATCTCGGCCGTCATCTGCGAGACCGGCAACGCACGCACGGTGGTGGAGCCTTCCGCGTTTCGAAAGTCGCTCAGCGCACTCAGATAGGGCTGCTCGGCCGCGTCACCTTTGCGCGCCAAGGTGGCAATGGCGTCGGCGAGGGTTTTGCCTCCGGCGGTTGCGCGCTCCACCTGCAATGCGAGACGTAGCATGGTCCCGCCGCGTTCGACATCGACGCTCGGCGGCGCGAGCGGTGGGCTGGCCTGGAGCTTGATCATCGCCGCAATTTCTTCGAAGCGAGGGATCTCGGACAGCAACCGGTGTGCCATCAGCGGATGGTCAGCGAAGGCCTTTTCTTCGGCCGCGTCGAGCGGGCGCTGGGCCAGCGCCCGCTCCAGTGTCGATTCGGGCAACCCGACGCAACCTATCATGCTGAAAAGAGCCGCCACCTCGAAGCGCCACGGGTCGTCGAGGGCAAGCTTCTTGGTCATGTGAGTGACGAGTCCCTTGATGCGCTGGGTGCGGCTGAAAAGCGCAGGCGCGACCAAGGACAGGACTTCACTGAGCAGGCGGACGCAACCCGTCACGGTTCGTTCCAAGAGCTCCCGCTCCGCCGTCACCAGTCGATATTGCTCAACGCCCAACTCGAGTGCTTGAATCAAGTGAGCGGGAGGGCAGGGCTTCCATAAAAAGCGCAAAATCTGGCCTTCGTTCACCGCCGCGACGGCGGAATCGACCTCCGCCTGGCCGGTGAGGAGTATTCTCGAAGTGAGCGGCGCGATCGCTCGGGCGCGCGCCAGTAGTTTCGCGCCATCGAGTTGGGGCATACGCATGTCGGAGAGGACGACTGCAAACGCCGGACTACTTTCCAAGATGGAAAGGGCCGCGAGCGGATTACTCTCCGTCGTCACTTCGAAATGCTCGAATAAGGTGCGTTCGAGGCCCTCGAGCACCAGCGGTTCGTCGTCCACACACAGAACACGACGATTACTTGCCTGGATCATTCGGTCATTGCCCTGTAGTCGGACAGTGAGCCTTCGAACCCGATGTGGCGCAAATAGCTGGTGTCGGGCTCGTTGCCATTCACGAGGCACGCCGCAAGCCACACGACCTGAGGCAGGCCGGGGCCGTGCAGCGCTGTCCGAGACGGCGCGTGGTGATTGGCGACGGCCTCGACGATGGGGAACGGCAGCCCCCAAAGGCCCAGAAAAAAGGCTCCGACCTCGGCATGCTTCAGTGCGTCGCGCTGGCGATGCTCCCCCTCAGATCCGTCACTTTCGTGCGACATGGGCCCGCTCAAGATTAGCTCGCCTACGTCGCACAGCAGTCCGGCTGCGAAGGCGGCGGCTGGATCGACCTTATCCTTGGCGATACGGCTGGCGACACGGGCGGTGGCGAGCGACCGGAGCTGCGCGGTTGCCACCGATGCTGACGAGAGCTCACCGGGCTTCGTAGAAGCCGCAAACGCGCCGCCCCTCGTGGCCAACGCGCGCACGGTTTTTGTGCCGAGCCGCACGACCGCCGCTCTTATGTCGCTGATGCTGGCCCCATTCGAAAAGAAGGACGAGTTGACCAGTTGTAACACTTTGCTGCTCATGGCTGGATCCTGCCGAACGATAGCCGCCAACGTTTCGGCCGTCGTAGCCTCGTCCTCGAGAGCGCGCGTCAGGTCATCCATCAACTGCGGAGCTGACGGCAGATGTTCGAGGCGCCCGACGATAGCCTGCAGTCGCTCGTCTCCGAGCCCCATCATGAGCAAACGCGCCCGCTCGATCACCTGTCGAAGTGCTTCGGAGCTAAATGGCTTTGCTAGAAATTGATGCGCTACCCGAACCGCGCGAAACGCTTCGGCTTCGTCGGTTTGACCGGACAAGACGATACGCACGACATGCGGATATTTTTTGCACACCTGGCTGAGCAACGCGGCGCCGTCCATGCCCGGCATGCGCATATCGGACACGACCACATCGAAGCGCGCCGCGGCCAGCTCGCGCAGCGCGGCCTGACCGCCTTCGGCGAAGGTCACGTTCCAGTCCACGTCCAACTGGAAGAGCGAGCGCTCGAGTGCTTCCAAGACGCGAGGCTCGTCGTCGACGAACAGGACTTTCATGGGATATCCTTCGCAGGCGCGGCGGCACCCAGGCCGGCGTCGCGCAGAGGAAGGGTAATGATGAAGGTCGTGCCTTGGCCAGGCTCCGTCTCGAACGAGATCGATCCCTGGTGCTTATCCACGATGACCGAATAAGCAATGGCCAGGCCTTGACCTGTGCCTTTTCCTACTGCCTTTGTCGTGTAGAACGGCTCGAACACCTTGGCCCGCGCATGCAGGGGGATGCCCGAGCCCGTGTCCGTGATGCGGATCTCCACGCTGTCGACGCCAGTACGCCCGGCAATGGTGATCTTGCCCCTGCCTTCCGAGCCTCCGGCCGTGACGCCGCCGATCGCATGCGCGGCATTGACGATCAAGTTGAGGATCACCTGATTAAACTCATTGCGCAGGACGGGCACCGGCGGCATCTCCGGGTCCATGGCCAAGTCCACGTCGGCCAGGTACTTCCATTCGTGGCGGGCCACGGCGATCGTCGTCTCGATGGCCTCCCGGAGGTTCACCGGCGTCTTCTCGGCGCTGCTCGGATGAGAAAATTCTTTCATCGCCTGCACGATCGTCGCGACGCGACCAAGCCCTTCCTGCGCTTGGTCGAGCGCGCGGGGAAGTTGCACCAATAGATATGGAATTTTGGCGGTCTTCAGCAAACTGTCCACGCACGGGATCAGGGTCGAGGTGTCGCGGCCCTCTTGGACGGCCTGCACCACGGCCAAGGATGCCTGAAGTGTTTCGATTAAGCCCACGACCGCGCGCTTGGCGAAGGCGGTGTTGTCCGACACGTACTGCGTCGGCGTGTTCACCTCATGCGCGATGCCGGCGGCGAGCTGTCCAATCGCCTCGAGCTTTTGCGCCTGAAGGAGCTTTGCTTGGGCCCCTTGAAGCTCTGCCAAAGCTTGCGCAAGCTGCTCCTTTTGCGCGTTGATTTCGGCCGTCCGTTTGACGACCATTTTTTCCAGCGCGATGTTTTGCTCCAAGACCCAGAACGCCGAGTGCACTTCACTGGCGCTACCCTCTACCCGCTGAATCAAGACGCGGATGGTCTTCTCTTTGGCTCGAAGTTTTCGCTCCAATGCATCGACCTTGAGCGTCAGCTCCGGCAATGACAGCTCTCCGAGCACCGTCCCCGTGGTCATCCCGCGGCCAGCGCCACCGCGCTCAATGTTTGGTTGACGTAGATAGCGTTGAATTGCTCGCCGTGCGTGCTGCAGCCGACCATCTGGTTACGTGCCATGAGCTCGCCCATTTTACCGGCGAGGCCGTCGTGCTCGAACTCTTGGCGACGCAAGACGCAATCGCAGCCGATGACGATCTCGGGTACGCCAATTTTACCTTGCACCTCCAGCAAGCTTTGCTGGAGCGCTTCGCTCGGACTGCCGCACTCCCCGATCGTCAAGACCAACCCCTCTTCCATGGCACAGAAGAATTCGAGGCTGTGGTCGGGCCTCATCGTCTTGACCGACCGAATGTAGCTGTCGCCTCCGCTGCGCAGCATGAGCGGGTGCTTCGAAAAAAATAGCGGGCCGAGCTCGTCGACGTCGAAGCCCAACGTTTGCGCGTACGCGTCCGCCGCCGGTTCGCCGTTGAATTCGTAAACTCTTCGTTGCTCTGGGTCGGCCATGGTCACGACCAACTTGTGCCGACCCGGGCGCGCGTGCTGCGCCTTGAAACTCGCGAACGGAAGGGTGGTCTCGAACAACGATAATACGGCGGCGTCCCGATGAAACTTGCCCTCATGGTAAACATAGGTCGCTTCGGTTGCCATGTCGTCGCCGGCGGAGCCGCCAATGAGCGGGATAGCCCCCAGTGATTGATACAGAGAAGCAGCCAGGCGTTCCTCGGCGCGTGACAGGCCATCCGACAGGACGAAACCAAAGGCTCGCTCCGACCCTCGCTCCGATAGCTGATTCAGCGCGGAAAAAGCCGCCTCGGAGGCGCGCGCCTGACATTCCGCCAGAGGCGTGATCAGGTGAGAAGTCAGACGAAGCTCACTACTGTTCAAACTGACCGCCGTAATTCCATCGCACTGGAAGCCGCCCCGGCCAAATTGTCCTGCCGCCATGCAGGCGATGATTGGCGTCGAAAAGGCACGCTCGATTTTTCGACCGAGCTCCTTTGCTTCGTATTTTGGCGAACAAAACAGCAAATTGACACTCGCCCCGCGGGCATCGACTTGCTCGCAAATCTCGGCTAGCGCTCGATCGATATTAGAGTCGGTCGTGCGCGCCTGCCGCGCGACGAGTCGCTTCTCGCTGTGCACGCCGGTACAACGGCACGCGGCAGGTCCGGCTTAATCCAATATAACCGCCATAATGCGGGGCAGATTGTCACCGGCGAATCTCGACACCTGGCTCGTTTAGACGCCGGCTAAAAAATTAGATGTTTCGTTGGCGTGCAGGTACCCTCGTCCATTGAATGCGGGAAGACGTGGAAAAAGAGGGCACCGCAATTTTGCTGGTCGATGACGATGCGGCCCTGCTCGCGGTCTTAGGGCGCGCGCTGAGTGCGCCCGGCGTCGCCGTCACCGGCGCCAGCAGCGGCGAAGCGGCTCTCCACAAACTGGCAGCGGGCTTTTTCGATGTCGTCGTGAGCGACATCAACATGCCCGGCATGAACGGCCTGAAATTGCTGCACGCAGTGCGTCAGCACGACCTGGATTTGCCCGTCGTGTTGATGACCGCCGACCCGGACCTCAAGAGCGCAGCCGCCGCGGTCGAATACGGGGCCTTTCAGTATCTGATCAAGCCCATAGCCATCGATCGGCTACGAGCAGTGGTCGACCGCGCGATAAACGTGGGTCGAATGGCTCGCTTGAAACGCGCCTGCGCCGAGGAGTTTGGCAGCGGATCATTCTATGTTGGCGATCGTGCTGGCATCGATTCCAAGCTCAACTTGGCCTTTCAGTCACTGTGGATGGCGTATCAGCCCATCGTTCGCGCGGCTGATTCTGAAACTTTTGGGTACGAAGCGCTGATGCGCAGCGATGAACCGGCACTGCCAAACCCGAATGCGGTGCTGATCGCGGCCGAAAAGGTAGGTCGACTGCACGACGTCGGCCGCGCCGTCCGTGCGCTGGTCGCTGCGCAGGCCGCCGAAGTTGCGCGCGGGGGTGCCCTCGTTTTCGTGAATATGCACTCTGAAGACCTCCTGGACCCAGCTCTCTATTTGCCGAGCGCTGGCCTGAGCCGTGTCGCCGGCCAGGTGATCCTCGAGCTCAATGACCGGGCCTCGCTCGAGCGCGTCAACGACGTCCCGGCACGCTTAGAGAAGCTTCGAGCCCTCGGCTTCCGCATCGCCATCGATGACTTGGGCGGGGGTCAGGCGGACCCGGCCACTTTCTCCAGGCTCGAGCCGGAATTCGTCAAACTAGATATCAGAATGATACGAGGCATTGACCGCGATTCCGCGAAACAAAAGATCGTTGGCTCGATCACGCGTCTTTGCCGCAACATGGGCAAGGCGACGGTCGCGGAGGGCGTAGAAAATGAGCTGGAACGGGCCACGCTGATCGAGGCCGGATGTGACTTCTTACAGGGCTATCTTTTCGGGCATCCGCGGCCGTTGTCAGCACTGGAGCGCCCCAATGAACGATTGTCTTAGTGCTGATCGGTTTGCTGAATGCATGAGCTAAATCGGGCACCGAGCCCAGACTTGCGTGTTCGACCGGTCGACAGCGGGGTGCGGTCGCTGATGGCGGTGATGCGCATCGCTGCGGACGGGCTCAGCGACCAGGGCGCGCTCATTTCTGCTTTAGAGATCCAGGTGGGTGCGAGCCTGGGCGGGGTCACGACCTTCGAGCTCTGGCTCGACACGCGGCCCGGCCCGTCGCCCGTGGCGGGCAGCGCCGCGGCTCTGGATAGCGCGGCACCGCAGCCCGAAGGCGAGGCGCGAGGGAGCGCGCTCGTTGTGCCGATGCAGACGCGGGGTCGTACGATCGGGAAGATGCGCACTTTCCGGGCGCGTACAGCCGCCCCGTTCGATGCCCAGGACCACGCGATCGCGCAGTCGCTTGCCGACCATGCCGCTTTGGCGATCACGAGCGCGCGAGAACACCTAGAGCGGATCGGACGCGCCGAGCAAGCTCAGAGCCTGGCCGCGGTCGCTCGGGAGTTCTGCGAGGTGAGCGATGATCTTCCGAGCTTGTTGCACCTGATTGCCACGCGCATGGCCGAGCTCGGCGATGCTTTCTGCGTCGTCTCGATGGTGCCGGAGGGGGGCTCCGAGGCTTTCCCCATCGCGTTTCACGGTCTAGACCCGTACGCTTCGAACACAATCAAGGGGCGCCTGTTCGGGCACAATGATCTGTTCCGCGACCCGCTCGTGCGTCGCGTGCATGAGACCGGAGAAGCGGTGCTATTTTCAGTGCTGCGCCCCGACGGCCCGTTCGCCTTTACGAGCGAGTGCAATCAGCAATTCAGCGCTTCGCTCGGGATACATAGTCTCATCATCGTGCCATTGGGAACGGGAATTCGTGTTATCGGCGTGCTGATATTGGCGCGCTACCGCGCCGAGGCCAAATCCTTCGATTCAGGCGATGTGGAGTTTGCCGAGCAGCTCGCGATGCGGGCCGCACTGGTCATCGAAAGCGCGAGGTCAAATGCCGCCGAGCGTGCCGCTCGCGCAGTGATCGACCGCGCTAACGAAGCCTTACGCGTGTTCGAAAGTGCTCGTTCTTCGGAGAGCCTGTTCGAAGGCTTTGTCGAGGCCGCTCCGGACGCCGTCGTCATTACGACGCTGGACGGGACGATGGCGCTCGTGAACGCGCAGACCGAAAAGCTTTTCGGTTACATTCGAGAGGAGCTAATCGGGAAATCCATCGAGCTGCTGGTGCCCAACTGCATGGCGCGTCCTAGTCAAGCGCCACCATCAAGGTCGAGGTCGGGGGCGCGAGCCACACGGCCTCCTTCGAGCGTCGAGCTGATGGGTCGCCGCAAAGACGGCAGCGAGTTCTACAGCGAAGTCACCTCCAGCTCCCTGGAAACCGAGGAAGAGGTCTTCATTTCGCGGGCCATCCGCGACATCAGTGATCGGAGGCAAGTGGAAGTGGAACAAGCCCGCCTCGCGTCGATCGTCTCCTACTCCGACGACGCAATCATCAGCAAAACGCTGGATGGCATCGTCACTACTTGGAACGACGGCGCGCGACGAATCTTTGGGTACACGGCCGAAGAGATGATTGGCCGCCCCATCGCCGTCCTGGTCCCGCCGGGGCGTGAGGACGAGGAGCCGCGAATTCTCGAACGGCTCAAGCGTGGCGAGCGGGTCGAGATCCTCGACACCATCAGGCGTCGTCGGGACGGAATAGAGATTCACGTCTCGCTGACGAGCTCACCTCTATACAATTCGAAAGGCCACTTGATCGGTGCTTCCAAGGTGGCGCGCGACATCACCGAACGTCACCTCGCGGAAGAGGCGCTCGCCAGGGCCAAGGATGCCGCCGAGGCGGCTAGCGGCGAACTCGAAGCATTCAGTTATTCGGTGGCGCACGACTTACGCGCTCCCCTGCGCGGAATGAATGGGTTCGCGAGCTTACTGCTCGATACCTACGGCGATCAGTTGGACGACGAAGGGCGTGATTGGCTGCACGAAATCGTCACGAACGCTCAAAAGATGGGCTCGCTGATCGACGCTCTCTTGGAGCTGGCGCGCGTCACGCGTCTCGAGCCCAAGCGAACCCGTGTCGATCTGTCGGCCGTGGCAAGCTCCGTGCTCGAGGATCTCGCGGCCGAGGAGCCGACGCGCCGAGCCGATGTGATCATCGCCCCCGGCTTGACCGCCGTCGTCGATCCGGTGCTGGCACGAGTGCTGCTCGAGAATCTGCTGCGAAACGCTTGGAAATTCACGAGCAAAAAAACTCCCGCGAGCCTCGAGTTTGGCCGCCGTGGCGCTTCCTTGTTCGTGCGGGACAACGGCGCTGGGTTCGACATGGCCTTTGCTGACAAGTTGTTCAAGCCATTCCAACGCCTGCACGCGGCGACTCAGTACCCGGGAACCGGCATTGGCCTAGCGACAGTGCAACGCATCGTGACTCGCCATGGCGGTCGAATTTGGGCCGAAAGTGAGGTCGAACGCGGGGCGACGTTCTATTTTTCTTTTCCAGAAAAGAGCCGGGGATCCTCACCATGAGTCCGACCATTCTCGTCGTCGAAGACAATGCCACCGATGAAAAGCTGATGCGACTCGCCTTCAAAAAAGCGCAAATCGCCGGCAACGTACTGGTCGAAAGGGATGGTGCGGCAGCCCTTGCTTACCTGTTCGGGACGGGCGAGCACACGGATCGGAATGTCTCGGTCCTCCCTCGCTTAGTGCTTCTGGACTTGAAGCTGCCCAAAATCGACGGTCTTGAGGTGCTACGCCGAATTCGGGAGGACGCCCGTACTAAGATCCTCCCGGTCGTGGTCATGACCGCGTCGCGGCAAGACGAAGACGTACTTCGGAGCTATGCGCTCGGAGCCAACGCCTACGTCCGAAAGCCAGTCGAATTTGCTGACTTTGCCGCGGCGGTGAGTACCCTGGGCCAGTTTTGGCTGTCGCTGAATGAGGTTGTCGAGTCGCCAGCGGCGCTGCCATGATCAAGCAGGAAGCCTTGCGCATCCTCCTGGTCGAAGATTCGCCCAGCGACGCGAAGCTGGTGATGCACGAGCTTCGGCGACTAGTCTGTCCAATCACTTTCGAACGTGTGCAGACGGCAGCGGCGATGCGCCAATCGCTGTCGCAAACGCCTCGGGACGTGATCATCAGCGATTGGTCGATGCCGGAGTTCAGTGCTCGAGGCGCGCTCGACGTCATGCACGACTTCGCGCTAGATTTGCCGTTCATCATCGTGTCTGGAACGGTCGGGGAGGAGGCGGCCGTCGAGGCAATGCGGGCGGGGGCGCACGACTACGTTCTGAAGGACCGGCTCGGCCGGTTGGTCCCCGCCGTCGAGCGAGAATTACGAGAGTGCCAGGAACGGGTCAGACACCGGGAAGGCGAGCTGCGTCGCACGGCGATCACGCACATGGCCCTCGATGCCATCGTCGCTTTCGACGACGACGGACGATTCACGGACTTCAACCCCGCCGCCGAGATGATGTTCGGCTGCACCAAGGCCGCAGCGTTGGGCAGGTCGATCTGGGAGTTCGTACCGAACCGCGACCTGTTGACGAAGCTCTTGGAAAATGACTCACCGGTCCAGGGAATCCGCGTCGAGGCATGGGCGAACCGCGAGAATGGCACGCCGTTTCCGGTCGAGATTGCGCTGACGCACGTCGGTGCCGAGCGGAACGCATTTTTTGGATTCATTCGCGACATTTCTGAACGGATGCTAGAACAGAGAGCACGCCAGCGCGCCGAAGAAGCGCTCCGACAGAGCGAGCAACAGCTGCGTCACGCCCAGAAGATGGACGCGGTTGGGCGATTGGCCGGCGGCGTCGCCCACGACTTCAACAACGTGTTGTCAGTAATATTGAGTTACAGCGAACTCATTTTGTCGGATCTAGATGCGGCCGAGACCATCCGGCAAGACGTGGAGGAGATCCGGAAGGCGGCCACCAGGGCCGCAGGCTTGACTCGTCAATTGTTGTTGTTCAGTCGCGAGCAAACGAGCGAGGCCCTGGTCTTGGACTTGAACGACGTCATCCGAAACATGGAGGCGATGTTGCGACGCGTCGTCGGTGAAGACGTCGAGCTTGCGATCGGGCTTTCACCGCGGGTTGGGCGGGTTTGCATCGACCCCACGCACATCGAGCAGGTGATCATGAACCTGGTCGTGAATGCGCGCGACGCAATGCCGCGGGGCGGCAAAGTGTTCATCGAAACCGAAGAAATCTGGCTCGACGACCACTTTACGGAAAGCCATACGCCCGCTGCCGCCGGCCATTACGTGATGCTGGCCGTCAGAGACACCGGCACTGGTATGGACGGCGACACGCAGGCCCGGATTTTCGAGCCCTTTTTCACGACCAAGGACAAGGGCAAGGGAACCGGCCTTGGGCTCTCGACCGTTTTTGGAATCGTGCGTCAAAATGGCGGCGGGGTGTGGGTCGAGAGTGAGCCGGGCAAAGGATCCTCGTTCAAGGTCTACGTCCCGCGGGTGTACCGCGAAGTCGACCCCGTTCGATCCACCGTGTCGCCCACGACATTGATCGGGTCTGAAACGATCTTATTAGTCGAAGACGAAGACCAGGTGCGCGCCGTTGCGCTCAACGCTTTGGAGCGCCGAGGCTACGAGGTGCTTCCCGCGCGCGATGGCGTCGAGGCACTGCTGATTTGCGAACGCCACGCGGGCGTCATCGACCTGCTGCTGACCGATGTAATCATGCCGCAGATGAGCGGCCCAGACTTAGCGCGACGCGCCGTCTCGATCCGCCCCACCATGAAGATATTGTGCATGTCCGGGTATACGGAAGAGAGGATTGTCAGCCACGGCGTCCGCGGCAGTGGGATGGCATTCCTTCAAAAACCCATCACCCCCGGCACGCTGGCCACGCGAGTGCGAGAGGTCCTGGACACAGCTCGGGATACAGCGTTCAGGGTCTGAAAGTTCGAAGAGGCCGCGCCACTCACTCAAACGGCCAGCCGCGAGTCATACTCGGCGTCGAGCGCCAGGCTCCGGCACCGCCTGGAAATGGATTCAGAAGGACGTTCGCAGGCTGCGGTTGAGGCATGAATAAAGCAGAGGGGGAAGCAGCAGATCCGCGCATAAGTCCCCGGTGCTCGTCGGCGAAGGCCACCGTGGATGGCCCATGAAACCGCACGCGCGATTGCCGAGGAACGATGTCGCTTGGTTTTGATGGTCAACTGGCGCATGTAGCTCGTCAAAGCCTTCGGCGTCCCGGACGAAACCAGCTCGCGCGACTCGCCATCATCTCCGACAGACCGAGCTCCGACCGCGAGGAGGTCTCGCGCAAAACTCAGGGTGTAGACTCGGGCACGAAGCTCGTGGAATCGATCAACTCCGGCATCGCGCCCGGCCGCAATGGGTCAGTCAAGCCGATGCACCAGAGATCGACGGCGCTGCCGTCGCGCCGCACGCGCAGCCGCACGAAATGCTTGTACCCTGGATGACCGAGAGCCGTGAAAGCTTGGGTTTCCTCGAGCCCCAGGAACGTGAGCAGCGCCAAGAAGGTCCCAAACACGAATGCGCCGTAGAACACGGCGACGGCAAAGGTGAGCGCGGCAATGACCCAAACCGAAAGCACCACGTGGACACTGAGCGCGAGTCGCGTGAGCACGTAAGATGCGAATATCGGAATCGTAGCCGTCGCCAGCCCCGCGCCGAATGCTAGAGCGAGCACTACCCAACCGGCTCGGCGTACGTTGCCAATCAACGCATAAATGGTGGTTGTCAGCAGGGTAATCAGAATCGGTGCCGACACGATGAACCCAAGCCGATGGAACTGATTTACGCCGATATCCATGGCTGGCAAGAACAGAGCGGTGAGGGCAAAGTGCGGCAAAAAACCAGATTTACCGCGCATCACTTTCCATGGCACCTGCCAGAGCAAGGCCCGACTCTGAGGCCCGGTCGGCCACTCTACGGCAACGCCAGAGCGCGCGCGGGGCCCTAGCGGCGCGGGATGGAGGAATGCGCCGCCGCCACCCGCCGTCACATGCAGCGCGGCGCCCTGTTGCAGGCGTTCGTAATGATGCACGTCGCCCGATAAAAGAAAGTGGGGCTTGGCCTCCAAGTCCAAGTTGAGTGCTTCGATCATGGCAGTCCCGGTGGCGCTCGGCTTGCCGAACGCAAATAGGGGATCGGGGAGCATCACCCAGGGCGTCGGCTCCGGATGTCGCGCGCGCCAAGATTCGAAGAACAGGATTTGACGCGTATCGAGTCTGCGCAATTGCCGGTCGACGGCGAACAAGTGAAGCCGCCTAGTCAACGGCAACACGAAGTAACTAGCGCTCTGCACCGGGCGATAACCTCGCAGGGCGAGCGCCTTGGGCTTTTCGATCTTGCCCCCCCGTACGAACTCGCGCGCCCACTCCGCATAGCGTTCGATCATTCGTTGTGAGATTCCGACCACGCTCGGGCGCAAGACGCCTTCTTCGTCTTCGGACGTGCGCCTGAACATGCGCGCAAATCCGTCTAGACCGTCGTACCAGTCGTGGTTACCGGGTATGCCTAAGAGTACCCGGGGCCGGTCCACCGGCAATGTCTCGAGCACTTGATTGAACGGAACGATCACGCGATTCGTGATCTCTTGGGCGGTCGCCACGGGATAGGCAGTGTCTCCGCCGAACAACAAGATATCGCCGCGCGGCGCGTGCAAGAAGGCGCCCGCCTCGTCCGGATCGGGCAGTTCGTAATCGGCGAAAATCAAGCGCGCGACGGCGCGACTGACGGCCACGTCGTCGCCGGTGTCCGCGACGAAGTCGAGCCACAGATCGCGCCCAAGGCTTTCCAGTAACGTGTCAGCACCGACCCCGCCCAGGGCCTCTGCCACACGCGCGTTGAGATCGAACGGCTCGTCGGCAGTCATCCAGTCGCGCGAGTCGACGTCCTCCGTTGCGATCGCCGACGCTAAAAAATGCCGGAGATGACCCCAGAACGAACGCACTCCAAACCAAGCTACCCCGCGCGGATGCTCTACGCCGCGCACGAAACGCGAGCGCGGCGTAAGCCCCGCCGGCGCCGGGCGGTAGCCACTCAAGTGTGTACACCGGGCGCTTCTTGGCCGGTTTCATGAACGTACTCGGCATAGCCGCCACCATACTTGCGCACGCCGCTCACGCTGACCTCGAGCACGCGGTTGGAAAGCGCCTTCAGGAAATGGCGGTCGTGCGATACGAAAAGCATCGTCCCTTCGTAGTCCGCCAGGGCCTCGATCAACATCTCTTTGGTGCCTATGTCGAGATGATTCGTGGGCTCGTCGAGCACCAGGAAGTTCGGCGGATCGTACAGCATTTGCGCCAGCACCAGACGCGCTTTCTCGCCCCCAGACAGGATTCTGCAGGGCTTTTCGATGTCGTCACCGGAGAATCCGAAGACGCCGGCTAGGGTCCGGAGCGAGCCGATCGAAGCATGCGGAAACTTACCGACCAACGTATCCCAGACGCTGTCGTCGGGCTTCAGCAGCTCCATCGAGTGCTGGGCAAAGTAGGCCATCTTCACGCTTCCGCCCACCGTGACCCGACCGGTATCGGCGGCCGTTGCGCCGGCGATCAATTTGAGTAGCGTCGATTTGCCGGCGCCGTTGATGCCCATCACGCACCAGCGCTCCGAGCGCCGGATCAAAAGATCGAGGCCGCTGTAAATCACGCGCGACCCGTAGGCCTTCTTTACGCCGTCCAAACTTGCCACGTCGTCCCCAGAGCGTGGCGCCTTCTGGAAATCGAAGCTCAATTTTTCGCGCGTCCGCGGCGGCTCCACGCGCTCGATCTTGTCGATCTTCTTGACGCGTGATTGCACCTGCGCCGCATGGCTGGCGCGCGCTTTGAAGCGCGCAATGAACGCCTCCTCTTTCGCTAACATCGCCTGCTGGCGATCGAAGGCGCTTTCCGCTTGCAGATCGAGCATCGCTCGCTGTCGCTGATAAAATTCGTAGTCCCCGGTAAAGCTCGTCAGCTCGCCAGCCTCGATTTCCACGATCTTAGTGACGATGCGATTCATGAACTCACGGTCATGCGAGGTCATGATCAAGGCCCCTTCGAAGGCCTTCAAAAAAGTCTCGAGCCACAAGATCGACTCGAGGTCGAGATGGTTGGTCGGCTCGTCGAGCAACATGGCGTCGGGGCGCATGAGTAAGATGCGCGCGAGCGCTACGCGCATTTTCCAGCCGCCCGAAAGCGTGCCCACGTCCGCGTCCATGACTTCCTGGGAGAAGCCGAGACCGGCTAAAATCTCGCGCGCTTTCGCGTCCAGGGCGTAGCCGCCCAGCTCCTCGAAGCGCCCCTGAACTTCCCCAAATTCCTCGATCAGTGCCTCCATCCGATCGGCCTGCGCCGGATCCGCGAGCTGTTCTTCGAGCTGACGCAGCCGGACGCCGACCGCGGAGACCGGGCCGGCCCCGTCCAGCGTGGCCGCGACCACGCTTTGACCACTCATCTCTCCGACGTCCTGACTGAAGTAGCCGATGGTCGTGCCTCGATCGATGGCCACTTGCCCTGCGTCAGGCGCCTCTTCCTTGACCACGAGCCGAAAGATGGTGGATTTGCCGGAGCCATTCGGCCCGACTAGCCCCACTTTGTCGCCCTTGAATACGGCGCACGATGCGTCCATGAACAAGACGCGCCGACCGTGCTGCTTGGTGACTGAATCCAGCCTAATCACCGGCCGGGACCTAGCATGGTAGAAGCAGATTGGCGAGACGTGGGGCTAGTCCTCAGCCCCCGTGGTAAGTGACGCCTCGGCCGCGACGCCGGCGATGAAGCGCGCCACCGTGCTCCACAGCTCCGAGAATTGCTCGGGCCCGAAGGGCGAATAGCTGGGGATCCAATCGCCAGTGGCAGCCGCTTGACTGGAAAGGCCGAACTGCCCGACGACGTCCAAATGATCCGCTTGCGCGAAGTACAACACCGGGCCCCACACTTGGGACAGCGTCGGGACTACGCCGTCACTGTCAGCTCGGAGGGGGAGCGAAAGTTGGTTCTGCCCGAGCTGAAGTTGCTGAAGAGCGCTGAGCGGCGGATTTCCAAGCGCGTCGCGGCGCGCGATGCGGTGCATGAACGCGTACACGGGGAACATCAGTTGCGCGTATAAATCTCGCAAGGAGCGCCACGCGTTCCGCAAACTGGGTGGGGTGGCGCGCGCCACTACCGAGGCGTAGGCGATTTTGGGCTCCGCCGTGCAGGCATTCAATAAGTCGCAGCCCGCGGGGGTCAGCTGAAACAACAGGGATTGATCATCGACGACGGCCCGCAAAAACGTGGCCAGCTCCAGGCGCCGCGCCTCGGACAGATCGGACAAAAGTTTCTCGTACAGCTCGTCGAATGCATTGCGATGCTTGCGGAACGGGTCGCGGACGCGCAGAGCGAGGTAGCCCAAACGCAGCATTAGCTTTAGGGGGACGCGCCCACGCTCGAGCATGAACACCAGATACCGTCCTAGCGTGCGAATCAAAAATCGCCCGGTGGGCCGCGTGAAGTAGGTTGCGACCGGGGTGCCATAGTGCGGCGCGCACACCGTCACCAGTGTCTGCACGCGATCATAATCTTCGAACGGAACGGAAGTCGGCAGCGACGCCGTCGGCGCGATGGCCAGGCGAGCGTCGAGCCCGCCGGTGGAGTGCCCGATCAGGTGAATTGGGCCCGGGGCACTTTTCGAGACAGCCGCCAACGTATCGCGCACCCGGGCGGCACGAAGGCGAATCGAAGCCATGGGCAAGGTCGGGACTTCAGTTACGGTCACGGTCAGACCAAGGGCAACGAAGCTTGCTTCGATCGCTTCTTTCACCCCGCTGAAGTAACTGAGCTCACCGAATTTGCCGAACCCGAAGAAACCCGGGATCAAGAGCACGTGGTGCGTTCGGGCGCTCAAGAGCCCGAGCTTACGCCTATAGCTCCACTCGCGCGTGCGCTTCGGGATCATATTCCGAAGGCTCTAGTTTCTGACCGTGTAAGTAGGCGCTAGCGGCCTCGAATGCGCGCTTGACGCCATGCATGCCCGAATTGTCCCAGTACTCGGCGTCGAACGGAGTAAAGCGCAACAGAACCAACTCTGGATCCCCTTTGCCGTCGAACCAAAGGCGATAGGCCTCCTTCCAGAGCTCGTCGATTTTGGCGCGGTCGGCCACGAGCTCGAAGTGACCGTTGATCGTCACGTACCGATGAGCGCTTTGTAGGGAGACCATGGCCCGAGAATCATCTCTAATTTCCAGTACTTTGGTCGAGTCGACAGCAGTGACGAACCACAGTGTGCCGTCGGCCGCGACATCGGCGACCGCCATCGGCCGGCCATGCAGATTTCCGGCGCGGGCGCGCGTGATGACCGTCGCAGTCTCGAACTCTCGCAGCATCTCGAAGAAGTGATGCTCCGCTTTCGGGGCCGTACCGGCGGACGCGATGTTACTGGGCACTTGATTCATAATAACGACTTTTGCAACCACTGTGCCGAGTGCCCAGCGGATCGCCATCGCGCATACAACGGCGGCTCCCCATCGGCACGGTGTGCGGGCGTGCCTCACCGTGGCAAGTTCGCGTTGGCCGCGCGATCACCTAATTTTTGATCACGATCACGGGCTGACCGGGGGCGATGGGTCTACCCTCGGCGGCGACGACTTCCAGCACCAAGCCAGCTACGGGCGCTTCGATGGCGATCTCCATTTTCATCGACTCGATGATGGCGACGACCTCGCCCTTCGCCACGCGTTGCCCGGCCTTCACCAAGAGCTTCCAGATGCTGCCCGGCACCCCGCTCTCGACGATGGTCCCGCCATCCCAAGAACGACCGCTCGCGCCTGGCCCCGCCTCTGCCGGCTCGACGCTGAAGTTGAGCTGACCCGAATCCATCCAGCGCTGGCGCTCTTCAGCGAAGGCACCGCGCTGAAGCGCACGAAAGGCGGCAATAGATTCTGACTCTTGCGCCAGAAACCGACGATAGTCCGCCAAGCGGAAGCGCTGATCCTCGATTTTGAGCGGCAAGCGACCGTGCGGAAACGCCTCGCGCATCTCCAAAAGCTCCTTGGCGTCGACTGGATAGAACCGAATTTGATCGAAAAATCGCAGCAACCATGGGGTGGCGCCTTGAAAGTGTTTCGTGGTCTTGAAGCGGTTGTAAACCTGTACGGTGCGGCCCACGAATTGATAGCCGCCAGGCCCTTCCATGCCGTAGACGCACATGTACGCGCCGCCGATACCCACTGCGTTCTCCGGCGTCCAGGTGCGCGCGGGATTGTATTTCGTCGTCACCAAGCGGTGTCGCGGATCGAGCGGTGTCGCGACCGGCGCTCCCAGGTAAACATCGCCCAGCCCGAGCACCAGGTAACGAGCACCAAATACGATGTCTTTTACCGCTTGCTCGTCCGGTAGGCCGTTGATGCGCCGAATGAACTCGATATTGCTTGGCGTCCAGGGTGCGCCCTTGCGCACGATTTGCGTGTACTTCTCGATCGCCAAACGTGTCTCTGGGTCGTCCCAAGACAGCGGCATGTGCACGACGCGTGTCGGCACATCGATCGCGTCGACCGATGGCAGCTCGCTTTCAGCGCGCGCGAGCACGTCCAGGAGTCGGGAAAACCCCAACCGTTGACTATCGTAATGAATTTGCAGGGAACGAATGCCCGGCGTAAGATCGATGATCCCAGGCAGTGTTTCATGGCGCAGCCACTCCATCAGCGCGTGAACGCGGAAGCGCAGTTCGAGGTCGAGCACGGCCTCGCCGTACTCGACGAGCAAAAACTCGTCCCCCGCGGGCCGATAGACCACTCGTGGCGCCTCACCCCGCGCTGGCAAGCGCCGAAGCACCGCGTCCACCGTGGGCACGGCAGTGAGTGGCGAATTCGGTTGGGCCTTGCGCTCACTGACTGCGCGGTCCTGCTCGGACAGCGCTAGCTCCGCCGCAGCTCGGGCCACGGGGATGAAACGCACTTGATTTCCGGGACGTAGCTGGCCAACCTTCCACAACTCGGCGCGTACGATAGTCGCGGGGCAGACGAAACCGCCGAGGCTCGGCCCGTCCGGGCCAAGGATGATCGGCATGTCGCCGGTGAAGTCGATGGTGCCAAACGCGTAGGCGTTGTCGTGAATGTTCGACGGATGGAGGCCGGCCTCGCCTCCGTCCGCCCGAGCCCACTCCGGCTGCGGCCCGATGAGCCGGATGCCCGTGCGCGCCGAGTTGTAATGGACCTCGAAGTCACTGCGGAAAAACGTGTCGATGTCGGCGGGCGTGAAGAAGTCCGGCGCCCCGTGCGGACCGTACAGCACGCCGATCTGCCACGTCTCGCTCAGCACGGGCCTCGCGCTCACTTCGAGCGCCATCGGATCCGCCTCGGTATTACCGGTGCTCAGTAAGCGCAAGACGTCCCCTTTCCGTAGGGCGCGGCCGGCGTGGCCCCCGAAGCCCCCCAGGGTGAAGGTCGAACGGCTGCCCAGGTATTCGGGCACGTCGAAGCCATGCCGCACGGCCAGGTACGTTCGGCAGCCGGCGCCGCGAATGACGCCGAGCCTGAGCTGCTGGCCCGCGCGCACCGCAACGGGCTCGAAGTACGGGAGCTCGACGCCGTCCAGCTCGGCCTCCATGTCCGCGCCCGCGAGCGCGATCACCGTATCGGTCGCGAAGCGCAGAGTAGGGCCGGAGATGGTGAGCTCGAGGGCTGGCGCGCCCGGCACGTTACCCACGACGCGGTTGGCCAAGCGAAAGCCGAGGTCGTCGAACGGACCCGATGGCGGAATGCCCACGTCCCAATAGCCGAGGCGCCCCGGATAGTCATGCACCGTGCTCAACGTTCCCGCGCTCATCACCTCCACCGTCGCGCTCGAAAAAGCCAATGTGCCAAGGTAGGTCGTCGTCGTGCGGCCCTCGCGAAACACGTCCGTACCCAGGATATAGGTCAGGTAAGCGAGATTGGTCTCGGTGCCTGCGAGCCGAGTCTTCTCCAGTGCTTGACGAAGCGCGGAGATGGCTTGCTCGCGGTCTTCTGCGAATGCCATCAGCTTGGCGATCATGGGGTCGTAGAAGCCGCTGATCTCGGTGCCCGTCTCGACGAACGAGTCGACGCGCACGCCCTCGGGGAACGAGACTTCGGTCAGCACCCCCGGGCTCGGCTTGAAACCGCGCGCCGGATCTTCCGCGTACACGCGGACTTCAATCGCGTGACCACGTGGCTCGGGCGCGCGCTCGAGCGGCAGGGTCTCCCCCGCGGCGAGTCGAATCATCCACTCCACTAGATCCACCCCCGTGACGAGCTCTGTCACCCCGTGCTCGACCTGCAGGCGCGTGTTGACTTCCAGAAAGTAGAACTCTCCACGATCATCGTCGTATACGAACTCGACGGTGCCGGCGGAGCGGTAATTCACCGAGGAGCCGATGAGCACCGCCGCCTCGAGCAGCGCCGTTCGTGCCTCTGGTCGGAGCCGCGGTGCGGGCGTCTCTTCCACCACTTTTTGATGACGGCGCTGGGCCGAGCAGTCACGCTCGCCGAGTGCGATCACTTGCCCGTGGCCGTCACCGAACAGCTGCACCTCGATGTGTCGCGCGCGCTCGACGAAGCGCTCCAAGAAGACGCCACCTTCGCCGAAATTCTTTTGAGCAAGCGAGCGCACCGACTCGAAAGCGTCGGAAATTTTCGTGGCGTCTCGGCATACTTGCATGCCGATTCCGCCCCCACCCGCCGTGCTCTTCAGCATCACCGGATATCCGATGCTTTCCGCCGCGGCGATAGCCGCGCCCACGTTGGGCAAGAGCGGGGTTCCCGAGAGCAGGGGAACGCCGAGCTCCTGCACCAGCTCGCGCGCGGTGTGCTTGACGCCGAAGCGACGCATCTGTTCCGGAGTAGGACCGACAAAAGCGATTCCTGCCGCCTCCACCCCCTCGGCAAACTGCGCATTCTCACTGAGGAAGCCGTAACCCGGAAAGATCGCTTTCGCGCCCGTCCGCTGCGCCGCGCCGAGGATTGCATCGCGGTTCAGGTAGCTGGCGGAAGCCGCCGCCGGACCGACACACACGCTCTCGTCGGCCTCCAGCACGTGAAGCGAGTTGCGGTCGGCCTCCGAATAAACCGCGACCGAGGCAACGCCGAGCTTTCTCAGCGTACGAATGACACGACAAGCGATCTCACCCCGATTGGCGATCAGAACTTTCTCGAACATGTTTCCTCCTGCTACGAGAATTGCGGTGCGCCGAGCCCGAGGGGAGTCGGCGCGAAGCGTCCAATCACGCCGGCCAGACCAAGAGACGGACGGGCGTCGGGTCGTAACCGTTGCACGGATTGTTCAGCTGCGGACAATTCGAAATGAGCACGATAACATCGCTTTCCGCGCGCATCTCCACGTAGCGCCCTGGCGCCGAGATGCCGTCGTCGAAATGCAGCTCGCCCTCTGGGCTAACCGGCACATTCATGAAAAAATTGATGTTCGCCGTGAGATCGCGTTTGGTGAGCTCGGGACGGCGATTGGCAATCTCGAGCAAAAAATTGTCCCGGCAGCTGTGCATGTACTTCTTGTCGAGCGCGTAACGGACTTGGTTCGACTCGGCCGCGCACGCGCCGCCGACGGTGTCGTGCCGACCACAGGTGTCGGCGGTGATCTCGAGCATGATCCGGCCTTCGGTCGACATCAGCGGGGAGCCCGCGCTCAGGTAGATTCCTCCCTGACTGCGAATCGTATCGACGGCACTATAACGCTCGCTCGGATCGTGGGCGTCGTAAAACAATGTGTCGACCGCTTGGTTACCCTCCAAGTCGACGATGCGAAACGTTTCCCCACGCCGGAGGACGTGACTGAACCCGAGCCCAGAACCGAGCACGGTGTCGAACTTGGCATGCTTGGGGTCGAGTGAGCTTTCGGAAAGTGCCATTGAGCTCCAATTAAAGGTAATAAGCTTCAGTGAGCGCAAACCCGCGCTCATTCTCCGGGCACGAGGTGCGGCAGGCGTCGTCGGCAGTGACGGGCCCAGCTAGGCGAATACCGATTCTGAGCGGCCGCACTGCGTACGAGGGTGTAGGGTCGAGCGGGTGCGGCGTGTTCGAAAGCACGACCAGCGTATTCATTTCGGTGCGTAGCTCGATGTACGAGCCAGGTTTTGAGTTCCCTGGCACCCAGGAAAGCTTGCCCTCTGCGTCTGCTCCGACCTTTACGAAGAAATTTAGATTTGGTCCGAAGTCTCGCTTGCCGAGGCCATACTTGGCGAGCTCGACGAGCAAATTGTCGCGGCTATTCCTGCGCCAGTCATTGCGCAGCGCTTGATAGTCACCGGGGCCGTATTTTTCGACACTCGAGGCCATGTTGCCGACGCCCGTGAGCGTGTCATGCCAGCCGCAGGTGTCCGCGACGATCGAGCACAACACACGCCCCATGTCGGAATAAAGCACGTGGCCCTGCGTCAGGCGGGCGATGTGCTGAGCCTTGAGCGTGTCCGGCATATTGTAGCGCTCGAGCGGGAAGTCCGCGTTGAACAAGAGTCCAGCGACTGACGCGCCACCTTCAACGTCCGTCAGGCGCAGTACTTGGCCCCGCTTCACGATACGAGACCACATCGCTCCGCCGCGCAGGCCCTCGTCGACGAGCCATTCCGATGAGTGTTCAATCATGCATCGATCCTCCCGAGTTTGGCGTGTTCTCCCGCCGGTGGATGAGCTCCTCTAGCCGTTTTTTCGTGGCCAGAAAATGACCCGAAAGGAACTGCTCCGGCGAGCGGGGCCGCGCGACTGGGACCTCGATGACTTCCAAGATCCGACCCGGCCGCGCGCCGAGCACTACGATGCGATCGGACAGGTAAATCGCTTCATCGAGATCATGAGTGATGAAGAGCACGGTGACCCCGGCCGCGGCCCAAATGCGTAGAAGATGAGCTTGCATGCTGGCGCGAGTCTGCGCGTCGAGCGCTCCAAAGGGCTCGTCCATCAGTAGAATGCGGGGGTCGTTGGCCAAGGCGCGCGCGATGGCAACGCGCTGCTTCATGCCTCCGGAAAGCTGCGCTGGGTACAGCTCGGCGAAATCTGTCAGGCCGACGAGCTTCAGCCACTCATCGGCCGCCTTCATCGCTTTGTCGTCTCGCAAGCCTTTCATCTTCGGCCCGAACAAAACGTTTTTCCGCACCGTCAGCCAGGGGAAGAGCGTGTAGTTCTGAAACACCATGCCGCGATCGGCGCCCGGTCCGGTCACAGGCACTCCGTCGACCGCAACGATGCCGCCGCTCGGTTCCTCCAGCCCCGCAACGACGCGGATGAGCGTCGACTTGCCGCAGCCCGACGGACCGATGACGCTGATGAATTCATTGCGCCGGACCTCGAAGTTGATGTCGGAAAGGGCGACGAGCTTGCCATTGGGGCTGTCTGGGCTGTCGAATTCGCGGCACAAGTGCTCGATGCTGAGCACCACCTTGCGCTGGTCGATCTCGGCGAAATACTCGAGGACTTCCGGAACGTGATCGAGGTAGCTGGGGAGCTGAATGCGGTCGTCAGACATTTTCAGTAACTTTCGGCGCGCAGGAGCCCATCCGGCGCTGCTCGAAGAAGAAACGCCTTAAGTAGGGGAGCAATCCCGCGCGCCCGGCACGGGGAAAACGTTCAAGTACCGGCCAAGCGGGCGCGTTGCGGCAGGGCGCGGCGCATGGCCCGTATTACGCGCACGAGCTTTGTCTGACCGGTTTCCCAGGGAAACAAGTAGCGACCGGCCACGGCCAAAAATTGGTCGGTGATCAGCCCGACCAGGCCAATGATCACGATCGCGGCATACACGTTGTCGAAATGACGGTAACGCTGCTGTTGATAAAGCCACGCGCTCAAACCGGATTTTTCGCCGATGAGCTCCGCCACGACCAGGTACGTCCAAGCCCAGCCGAGCAGGATGCGCATATCACGATACAAGCCGGGCACTGCGCCGGGGACTACTACGTTCCACACTAACTGGCGCTTGCTGGCGCCCAGCGTCTGCGCGGCCTGCAGCAGCGAGACTTCCACCGAGCGGGTGGTATTGGATACGATCAGTACCATCTGAAAAAAGGTGCCAATAAAAATGATCGTGATTTTAGGCGCGTCATTCAGACCGAGCACCGTGAGCGCGAGCGCACCGAAGACCGGAGCCGGCATGTAGCGCACGAAGTCGATGAAAGGCTCGAACAGCCGAGCGAAGAAGGGAAATGTGCCGCACAGCACGCCCAACGGCAGCCCAAAGACCGCGGACCAAAAGAAACCCCAAAAAATCACCTTGCAACTCTGCAGCAAGCTCTCGTGCAGCCAGGCGTCGCCATCCCGCTCGGGCGCGGTGGTGAACGCGGTGTACATGGCCCGAGCCACCGCATGCGGGGACTGTAGATAAATCGGATTGACTCGCTGACCCGTCACGCGCCGAGCGTGCACGGCGTCGAGATCGCGATTGCGTGAGATAACGACGTCGAGGTCCACGCGGTCACCCACGGCGATGTAGTTGTTTTGACCCGGTATCTTGCTGTCGCCCGCGTCCTCGACCAAAATTTGGGGATGCCAGATGAACGGCACGTAGCTGATCGCGCACCAAGACAGAAACGGCAGGGCAAAGGCCAGCACCCCAATCCAAAACCGAGCCTGCGCGTCGAGCGGCTTGCGCACGCCGAGCATACGGGCCAATGGCTCGCTCGGCAGAGCGGTACGGCGCGAGGTTTCGGATTGTGACGTCATTCTCTGACCTCGCATGGTAGGTAGGGCGTACGCGATTGTTTCGAACGGGTGACCGACCGGTTGTCCCCTCCGCTAAACTTGATCAAACCGTTCAGGGCTTCGACCTGGATTCGTGGCTCATAGGGACGGATCTGAAGGGGTTGCCGGCGTCATCCATGAGGGGGCGCATCGCCTGAGGGTCGGCCGAAGTCTGTTGCAAACAGGTGTCCGGCAAGCTTCTCGTCGAAGCGTTGCGGGCGCCCGCCGGCACGCGAAATCCCGCGCTGCGGCGGCTGCTGAGCCCTTGAAGTTACTTTAGTGTTACCCGATGACCTCCGGCGGATAGCCCGGTGAGGCGCACATGCCGACGGCGGCGGCGCGGCATCTGCAACCGAATTTGTAGGGGGACTGCCGGAGACAGCGGACTGCCCTAGTTGATGGCATGAAACTAGCTCGGTTCACGGGGAACCAGTGTGGAGAGCGTACACGCAAATCATGACTTCGGAACTCACGGCCGGGAGGGTGGAGCCGCACCGGTCCGCGCGCTGGATACTAGGAGCGCTGCTGCTCGTGGGAGTCGCCGGCGCAACGTTGTTCGTTCGCCATCGGAAGTCGACAACGAGCACGGGCGCGCCGGCAGGCAAGGCCGGCGAGGCGCGGCCTGTGCCAGTGGTCTTGGACACGGCCACCCTGCGTGACGTGCCCGTGTACCTCGATGGCTTGGGTAACGCCGTGCCGCTTGTGACGGTCACCGTTCGGCCTCAAGTGGACGGCCCCCTCACCGCGGTCTCGTTTCGGGAAGGGCAGGCCGTCAAGAAGGGCGACCTATTGGCGCGCATCGACCCGCGGCCGTTCACGATCGCGCTTCACCAAGCTCAAGCCGCCCTGGCGCGCGACCAAGCGCAAGCGAAGAACGCCACGCTCAACCTGGCGCGCTACACCGCCCTCCACGATCAAGGCCTCGCCACCCAAGAGCAACTGGACGATCAGCGAGCGAGCGCCGATCAATTCGCGGGCACGACGAAGTCGGACCAGGCCCAAATCGAAAACGCGCAGCTCCAGCTGACGTACACGGAGGTTCGTTCTCCGGTAGACGGTGTGACTGGGGTACGCCAGGTCGATCAAGGCAATGTCGTCCACGCCTCGGACCCGAACGGCATCGTCGTCGTCACGCAGCTCGACCCGATGACCATCGTCTTCACGCTGCCACAAGACGACCTTCCGCTGATCAACAAGGAGATCGACGGCGGGTTGAGCATCGAGGCCTACAGCCGAGACGGCGACCGGCTGCTCGGCAAGGGCAAGCTCACCCTAGTCGACAACCAGGTGAACACCGCCACTGCCACCGTGCGCCTGAAGGGCACCGTGCCGAACCCGGACAAAGCGCTTTGGCCGAATGAATTCGTAAGAGCGCGCTTGGTGCTGAGCGTCAGAAGTGCCGTGCTCGCCATCCCGGCGCCCGCCGTGCAACGAGGCCCTCAGGGGAGCTTCGTGTACATCGCCATGCCCGATCAAACCGCCGCCCTACGCACGGTGGTCGTCGACACCGTGCAGGAGCAGTGGGCGATCATCGGCAATGGCCTCAAGGCCGGCGATAGAGTGGTCGTCGAAGGCCAAAACCAGCTCCGGCCCGGCGCAAAAGTTTCGCCCCGCACGAGCACGCCGGTTCGTTCGGACGAAGGCGCGCCGGGCTCTTCAGATACTGTGGACGACACGGGTGCCGTCAAAAAGGGAAAGCGTGGCGGAGCTTCGCCGTGAGCATCTCCGAACCGTTCGTGCGTCGTCCGGTGGCGACGACGCTGCTCGTGGTTGGTATCTTGATCGCTGGCATCGTGGCCTTTCGCGCACTGGCGGTATCTGCGCTGCCTCAGGTCGACTACCCGACCATAGTGGTCTCGACCTTCATGCCGGGGGCCAGCGGTCAAACCATGTCCGCCACGGTGACGACGCCGCTCGAGAGGCAATTTGGCCAAATGCCCTCGCTGTCGTCCATGACCTCGGTCAGCAGCTTCGGCAGCTCGCAGATAACGCTACAATTTACGCTCGATCGGCAGATCGATGCGGCAGAGCAGGACGTGCAGGCGGCGATCAATACCGCCGCCAATCTCCTGCCCAAGACCCTGCCGACCCCCCCTTCTTACAGCAAGAGCAACCCTGCCGACACGCCCATTTTGACGCTCAGCGTGAGCTCGGACACGCTCGCGCTGAGTCAGGTCGACGACTACGCGGACTCGATCCTCGGTCAAAAAATTTCGCAGGTGTCGGGCGTCGGGTTGGTCACGCTGAACGGCGGACAAAAGCCCGCCGTTCGCTTGCAGGTCGATCCCGAGTCCCTCGCCGGGACGGGACTAAGTCTCGAGGACGTGCGGGCGGCAGTGTTGACCGCCAACGTCAATCAGCCGAAGGGCACTCTCGACGGACCACGCCAAAGTTACACGATTGCCACCGATGATCAGCTGTTCAAGGCCGAGTCGTTCCGACCCCTGATCCTGGCTTATAAAAACGGCTCGCCGATACGGCTGCGCGAGGTCGCCGAGGCCACCGACGGCGTGGAGAATGCGGAGCTTGCCGGCTGGGCGGATCAGAAGCGAGCCATCATCTTGAATGTGCAACGCCAACCGGGGGCGAACGTGATCGAGGTCGCCGACCGCGTCAAGGCGCTCTTGCCGCAGCTACAAGCCTCGCTGCCGTCCAACATTCAAACCAAGGTCCTGAGCGACCGCACCGAAACAGTGCGTTCGTCCGTCGAGGACGTGGAATTCACCTTGCTACTCACGATCGGGCTGGTCGTCGCGGTCATCTACGTGTTTCTGCGGAGCGTCCGCGCCACCGCCATTCCCAGCTTGGTGGTGCCGCTGTCTTTGGTCGGCACCTTCGGCGTGATGTACCTGCTCGACTACAGCTTGGACAACTTGTCATTGATGGCGCTGACGATTTCGACCGGCTTCGTGGTCGATGACGCAATCGTGATGATTGAAAATATCGCGCGCTTCATCGAAGAGGGCGATTCGCCGTTCGAGGCGGCATTGAAGGGCAGCAAACAAATTGGCTTCACGATCGTATCGCTGACCGTGTCCTTGATTGCCGTGCTGATTCCGCTCTTGTTCATGGGCGGCATCGTCGGGCGCTTGTTTCGCGAGTTTGCCGTCACCCTGAGCGTCGCGATCGCCGTCTCGGCGCTGTTGTCGCTCACGCTCACCCCGATGATGTGTGCATTTCTGCTTCGTCCCGAGCCGCCCATCGCCGAGCGCGGCGCATTCCATCGCTGGTCGGAGCGGGCGTTCGACGACATGGTCGCTTTTTACGACCGTGGGCTAAAGTGGGTATTGGCTCATCAGCGAATTACGTTGCTGGCCACCATCGCCACCCTACTGCTCACGCTGTTCGTCGCCTGGCTCGTACCGAAGGGGTTCTTCCCGCAGCAAGATACGGGGCTCATCGTGGGCGTGACGGGCGCGGCACCGGATGTCTCGTTTCCGCGCATGATGGACCTCGAGCAAGAGATCGCCGATGTCGTGCGCAAAGACCCAGACGTCGAGCACGTCATATCGTTCATCGGCGCGGACGGCACGAATCCCACCGTCAACAGTGGTCGGCTTTCCATCACTTTGAAAGCGCGCAGCCAACGGCATTCCTCGAGCGAGCAGATCATTCGGCGGTTGAAGCCCCAGCTCGCGCAAGTGACCGGCGTTGACACGCATCTGCAAGCCGTTCAAGACCTACAGGTCGACAGCCGCGTGGGTCGCACTCAATATCAATACACGCTGGAAGACGCAGACGGGGACGAGCTCAGCGACTGGTCGTCTAGAATGCTGAGCAAGCTCCAAGCGCTGCCCCAGCTCACGGACGTGGCGAGCGACCAAGAAGCGGCCGGGCCCCAATTGAGCCTCGAGATCGACCGCGACACGGCCTCCCGGCTCGGCATTTCTCCGCAAGTGATCGACGACACTTTGTACGACGCCTTCGGGCAACGGCAGATTTCCACTATTTTTACCCAGCTGAATCTGTATCGCGTGATCTTGGAAGTGAAACCGGAAGCGCGCAAAGATCCGAGGGCTCTCGACCGCATCTATGTTCGCTCGACCACCGGCGCGCAAATCCCGCTCTCCACTTTCGTGCGAATGACGACCACCACGGCCCCCCTCGCCCTCAGCCATCAGGGCCAATTTCCCGCTACCACTCTGTCGTTCAATCTCGCCAAAGGCTCTTTGGGTGATGCCGTGGCAGCGATTCATGCGGCCGAGAACGAGATTGGCTTACCCCCGGGCATACACGCAGACTTCGCCGGTACCGCGCGCGCCTTCAGCGATTCGTTGGCAAGCGAACCGATGCTGATCTTGGCGGCTCTGGTCACGGTCTACATCGTGCTGGGCGTCCTGTACGAAAGCTACATTCATCCGATCACGATTTTGTCCACTTTGCCATCAGCCGGTGTGGGCGCATTGCTCGCATTGATCGTATGCGGCAGTGAGTTCAGCGTGATTGCGTTGATCGGAGTCATTCTCTTGATTGGCATCGTCAAGAAGAACGCGATCATGATGATTGATTTTGCGCTCGAGGCAGAACGCGACCGCAATGCCTCGCCCGAGGAGTCGATCCACCAGGCGTGCTTGCTGCGCTTCAGGCCGATCATGATGACGACGCTCGCCGCCTTGCTGGGCGGGCTTCCCCTCGCACTCGGCACCGGCACCGGGTCGGAGCTGCGCCGCCCACTCGGCATCTCGATCGTCGGCGGACTTTTGATCTCTCAGGTTCTCACGCTGTACACGACGCCCGTCGTCTACCTGTACATGGATCGCCTGGGCCGCTACCTGACCGGCAACAAACCGAAGGCTCCGGCTCCGAGCGGGAGCTTACCCGCGCCGGAAACGACATGAACCTGGCGGGGCCATTCATCCGACGCCCTGTCGCGACCACGCTACTGGCCATTGGCGTCCTGCTCGCCGGAGTTTGGGCGTACACCCTGCTTCCGGTTGCGCCGCTTCCGCGCGTGGATTTCCCGACAATCTCCATCACGGCCAGCTTGCCCGGGGCGAGCCCGGAAACGATGGCGTCCTCCGTCGCGACGCCCCTCGAGCGCCGCTTCGGCCGCATCGCAGGGGTGACCGAGATCACGTCCACGAATGTGCTCGGCACGACCAACGTCACATTACAGTTCGATCTAGATCGCGACGTCGACTCCGCGGCCCGTGATGTGCAGGCAGCAATTGCCTCCGCCGGCGGCGAGCTGCCGACCAATCTTCCGTTCCGGCCCACGTACCGCAAGGTCAACCCGGCCGACACCCCGGTGATGATCCTTTCCATGACCTCCGAGACGGTGCCGCTGGCGCAAGTCTTCGAAGCTGCCAACAGCATCCTGGCCCAAAAGATCGCGCAGGTCCCCGGTGTCGGCCAAGTCGTCGTCGGCGGCGGGCAACAACCCGCGGTGCGTATTCAGGCTAACCCCAGATCGCTTGCTGGCATCGGGCTCAGCATGGCCGACGTTCGGAACTCCGTCTCTGCGGCCACGGCCAACGAGGCCAAGGGCAGCATCACTGGCATCCGACAGACTCAGATCATCGGTGCCAACGATCAGCTCTTTGGCGCGGACGCCTTCCGCTCGGTCGTGATCGCTTACCGAGCTGGCGCGCCGGTACGACTGGGCGACGTGGCGGACGTGTTCGACGACGTGGAGAACAACCGCGTCGCCGCCTGGCACAACGGCAAACGCGCGGTCCTGTTGATTATTCGGCGCGAGCCCGGGTCCAACATCATCGATACGACCGAACGCGTTACGAAGCTCATCCCGGAGCTCGTGAAGTCCATCTCGCCTGCAATCGACGTGGTCGTGGCGCTTGAGCGCACGAAGTCGATCAAAGGGTCGGTGAGAGACGTCGAAAAGACGCTCGTGCTGAGCGTCTTACTCGTGATCGGCGTGGTGTTCGTGTTCCTGCGCAATTGGCGCGCGACCCTGATCCCGAGCGTTGCGGTGCCGCTCTCTCTGATCGGCACGTTTGGCGTCATGTACTTGCTCGGCTACAGCTTGGATAATTTGTCGCTGATGGCGCTCACCATCTCTACCGGCTTCGTGGTGGATGACGCCATCGTCGTGACCGAGAACATCATGCGCTTGATCGAACACGGCAAGCGCCCCCTCCAAGCCGCGCTCGACGGCGCAAAGCAAATCGGTTTCACGATCTTATCCATTACCGCCTCCTTGCTCGCCGTCTTCATCCCGTTGTTGTTGATGGGCGGGATCGTGGGTCGCCTATTTCGGGAGTTTGCCGTCACGCTCAGCCTTGCCATTGGCTTCTCGGCGTTGGTTTCGCTCACGCTGACGCCGATGATGTGCGCGCGTTTGCTGAGGCCGGTGACCCGCGATCACGGGCAGCTGTACGAGTGGTCGGAGCGCGGCTTTGCGGCAATTCTCAAGGGCTACGAGCATGCCTTGGATTGGGTGTTGGATCATCGGCGTTTCGTACAGCTGACCATGCTCGGCACGATCGGGTTGACCGTGTTTTTGTTCATCGCCTTGCCCAAAGGCCTCTTCCCACAACAGGATTTGGGACAGCTAATGGGATTTTCCGAAGCGTCGCAGGACGTGTCGTTCAAGGCCATGTACGAAAAGCAACTGTCGCTGAACCGGCTCGTACAGGCCGATCCCGACGTTGCCAACGTGATCTCGTTCATCGGCTCTGGCAACGGCTCGACCGGCAATACGGGCACGGTGTTCGTGGATCTCAAAGCCAAGCCGCCGCGCCTTACACCGGCCGATGGCGTGATCGCGCGCTTGCGGCCGAAGCTCGCCAAGCTCGTAGGCGTCAACCTGTTCATGCAAGCGGTCCAAGACGTGCGCGTGGGCGGGCGTTCGTCCCGTACACAATATCAATACACGCTGCAGGACGCGGACCTCGAGGAGCTCCGCTATTGGGCCCCGAAGGTGATGGACCGCTTCAAGAAAATCCCCATCTTGCGCGACGTAGCCACCGATCAGCAAACTGCGGGCCTCACGCTGGCCCTGGGCATCGACCGCGACACGGCCGCACGCCTGGGATTGAGCCCGGCGGCGATCGACAACGCCCTGTACGATGCTTACGGGCAACGTCAAATCGCCACGACCTACGGACCGTTGAACCAATACCGAGTCGTGCTCGAGACTCAGCCGGAATTTCAGGTTGGCCCGGAAAGTCTAAACGATTTATTCGTCGGCACACCGAGCGGCGGCCAGGTTCCGTTGCCCGCCGTTACGAGCTCCTCGGTCACCTTCACGCCCTTGGCGATCAACCATCAGGGTCAGTTTCCCGCGACTACACTTTCCTTCAATTTGACGCCGGGTAAATCGCTCAGCGACGCAATGAAGGCGATCGATCTGGCGGAGCGCGACATTGGCATGCCGCCCAGCATTCACGCGGCATTTCAAGGCACGGCGCAGGCATTCTCGGCATCGCTATCCAGTCAGCCGCTGCTCTTGATGATCGCGCTGCTCGCCGTCTATATCGTGCTCGGGGTGCTGTACGAAAGCTACGTGCACCCAATCACGATCTTATCGACGATCCCCTCGGCCGGCGTGGGCGCTTTACTCGCTCTCTTGCTATACAAGGCCGAGTTCAACGTGATCGCTCTTGTGGGCGTGATCCTGCTCATTGGCATCGTGAAAAAGAACGCGATCATGATGATCGACTTCGCGATCGAAGCCCGAAGAGAGCGCGACTTGTCCGCACGGGATGCGATCCGCGAAGCCTGCCTGCTGCGTTTCCGACCGATTTTGATGACGACTCTGGCCGCTCTGCTCGGCGCACTGCCCCTTGCCTTCGGTTCGGGCATAGGGTCGGAATTACGTCGCCCGCTCGGCATATCAATCGTCGGCGGTTTGATCGTTTCGCAGTTGTTGACGCTCTTCACGACGCCAGTCACTTATCTCTCGCTCGACCGTTTCACGCGCCGCAGCAGGTACGACACGGCCATACCCACTCTGCGCGAAGCCCCCGCTCCAGCTGAGTAACCACTGCAATTCCGAGACTATCGCAATTTTATGTCGCCGCGTGGCGTCTGACGAGGGTGGCTCGCACAATCCGAGCCTCGCCCCGGAATCCTTCGAACCGGCGTCATGCTTTCCGTCTATGCTTACCTTCTGCGTCGCCATTCGGCCGGCGTGGGCAACGCATGCAATCGAAGCAAACCTGGCTCGGTGTCTATGTCGCAGGCGTGCTCATGTCTGCCGCGTGCTCCACGAGCGCCGGAGGCGGCGCCGCTGGCGCAGCCGGCACCGCCTCCGGCGGTCGCGGGTCTTCCAACGTCCCCGTCGACGGCGTTGCGGGCGCCAGCTGCGCGTCGGCAGGAAGCGCCGGCGTCACGAGCACGTCGAGCGCCGGCACAGGAGGCACGAGCGGAGGAGACGGCGGGAGTCCTGGTAACCCTGCTCGCGATGGCGGCACCGGCGGCAATGGCCTGAGTGGCAACGCTGGTTCCGCGAGCGGCGGCGCGGCCCCTGGCCCAAGTGTTGCGGTGCCAAGCGCGGGCTGCGGGAAGACGGCAACGGAAACACCCGGCCAGTTCGTGAAGCACTCGCTGACGTCCTCCGGCGTGAGCCGCGATTTCTTCACCTACTTGCCCGTAGGCTACGCCCCAAAACAAGCTTACCCCACGATCTTCGCATTCGAACCCTGCGGTGGCTCGGGCAATCCCAGCACCAACGTTCCCATCCAGAACGAGTCGAAGGGTCGAGCTATCATCATCTCGCCCCAATCGAAGGGAAACTGCTACGAAAACCAAATCCGCAATTCACCGGACGTCACACTATTCGACGATACGCTGAAGTACGCCGAGGCGAACTACTGCGTGGACCAGTCGCGGGTCTTTGCGATGGGTTACAGCGCGGGGTCCTGGATGTCGATCATTCTGGGTTGTGAACGCGCCAGTGTCGTCCGCGCCCATGCGCAGGTCTCGGGCGGCTTGCCGATCTTCATTCGGCCCGGCGTAGATTGCACCGGAAACATGCCCGCCTTGCTGATCCACGACGCCACCGATCCGACGAACACTATCAATGGCGGCATCGCCGCACGCGACCGCTTGCTGCGTGTCGATCGCTGCGACTCCGCCACCCAGCCTTGGGGGCCTACGCCGTGCGTAGCTTATCAAGGCTGCAAAGCGGGGTTCCCCGTCGTGTGGTGCGAGACCACCGGCAAGGGGCACGATCGTCAGGACAACTTGGCGCCCGCCGCGATCTGGCAGTTCTTCTCTCAGTTCTAGGGTTTCTCATGAAAGCAACTCTTCGCCCCAGCACCGCCGCGCTGTTGACCGTACTGGCGGCGTGCAGCGCGGACCCTTCTGAGTCACCCGCCGTTACCGAACAGTCCACGGTCACCGCCTGCGGGGACTCCAGCGGGTCCGTTTCGCCGGGTGGCTCGAGTAGCGCCGTCAGCGCAAGCGGTGCGGCAGGCGCAAGCAGCAGCGCGGCAGGCGCGGGCAGCAGCGCGGCAGGCGCGAGTGCTGGTGCC
>CAHJWM010000044.1 GCA_903642325.1 Myxococcales bacterium | reverse complement strand
GCCCGCGGCGCGGCGCGGCTCGCGCTTTTGGCCCGCCGCGGCGCCGTGTTGACTAACCCCCGTCTTCATTCCCCGCCGCTCCGGTCGCGGCGCGAAGTGCAATGTGCATGCCCCGCATTCGCCGCACCGTTCATCGATAATGCGCGCCGACAACGAGGTAGCGCGCGCCGCCGTGTGGCACAAGTTGGGGCAGAAGCGGACAAAGCCGCCATAGGTCGTAGTGACCGGCCCACGCCGACGGGAGCTCGGCGCCAGCGGGGCCGGCGAAGAAAATCGCTCGGCTAAAGCTTGCGCGCCAGACGGTGGTCATGGGTACGGCACTTAGAGCTGGCAGCGGCGCCACCCTGGCGCTAGTCCGCGCTCGATGTCTGAAAATCTGATCATCGGCGATGGTCTCGTGGTCGTCTTGCGCTACACCCTCCGCACCGACGAAGGCGACGTGATCGATGCTTCGACGGCCGAAAAACCGATGGCGTACCTGCACGGCGCAGACAACATCGTGTCCGGCCTCGAGCAGGCACTCGCCGGCAAGACGGTCGGCTTCAGCGGCAGAGTCAAGGTCGAACCAGAAGACGGCTACGGGGAGCGTGAAGATCTTCCGCTCGAGACGGTGCCCCGTTCGGCATTTCCAGCGGACGCCGAGCTCGCCCCAGGGATGCAGTTCATGACGCAAGGGCCGGACGGCGAGCATGCCCCGATCTGGATCGCGCGCATCGACGGCGAGCAGGTGTTGATGGACGCACAACATCCATTGGCCGGAGAGACGCTCGACTTCGAGGTGGAGGTGCTAGCCGTGCGCGAAGCCACCGCAAACGAGCTGAGTCACGGCCACCCACACGGCCCGGACGGCCACGGCCACCACCACTGAGCCCGCCGACCCTCGGGAGGGAGCGGGCGCTCTCGGCAGTCGCGGGCAGTTTTCGTGCGCAGTCCTCTGCTGAGCTCGCCCCTCAGCGAGCTTGGCTGAGCGAGCGCGCGGCAAAGGCCGTCAAGATCGAAAGGGCGGCCGGGCCCAGGGTCTTGCCGAGGTCGTGTTGCGCGATGCCGACCAGCACATCACTCGCTTGCACCAACGTCAGCACCACCGCCAGCGCGGCAAGCCCGACGCGCGACCCCGCCAGGCCAAGCCAGAACGCCATCACCAAAAGCGGCAAACTACGAGCCGCCGCGTACATCGCGAAAACGCGAGCCGCGTCGCTCGCCCCCCATACGCTCCACAAGCCGGCCAGTGAAAACCCAGCGCTGACGAGCGCGTTCAAGATCACCGCGCCCCACTCCCACGGCCGTGCCCGCGTCAAACCGCCAGAATCACCACCAAGTGAATCATTCTTGCCGAGTACCATTGATACATGGCGTACATTAACGAGCGAAAAGCACCAACTCGCCCTTCGCTACGACCGGCTTTTTACCGAGTATTGTCGGCTCGCACAGCGCGTCCGCAGCTTGCAACGACGGCGACGTTAGCGCGTGGCGGCGCGATTGAACGCCGTGCACGCGGTTTGAGTGATGAATGACGAACCACTCGCGCGTTCCGAGAAGCTTGTAGGAGATGACGAGCGACCGGATTGCATCGTCGCTGGCGCGCCCTCCCGCATTGCGGATGACGTGGGCGTCCCCTTCGCTTAGGCCGGCAAGCTTTGCTGGGTCGATGCGCGCGTCCATGCAGGTCAGGATGGCGAATTGGCGCGCCGGCGGTAACGCGAGCTGGGCCTTTTCCCCGAAGCTTTTAGCGTACTCGCCGTTGGCCCGAAGCACGCCTGCCAGAATCTTGCTCATTGTTCCTACCTTCACCGATTAAAGACCGCGTCCGGCGTCCACTATATTGCCATATTTCCATCTTACAAGACATATGTCGCGGCGCGGCGTTCAGCGTCGCGTTTGCTCGATAGAAGCCGAAGAGGGCGGCTGCCGTGAGGCCGCGGCTCGGCACGGATTGCGGGTGCGGGAAAGGGCCCCATATTAGCGCGATGCCAGCGCTGAGCTTGGAAGTGTGGTCGGACATTGCGTGCCCCTGGTGCTACGTCGGCAAGCGCCGTCTGGAGGGGGCGCTGAAGGCGTTCTCCCACGCCGCGGAAGTACAGGTAGTTTGGCGCGCGTTCGAGCTGGACCCAGCCGCGCCCAAGGAGCAGGACCGAACCGTGTCGCACGCGGAGCGCATCGCCCGCAAGTACGCCATGTCGGTCGCGCAGGCGCAGAAGTCCTCTGATCATCTGGTGGAGGTCGCGCGGGGCGAGGGTCTCGCCTTTGATTTCGTGGGCATCCGTTCCGGCAACACGTTCGACGCTCACCGCCTCCTGCACCTCGGTCAGCAGCGAGGCGTGCAAGACGCAGTCAAGGAGCGGTTCATGAAGGCTTACTTCGAACAGTCAGAGCTGATGAGCGATCATGGAACGTTGGTTCGCTTGGCCGTCGAGGCCGGCCTCGACGAAGGCGAGGCGACGGATGTGCTCGCAGGGGGCAGCTATGCAGCGGCGGTGCGTGCCGATGAAGCGCAAGCGCGCGAGCTCGGGATCACCGGTGTGCCCTGCTTCGTTTTCGACCGGCATTTCGCCGTCTCGGGCGCGCAGACGTCGCAAGTGATGCTGAATGCCCTCGAGCAGGCGTGGGCTGAGCGGCCGGCGGGGGCGGTGCTCGACGAAGGGGCCGTGTGCGGACCGGACGGCTGCTGAGCGCGTCTGCTCTGCCGAGTTGAGTCGCGAGCTATCGCAGAGCATGCTCAGCCGCGATGATCGCAAGACTAAACAATGATGTGGATGAGGACCTAGATCAGGCCAGGCCGCGACGCTCAGCGGAACAGGTAGCGGCCGCGGAGGCGAATGTTCGTGGCATCTTGACGTTCCTCGGGGAAGACCCCGCGCGCGAGGGGTTGCTGCAGACGCCCGCGCGGGTCGTGCGTGCTTTCGCCGAGCACTTCTCCGGTTACGCCGAGGACCCTGCACAGTATTTGGCCAAGACTTTCAAGGAGGTCGAAGGCTACGACGAGCTCGTGTTGGTGAGTGACATCGAGCTTTTTAGTCACTGCGAACACCACATGGTTCCGTTCGTGGGCAAGGCCCACGTGGCCTACATTCCGAACGGGCGCGTGGTTGGCTTGAGCAAAGTGGCGCGCGTGGTCGATGTGTTTGCCAAGCGGCTGCAGATTCAGGAAAAGCTCACCACCCAGATCAGCGACGCGCTAGAGACGCACTTGAAGCCGCAGGGTGTGGCCGTGATTCTGCAATGTCAGCACTTCTGCATGTGCTACCGCGGCGTGAAGAAGCCCGGCTCTTGGACTACTACCAGCAAGTTGCACGGCATTTTCTTGAACGATCCGGCGGCGCGCATGGAGCTCTTGACACTGATCGGCTTGAAGCGGCAAATCGGCGGGCAGGGCATGTGAGCACGCTGAGCGACAGCCGCGGCGCCGCCGCCGTGATCGACATCGGCACCAACTCCGTGCGGCTATTGATTGCGGACGGCGCCGGGCGCGAGCTGGAGCGCGTGATGCGCATGACTCGCTTGGGCCAGGGGGTCGACGTGAGCGGAGTCCTCGCACCGGACGCCATCGCGCGCACGGTGGCGGTGCTCTCGGAGTATGCGCGGGCGATGGGGCGGCACGCGGTGACGCGCGTGCGGGCGGTCGCAACCAGCGCGGCACGCGACGCAACGAATGGCGCCGAGTTCTTCGCGGCGGCGGAGGCGGCTCTCGGCGTGCGGCCGGAGCTCCTGAGTGGTGACGAGGAAGCACGCTTGTCTTTCGAAGGGGCCACTCACGGTTTGTCGGCTAGCCGTCGCCCATTCCTCGTGATCGATCTGGGTGGGGGGTCGACCGAATTCGTGCTCGGCAGTGAGCGGCCGGAGGCGGCCATTTCGCTCCAAATGGGCTGCGTGCGCATGAGCGAACGCCATTTGCGGAGTGACCCGCCGACCGTCGCGGAGCGACGTGCCTGCGAAGTCGACGTCCGAGGTCAACTGGCGCGGGTGAGGGCAGTCATGGACGTGAGTCGGGCAGGCTGCGTGGTGGGTTTGGCCGGCACCGTGACTGCGCTCTCCGCCATGCAGCTCGGGCTGACGCGTTACGACGCCACCCGCACCCATCACAGCCACTTGAGCGCGGCGCAGGTCTCGGCATCGTGTGATCGCCTGGCGCGCGCCACCGTCGCGGAGCGCCGCATGCTGCTCGTGGAGCCGGCGCGCGCCGAGGTAATCGTTGGCGGCGCCGTCGTGCTCGCCACGCTGATGAGCGAGCTCGGCATCGGCGAGCTGCTCGTCAGCGAGCGCGATATTTTGGACGGTCTGGCCATTTCGCTCTTGCGGCATCCAGCCGCGGACTAGGCACGCGAAGCGCCGGAGCGCCCGCGATTCCAAATTGTGTCGGGTGGTGCTTGGCCCACTTCGAAAGCTCCCCCGCCGCCCGTCCGAGCCGCCGAAGGCTGAGCGCGCTGGGTCGCAGCTGGTGATCATCAAAAAATCAACGGCGGTCCCAAGCGCGACTGCATTTCGAATTGAGAATCAGACAGAGGGGCTGTTGTGCTCAGAGCGTATCGGACCGTGTCGATACTTTACTCGACGGGACATGATCGGCGCTTTGCTCAATTGCAGCCAACTTGCTGCGGGGCGACGACGACGTCGTCGTACCAGAGGGTGCGAGCGGCCCCGCCGTAGTTTTCGAAGCCGAACTTGACGATATCGTAAGCGTAGGGTCCCCAGTCGCTGACATGAAGCGCGCTGATCTCCGCGCCGTTCACGAACACACGGACGCTGCTGTGCGGACCGTCATATGCCGCTTCGAGGCAGTACCAGGTGCCCGGGGCGAAGGTCACGCCGCCCGAACAGGTATAAGTGCTCGCGCCGTTTACCGCGTCCGAAAGAAGCTCTTTGTCGTCGGACGCGCGGTTGATCTCGAGCTGGCAGCTGTGCTCACCGATTCGGATCTGAGCTCCCTGGTTCGGGTCACCGTCCGCGTCGGTTGCAGCAATGAAGGTGTCGTGGGCCATGACCGTGCTCGTAGCGATGTCCTGACGTAGATAGACGCGGATCCAGAACGTCGGTGTGTCGGTCGCCACCCCCAACATTTGGCTAAAATTGCCGGCCGGTGTCAGCTTGAGCGAGCGCGTGCCCCCATGCGCGACGGTTTCATCCACGGTCATGTAGCTCGCGATCATCGACTGTTGGTAAGCCGGGTAATAGACGGCGGCGCCTGGGAGCATGCCGGCCTCGAAGTCAGCGCAAAAAATGGCATTGGCTGGGCAACCGCTCGAGGAACCACCGGCTCCCGTTCGGCCGACGGTGCCGGCGGTCGCGTTTGTACCGGCCGCCCCGGCCCCGCCGGCAGCACCGCCCGCGCCGTCGATGCTGACCACGCTGCCGCCATGCGAACCAGCTGCGCCTGCCGAACCCGGCGAACCCATGCCACCTGCGCCGTTCGTACTCGACGCGGGACCCTCGCTCGCTCCGGACGAGCACGCCACGAGGCGTCCACAGAAGAGCATCCAAGCAGTAAAGGAGCGCACGACGCTTTTGAGCACGAGCAATGGCAACGCTCCGTAGTTGAATATGACCCCCAATCGCCTAGTCAGATGTACGCGCACGCACTCTGCTCTGCAACAGGAGCCCGGGCTCGTGCGGTAGCGCCTAGGCACGAGACGTGCACCCAAATCTGCATGAGCGAAAATCCAACCTGGTGGACTGAGGAGCACTCTTCGGGCTGGGAGCGAGCGAAGCACGCTTTGCAGCGCGATTGGGAACAGACCAAAGGCGACCTAGCGGACAACGGCGTCGACCTCAATCAGGGCGCCACGGACACGATCAAGCAAGCGGTCGGCTCACAACCCATTCCTCCGGACGGAATGCCGAACCCCGGGCCACGACACGGCAGCCCCGCTGATTGGGCCGCGTTAGAACCGGCTGTGCGCTACGGTTACGGCGCGCGTCAGCATTACGCGGACCGCCCGTGGGACGACACGCTCACGGCTCAGCTGCAGCGAGAATGGGATGCGGGAGGACACGAAAGCACCTGGGATAACGTGAAAGCCGGCGTAGAGCGGGGTTGGCACAGCGTCCGCCGTGCGTTGTAGCAAAGCGCTACGCGGGCGAGCTCAGTCCGGTCGCGGTGGCACCGACGGTGCCCGCGCGAGCCATGCTTGGTGCAATTTGTCACCTCGCTTAAGCTGCTGGACACGCGCGCAATCGAGCTCATGGGCCTTTGGGCACGCATGAACGATAGCGAGCTCATCGACCGCCCGTCCATGGTCTTCGACGAGCGGCTCAGCGTCGTCGTCGGCATGCTGCAGCGCTTCTCCTGGGAGCGTGTGGAAGCCGGTGACGCGAGCGTGCGCGTCGAGCTGGGCGGCCGCATTACCATCGACGATGCGGCCGCGCTCTGGAAGCGCATCAGCGAGACGCTCACGCACGTGGAGGGCGTGCGTCAGCTGGAGTTGAGCCTGGAGCAGATTCAGATGATCGACGGCGCTTGCATGGCGCTCTTGGTGCAGTTCCGAACCGACCTCCGGACACGTAGCGTGGCTTGCGAGTTCAGCGGAGGCAGTGCGGAAGTCCGGCGTATCGTCGAGCTATATGGCGGGCGCAGTAAGACGCGTCAGAAGCGCCCCGTGCGGCCCCCGGTGAACGCCATCGAGCAGATCGGCAGCGCGACGCTCGGCGTGGTCGGGGAGATCAACCAAATTCTGGATTTCCTCGGGCGTCTAGTGGCCTCAACCCTGCACGTGCTGAGGCACCCGAAGAGCCTGAACCTACGCGACGTGGGCCGGACGATGGAACGGGCGGGCGCGGACGCGGCGCCGATCGTACTGCTGATCAACTTCTTGATGGGCTTCGTCATGGCTTATCAGAGCGCCGCGCAACTGAAGCAATTCGGCGCCAACATTTACGTGGTCGACCTAGTCGGGGTATCCATGACCCGTGAGCTTGGACCCTTGATGATGGCGATCATCATCTGCGGCCGCTCGGGCGCGGCGTTCGCGGCCGAGTTAGGGACGATGAAGGTATCCGAGGAGGTCGACGCCTTGCGCACGCTCGGCTTCTTACCGCTGCCGTACCTGGTCATCCCACGCATGTTGGGGCTGATTCTGGTGGCGCCAATCCTAGTCTTGATGGCGGATGCGATTGGCATTTTGGGCGGAGCATTAGTAGCCTCGATCAGCCTGGACATCACTTCCACCAGTTTTTTGATCCAGCTGCAGAGCGCGGTCAAAGCGAGTGACATCGTGTCGGGCGTCATCAAGGGCGTCGTGTTCTGTGCGACGATCGCGCTCATCTCTTGTCAGCAAGGCTTAGCTACCTCGGGTGGCGCGGAAGGCGTCGGCCGGCGCACGACCAGCGCCGTGGTCTCTATCCTGTTTGCGCTGATCGTTCTGGACGCGCTGTTCACCGTGCTTCTGGCATTGTTCGGACTATGAGCAAACCGCTGATCACGGTGCGCGATCTCAGCATCGGTTATGGGGACACGACGCTGCTCCGCAATGCGAGCTTCGATGTGCCACGAGGCGACATTTTCATCATCTTGGGCGGAAGCGGCTGCGGCAAGTCGACGTTGCTGCGCCATCTGATAGGGCTAGAAACGCCGCTGGCCGGCGAGATCCGAATCGCCGGCATTGGCGCGCCCCGCCTGGAGGGCGCGGCGCCCCGCTTCGGCGTCATGTTTCAGTCTGGAGCCCTGTTCAGCTCGATGACGGTGGGCGAAAACGTGGCCTTTGCCGTGCAGGAATGGACACACCTACCGCCCGAGGCGGTGTCGGCGATCGTGCGAGCGAAGCTCGCGCTCGTGGGCTTGGAAGGCTCCGAGGACAAGTTGCCCGCGGCGCTGTCGGGCGGAATGCGCAAGCGCGCGGCGATCGCGCGGGCGATGGCGTTCGAACCGAACCTCATTTTTCTCGACGAGCCGTCCGCGGGCTTGGACCCGGTCAGCGCAGTCGAGCTCGACGAGCTGATTTTGGCGTTGAATCGCAATCTTGGGCTGACCGTGGTGATGGTGACCCACGAGCTCGAGAGCATTTTCAAAGTTGGCAAGCACTGCATCATGCTCGACCGCGACACGCGCACGATCATTGCGCAAGGCGAACCACAAAAGCTGCGCAGCGAGACGGACGACCCACGCGTACGCAGATTTTTCAACCGTGAAACGAGTATTCCCCAGTGGCAATAGCTACGAATCGTTGGAAGCTCGGCCTGTTCGTGATCGTCGGCTTCGGGGTCGCGCTGGCCGCGCTGCTGCTGCTCGGCGCACGGAGCTGGGGCAAAAAGACCGTGGAGTTCGTGAGTTACTTCGATGAATCGGTGCAGGGCCTCGAGCTCGGGTCGCCAGTGAAATTTCGAGGCGTTACGGTGGGCCGCGTTGCTGGCGTCGATATCGCGCGCGACCTGCGCCACGTGCAAGTCACGAGCGAGCTCAGTCTAGAAAAGGTGAGCCGGCTGGATCTCGGCGTGCCGGGAGAGGGACTGAAGCCGACCAAAATGTCCCCCGACTTGCGAGTGCAATTGGCGCAAACTGGCATCACCGGGGTGAAATTCATTCTGATCGATTTTTTCGACTCCAAAACCAACCCCGTCGAGTCACTGCCCTTCGAGACGCCTCCGAACTACATCCCAACTGCCTCGTCGACCCTGAAAAATCTCGAGGACACGGTCACGAAGACCGCCAATCGCTTTCCGGAAATCGCAGATGACGCGGCCAAGGCCGTTACCCAGATTCGGCTGCTCGCCGAGCAAATTCAATCCGGGCGGCTCCCGGATCGCGCCGCGGAGACATTGACTCAGGCCAATGGGTCGTTGTCCGAGCTCACGACCCAACTCAAGGCATTGAACGCGGCGCAGCTCTCCGCTGACGCCGAAGGCAACCTCAAGGAATTCAATGCCGTGCTGGTTCGTAGCAACGCGCTGTTGACGCGCCTGGACAGCGAACAAGGGCTGTTTCGCAACGCCGAACGCAGTGCAGACGCGATCGGAGAGGTGGCCCGGGGGGCGCGTAGCTTTGGCCCAGAGATGGAGCTCACGCTGCGAGAGGTGCGGGCCGCGGCCCACTCCATCAAACGCCTGGCGGATGACCTCGAACGCGACCCCGACATGCTGCTCAAAGGCCACGCCAGGAGCGTCAAGCAATGAATCCGTCGTCCGCTTACAGGGCTGTGCGTCCGTTTCTCGGCGTCGGCGGCGGCGCATTGCTGATTGGCTGCGCCTTGACGTCCAAAGCCGAGGTCGTGACGCCGCGCTATTTCAGCGCGGAGCCAACGCATGCGGCGCCCTCCGACAAGGCAGCGCAGCCCTACGAGCTGAGGCTCGGCCAGGTCTCTTCGGCCTCCCATCTGGACGAGCGCGTGGCGTATCGCCTGGGCGGCTCCGAGATGGGGTTTTACGAGGATCGGCGTTGGACGGAAATTCCCGAAGCGTATCTGCGTCGCGCCCTGGAACGCGACTTGTTCGAAGAGCGGGGGCTGTCTCGCATCGTCGCGGGTGAGGCACCGACGCTCGACGTCGAGCTCACCGCCTTCGAAGAGGTGCGCGGCCGCCCGATCAAGGCCCACGTCACCCTTACCTTCAGCCTGCGGAACGAGCGCCGCTCGCTGCTCGAGCGCACTCTAGACTTAGAGCAGCGCGTCGCGGCGCGCGAGGGCGCGGACGCGGCTCAAAACCTAGCCGAGACATTGACTGCTACCCTCGACGAAGCCGTCCGCGAAGTGGGCAAAGAAGCCGTTCAAAAACTGAGCATGGCGGCGCCCACGAGCAGTGCGGCCGCCCTCAAGTGAAGGCGAGCGCCATCAGCGGTCAATCGAAGTCGGTGGCTAGCTCTGGGTGAGCGATGTGCTCGAACATGTGACGCACTTGAGACTCGGTGACGCGCGCCGTGGACAGAGGCGGCAATTCGTCGGCACCGAAAAACGCCGTGTCTAGAGTTTCGATTCCGCGTGCGGGAGCACCGCCGAGTAGCTCACAACGCACGAACAATTTGTAGCAGTACCAAAATTCGGGGGGGTGGTCGTGGCGTGCTTTGTCGTACAGCGCCAAGAGCTTGCTCGCGCGGACTTCGAAACCGGTTTCCTCGAGCACCTCCCGCACCGCGATCTGAGAGGGCGATTCACCGATGTCGGCCCAGCCGCCAGGTAGTGACCACAAGCCATCTTGTGACTCACGCATGAACAACAATTTTCCCTCGCGCTCTACCACTGCGCGCACGTCTACTTTCGGCGTAGCGTAGCCTTTTTCCGCGCGGATGATGGAAATCCACGGGTCGCTCGTGGCCGGCGTGATGCTGTCGGCGATATCCGCGGCCAGCTCCTGCAGTTGCTCGTAGCGTTGACGGTCGTACGGGTCTCGTGTGTACGTCAGACCTGCCTGCGTGATGGTCTGAAGTCGCTGCACCCAAGCTAATCGTGGCATGAGCAAGAGCCTAGCATCCGAAGCTCTGACCCCTCGCGTGCGGTCGCGCTTCGTCGCTGAAAATGACTCGAGCCATCGCGCCCTTGGCGGCGAGTGCTTGCTGGAGAATCGCATCTTGGCCCGGCAGACTCGGGAGCCAGAACCGCTTCGTTGGCGGTGTCGAGCTAGGTCTTTGTTCGCTCGCTCGTTCGAGGCGGGTATGATCGACCCTCGATCGAACGAATTACGACCGGAAACGCACTCGAGGCGCCGCGGGGGTTGGCGGACCGTGCGCCTGGCTCTAGTACAGAGCGGGGTTGGCCACTTTTGCCTTTCACGACCCGTGTCGGCCGCCCTCAAGAGGAGAGTTTCATGGAAATGACCAAGAATACGATTCTGATCACCGGTGGCACGAGCGGCATCGGGTTCGAGCTCGCGCGCGCCCTGCTCGAGCTTGGCAACACGGTCATCATCACCGGTCGCGAGCATGCGAAGCTCGACGAGGCGCGCGCGCAGCTGCCGGCCCTCCACTGCGTAGTGAGTGACGCGAGCGATCCGACCGCCATCACCGCGTTGCGAGAAAAATTGACCGCCGAATTTCCCGATCTGAACGTGATCGTCAACAACGCGGGAATCATGCGCAAGATCAACTTGAACGGACCGGAGACCGATCTCGTGGACCTGACGCGCGAGATAGAAATCAATCTGATGGGGCCCTTGCGCATGGTCAAAGAATTTTTGCCGCATCTGCGAAGCAAGCCCGCCGCCGCCGTCGTCAATGTTTCTTCCGGTCTCGCTTTCGTGCCTTTTCCCATCTCGCCGATTTACAGCGCGGCGAAGGCGGGCGTTCACGCGTTCACGGAGTGTTTGCGGGTGCAGTTGAAGGGCTCGACCGTCAAAGTCTTCGAGCTGGCCCCGCCCGGCACGGAAACCAAGCTATTCCGCGGCGATTTTACGAAAGAGGATCTCGGCGGGGCAAAAGCGATGGATGTGAAAGTACTGGCCAAGCACGCCGTTGACGGCCTGAAGAAGGACACGCTGGAGATCCGGCCGGGCCTTGCCAACACGCTGAAGCTGATGAGCAGAATCGCGCCTCAATTCATCCTGAAGCAGCTCGCCAAGCCCGCAGAGGCGATGCTAGTGAAGAACAAAGCGGAAGCGCCGCGCACTTAGCGTCAGCGAACGGTGCTGCCTCGAGGGTCGCCACTCCTTCGAACGTGGCCCTGGTCGCACTGGGCAAGCTGTCTCCGGCCCCTAGTCACGGATCGACGGGGGCTGTGCGGTCCCCGGCCTGGTGAGCACGAGCTGGTAGAGCTGGGTGAAGCGCGCGCGAAACGAGCCGGCTGAAGAGAGCAGATAGAAGCGCCAGAGGCGGTGAAAACGCTCATCGTAATGGGTGCGCAGAGCCGGCCATGCCGCCTCGAAGTTCGCGTGCCAGGCCATCAGTGTCGCATCGTAGTGCGGGCCGATATTATGCACGTCTTCCGGCACGAATAGCCCCTCCATGGCGCGCGTTAACTGCGCCAAGGAGGGAATCAGCGCATTCGGAAATAGATACTTGTGGTAAAATGAGTCGATCAGCGTCTCACTGACGTTGCTGCCTATCGTGTGCACGAAGGCAACGCCTCCGGGCTTCAGACAACGGTCGACTGTTTCGAAGTAATTGCGATAATTTTTGTGGCCCACGTGCTCCATCATGCCAATCGAGAGCACGCGGTCGAATGAGCCGCTCGCCATCCGGTAATCTTGTAAACGAAGCTCGACCGGCAGCCCGCGGCACAACCGCTGGCCCAACGCTATTTGCTCTTTGGAGACCGTGTAGCCCGTCACTTCTACACCGTAACGCTCTGCGGCAAACTTGGCGAAGCTTCCCCAGCCGCAACCGAGCTCCAGCACTTTCATGCCCGGGCGCAGTGAAAGCTTGCGGCAAACGAGCTCGAACTTCGCGCGTTGGGCTTGGTCGAGGGTTTCGGCTCCCTTCCAATAAGCGCACGTGTAAGCCAAGGTTTCGCCGAGCATGGCCTCGTACAAATCGTTGCCAATGTCGTAGTGCCGCTCTACCGAGCGGAAAGCCCGCGATACTTTCTGGAAGTTGCCCGCACGCGCCGCTACGACATAAAGGATAGTGCGCCAGTCCTGTACCTGCTCGTTGAGTCGAGCTTCGAGCACGCGCGCGATGAAGCAATCCAGCTCGACCGCGTCCCACTCACCCTCCAGATACGATTCGCCGACTCCCAAACGGCCGTCACGGAGCACGCGGCTGTAAAAAGCTGCGCTGTGGACTCGAATGTCCTGCGGTCGATCGCCCCCGACGCGAACGTCGGCGGCGTCGAGTAAGCCACGCACGGTGCGTTCCGCCTGAGCGGCGGTCAAGCTCGAGAACGCGTTGAGTAGGGGATTCATGTGGGGTTAGAACGGGTGAGGAAGTGAGCTTTACGCAACAGGGCACGCCACACGCCGGCGTGCGGAATCGGGTGACCAGAAAACATCCAGGCGAATGCGCGCGCCGTTGCCGCTTGCGTGAGCCGCGTTACGGTTTTCGAGCTGGGCAGAGACCACGCTCGGTCGCGGCCGCGGTTCCGCAGGGCGATCCCGGCCGCGAGCAGCTCGGCGGCCAGCGCATAGTCGCGCATGAGCGGGTGTTCGGCCAATCGAGAAGGGTAGCGGCTGACGGTCCCGCCAATGATGGCGTCTGCCGCCAGCTTGCTCGACAAAAGAGCCGGCAGTATGCCCTCGGCAGTCAGCGGGTGAGCGAGCCCGAGAGAGTCACCGATGAGGAGCGCGCCATCTCGCGCACAATCGTTCAGGTTCGAGGGATCGAACAGATAATACGAATGGCCTTTGGCTGCTTTCAAACCATCGATGGCGGCCTCGGGCAGGTGACCTGCATTCGTGAAGAGCTCGCGCGCAGCCGACCAGGCGGCGAGCACCTCGCGCGGTTCGGAGGTGCCGGTACCCACGTTCAGCCACTCGCCTTTTGGCACGTTCCAGGAGTAGCCGCCGAGGTCATCATGCAGCAAGAGCTCCGGCTCGCCATCTCGACCCACGCGCGTGGCGGCGACGGCAGCGGAGCCCACCACGAGCTCGACCTCCTGTGCCGCAACGGGCTTAACGCGTTTGCTCGCGAAAAGCTGGCGCGCAACTGGACAATGGGTCCCGCCCGCGCCCACCAGTAGACGCGTCTGGAACTGATCGTCCAGCAGCCAGTGATCTTCGCGTCGCTCGATCTTCCGCAGCGCGTGTTGAGTGACCGTGGCGCCGCTACGGCGCAGCAAGAAGTCGTCGAACTCGTAGCGACGAATGAAGTGTCCGCTGCCTTCGAACGTGCGCAGCCTGCCCCCGTGCTGCACGTGGCACCGTGACCACGGCCAAAGGCCTCCAGGGTACTCGGTCGGCGAGAGCTCGAGCACGTCCCAAACCATGGGGCTCAGCCAGCCGCCGCATAGCTTCACGCGAGGAAACGCGTGCCGGTCGAGCACCAGGACGTTCAGGCCGGCTCGCACCAGCCGCCGCGCGCACAGGCTGCCTGCAGGGCCACCGCCGACGACCACCGCGTCGAAGTGAGTTGTGTCGGTCAGTGGATTCTCTCCGCCATGGCTCGGCCGGCACGGTGGCGCAGCACGACGCCCGGCGCAAGCGGCCCTCGCCCACGAACGCGGCACGCAAAGCCGGCCATCGAGCACCTCGGTAAATGGCTCGTTGGCGCGGCCCGCCCGCGCTACGCTCGAGCTCGTATGCCGTGTCCGCACTGCCACCAAGACGCGCCCGTCGTTTACAAGGGCGTGTTTGCCTTCTGCTCGGCGTGCAGTCAGGCTCGCGCACCGTTTTCGGGAAAAGCACTCGCGCTCGCGGGCCAGCCTTCGAAGCTCGGCAGCCGCGTCGGCCGCGCGCTTGGCAGCCTCGTGCTTCTGCTTGGGCTGTTGTTGGCGGCGGTGCTGATCCTGTGCTTTCAATTGTTGTGGCCGGCCGCGCACATCGGCTACGCGTTTGGGCTGCCGGTGGCGCTCGTCGCATTGGTGCTCGGCGGCTCCTTGCTGTTCGCCAGCCGTCGCTTGGGCCGAGCGGGCTCGCAGGCGGAGCGGCAGGCGCGCGTCGAGGCTTTCTACGCGCTAGCCGTCAACCGCGGCGGCACACTCACCGTCACGGACGCCGCGCGTTCGTTGCAGCTAGAAGTGGGGCACGTGAGCTCACTGCTCGATGATTTAGCGAGAACGGAGCCGGAGCACGTCTCTTTAGAGCTCGACGAGGGCGGGCAGACGTTCTACGTCTTCGCGCGCGCCGGCCTGCGCCCACACCCGTTCGGAGCAAAGTATCGAGTGAGCGCGGAGGGCAAGGTGCGCGTAGCGGACGTGCTTGGAGTCGATGGTCCGCGCCAAGAGCTCGACGACGAACCCATCGGCGCACGACCCGACCGTCCGAACCGGCGCTGAGCGTCGCTCGCTGGCGACCCTTCAACCAGGCATCGGGCGTTGCGCCGAGCTGGCGCGCGCATTGCATCCGCCCGAGCGAGGCCGAGCAGTTCGGCCTCCTGCAGCGAGGCTAAGTCATGGGCGATGAGCGAGCTGATCTAAACCGGAATCAAGCGATCGAGAAAATCCGCCATATTGCCGAAGGTGAAATCGCGATGGTGCACACCTTCGTCGGCCGTGAAGTCGGCGTCGTCCGGCCCATGGCTACGGCGGGGGTCGACAGCGACGGAACCCTGTGGTTTCTGAGCAAAGCGGGCAGCCCCAAAAACGAGCAGGTGGAGGGCGACCACGTGATGCAGGTCACCTACGCCATCAAGTCGCGCTCGGAGTACCTAGTGCTCGATGGGCGCGCAGCGGTTCTGCGAGATCAGGCCAAGATCGATGAGCTGTGGAGCGCTTTCGATAAGACCTGGTTTCCCGAAGGGAAAGAGGATCCGTCGATTTCACTGCTACGTTTTACGCCGAAAATAGGACATTATTGGGATACCAAGCACTCGAAGGCGGTCCAGGTTCTGGGCATGGCCGTGGGTGCCGTTACCGGCAAGACCACGGACGACGGCGTTGAGGGCGACCTGCGGCCGTAACGCGTCGCCAAACCCGTGGAGGTGCGGCCGAGTGCGGCGTGGCACATCTGCACGTTCGGCCAAAGCAGCACCAGCGCCGGCAATCCGCGACGCACCTAGGCGGCGCTAGGTGCCGCAGAACGTTTGCTGCACCCGCTCATCGGGCAAGGGCGGGTTAGCGAGCTCCGCGAGCTCGGGCTGATCGTCGAAAGGGCGAGCGAGCAGGCGCACCAGGGTCTCGAATGGCCGGAAGTCCCCGCGCCCGCCCGCCGCGATGGCTTGTTCGATGCGATGATTGCGCGGAATGAAGGCGGGGTTCTCACGCCGCATCGCTTGCGCTCGCGCTTGCGGCGTTCGCTCGTCGCTCGCCAGCCGTCGCCGCCAGGGCGCAGCCCACTCGTGAAACGCGTTCGGGCTCGTAAAAAGCGCCGCAGTCTGTACGTCGGCGGCGCGGTCCTCGGCGGCGGCGCACAGGCTGCGAAAAAACACGGTGTAATCGACGTCATTCGCGGCAAGGCGTTGCAGCAAATCCGCGACGAGCAACGCGTCCTCTTCTCGCTCGCTAACGAGCCCGAGCTTGGCGCTCATCACGCGCGCACGAGCGGCCTCGAACACGCCGGGAAAACGCTGAAGGCGCTCGGTCGCCAAGCGCGCAGCCTCGTCCTCTTCATCGGCGATCAGCGGCAAGAGCGTTTCGGCAAAACGCGCTAAGTTCCACTGCGCCACTCGCGGTTGATTGCCGAACGCGTAGCGACCGCCATGATCAATGGAGCTGAAGGTCTTGTTCGGGTCGTACTCGTCCAAAAATGCGCACGGCCCATAATCGATCGTTTCTCCTGAAATGGCCGTGTTGTCGGTATTCATCACCCCGTGCACGAAACCGATGCCGAGCCAACGCGCGACGAGGGTTGCCTGCGCCTCGACCACGCACTCGAGCAGGCGCAGGGCTTCGTTCTGCGCGCTGTCGTGCTTCTCCGCTGAAAGCGGGTAGTGCCGAGCCAGTGCGTACGACGTCAACATCGACAAGGCTTCGCGGTCGTCACGTGCCGCGAAAAACTCGAAGGTTCCCACGCGCATATGGCTGGCCGCCACGCGCGTCAGGACGGCGCCGGGCAGGCGCTGCTCGCGCACCACCGTCTCGCCGGTGGCAACCGCGGCGAGCGAACGGGTGGTGGGCACGCCGAGCGCGGCCATGGCCTCGCTCACGATGTACTCACGCAGCACCGGACCGAGCGCCGCGCGCCCGTCACCACGACGCGAGAACGGGGTTGGCCCGGCACCCTTCAGCTGAATATCCTTTCGCGTTCCGTCGGTCGCCAGCACCTCCCCGAGCAATATTGCTCGCCCGTCACCCAGCTGCGGCGAGAACCCGCCGAACTGGTGCCCGGCGTACGCGAGCGCAATCGACGCGGCCCCTTCGGACACGACGTTGCCCGCTAAAATTTGCGCCCCTTCCGGCGAATCCAACTGGGCAGGGTCGAGCCCGAGCAGCTCCGCAAGCGGATAGTTGACCTTGATGATGCGCGGCTCGCGCACCTTCGTGGGCGCAACTCGCGCCGCAAAGCGCTCCGGGAGGCGAGCGTAACTGTTGTCGAAGGTGATGGTCAGCGGCATGGGCGATTCGTTGACCATGCCACCGCCCGCTCGGCAGGGCGAGGGCGGCGAGGTGCGTTTATTCTGGGTGAATTGCATGGTCACCGGCCACGGCTGAACGCGTCTTAGCCTTCGGCGTCGAGCCGCGCCTTCACCGGACGATGACTGACGCTCGCGACGACGGCGAGCGTCAGGCGTAAGAGGCCTCTAAACGCCGCGTGAAGACGGCAACAGTCACTCGTCCACCCTCTCTCCTACGCGCAGCAGCAGCTCGTGCAATCTCGCGACCTCCGCTTTCGACAGCAAGGAGAGTGACCGCACGGCAACGCGGCTGGCCACGGTCTCTCCTGCCGCGAGCACCTTCTTGCCGGGAGCCGTGAGTCTGTGCTCGATCCGCCGACCTTTACCGGTCGTACGCTCGATCAAGCCCTGCGCCTCGAGCCGATTGCCCAAGGTTCCGAACGCTTGATCGCTTTGGAACGTAGCCACCGCCAAGGCATGGGCGGGCGAGTCGGGCGCTTCGGAAATCGCCCGCAGTGCATCCCACTGAGCAAGGGTCGTACCGACGACGCCGAGAGCGCGATCCATGGCGCGGTGGTTACGGTATTGAGCGCGTTTCAGTGCCCGCAACGTGGCCTGCAATTCGTCCATGCGCGCCCAGGGTAGGGCGGGTCTAGGGCGCTATCAACTTGCGTATATAAGCTTATTGATTCATGATGCCCGGCATGGGCGGGCTCGAAGCTCGAAAAGGCCAAAACATCCTGGTTCTGCACGGCGGTGGCGGCCCGGACAAGCTGCCCTAGCCGCGATCGCCGGCGCTCCATATATGTTCGACCCGACGCTGCTCGGCCGGTTGCAAGGTGTGCGCATTCCGACGCTCGTGCTGTGGGGTGCGCCCGATGGAGTCGTCTCTCCGGATTATGGCCGCGCTTACGCGGCGGCAATCCCCAACGCTCGCTTCGAGGTCGTGCCGGAGGCCGGGCACCTCCCCCATCTCGAACAGCCGGTTACGACCTTTCGCGTGCTGGACCGCTTTTTGGACGAACACGCGGTGACCTGAGTCGGCGCTCGAGTGCGCCCGGCCGTACGCCGAAATGCTCCCTCAAGATTTGCCAGCGTAGGCACGCGTGCCGATTTGGGTTCCGTCTTCGGCTTCCCTGAGCTTGACTAGAATCATGGATCCTCAAAGCGGGCTCGACAGCATGAAGGCGACGGCGATCGCGCTCGTCGCAACGGGCAAAGGCATTCTGGCGGCAGACGAGAGCTTGCCCACCATCGGCAAGCGGTTTGCGCCGCTCGGCATCGAATCCAACCCCGAAAACCGGCGCGCTTATCGCGAGCTCTTGTTCGAGACGCGGGGCCTCGGCGAATTCATCAGCGGCGCCATCCTGTTCGATGAAACGATACATCAGACGGACGCGGCCGGCGTTTCGCTGTCCGAGGCGCTGACGCGGCAAGGCATCATCGTCGGAATCAAGGTGGATCAGGGCACGGTGGCGTTTCCGGGCTTCGAGGGCGAAAAGCTGAGCGAAGGCCTGGACGGTCTACGAGAACGGCTCGCGACCTACCGCGGGCTGGGTGCGCGCTTCGCCAAGTGGCGCACCGTGACGCAAATAGACGACTGTCTCCCGAGCTCGATTTCCATTGCGCAAAATGCGCGCACCTTGGCGCTGTACGCGGCGCTTTGCCAAGAGGCTGGGCTCGTGCCGATCGTCGAGCCCGAGGTGTTGATGGACGGTAAGCATTCGCTCGCGCGCTGCGAGGAAGTGACCAGCGCCGTCATCAACGCCGTAATTGCGGCGCTGCTCGAACACCGTGTCGCGCTCGAGGCAACGTTGCTGAAGACGGGGATGGTGCTGCCGGGCGAGGGCTGTTCGGACAAGCCGGGCGTGGAGGCCGTCGCCCAAGCCACGATCCGTTGCTTGGAACGCGTCGTGCCACCCGCGCTGCCGGGAGTCGTGTTTCTTTCGGGAGGGCAAAGTGAAGTGGACGCGACGACGCGCCTGAACGCGATCGCCAAGCTCGGCGGCGGCGCCGCGTGGCGATTGACGTTTTCATACGGGCGCGCGCTGCAAGATTCGGCGCTGCAAACATGGCGCGGCTCGGCCGAAAACGTGGCGGCGGCTCAAAAGGTGTTTCTGCACCGGGCGCGCTCCAACTCGCTTGCGATGCAAGGCGTGTACACGCATGAGTGAACGGAGCGGCAAGGCTCACGATATCGTGCTCTGGGGGGCAAGCGGCTTCGTCGGCCGCCTCGTGGCGGAGTACCTCGTAGGCCACGGCCCGGGTGATTTGCGGCTCGCCCTCGCCGGTCGGAATCGCGATAAGTTAGAAGCGGTTCGAAACGAAATTGCCACCCGTCTGCCGCGAGCGGGGGCAATTCCGATCTTGGTCGGCGACTCGCACGACGAACGAGCGGTCGCGGCGATCGTGTCGAATGCCCGCGTGGTGTGCACTACCGTCGGGCCGTACGGCAAGTATGGGCGTCAGATCGTCGCCGCTTGCGCGCGGCTGGGCGTCGACTACTGCGATCTTGCGGGTGAGGTGCCGTTCATGCGCGAGACCATCGACCTTCACGACACTACGGCGCGCGCGAGTGGCGCGCGCATCGTGCACGCTTGCGGCTTCGATTCTATTCCTTCGGACCTCGGCGCTTATTTGGTTGCTCACCATTTGAAGAGCGAGCACGGCCTGGGTCTCAGCGAGGACCGCGCGTACTTCGGTGAGCAAAAGGGCGGCTTATCTGGCGGTACGGTCGATTCCATGCTGCACGGGATCGCAGAATCGAGGCGCGACCCCAAGCTTCGAGAGCTCGCCTGTGATCCGTATGCGCTCGTGCCCAACCGCACGACTGACCGCGGTCCGGAGGCGCCGGATCAACGCCGGCCCGAGTACAGTGAAGACCTGGCCACGTGGACAGCGCCGTTCATCATGGCCATGGTCAATACGCGCGTCGTGCGCCGCTCCAACATGCTTCTGGGCGGCTATGGGCCGAGCTTTCGGTATCTGGAATCGATGAGCATGCCCAAAGGTTTGAGAGGCTGGGCGGCCGCGGGGGGCATCACGGCTGGGCTGGGCGCTCTATCGGGTGCGCTGTCATTCGCTCCCACGCGTAAGCTGCTCGAGCTCGTCCTGCCCTCGCCGGGTGAAGGCCCGTCGAAGGCCACGCGCGACGCGGGCTTTTTTGTCGCCCGTCACATCGCCACGAGTGAGCCGGACGCGGCGGGGCGTCGTCAGCGCGTGCTGGCTACGGTGCGTGGCACGAGCGACCCAGGCTATGGCGAGACCGCCAAAATGGTTGGCGAGTCCGCGCTGTGCCTGGCGCGCGACGCGATTCGGGTCGAAGGCGGCGTGACGACACCCGCCGTCAGTATGGGCCTGCATCTCGTCGATCGCCTGCGGGCGGCCGGAATGACCTGGGACGTGGCGCCATTCTTGGCGCCTCCGCCCAGATGACCCTCACTGGAGCGGAATGGCTCCGGTCGGGAAATCAACGCACTCCGGTCCGTCCGTGCGCGTTACAGGCCGCTTCCACGGAAAATCGAAATCCGCCGTGGGCGTGGGGATTTTCATGATCCATCCCGGATTTGGCGTGCCCGAAGCCACGACGCAGGTGCGGTTTTTCGAGAAGTCATCGCCAAACATCGCGAGCTCATAGGTGTGCCCTGCGATCATGATTTTAGGCCAAACCCACTTCACCTGCTGACCGGCAACGACCGGAGTTTCTTGGATCCGCCCGACGCGCGCCCGGTTGGCGCCCGGCGTCGTGTCAATGACAGTTCCGAAGACGGTGTGCCCGACGTGCTCGGCGCCGAGGGCGTACGGCGTGGTGGCGTCCAGGGTCACGCTGTACTGGCCCGCTTCCATCGCTGCAGAGCCCGCGGCACCCACCGCCCCACCTGCACCTGCAGAGCCGCCCGAGCCCGCGAGGCCAGCCGAACCCGCGCTCGCGCCGGCCATGCCTCCGCCTGTGCCCGCCATGGCTCCGCCCATGCCGGCCATGCCTCCGCCTGTGCCTGCCATGCCTCCGCCTGTGCCTGCCAGGCTCGCGCCGCCGCTTCCGGTCATCACGGTCGAACCACCGCTTCCGCCCGCGTTGGGTTGGCCGGTCGCCACCCCGGCCGCTCCCGAGCTGGCCGGGCTACCCGCTTCCGCGGCGCCGGACGCTCCGGCGCCGGACGACGCTCCGGCGCCCTCATTGTCGTCGGTCGTCGTGCTGCCGCATGCTAGAAGCGCCGCGCTGCAGAGGCCCGAGAAAATAAGTAAGCGCGTCTGTCTGGTGACCATTAGCGACATCGTTTCCTCGTTGGCGGAGTGCGCATTCGAATCGTCGAACCGATTGCTACTATCATCGGAGGAATCTGCGCGCCACTCGAGCTCCGCCCGGTCTCGACCGTCTCCGTGCAGGACAGCGGGCCTCGACGTTTCGCGTCGTCGTGGCTTTCGTAGAACGGTTGCGTGCGCTGACTAAGCGCGAAATGCTCGCTGGCCTCGGCAACGACGCACATGCCGAACGCGGAGGAACCGGGCTCAGATGGCGGACGAATCAACCAAGGTCGTTTATGCAGCGCTTGCCGGCAATGTGCTCGTGGCGCTGGCAAAGTTTGGCGCCGCCGCTCTCTCCGGGTCGAGCGCGATGCTCACGGAGGCCGTCCATTCCAGCGCGGATAGCGCGAACCAGATTATTTTGCTGATCGGTAACAACCGAAGTCGCGTCGAGTCCGATGACAGCCACCCATTCGGTTATGGCATGGAGATCTATTTTTGGACCTTCGTCGTTGCGGTGATGGTGCTGCTAGCCGGTGGCGTCGCCTCCATCTACCAGGGGATCGCCCGGCTCAGTCACCTTCACCCCATCGAAAGGCCGGTCGTGAGCCTGGTCGTGCTTGGAGTGTCGGCCGTCTTCGAGGGCTCGTCCTTGGCCGTCGGCTACCGTGAATTCAAGCGCGTCGTGCGCGGTCGAAAAATCGACGGCCAGGAAGTAAGCCTGTGGCGCTTCATCGAGATCACGAAAGATCCGAACCTGTACGAGACCCTGCTGGAAGACTCCGCGGCGTTGATTGGTATCGGGATCGCGATCGTGGGGGTCGTCGCCAGCGCCTATTTCAAGCTGCTGATCGCCGACGGCATCGCCTCGATCGCGATCGGCGTGCTTTTGATCGCAGATTCACTCATCATCGCCCGCGCAACGCGCAGCTTGATCGCGGGCGAGGCCGCCGCATCCCCGGTGATCGAGGGAATCAACGACTTGCTTCGTACCCAATCCGCCAAGTTGCAGGTCAGCACCGTCGCCACTCTGCAGCTCGGTCCGAAGGCCATTCTCGTGGCATGCACCATCGCTCCCGACCCGGCTACCAGCCTGGCCGATACTGCGCGCGATCTGCGTGACACGACTGATCGCCTGAAGGCCTACGATTCGCGCATCGCCCACGTGCTCTTCCGCATCGATTGAGCCGCCCCGACGAACGACGCGGCGCAGAGGGGCACTCTCGGCGCGTTCGTTGATTGCCTTCCTCCGGCTCGTTCCGTGCTTGGCGCGGCGAAGCGTTCACGGTAGAGCGCCGCCATGGCGCTCGTTCTGTACCATCACCCGTATTCAAGGGCCGCAACCGTCGTGTGGATGCTCGAGGAGCTCGGCATGAGTTACGAGCTACGGTTCGTCGATCTACTTTCCGGGGCGCACAAGGCGCCAGAGCTACTGGCTCTCAACCCCATGGGCAAGCTGCCGATTCTGACCGATGAGGCCCAGGTCGTGACGGAGGTCGCCGCCATTGGCTTGTACCTGGCTGATCGTTACGCAATCGGCCGCTTGGCTCCAACCCTGGAAGATCCCAAGCGCGGCACGTACCTGCGCTGGTCCCTGTTCGCCCCCTCGGTAATCGAGCCCGGCTCGATGGCAAAACTGGCGGGTTGGGCCGTCAAACCGAGTCAAGCCGGCTGGGGTACGCACGAAGCCATGCTCGCAGCGGTCGACAGTGCGCTCCAAGATCGCGAATTTTTGCTGGGCGACACGTTCTCGATGGCGGACGTGATCTTCGGCGGCACCCTACGCTACATGCTCCGGTTCAACATGCTCGAGGCGCGGCCCTTAGTTGCGGCCTATGCCGAGCGCCTGGGCGCGCGGCCCGCATTGCAACGCGCCGACGCCCGCAATGCCGATGTGATCAAAGAGCACGGGCTGGCTCGCTGAAACGCCGCAGCTCAGGCAAAAGCAGACGGGCGCGGTCTCATTTGCCGATCAGAACGCGCTGCTCGCCGACCGCGAGAATCGCGACCCGTTGCTCGCTTAGTCCGCGCTCTGTCATGCGCCGACGAAGCTCCGCGGGGCAGGCGCCGAAAGCGTCGTCGGAGTTGATGAAGGTATCGAAATGGATGGGAACCATACGCTGGGCGCCGAGCAGGGCGAAGGCATCCAAAGCTTGGCTCGGGCCTTCGTGTGTGTGCTGCATGTAGTCGCGGGGCGCGTCTGGGCAGATGGGAAGCAGCGCCAGTGAAAGGTCGCGAAAACGCTGGCGCGTCGCCCTAAACGCCTCCGGTACGAACGCAGTGTCCCCGCCGAAATACACGGACAGACCGTGATACTCGATGACATAGCCGGTGAAGGCTCGAGGCTCGAAGGCCTCATCGACGCCGTACCGTCCGCCCACGTGCTGCACCGGTACGGCCGTCACCTCGAGGCCCTTGCTTTCGTAAGACTCCCAGCGCGAAAGCTCGCGGATAGCGAACGAGTACTTCGGCATATTCTCGCGGACACCGGGCGGTACGAGCACGACCGGGGTGCGGGCTTCGACGCTATCCAAGCTCGAGAACGATAGATGATCGAAGTGCATGTGCGAGATCAACACGGCGGCCAGTGGCGGCATGTTTTGCGGATCGAGCCCCGGCTCGATCAGTCGCGGTGACAGCTGCGCCAGCGTGTGCGCGAAGACCGGATCGGTGAGCACGAAAATATCGTCCAGCTGCACGAGCACCGTGGCATGACCGACCCACAACACCGACAACCGTGCGTCGTTTCGCCGCGGGTCGGTCAACTTGTGGGCGACTTTGCGCTCGGGGGGCGCCGACAAGCTGCGTCCGATGACGCGCCAAGCGAAGCCGCAACCCGAGTTTGCCAGCAGGCTCGCCGCGAGCAGCGCCAGGACAAGGCCGCGCATCAGAAGTACCTGATGGTGAGGGCGGTAATCAGCTCGCGCCGCGAAAGCCATGGCGAAACGCTGACGTTCAAGCCAAGTATGCCATTGAAGGTGTAGATCCCGAGGTCAGCGGCCGCGCCGTTACGGCCGAGCGCGCGATAGTAAGAACCGCCCAACGACCACGACAGCCTTTCGCCATGCTCGAGTAGGGGCAAGTACAAACGAAGCCCCGCTCGAATCAGCCAGCTGCTCCGCTGGTTTGGGGCGCAACACGCCCACTCGGGCGATGCGTGCAGCTCGACCGAGCCTGAATGACGCGCGATAGGCGAGATGAAAAAAGCGCGGAGCGGCCGCGCGCTGACGCCGAACGAATAGGAGAGCGGCGTGAGCTGCCAGCGCGCGCCGCCGCCGACATGTTCCCTGCCGATGACGAGCAAGGGGCTTGGCACGAGCTGCGTCAATGCCCAGAGGCCGCCCGCCATGACCTTGCTCGCGCGGCGCGGTGCAGGCGCAGCCTCTTCGGGTGGTGCGGGCGCAGCCTCTTCGGCGTGAGCCAGGGCGGTGAAACCGCTCAGGATCGACGCGAGATGAAGCACACGCGCCAGTCGAGCCGTTCTTTGGCGAGCGGCGGCGTTCATGCGGGGGCGCCGGTTGCCGCCGTCGGCGGCGCGCTCCCCGGTTGGTCTTTTGGCTCGATACTCAGCGCGCCGCAGTATGCCTCAAACCCCGTGCTCGGCTACCTTCAACGGCCCGACCCGACCAATCTGCCGATCCGCAGCTCGCGAACCGTCGCCGTACGCATGCGGAATCAGCCAACTCGGAACCCGGCCTCGAGACGCGCAACGCGCGCTCGGCTTCGCTCGTGCAGCGACGCCGAAGGCTGCGCCGCTTCGTATGTGGCCCGTGACCATCGATCCAGCAACTCACGTGCATGCGCTCACGGTGTTTGTAGCAGCTCGAGGGTCTTGCGATCGCGCGCGCCGCCGAAGAACCGGTCGAGCACGGCCTGAAACGAGCTCTCGCTCGAAACTTCGGCAAAGAGCGTGGCGCAGGAACGCAGTTTCAAGTCGTCGGGTGAACCGAAGATCTCGAGCGCCGTTTTGTGCTCGTTGACGAGTAGGACGGCGACGCATTCGCGAAGGCGGCCGCCAAGCACTGGGTGACCAAGGTAGGCAACGGCTTCCGCATGCGAGCTGATGCCGTAAAAGCTGGCGGTCGGACTGTGCCCCAAGCCCCGGAGCTGTGGAAACACGAACCACATCCAATGGCTTCGTTTGCGGCCGGCTTTCAACTCACTGAGCGCGTCCGCGTACATGGGAGCCTGGGCGTGTAGGAAGCGCTCGAGAGCCGGCGTAGTCATCTGGGGGTGACGTCGAGCTTCGTTGCCTCGATGATCTTTCCCTGGTCAGCGCCTTCAACGGCGCTGACGTACACGTTGGCGCATTCGACCGCGGGTAAGCCGGGGCTCGGGTCCATGCCGAACTTGAGCAGAGTTTCCGTAATCCAGCCGGGGCTCACGGCGTTGACGCGGATGCCGCGCGGCATTTCCAAGCCCGCGCCGCGGACGAAGCCGTCTAGCCCGGCGTTGACGAGTGAGATAGCGGCGGAGCCGGGCATTGGGTGCATGGCGAGCGTGCCCGTCGTGACCGTTACCGAGCCGCGATCGAGAAGGTGCTTGGCGGCAGCCCGCACGAGATTCACCTGCCCCATCAGCTTACTGCGCAGGCACAGCTCGAAGTCCGCGTCCGTCAAGTCGGTCAAGGGTTTGAAGAGCCCGTCCCCCGCGCACGACACCACCGCGTTGACATTCGGCACGCTCGCAAACAGCGCCTCGATGGAAGCCTGGTCCTGCAGGTCCACCTTCAATTCGCTGCCGCGCGAAGCAGTGAGCACCTGATGGCCATTGGCGCCGAGCGCTTTCGCAACTGCGCTGCCGATGGTCCCATTGCCCCCGATGACGACGACTTTCATATTTGACATCCCTACTTGAGGTCTCGGCGCGGTGCTCGCATTTCGTCAGGATTGATGGTCACTCGATGAGTCGCGCGGCGTCCCAGCCTTCGGCGTCACGGACGAGAGGGGTCACACTGAGGCGGACTCTGCCTGCTCGTATACTCAGCCTCAGGCCCCGGTGCTTGACCAAGTAATACACACCCGCGGCTGCGGCGGCGAAGCCGGAGGCCGAGCCGACGCCGAGCGCCCAGCGCGGGCCAAGCGTATCGGCAACCCAGCCCACGGCCGGCGCTCCGATCGGTGTGCCGCCCAAGACGATGGCCAGAAAAATAGCCATCACGCGGCCGCGCATACCGGGCTCGGTCGACAATTGCATGGTGCTATTGGCCGTCGCACTGAAGGTCTGCGCGGACACCCCGACGATCACCAACGCTAGGCCGAAGAGCACGTAGTTGGGCATGGCGGCGGCGAGCGCGAGCCCTACGCCAAACAGGGCAGCCCCGGCCAGCAGAAACCCGATGCGCGGCGCGGCGCGACGCGCGGCGAGCAGGGCCCCCGTCACCGAGCCGAGGGCCATGCTGGAAGTGAGCAGCCCAAATTGGCCGGCGCCGGCGTGAAACACGCTGACCGACATGGTCGAGATGAAGATGGGAAAGTTGAGCCCAAAGGTTCCGATCAAGAACAACATGAGCAGCAGCGCTTTCAGGTCTGGTCGCTTCCAAACGTAGCGAAAGCCCTCCATGAAGCTGCCTTTGCTGCGCGGCGCGCGAGGCCGCGGGCGCAGCTCGCCAATGTGCAGCAGGCTGAGCGAACACGAGCACGGCAACGAACGAGCTTGCATTGATCAAAAATACCCAACCGGAGCCGACGCTTTCGATCAGCAGCCCGGCTACGGCCGGACCGATCATGCGGGCGGCGTTGAAGGAGCTCGAGTTCAGCGCAACGGCGTTAGAAAGGTCCGCTTCGTTCACTAGCTCGGACACGAATGTCTGCCGCGCGGGTGCATCGAAAGCCGTGACGCAACCGAGCAAGAACGCAAAAGTGTACACGTGCCATAGCTTCACCACGCCCGCGACCGTCAGCAGGCCCAGGCCGAGCGCCAAGAGGCCCATCATGGCCTGCGTCGCAAAGAGCAGCTTTCGTCGGTCGAGGTGGTCAGCGGCAAAACCCGTGACTGGCAGGAGCAGCGCGTGCGGCCCGAACTGCAGCGCCATCACCACACCCACCGCCGTGGCGTTGTGTCGAGTCAGTTGCGTGAGCACGACCCAGTCTTGCGCGGTACGCTGCATCCACGTGCCAACATTGGATAGGATCGCTCCCATCGCCCAGGTCCGATAATTGAAGCCCTGGAGCGATCGAAAGGTGCCTTTCGTATGAGAAGTCATGGGAGGTCACGGAGCGAGCCGCTTGCTCGGCGCAGCGGCCATGCCGGAGCCGCTGGTACCCTCCGACCAACGTGGGTCGCAGTCGCAATCGGTTGCATCGGCTTGTCCAATTTTGCCACGCCGAGAATCATGACCGCTCGCCAGAATTATGCGCAAATTCTTGCGTCAAAAGCGGGGGCTCTGGCGTTAGGCTGGTCGGACGGAATCCGAGCACAGGCCGGGTTTGCAGCGAAAGCGACTTTGCCTGGCTCATGAGGTTATACAGTGCCTATTCGGCGAGTACGGCGTTCGCGCCGCCTACCGGCACGCTCAACCGCCCGCCTCATTCCCCCCCTCGGAGAACGTACGATGAAGTCATTGCCCTTCCGATTTCCCCTCTCGCTCACGCTCGGTCTGCTCGCATTGCCCGCGCTCGCCTCTGCCGAAGGCATGAAAGACGATGCCAAGATCAAGGCCACGGGCAACGCCAATGCAAACACCCCGGCATTGCCGGCCGTGCCAGTCGATTCACCGTCCGGCGCGTTTGGCGACCAGGGGCAAATTGCCGTCTCCAGTGACTCGAGCCTGTCGATTTCTCATACGAGCGTCAGCGGCGAGAGCGCCTCGAAAACGGAGATCGTCCTGTTGCCGGCTATCGACTATTTCGTGGTGCACAACCTCTCGATCGGCGGCTTCGTAGGTCTCGACTATGTCAAGGTCGGCGACGGCCACTCGAACAAGTTCGAGATTGGACCTCGCGTCGGCTATAATCTTCCTCTAAGCAAGCGCATCTCGTTTTGGCCGAAGCTCGGTTTCTCTTACACGCATTCCAGCAGCAGCGACCTTGCCGGCGGCGACACGGCATCGGGCAACCACATCGCGCTGAACCTTTTTGCGCCGTTCATGTTCCACCCGGTCACCCACTTTTTCGTCGGTTTTGGGCCAGCGCTGGACACGGACCTTTCGGGAGATGCCAAGCAGACCGTGGTCGCGGCGCGCTTGACGATCGGCGGCTGGTTCGGGCCCTGGCATTGATTCGGGTGCTCGCGCAGCCGGTCGTGATGCTCCCGCTGCGCGAGCCTGCTCCCGCCAGGATTGATTTGGTCGCGGGTCGTTCTGCGCAGCGCGCACCGTCCGCTGGAACAGTGACGTTCAGCAAGGGCACTTGATCCGCTGCGCTAAGCGCTCGCGTAGCTCGGCATAAAACGGCGGCCAGCCGTCAGAGAGGATGGCGTCTCGGGCGCGGGTCATCAATCGTTGAGTGTGATGGAGGTTATGAATGGCCAGCCACCGCACGCCCTGCGCACTACCCACCCGCAGAAGGTGGTGAATGTAGGCGAGCGGTTGCGTCTTGCACGCCAAGCAATCGCAGTCGAGCTCGAGCGGCCCGTCCGCATGCCGCATTGCCGGGCGCTTAGCTTCCAGCACGCCCTGAAAGGTGTAAGCCCAGCCCTGCTGGGCCATCTTGGTGGGCAAAATACAGTCGAACATATCCACCCCCCGCTCTACGGCTTCCAACAGATCCACTGGTGTCCCGACGCCCATCAGGTAACGCGGCTTGTGTGGGGGTAACGCGCGGGCGCAAAGCAGGGTCATGGCTTCACGCTCGGCGCGTGTCTCACCCACGGCCAGGCCGCCAATCGCAAAGCCGTCGAACGGCAACGCGCCGATGGCGGCCGTGCTCTCTTCGCGCAAGGCCGGGTGTACGCCGCCTTGAACGATGCCGAACAACGCTTGCCCAGCACGGTGGAGCGCGTGTGTCTCGAGGCTGCGTTTCGCCCAGGCATGGGTCGTGATCATGGCGTCACGCGTGCGCCCCTCGTCACGGTCAGAAGGCACGCACACGTCCAGTGCCATCATGATGTCGCTACCGATGGCCTGTTGCATCTCGATGCTCGACTCAGGAGTGAGCAGATGACGGCGGCCGCTCGGAAGCCGGAAATGCGCGCCGCGCTCGTCGATGCGGCGCTCACCTGGCAGCGAAAAAATCTGATAGCCGCCGCTGTCGGTCAGGACGGCCCCGGACCAACTCATGAATTGATGAATGCCCCCAAAGGTGGCAAAAACCTCGGGCCCGGGCTGATCTAGAAGGTGATACGTGTTCGATAGGATGATGGCAGCGCCCGTGCTTCGCGCATCGTCCATCGAGATGTGACGGAAGCCGGCGCGCGTAGCCACGGGCATGAATACCGGCGTGGGGATGTCGCCGCGGCGGGTATGCAGCACCCCGGCGCGCGCCTGCCCGGCCGCCCGCAGCACCGAAAAGCCAACCGTCACTTCCCGCATACTACCCGATCAGCATCGAATTCGCACCGTGTGGCCCGGACCAATTCAGCCGCTCGCTTATCCGTTGATTTACGTGGCGATGGCGGCGATGTTTGCCGTTCGAAACTGGCTCAAGTGCCGGCGCGGGCCAGCTCGGCCAAGAGCTCGCGCGGGCTTCGGGCCGTGGGCAGTGGCGCCGCTTCACCCAGGTAGGGCCAGACGATGTGCCGGATTTCCGCGGGCAGCACCGTGTCCAAATATTCGAGCGCGGTACCTCGGAAGGCGGTGTTCTGATGGTGCAGCGCGCGGAACGCCATGCGCAAAGGTTCGCGTTCGAGGTTCAGAGAAAGGATAGTGAACACATGTTCGAGCGTGCGGTCGACGCGGTCCCGCATCAGACTGTCTACGAGGGCGTGCTGCTCGTCTCCATGTGGGTCCTCGTCGAAGTGCGAGGTCATCCCACTCAGCAACCGCTTGCCCGCTTGCAGCTCCCGCTGGATCGCTTCGAACACCTTTTCCCGCGGGATGGTCAAGTCGGCTTGGACGCTGGTCACCTTCACCAGCGCCCGCCCGCACTCGTAGCGGACCTCGAAGCGTTCGTCGCCGAGGCCTAGCAGCAACCCGTCCGCCGCGCGCTGCGTCGAGCAATTGCGCAGGGCCCGCGGAATCCTGCGGCGGATCACGAAATCCAGGCTCGGATCGAGCAGCGAATCCACGAGCTGACCGGTAATCGAAGAAGCAATAGCGGCCAGCCCGGTCACCGCCGCCTGATGGAAATCCTGATGCGCTAAAAGCAGGATAGCGGACGCGACAGCGGGCCCGCGAGGCTGAAGGTGCTCCAGGGCCTGCCTGACCTCGACGGCGTTCGTGGAGAGGACGTGCTGCAGCTCGCCGAGCTGGGCCTCGGCGGGCGGCGGTGGGCGAGTGAGGACACCGGGGTTGCTGTTGTGCTGCTCTCGGGTCTCTGGATTGCTCGTTTCGAGCAGGGCCGTGAGCCCCCCTGGCTGAAAGTCCTCAATTTGTTCGACGAGATGATCGCGCTCCGACTGAGGCGAGCCTATGAGGCTTGCTCGTGTGAGCGCCTCATAAGTCGTGATTCGATTCTCGGCCGCGCCCTCCCTCAATTGTTGCTCGAGCGCCGTGACGTAGCCGACGTGGAGCTGACGCGTCAGCGGCAGCGTGGCGAGCGCCAAAACGACCACTGCACCAAGCAAGATAGGACCTGGCGAACGCGAAAACGCTGCCAACGCCAACAAGGCCAATCCGCTGCCGACCACGGTGCCCAGGCGGTCACAGCCGACGTCGATGAGCGCCTTGGTTGCTCGTTTGCGCTCTTCGGGAATGGGTGTGTACAGCAACTCGTACGCGGAACGAAACAGAGTGTTGCGCTGCACCGCATCGGATGCGCGTAAGGTGGAGGCACTGACCAACCCGGGCATGGCTAGTCCGAACGCCCCGCCCAGGATAATCAGCCCGGGCAGTACGGCAATGCTCACCGCAAGGCCTAGTTTTTCGAGCGCGACTCGGCCTACCGAGAGCTGAAGCAGGAACGACAGCACACCCACGCCCAGCCAAAACAGGGAGAAAAAGGAGAGCAGGGCCGGGCCTTTGCCAAACTCGGCCACGGCTTGCACGCTGAACAGGTAGTCTAAAATCGCGGACGTCGCCGCACCCAGCGCGACGAGCAGACCCAGGTTTCGCAGGAACGGCATGGCCCGCAAAGCGCCGAGCGCGGACTCGGTCTCCGCGGACGAGGGGCGGTCCGTGTTCGAGACTGGCGCCGGCATCACGCCCGCACGGCGGGCTCGCATCCAGAGCGTGCCGACCACGGCCAGGCCATTGAGGATGGCCAAAATCAAAAGCACGGTAGCCGGTCGCACCAAGGTCGATGCGCGCCACGACGTCAAACCACCGAGCACGCCGCCCAGGGTTCCGCCGCCTGCGATGCGCGCCACGGCACGCTTGGCCGCGTGTGGGTCGAAGCTTTCGTTGATCAGCGACCAAAATGTCGAAATGGTAGCTGGTCCAAACAGGGCAGTGTGTAGATAGACCAGTAGGGCAGCCGCGCGTGGGGCGCTGAGCTCGAGCAGCCACTCCGCCGCGAAGCCGAAGGCGCTGATCGCAAAGAGGACGGGCATGATGACCCGGGGCGGATGGCGGCTCATCAAGCGCGATAACCAGAGCACCGCGCCGAGCGACAACACCGCCCCCGTGGCCATCGCAAAAGGCAAATACGAGGCCCCAAAGGCGGACAAGAACAGCGCGTCGCGCGTCGCTTTGCCGGCGACCTGCTGCGCGATCAAAAGCGCGGAGGTGACGGCCGCGACTTCCGCGCCAGGGGTATTTAGGGGTTTAATGAATTGCAAGGAAGGGCACCGGTAGCCCGCTCGGTTCGGCGCGTCTAGGGGCTCAGTGCACGGGTGCCGGCTCCGTTCTGGGCTGTCGTGCGTCGCACCGATCGAGCATCGAGGCTAACTGAGCCGTGCTGGCAGATTTCTGCGGCCCTCGTTCACTTGTTGCCGCGAAATCCGGAACGCACTTGCGAGCAGAGTCACTAACGAATTTCGAAAGAGGCCGTAACGACGGCGAAAGCGTCCTTCTCGAGTGTGCTCTTGTCGTTATTGCCCTCACCCGAGACTTCGGTGGAAAATTTGGGGTTCACCTGCAAGACGCCCATGCGCGCAGTGATCAGCGCGCCCAGGTGCGAGCCAGTATTGCGCGCGATCTGTTCCGCCCGGAGCCGTGCGTCTTTGGATGCCTCGGCCAACATTTGAAGCTTGAGTGGGCCAAGCTTCGTATATACGTAAAGCGGGGCGTCCGACTGAATGTACACACCACGGTCGAGCAGCTGGGTGGCTTCCCGCGAGATCGATTCGACCTTGGCGATGTCGCTCGACTCGACCACGATGTCTTGCTGCGCGCCATACGCGGCGACGACCTCGTCTTGCACCATGCCTTCGGCGTTGCGCGGGTGAACTTCGGTGATCGAAGCCGCCGATACGGTGATCTGTGGCTCCGCCATGCCCCGCGCTCGAATGAACTCCAGGACGACCGGCACGTCGGCCGCGATCTTTTTGTAAGCGGCGGTGAGGTCCGCGTTTTGTGCGCGTAAATGGGCGTGCCATACGATCAAATCCGAGCGGATCCGGCGCGTGGTCGAGCCGGTCACGGTGATGCGTTTTTCCTGATGCTTGATCTCGAAAGAGCGCACCACGGCCCGGGCAAGGATTTCCAGACCCAGCACCACGCCCAGCGCGATGATCAGCGGTCGCAGAACCGCCACCAGCGCCCTGCTTCGAGACCCAATCTCCGTCATGGGGCTACAACGTTAGCACGTGACATACGGCCTTCCGCCGTTGCGCGGCGCGGGCGTGTGGTCCACGGTAGGGCTCGGGATGAGGGCGCAGGATACGGGTCCCGGCGTGGCACTGGACCACGCTTGCGGATTCGCCTGAGGTGAAGCCAGCTCGACGATGCCGCCCGCGGCAACAAATCCTCGGTGACGTGTTCGACGAGGCCGCACGGGCCAAGGCCGAGTGAAAGTCGCTCCACGCCTGCCCAATCTCATTGGCGCTTCGCGCGAGGCACCGCTCCCCCGGAGCGCTGGGCCTACTCCCCGCTCGACTCGCAGTGCGTGGCGCGCAGTCACAACGGGGCAGCGCGCCGCGCGGCCTGCCGCCACCGGGCGATGGCTGCTCCTGAAAATAGCGTGTGATTGTCGCATTTAGCCCACCCGCCCTTTCCGCGGACGGAGTACCGACCCACTGGCCCGAAGCTTGCTCTAAACGTCTCACTGCCGCGAGCGCGGCATATGGAGCCAGCATGATTCAGGGTTCAGGCGAAGAGTACAACTCTCACGGCGAGCACGTAGTCGAGATCCCCACGCCAGCCGCGCGCCGGATGCCCCCTCGGCGGTCCTTCGGCACGTTAGCGGTAGCGCTGGGTTTGACCCTCGTGGGCGCCGGCATCGTCGGAGTTATCGCACATGACCATTCGGTGCGCGCTCGCACTGAAGCCGCGCAGCGTGAAGAGCTGAAGGACGGCTGGTCGACGCTTGCGGCTTTGGCGACCCAGGGCGCCCAGCGCGACCCCAACGGGCAACCCAACGCAGCTCAAGTCCAGCCGGCTGCGCCGAGCAACGGCACGCCATCCACCGTTGTAGTCGTCAACGTGCCGATGCAAGGGGCGGTCGCGCCCGCCGCGCCGGCCCAGAGTGCAGCCGGAGCATCGAGCGGCGCAGCAAGCTCACCGCCCCTGTACGCGAACCCGGGTGCGGGCGTTGCGAGCCCGGCGCCGTACCCAGGCGCGGCCAACCAAGTGCCGTATCAAAGCGCGTCGAACCAAGGCTCGCCATCGCAGGGAGTGCCTTTGCAGTACCAGGGCGCGCCCTTAGTCGATTACTCATCCGCGGCGGGCGTACCGAATGGGACCGTACCGGGCGCTTCCGCAAATCCAGGATTAGTCGGCTCGGTGCCCGCCGCGAATCCGGTGCCGAATATTCCTAATGGGACCGTGTCGGTGCCCTCATCGCAGTCCTTGCCGAATGGCTCGAACATCAACCAATCTGTCTCGAATGGCACCATCCCCGGCGCGCCCGTGCCAGGTGCCGCGCCGAACGGCGCTACCGGCGTACCGAGCGCCCCTGCGGGCCGATGATTAGATGCACCGGCGCGCTTTGGTGAAAGCCTGAGTCCGATCCATCACCGGTCTCACTTGGTGCCAAAGAGCCGGTCACCGGCGTCGCCGAGCCCGGGGATGATGTAACCGTGCTCGTCTAGGTGGGAGTCGATCGCGGCGGTAAATATCGGCACCTCTGGGTGCGCGTCCTGAAAATTGGCAATCCCTTCTGGCGCTGCGAGCAGGCACACGAATTTGATTGAGCGTGGGTTTGCCGCCTTCACGCGATCGACAGCCGCAACCGCGCTGTTCCCGGTTGCGAGCATGGGGTCGACCACGATCACATCGCGGTCGGACATCTCGTTCGGCAACTTGAAGTAATACTCTACGGCGCCGAGCGTTTCCGGGTCGCGGTATAGGCCGATGTTTCCGACGCGCGCCGAGGGCAAAATCCGGAGCATGCCCTCCACCATGCCGGTGCCCGCACGTAGAATATTTAGCAGTACGACTTTTTTGCCGTCGATACTCGGCGCTTGCATGGTGGCCAACGGGGTTTCGATCGACCGGTAGGTGAGCTTCAGATCGCGCGTCACCTCGTACACGAGCAACATGCTGATCTCGCCCAGCAGCGTGCGAAACCCGCTAGTACTGCGATCCTTTTGCCGGAGCAGACTGAGCTTGTGTTGCACCAATGGGTGATCGACGACCGTGACGTTGTTGGTGCTCATACGTGCTCCGAAATCAAAATACCGTGCCGTCGCTGATGATGTGCAGGGGCGGGCTGCCGTCGGCGCGCAATTCATGCGCAATGGCACGGCCGGCGCGCCAAGTGCCGCCCTCTAAGATGCGCGCCAACGGCAGGTGCGCCGCGTCCACGCCGAGCGAGCGCCGGATGATGTCAGCGGTGCGGTCGAGCAACGTAATGGTCAGGGCCCGCCATTCGATGACCAAGTCGGAATCGACGCGGTGCGCCTGGGAGGTGGCGCTCGGCTCACGCAGGCGCAAGACCTCCGCGTCCACATACAGTCCGCCATTGCGGTACTCTGCCAGGCCGGTCAGTGCGTCGGCCTGGGCGATGCGAACGCCAGCCGCCTCCAAAGGCTCGAAGAGTGAGTAGCTGAGCCACTGCGATAGTTTGTGAAACGGCATGAAGCCCAGGCGCGAATGGCACCAAACGTCGCCCAGGCTCTGTGCGGCCAGATGCGGCCGACCCTGCCAGATGGGTCCGAGCTCACGCAGCACGCTGCGCAGCAGGGCGGTGGCGTCGAGCACCCCGGAGCGCGCTGAACGCTTCAACCAGATTCCCAAATTGCCCAGCCGCGCGGACTCCGGAGGCCCGAAGTACTCCGGGGTCAGCGTGACGAGCTCGCCCAGGCGACGCAGCAGCGCTGCACGCCCAGTCAGCCCGGTAAGTGGGTTGCTCGGGGTAACCTGAAAGGCGTCAGCGAGGACGCTAGCGGTCAGCCCCGTGAGCCCAACGGCATCGGCCCGAGGCGCATGCGCGGTACCGCCCAGCCCGCCGGCGGTGAACAGCTCATAACTTGCGACGGCGAGCCCTTCCGAGCGGGTGTAGACCCCGCCATCGGCAGCGCGGTACTGCCAGCTTGGCCCGGCGCCGGCGTCGAGCAGCACGCTCGTGATCACCAGCTCGAAACGGGCCGCGAGCTGCTCATCGCCAGAGAAGGCGGCAATCTGCGCGTTGAAATTCGCCAAACGCGGCACTGCGCCGACATCGAAGTGCCGATACCGCCCATGGTATGGAATGCGCGACAAGTCTGGATAAGTCGCGCGCGTGATGGCCAATACCCGCGCCGCGACCGCCTCCAGCTTCGACTCATCCAGCTGCCAGTGCTCGAGCTGGTCGGTCAAGGCCATCTGGAACACGCGCTCGGATCGCTCGCGAATCGCTTGTGGCGTTTGTAGGTACTCGTACTCAACCTGTGCTGAAGGTGCTGACGTCACCTCAGCCACCTTCGAAGTCACGACCTTTGGGCTTCGCCAGCTCGTTGCCGTCGGGCACTGTGCCCTCGGTGAAGTAACCGGCGGCCATCTTGGCGTCCATCTCGACCCGCGCATCCTCGGGGATCAGGTCATCCGGGATCGCGACGCGCTCCAAGATTCGAATACCCGCACGCACCACCGCGTCGTGCTTCATGTTGCTCATTGACACGAAGCGGTCGATTTTGGTGATGCCGAGCCAATGCAACACATCCGGCATCAGCTCTTGAAAGCGCATGTCTTGGACGCCGGCCACGCACTCCGTGCGCGCAAAATATTGATCCGCGCGATCCCCGCCGGTTTGGCGTTTGCGCGCGTTGTATACCAGGAATTTGGTCACTTCACCGAGCGCACGACCTTCTTTTCTGTTGTAAACGATGACGCCCGAGCCGCCCGCTTGCGCGGTGCGCACGCACTCCTCGATGCCATGCGTGAGATACGGCCGGCAGGTGCAGATGTCGGAGCCGAACACGTCCGACCCATTGCACTCGTCGTGCACGCGCACGGCCAATGGTTTATCGGGATTGGAGATACCCGAGATATCACCGAACATGTACACGGTTGCGCCGCCAATCGGTGGCATGAACACTTCTAAATCAGTGCGCGTCACGAGCTCGGGAAACATTCCGGCGGTGTGCTCGAACAAGGTGCGCCGTAGGTCCGCCTCCTCACAACCAAAGCGCGCGGCGACACCGGGCAGGTACCACACTGGCTCCAGCGCGGCCTTGACGACCACGACCGAGCCGCCCGGCTTGAGCACGTGCCCGTCCACCTTCAACCGCCCCGCATGGATCGCCTCTTCCAGCTCAGGCAGCTGAATGTGCGCCCTCGTCACGGCAATCGTGGGACGGATGTCATAGCCTTGCTGGAAGTAGGGCTGAAATACCTCGCTCACCAAGGCGCCGAACGGGTCGAGTGACACGATCTTCGTCGGATCGAACCAGCTCGGAAAGGGGCCAATGACGTGCGTCGGTGAAGTGTTCGTCAGGTCGGGCTTGCGCAACGGATCGAGCGCACCGGCGGCCACGGCGACGGCGCGGTAAACGGAATAGCTACCGGCGTGCGTGCCGATCACGTTCCGCTGCGCGGTGTTCGTGACCGTACCGATCAGCGGGCCCCGCGTCATCGGGTCTACCGCGCCCCACACCACGGGCACCGGCTTGGGACCGGGCCCACCTGGATGAGAGGTCAGCTGAATGGCCTTGGGCCGTTTGTGCGCCGTCTTTGCGCTCATGATCTTGGCCTCGTCACCGGCCCCGTGGCGTCTTCGGCGGTCGCCCAAGCTCGCCAGTGCGCCCCCACACCGTTGCACGCGCTGGTCCGACCTCGCTCCGAGTTCAAGTTGACCATTCTTTCCTGCCTGACGCGACCTGGCAAGTTTGCCGGGGTATTTGCGTTTAGTCGGCAGAATCTCTCTGACGGGTCGCTTTGACCGCTGTGACGACACCTGCTCCGAGCAGCAGAAGCGTCGCTACCACGATCCAATGTAGCGGCGCGTGCAGCATGGCCGCGCCGTAGACGACTCCCGCAATGAGGAGGATGACGCCGAACAGGTAAATTCCAAAAGACATAAGCCGCTCGAGACTGCATGAACGAGGCCACGCTCTTCGTTCGGACACGGCCGAGTCGTGGCGCGCCGGCCGGCACATCCGAAGGGGAGTTGGCGATTATCTGGGCCTTGTCACGGCAGCGCGCGGGTCGGCTTCGCACAATTCAGCCACAGGGGGCCAAAAAGCGCCAGAAGGCGCGGTCCGATAGACGGTTGTCGGAGTCTCCCTCCCAGTTATGGTATTTGCTAGCGCACGTGCGACAGCCCGATGCTCACGATGCCGATGTACTGAGCGAGTGCCACGATTGCGGCTTGGTGCAGCGGCTGCCCGATGCTTCAGTGGCGGCTGTGGTCCTGTGTGAGCGCTGCGGAGCGAGGTTGCGCCAGGTCCGTCACAACAGTGTCGTGCTGAGCGCGGCGTGCGCCGCGGCGGGGCTTGGCTTGTTCGCCCTTGCGTTCGTACTGCCGACCGCCAGCGTGTGGATGCAAGGCGGCCGCTTCGCCACGAGCGATCTGGTGAACGGCCCAGAGCGGCTGAGCCAAAACGGGGCTTGGGCGCTGGCGCTGGCCGTAGTCATCACGTTGCTCATACTGCCGTTCGCGAAGCTGAGTACGGTGCTGGCTATGTCGCTTGCGCTTCGCTTTGGTCGCGTTCCACGCTGGCTCAAGGCTTGTTTCACCGCACTGCCGGTCTTCACCGAGTGGGCCATGGTCGACGTATTTTTGCTTGGCGCGATCATCGCGCTGTTTCGTTTGCGCGCCTGGATGCTGGTTGCGTTCGGACCGGCCCTGTTTGCGTTGGGCGGCGCCGCCGTCTGCTCGGTTGCCGTCGATGCCGCTTTGGATCGCGCCGTTTTTTGGCACCGTGTACCGCTCGGGCCCAAGTCACGAGGCGCGCGCACCCCTACGGGTTGGCTCGCTTGCCATGGCTGCGGTCTCGTGACTCACGCCGCTGAAGGCTCGAAGTGCCAGCGCTGCGAGCAGAGCGTGCACGCGCGCAAGCACGATAGCGTACGGCGCACCTGGGCGCTGATCGCCTCCGCGGCGTTACTGGCCATTCCGGCCAATGTGCTACCGGTGATGACGATCACGAAGCTCGGGCGCGGCGGCCCGAGCACGATTTTGGGCGGCACTCGGGAGCTGCTGCACGTTGGTATGTGGGGGCTCGCGTTGCTCGTCTTCGTAGCGAGTATACTCGTGCCCTTGGTCAAGCTCGGCGCGTTGTCGTTTCTGCTCGTGAGCACATCACTCCGGTCCGCAGCGGGGCTCGGCACGCGGACGCGTCTGTTTCGCCTCGTGGCGTTGATCGGGCGTTGGTCGATGCTCGACATTTTCGCGACCATGATGTTGGTCACGCTCGCGCGTTTCGGCTGGTTGGGTAACGTCATGCCGGGCCTTGGCGCCAGTGCGTTTTGCGGTGTCGTCGTGCTCACCATGCTCGCTTCGCGCGCGTTCGATCCGCGCTTGATGTGGGACGCCGCCGGTCAGAATCCGGGGCCCGCGATTGCGCCAGGAGTTACTTCGTGAACGCGCCCTCCAAGCCACCGGAACCGCGCACCGAGCCCGAGCTGCCGAGCGCAACGCTCCGTGAAAACCACGGGTTTTCCTGGATTTGGCTGCTGCCGCTGGCTGCCCTCTGCCTGGTTGGTTACCTCGCCTACACTTTGGCCTCCGAACGCGGGCCCACGATCTCCATCACTTTCGAAACCGCTGACGGCTTGAGCGCCCAGCAAACGCAGGTGAAATACAAGGCGGTAACCCTAGGCACGGTGGAACGCATCGAGCTAGCGGACGACTTGTCGCACGTGGTGGTCAAAGTCCGGATGAGCGGCAAGTCAGCCGACTTATTGACGGACAAGACGCGTTTTTGGGTGGCGCGGCCGCGGCTCGGGGGCGGATTGAGCGCGCTTCAATCCGGGCTGGAAACGCTCGTTTCCGGGGCCTACGTGGCCGTCGATCCCGGCCCACCCGGCGGGACACCTCAAACCGACTTCAAGGGCCTGGAAACACCGCCGAGCGTGCGCTCGGACGAACCGGGTAGCGTGTACTTGTTGAACGCGGAACAGCTCGGCGGGTTGAGTGAAGGTGCGCCCGTCTTCTATCGCGACGTAAGCGTAGGCGAGGTGCTGAGCGCCGAGCTGAACGACAAGAGCAACGAGGTGTCGGTGCGAATCTTCGTGCGCTCGCCCTACGATCGCCACGTTGTCCCAGAGACGCGGTTTTGGAACAGCTCCGGGTTCAGCGTGAACACCGGTGCACAGGGGTTGCACGTCGAGCTGCAGTCGCTCAAATCACTCTTGTCTGGCGGGATCGCTTTTCGCAACCCGGCGGGCGCGGAGTTACACGCCCAGAGCCCGCCTGAAACTACATTCGACCTCTACGCCGACGAGCCACAAGCCGAGATCGGGCTTTACAGCGCGGGCGTGCCTTACGTGAGCTACTTTCAAAGCTCGATTCGTGGCCTGGGCAAGGGGTCGGCCGTACAGATGTTCGGGAAACAGCTGGGCTCGGTCACGGATATCGATCTAGTGAAGGATCCTCGGCCCGGCCATCAGGGGCAATTGGCTGCGCGCATCGCGTACGTGCTACAGGCCGAACGCGCTCTCGACGCGGTCGACCGCAGCGCACTTCAAGGTGACGGTATGCGCTCGCTCGTGCAGAACCAACTGCGCGTTGTCTTGGCGAGTAGCAGCCTGTTGACCGGCCAGAAAGAGCTTTCGCTCGAGTTCGTGCCAGGCTCGAAGTCCGCGCCGGTCGCCAGCGAGGGAGACGCGACGGTACTGCCTAGCGAGGGCCAGGATCTAACGGATCTGACGGCCTCGCTGAGTCAAATTGCCAATAAGGTCAACAGTATTCCGTTCGAAGAAATTGGAAGCAATGCGAACAAGGCACTGGCTTCCCTCGATCGCACGGTCGGGGGGCCCGAGCTGCAGAATGCCATTGCCTCGCTCGACTCGGCCCTGAAGGAGGTCGGTCAACTGGCGCGGGAAGCGAAAACGGATCTGCAGCCAGCGCTTTCACGCTTGCCCCGTATATCCGAGAAGCTAGAGCAAGCCGTCGACCAAGCCGAAGCCGCGTTCGGTCAATCGGGCTACGGCTCCGATTCGAAAACCCAGCGCAGCCTCGATCGAATGATGTCTCAGGTCACCGACGCGGCCCGTAGCATTCGGCTCTTGACCGACTATCTGAACCGCCACCCCGAGTCACTAGTGAGCGGGCGAAAAGAGAACGAGCCGTGAACGTACGAATTGTGCTCGGGTTGTCGCTCGCGCTTTTGGGCTGCGCGGGTTCACCCGACCCCGTGTTCTATGCGCTGTCCTCGCGGTCCGGGCCGACCGTCAGCAGTCCACCACTGAAGATCGAGTTACGTAGTCCGGGCTTGCCGGGTTATCTCGACCGCCCGCACATCGTACGCCGCGTGACCGCGGAGCGCCTAGGCTTGGCGGCGGACGAGCGCTGGGGTGCACCTTTGGACGCGATGGCGGGAGCCACGCTCGCAGATGATCTATCCGAGCGTCTGCCTGGCTGCGTGGTTTACACTGAGACCGGCGCGCTCTCTGCGACTGCGGACGTGCGCATCGAGGTAGCCGTGTCACGGTTCGAGCTGACCGCGAGCGGCTCGGTAGAGCTCACGGCGGAAGTCGCCGTTCGCTGGACGGATCCGGACGCCACCCGTCTGAAGCGTTATGCACTCCGCATTCGTCCCGCGACCCGCACCACCCCCGATCTGGTCGGGAGCATGAGCGGCCTGTTGGGACAGCTCGCAGACGCCATCGCGGCCGCCATCGGCGAGGGGCGGCCAGCGCTGGCGGACCGTCCAGTTTCGTCGTCCGAGCCGCCGGAGCCCCCTCTGCTACCGGTGGCACCCGGGGCCGTTCCGCGGCAATCGCCTTGACGGGCAGTTCCTCCGTAGACCGCGCGAGATCACGGTCCGGAAACACAGCCCCGCGACTTTGCCCTAGACGCGCGCATTGCGCTCATCGGCGACGCAACGCGACGAAACTGTAGCCTCATCAGGCGAGCAAGAATTATCGCGTGGCGATGTAACGCGCCTTTTATTCGCGCGGCGCGCGCCGAATCTGAATGCGGGCACACCCTGACCGCCTCTGATAGTTGTAGGAAGTCATGATGCGCAAGCCGAGCACGTTCTTCAGCCTCACCTGCCTGGTCGCGTTTCACGCGCTGAGTTGCAGCGACAACAGCGACGGCGCTTCCGGTGAGGGTGGTCTCGCTGGGCGGGCCGGGCAAGGGAGCGGAGGGTCTGGGCAGGCGAGTGGTGGCGTTGTTGCGAGCGGAGGCGGCGACACAAGCCTTCTCGGCGGCGCAAGCGGCGCATCGAGCGCGGGCAACACCGCCAGCGCCGGGAGCAGCGGAAGCGGCGCATCGAGCGCGGGCAACACCGCCAGCGCCGGGAGCAGCGCAGGCGGCGTGGCGGGTGGAGGAGCGCCGAGC
>CAHJWM010000043.1 GCA_903642325.1 Myxococcales bacterium | reverse complement strand
CCGGGACGACCGCCACCACCACCACCACCACCACCACCACCGCCGCGCTGCGGACGCTCTTCAGCCTCGTTCACGCGCAAAGGACGACCGTCGATCATCTGGCCGTTAACGCCTTCAATCGCCCGTTGGGCTTGCTCATCCGAGCCCATGGTCACGAAAGCGAAGCCGCGGGACTGCCCAGTGGCGCGATCAGTCACGATGTGGACATCAGTCACTTCGCCGTACTGCGTGAACGCAGCGCGAACGGCCTCCGTATCTGAATGAAATGACAAGTTCCCGACGTACAAACGATTTCCCATGATCACTTTCTCCTCTCGTTGCGGCTCGGAAAGTCGTCGCGAGCCCAAAGAGAAAAGGGGTCGTGCCGTACCGGAACCGTTCGAATCTCGGGCCGACAATACCGCACCCGGCCCCCGCTGCAATCACAATTCGGCAGGATTACGGCTAGATATTGGGTTATCTCGCGCTAGCGCGCGAGCGTCGAATGATTTCCGCCGCCTCTTCGAAGCAGACTTCGGGTACGCCCCCGCACCCTGCCCGAGGCGCGTTTTAGGCGCGTTTTTTGGGCGACGAAACCGCGGCGACGCTTTCTGGTACACCGAAGCATCCCACCGCGACGGGTGAGCGTACCGTTCGGTGCACGAGCGATCGGCGACCTTGGGCGGAAGGCGACGGCCGCGTGAGACTTCGCTGGTGACGAAAAGCGGGGACGCGCACATCGGTCGGTGGGCGCGAAGGTCGTGGTGGGCGCGGCTCCGTTACATCAGATCCGCGATGATGCCGTCGGCGAACAGCCAGTGCCGTTTGGGAATGGTCGCGACTCCGCCGGCCAGGGTCAGCTTGCCCTGGCCGAGCAAGCGGTCGCGCGCGCGCGCGCGGTCGCGAGTCCACAGCGGCGTTCCGAGGTCGGCGGCGGCACGCTCTAGATCGACGCCCTCGGCGAGCCGCAAACCGAGCATGATGCGCTCGGCGAGCGCCGTCTCACCGGTGATCGACTCATAGCTCGCGACCAACGGGCCGAGCTCCGACAGATTGGCGTGGGCAAAGCTCGACGCGGCGGCGAGGTAGCGCTCGGGCGAGGGGGTGTTGCGGTAACGATGGCGCAGCCCGCCTTGGCTCAACGTCCCCCAAGCGCCGCAGCCAAGGCCGAGATAATCTCGGCCGACCCAGTAACCTACGTTGTGTCGGGAGCGCTCCCCATTGCGAGCGTAGTTGCTGACCTCATAGTGCTCGAAGCCTGCCTGCTCGAGGGTCGCTTCGACCGCCAAGAACGAGTCCGCCACGGCCGCTTCATCGAGGAGCGGCAGCTTCCCTTTGCGGGCCAGAGCGCCGAATTGCGTGCCGGGCTCGATCGTCAGCGCGTACGCACTGAGGTGACTCGTGCCGAGCTCGCTCATGATGCGAGCTTCGCGCGAGGCTGCGTCCGCTGCTTGCCCGCTAACCCCAAAAATAAAATCGGCAGATACCCGGGGCAAGCCGCTTTTCAAGGCGTCGCGCACCGCGGCTAGGCCCGAGTCGACATCGTGCAATCGGCCCAGAAACTGCAGGCGCGCTTGGTCCAGGCCCTGCACGCCGATGCTGACGCGGTTTACCCCCACCGCCTGCAAGGCGCGCCCACGCTCGACGTCGAAGCTTGTGGGGTTGCATTCGACGGTGACCTCCACCTCATCCGAGCCGGCAGGAAAGAGCGCTCGAATGCGTGACAGCACGCGGCCGAGGGCGCTCGGTTCCCAGAGCGAAGGCGTCCCGCCACCGAAGAACACGCTCAGCAAGCGTACATTGCGTAGGCTTTGGGCCCGGCGTTCGAGCTCGGCGATCACGACGTCCGCGTAGGCTTCGTGCGGCAAGCTCCGCCGATCCCTAGCCACACTCAAGAAGTCGCAGTATGGGCACTTCTTCAGGCACCACGGGAAGTGCACGTACACGCCCAGCTCGCGCGGGAGACCGTGATCGGAAACAGGGGGATTGAGCACGCTTAAGCCTGATGGGCGTTTCTCGTAGGTCAGCCGAAGCTACTTTTGCGGCGGAACGTCGCGCCCGAGCGCGTGGCTCAAGGCCACCCGTGAGATACGTACGTCGACATGGGAATTGACCACCTCGAGACGGGAACGCGTCAGATCGGTCTCGGCGTCCGTTACGTCGACGATGGTTGCTTTGCCGGCGCGGTAAAGCTCACGGCGCACGCGGTAGTTTTCCTCCGCGGCGGCTAAGCCCTCACGCGACGCTTCCAGACCAAAATTGGCCTCTGCGAGCGCATTCATGGCCTGATTCACTTCCAGGCGAAGGCCGTTTTTCATCCCGTTTCTTTGAGAGGCAACTTCATCGGCGCGGGCTTCGACTCCTCTGGCCTGGGCCTCGGCGTTGAAGATATTGGTCGGCGTCCAAGAGAGGACTACGCCCGCATCCCAGGTGCCATGCCAGGCCGCCGTGGGCGGCACGTAACGGTTGTTGGGGTTGGCGTACAAAGCGTTCGCTTGCGCTTCCAGTCGCGGGTAGTCCCCCGCGCGCTCTACGCTGGCTTCCTCGCGCAGCGCGGCCTCGCTTTCGCCCAGCTGCTTGATCTCGAGCCGATGCTCGAGCGCCTCCGCGTAACCTGCGCCGGGGTCCAGCGGGACGGCAAATGGCGTCAGATCAGTGAGTATATTTTCGCCGATTTCGTAATCTACGTTTGGCTTGTCGCCCATGGCGACGCGCAGCTGCTCGGTCGAGATGGCCACGTTGTTGGCCCAGTGCGCAACGGTCAGCTCGGCGCTCTTTTCCTGGCTGAGCGTGCGCAGGACGTCGGCGCGCGGAACCAGGCCGGCGTCGAATGCATTCTTGGCGTCGGCGGCGTGCCCGCGCGCCGCCTGCAGCGCTTGCTCCGCCACGAACTTTGCACCCTGGGCGCGGATCCACTGGTAATAGTAGACGCGCGCGTCTCGGGCCACCGAGAGGCGGGTGGCGTTTTCGTCGATCTTAGCCGCGCTGCGCGTGTGTTTCACCGCCGCGATGCTGCTCGAGAGGCGAAGCACGTAGTCCGAGAGCGGGATGCTCAAGGAGGCTCCGAGCGCGTAGTTGTTCGGGATCACCGGAAAAATGGTGGCGCCATCGATCATCATTCCGCCGAAATTGAGCGTCGGCGGCGTGAACTTGGAAAGCCGAGTGTAGCGGGCCGAGAGGTCGAGCTTCGGATAGAACTGAGCTTGGGTCGACTCGACCTCCGCCTCCGCGGCAGCGATGCCCTTCTGTTTGCTGGTGATGTCCACGTTGTTCACGAGCGCTCGTCGGGCGGCTTCGTCGGCCGTGAGCCCATTGCCGGTTTTCATGGACGCAAGCTTGGCTTCCAGGCTCTCGGTTACTTTGCTGACCGGCGCGTTTGGGCCACCGTCGTCGGGTAGGGCGGCCCCAGGGTCGAGGGGGTTCGCGGAAGGACGCGCGCCAGGAGCCTTTGCCCCGGGCGCGGTGGCCGTAGCGGTCTGGGCTCGTGCAATGGCGCTCGTGAGCACCAAAACGAGCGGGGCGGCGTACGTGAACGAGCGACGAAGCATAGCGCGGACTCCTTAGAACTACTTGATCGGTTTGAGCACGGTCGGCTCGCGATCATCCAAGTCGGAATTAGCCACGAGCGAACCGGCGGCCTTGGGGGGGTAAAGATCGGTAATGGACCGCCGAGCTTCCACGGCAGGGCCGCGATAGGAAAAGGACCGCCTTTTCATGCGCGAGGACGGCGTGATTGCTGAAGACTGAAATTTCTCGAGAGTGCGTGATATGGGCCCCCGGAGGCAGGTGTCCAGGCCGGTCGAGACTTCTACACGGTTTTCGACAGAACGGCAGACGCGGAAGCGGCAACCGGGCCAGCGGCGCTCTCGGAGGGCGGCATCGAGTCACCCCGTTCGGCCTCGGCCGGCAACTGCTGTAAGCAGCTGATCAGCTCGGGCGTGCCCGCTCCGGTAATGACCATCCAGCGCAGCTCGCGCAGGCGCTTTTTCAGATCGGGCTTCTTGCTCTCGCGCACCAATTGCCGCGCGAAGCGATCGTAACCGCCCGCGATGAACGCGGCCGCTACTTCCACGTCGAGGCTCGAGCGGTAGATTCCTGCCGCCACGCCTTGGCGCAGCAAGGCCTCTGTCTCGCTCTGCGCGTAGCTCGCAAAGTGTTCGATCAAGTGCTGGTAATCGGCAGAGCGCCCGCCCTCCAGGGTGATGCGCATGAGGGCGCGGTTTTTCCAGATGAATTCGAACATGGCCAAATCGCGGGCGAGCCAGACTTCGAGCGCGTGCTCGAAGCCTTGATTCAAGGCGGGCAAATTGCCGTCTTTCGCCTCGCCAATGCGGCACTGCAGGTGGGCGAGCACCTCCGACAGCAGCTCTTTGAAGGCATCGCTCTTACTGTCGAAGTGCAGGTAAAAGGCGCCCTTGGACAGCCCCGCCTGGGTGGTGATGTCCTCTACCTTCGCGCGATCCAGCCCCTTCTCAGAAAAAACGCGTTCGGCGGCCTCGAGCAGGCGGCTCTTGGCATGTGGGTCGCTCGGTCTCGGCAAACTGGCCTCCAGAACTCAGTGACCTGCGAGTCATTGACTTGAGGGTCAATATTGTGACGAGACCCCAGTCGTCAAGCGTCAAACTACGGCAAAGGCGCGAGCGAGGCAAATCGCAATTCAGCGCTCGAAACGCTGTAATTCGGCAGAGAAACCGCCCAAATCCACCGCTTCGTGGCGCGTTACGCGCAGGCCCAACTGGCGTGCGCGCCCGGCAGTCTGGGCGGGCAGCGGCGAAAGCCAAACGAGCCGGCCCGCAGGCGCGAGCGCGTTGGCGGCGTTCGCGAGGAAGGCGTCCAAAAGAGGAGCCAGCGAGCCGTCCCGCGCCACGCGCCGGCCCATGGGAGGGTTGCTGATGATCAGCGACACCCCACGCAGGCGATGGCTGCGCGCGTCTGCCAGGATCAAGTCGAGGTCCAGATGTGCGCGCGCGGCATTGGCGCCCGCGGCGGCGAGCGCGCCCTCCGCCACGTCGGAACCAATGAGCTTGCGGAACGGCCCGAGTAGCCCGCGCTCGATCAGCTCGAGCCCACTGCCCACGAACGGGTCCCAAACTACGTCGTCGGCGCGCACTCCAGCGACGCGCGCCAGCGCCGCCGCGAGCGTAGGGTGGGACGCGGCGCGCACGTCGTCCACGCGGTACGTGAAACGAAGGTCGTCGAAGCGGCGCGGGCAGAGCTCGATTGAGCCGCGGACCGCATCGATCACCACCTCCCAAGTGGATTCATGGGGATCGTTGTGAAACCATTGGATGCCCTGCGCGACCGCCGATGCAATGCGCCATACTTTGTCTCGCTGATGCCCACCCTCTACGAAAGAGAGCCGAAAGCGCGCCCGCCCCTCGGTCCAAAGGCGGACCGCCCGTTCCGCATCGGGGTGCTGAAGTGCGCTCAGCACGCGTCCGCTCAGGCTGTCTTGAATGGTGCCCGGCAGCGGTACTTCGAGCCCGAAATCGAGCGCCGTGCGCAGCCGCAGCAGCTGCCCGAACGTGCCGCGATGACTGAGCCGAACGCGGTCGGGGCCAACGATCGTGGCCACGCCCAACGCGCGGGCTTCCTCCGCGAGCACCGAGGACAAGCCCGCGCGACAATGGATCACCAGCGACTGAGCCTCCCCGAGCGGACGGTCGAGTGCGATGCGCGAGGCCAGTGCGCGCTTCAAATCGCGTTCCAGCACGAGACACGCCCGCTCGACGATGCGTTGCAACTCGGTGTCGTGATTGCGCTCCGCGCGCAACAGCGCGAGCGCACGCTCACTGCCGCTCTTTCCCAAGGCCTCGGCCAGGCTGCGGCGCTCGAGCGCGCTGGCGGTTTGCCACCGCTCGATCAGCCGCCCTTCGAGTTCAGCAACTGTGAGCTTGCCGAGCGCGCCGCTGGCTACTCGCCGTACCCGCTCGTCACTATCGTCGAGCGCCGCCAGTAGCGCGCCGCGAAATTCGGGGGTGGCGCTGGCTCGTGCGACTCGACCGAGCACGCCCAGCAGCCGCCCCCGCTCGCGCGCACCCGCCGCCGGGAGCCGCGCGCACGCCAAGCGACCCGCCGCTTCGCCGCCACGGCCGAGTACGCGCTCCAGCTTGCGCGCCCGCTCGCGCTCTACCTGATCGAGCGCGGCGAACAACGGGGCCAAATGTTTGGCGCCAGGCATAAACCCGGGATCCGAGAGCCAAGCCGCAAGCTCGGGCGGAAGAACGCTTGCGGACGGCACGTGAGCTGACCTAGCACTGCGAGCAGCCAGGCATGAGAATTTTCGAGCCCCTCCGAGCTTGGCAGGTGCTGAGCGACGTGTCGCTGATCTCACGGCGTTGGTTGGAAGTGCGCGAGCAGCGCGTGCGCTTGGCCAATGGCCACGAGATCGACAATTTTCATCTGCTTCGCGGGCCAGATTGGGCGAGCGTGCTTTGCCTGACCGCCGAGCTACAGGTCATCTTGGTCCGGCAATATCGGCACGGTTGGGGCGGCATGAGTCTGGAGCTGCCGGCAGGGGTGATCGAGCCGGCGGAGGCGCCGATCGATGCCGCGCGGCGCGAGCTGCGTGAGGAATCGGGCTTTACCGTAGACGAGCTCGAACCGCTGCTCATGCTGGCGCCCGAGCCGGCGCGAAGCACTACGCGCGCGCATTTTTTCTTCGCCCGAGACGCGGTTCGGTCGGTCGAGCTGGCCCTCGATAGCAGCGAGGAGCTGGAGGTCGTGTTGGTCACGGTCCCTGAGCTGTTCGAGCTGATCGAAAACGGGCAGATCGTGCACGCGGCGCATGTGGCCGCGCTGCTGTCAGCGGGCCGGCGCGGCCTGCTCTGACGCACTGCTCAGCGCTGCCACGAGCTCGCCCGATAAAGGCGCTTCGATTTTGAATGAGCCGGCCTCGAGCACGAGCTCGAGGGCGGTGCAATGCAAGAAGCTGCGGTCGAGCCCGTGCCGATGCTCGAAGAAGGTGTTGGACGCCGGATCGCCGCAGCGCCTATCGCCCAGGATCGGGTGCCCGATGCCGGCCAGCTGGCGGCGCACGATCCCTAACGAGCTCGCCGAGCCCGCCGAGCCCGGCGACGGAAAGAGGGTGAGCAGACTGTGCCCGCCGTGAACGGCGGTACGCTGATAACGGGTGTGACCGGAGGCGCGCTCCGGCCCCGTCGGCACGCGGAGATGGCCTTTTTTATGAGTGATGCCGCGAGCGAGGGCCACGAACGTGGGGCATAGTCGAAACGCGGGCTGCGTTGCGGGGGTGCGCGCAAACAAGCACACGCCGCTCGAATCCAGGTCCAAACGTACCGCAGCCACCACCACCGCTTCACTCGCCCCAGGCAGCGCTCGCACGCGCGCGAGCAATGAATCGCGCCCCTGATCCAGCCGCTCGTAGCCCGACTTGATCACGGCTATGAATTGGTCATCTTCGTAGATCACCGTTGGGGCCGGCGCACGAGTCGGTTGCAATGTGACGAGGCACTCGACGGCCTCGGACTGGGGGATCATGTCGAATGGCGCGATGCGCGTCGCGGCGTAACCCAAGAGCCTGAGATGAGCCAAATCGCGCGCCAGCGTTGCCGGGCTGCATGACATGTACACGATGGCCCGCGGCGCGCCCGCCGCCGCGCGTCGTCGCACCTCCGGCGACAATCCGCGCCGAGGCGGGTTGACGATCACCGCGTCGAAACGCGCTGGGCCGAGCGCGCCGAGCACATGCTCGGCGTCCCCTCGACGCGCGCTCACGGTCAAGCGCTGCTCGCGGGCCGCGCGCTCGATTTGCGCGAGGGCCGGCGCGAACGCTTCCACGCAGGTGATCGTGAAGCCGGCGGAAGCGAGTCGCAAAGACAAGGCGCCCGAGCCCGCGTACAGCTCGAGCACGCATACGGCGCCGAGCGCGCGCAGCTCGCCTTCGATGGCCCGATGGGCGGCATCGGCCTGGCCGAGGTGGGCCTGCGCAAAAGCCCCGTGGGAAGCCAAATGATAAGGGCCGCGCGGGTCCACGTGGTGTTGCTCGACCTCGTTGCCGCGGAGGGACACGTGTCCACCGCCCAAAAGCGAGGCGGACGGCTCGGCTCTGAAGCTTGCCGCCAGCGAGCAGACGTCTGGGCTCGCGGCTCGTAGCACGTCGGCCAGATGCTCGAGCGCTAGTCGCGACGTTCCCCGAGGGGCAATTAGCGTGACCATCACGCCGCGGTCGACCAACCGCAAATCGAGCCCGTCCAGCGCTGGCGTCAGACCATTTAGCGCGCGACGCGCCGCTACACTGACGCGCCACAATGCCGGGGCCAGCACCTGGCAGTGCGGGATGTCCACGACGTCGTGCGAGTTGCGCGCGTACAGTCCGAGGGCACCGTCCTTACCGAACACGAGTTTCGCCCGCACACGGTAGGCGCGGTTCGGTTCCGCCGCTGCCACCGGCTCGATGGGCAGCGACGCGTGCTCTGGATAGCGCGCCAAGTCCTGGGCCAACGCCGCGCCCTTACGCGCCAACTGCCGCACGTAGGGGACGCGTAGGAACGCACAGCCACCGCAGCGTTCGCCGTGCGGGCAGTCTAGAGGCTCGGTTTCGCTCATGGCAGAGCCGAAAAGGTACAGCCTGTTTCGGTCTGAAACGAGCCCGCGCTAAGCTCGGACCGCTTGGACACGAAATTCACGAAGCCCGCGCCGCTCGCACGCCCGCCGAGCGCGTATGGCGTAGGGCGAAGCCGGTTCGAGATCAAGAACCTGGATCAACGCTGGTTCATGGACATGTACCACTACATGTTGGCGGTAAGCTGGCGCACGCTCCTCGCCTGGTTCTTTTCCGTGTACGTGGCAACCAACGCCCTCTTCGGCTTCTTGTACTGGTTGGGTGGAAACGCGATTGCCAACGCCAGACCCGGTTCCTACGCCGACGCCTTTTGGTTCAGCGTCCAAACGTACGCGACGATCGGCTACGGCGGCATGACGCCCGCGACCACTTATGCCCACGTGCTGGTCACGCTGGAGGCTTTCGTGGGCATGATGGCGATGGCCCTCGGGACGGGCATCGTGTTCTCGAAATTTTCGCGGCCCACCGCGCGCATCGCGTTCAGCGACAACATCGTGGTTCACGTGCGGAACAGTTTGCCGGTGCTGGAGTTTCGTTTGGCCAACCAACGCCGCGGCTCGCTGAGTGACGCGAGCATGAAGCTCAGTGTGATCCGCGACGAAGTGACGGCCGAAGGCCAGCCGATGCGCCGTGCACAACCGCTCGAGCTGGAACGCTCACAAATGCCAATCCTGAGTCTGGCCTGGAACCTGATTCACGTCCTGGACGAGCGGAGCCCCTTGCGCGGCATCGCCCCCGGCGACTCCATGAAAGACATCGTCGGGTTCGTCGCCTCGCTGACCGCCCATGACGACACCAGCGCAGACACCGTGCACGCCCGTCAATTTTACGTTGCGGACGCCGTGCTGCACAACATGCGCTTCCTCGACATGATCGACGCCACGACCGAGCCCGGAGTGATCACGATTGACCATTCGCTACTGAATGAAGTGAGCCCCATCCTAAGGGCGGATTCCTCGCTTGCGCCGCCGGTGGCGTCCGACGCGGACTCGGAAGGGATGTTACCGTAATGAAACTATTTCGTTTTGGACCCGCGGGGGCCGAGAAGCCGGGCTTGGTCGTGGACGGTGTCGGCTTGGTCAGCGTAGCGGCGTTCGGTGAGGACTATGGCGAGGCCTTCTTCGGCTCGAACGGGTTAGCGCGCCTCGCGCGTTTCTACGCGGAGCACCCCGACCTCTGCCCGCGCGTAGGGGCGGACGCGCGCATCGCGCCGGCCATCGCGCGCCCGAGCAAGATCGTCGCCGTCGGCCTGAATTACCGCGATCATGCGCTCGAGACGGGCGGGACCGTCCCGACCGAGCCGGTCCTGTTCATGAAGGCGACGACGGCGATCTGCGGTCCATATGACGACCTGCAACTGCCTCGCGGCTCGCTCAAGACGGACTGGGAGGTAGAGCTCGGCGTCGTGATCGGGAAGACGGCGCGCTACGTGGCCCGCGAGCAAGCCATGGATTACGTGGCCGGCTTCGTGTTGCTCAATGACTACTCCGAGCGCGAGTTTCAGAAGGAGCGCGGCGGGCAATTCGTGAAGGGTAAGAGCGCGGACACCTTCGCGCCCATCGGCCCGTTTCTGGTCACGGCAAATGCCATCGACGCCTCGGACGTCCGGCTGTGGTTGAAAGTAAATGGTGAGCTGTGCCAAGACAGCCGGACGAGCTCGTTGATCTTTTCGGTGCCCGAGCTCATCGCTTACATCAGTGGCTTCATGACGCTCTTGCCCGGTGACTTGATCAGCACCGGCACCCCGGCGGGGGTTGGGCTCGGGCGCAAGCCACCGCGCTTTTTGAAGCCGAATGACGTGGTGGAGTACGGCATCGACGGCCTGGGTGAAGCGCGCCAGACGGTGAGCGCCAGCGATTGAGCATGCTATGACTCGGCCGCCATGAAGTTCGTGCATGCGGCCGATCTGCACCTGGATAGTCCGCTCGCCGGGCTCTCCCGGTACGAGGGCGCGCCCGTGGAACAAATTCGCGGCGCGACCCGGCGGGCCCTCGAAAATTTGGTCAAGCTGTGCTTGGCGGAGCGCGCCGAGCTCCTGGTGATCGCGGGTGACTTGTACGATGGCGATTGGCGCGATTATTCGACGGGCCTGTTTTTCAGCAAGCAGATGTCGGCCTTGCGCGCCGGAAACGTGCAGGTCGTATGGATCCGTGGCAACCACGACGCGGCGAGTAAGCTCACCGCGCACCTTCAGCTGCCGGAGAATGTGCGGGAGCTATCGCACAAGAAGCCGGAGTCCTTCCTGCTCGAAGGGTTGGGCGTCGCCGTGCATGGTCAAGGCTTCGAAACGCGCGACGTGAGCCACGATCTTAGCAGCCGTTACCCGGAGCCAAAGCGCAGTCTGTTCAACATCGGCCTGTTGCATACCGCGCTCGAGGGTCGCGACGGGCACGCGCCGTACGCGCCCTGTCGGCTGACGGCGCTCGTGGATCGCGGATATGACTACTTCGCGCTCGGGCACGTGCACACCCGCGAGGTGCTGAGTCAAGAGCCGTGGATCGTGTTTCCGGGCAATTTGCAGGGCCGTCACGCACGTGAGACGGGCGTGAAGGGGGCCACTTTGGTGACGGTGGAGGGCGAGCGCGTGCGCGCGGTCGAGCACCGCGCCTTGGACGAAGTGCGCTGGCATGTGGCCGAGGCCGAAGTATCCGGCGAGCATTCGCTGGACGGGGTCTTGGAGCGAGTGCGCGAGGCGCTGAGCCGCGCGGTTCTGGCCGGCGAGGGGCGATTATCGGCGATCCGGGTCCGGATCTCCGGGGCGAGCGCGGTGCACGAGCTTTTGGCGGCGCGCTCCGAGCGCGTGATCGACGAGGTTCGCGCGTTGACCTTGGATCTGAGCGGAGAAGCGTGGCTAGAAAAGGTGGAGCTGTGCACGCGCCCGCTCGCACGGCGTGTCCCGCTCCGCGAGCGCGAGGATGCCATCGGAGAGCTGCGGCGCGGCTTGGGCAACTTGGCCAGCGATGATGCCGCGCTGCTTCAGCTTGCACAGGAATTACTCGAGCTGAAGCGCAAATTGCCTCCGGAGCTTCGTGAAGGTCCAGATGCCATCGACTTGGAGAGCCCCGAGGCCTTGCGTCGCTTGCTGACCGAGGTCGAGGCAACGCTGCTGCCCATGGTGCGGGGCGCGGAGGACGCGGCGCAGTGAGGTTTCAAAGTCTCGACTTTGCCGCTTTCGGGCCGTTTTCGGAGCTCGAGTTGGATCTCTCGGGCGGGGAGCCCGGAGGCTTTCACATCATCTTCGGTCCGAACGAGGCCGGCAAGAGCAGCGCGCTCCGCGGGGTGCACGATTTATTGTTTGGTTTCCCCGAGCGCACGCCGGACGCGCACGTGCATCCGAACGCGGAGCTGCGCATCGGTGCCGCGCTGGCCGATGGCGCCGGGCAGGTGTTTCGGCTACAGCGCCTGAAGCGGCGCAAGGACGCACTGCGTGACGCAGCGGACGCGCCGATCGACGAGAGCGTGCTGAGCTCGCTATTGAGCGGCGTGGACGGGGCGCTGTTCGAGCGCTTGTTCGGTCTCGATCACGAGCGCCTGAGGCAGGCTGGCGAGGCGTTGCTCCAAGATCGAGGCGACGTGGGCGAGAGCCTGTTCGATGCGGGCTCCGGCGGCCCGGGCATTCGCAACGTGCTGCACGGCTTGGAGCAGACCGCGGAGGAGATCTTCAAGCCGCGCTCCACGAAGGCGCGCCTGAACGTGTTGATCGAAGCTTACAAAGAAGCCAGAACGGCGATGCGCGACGCGCGCGTGCCGGCGGAAAAATGGCTGGCTCAGCAAGAGGCTTTGCACGCCGAACGCGCGCGCTTGCTGGAGCTAGGTGAGCGACGCAAGCAGCTGCGGCAGGAATCGAATGCACAAAGCCGACTAGATGCCGTGCTCGGTCCAATCGCACAACGTAACGCGCTGCGCGAGAGGCTCGACGCTCTCGGTACACTGCCGGTGCTCGCGGAGGACGCGACGGAGCGCCGTATGCGCGCGCAGCGTACGGTGGACGAAGCGGCGCACGAGCGCGTCCGCCTAGAGCGCGAGATCGCGAAAAAACACGAGCGTCTGGCCGAGCTAGTGGCGCCCGACAAATTGCTCGGCGTGAGTGCGGACGCGATCGAAAAATTACGCGATCGCGTGGGCCGATTTCGGGCTGCGGAAGAAGACTTGCCGCGCCGGCACGAGGACGCGCGCGTGCAAGAGGCCGAGCTAGAGCGCCTAGCGGCCTTGCTTTATCCGGGCCAAGCGCTCGCCAGCTTGGAGTCGTTGCGCCCGAGCCCGAGCGAGCTGTCGCGCGTGCGGAGATTGCCGCAGCGTCAGGCCGCGCTCGCCGAGCGCCTGACGAGCGGCCTCAAAGCCTTGCGCGCCTTGGAGGTGCAGCGCGGGCAAGCTGCGGCTTCACTGGCCGAGCTGCCCGCGGCGGGCGAGCTCGGGCTTCAGCGCAGGGCGATCGCCACCGCCCGCGCTCAGGGCGACATCGAACGTCGCCTGCGGGCCGCCAGCTCCAGCTTGGAGCAGCTTGCGAGCCAGGCGCACAGCCAGCTGTCGGCGCTCGGTTTTTGGACGGGCCCGCTAGACGAGGTGGCGGGCCTGCCGGTACCGCAAGAGGAGACGATCGATCGCTTTCAGCGGGAGCTCGGCGCGCTTCTGGCGCAGGTGGCGGAGGTCGAGCGCGATCGCGCGTTGCTCGCGCGACGGCTGGCGCTGTGTACCCAGCGGATCCACGGGATCGTGGGGTCGGGAAGCGTGCCGAGTGAAGAAGCCTTGACCGTGGCGCGGGCGCGGCGCGACGAAGTCTGGCGCCACCTGCTGAAGGCCTGGCAAAGTGGCCGTGGAGAGAGTGCGCTGAGTGCCGAGCTCAGCCCGGATCTGCCGCTGACCGACCGCTACGCGCGTGCCAGCCAAGAAGCCGATGAACAGGCGGATCGACTGCGGCGTGAGGCGGAACGCGTGTCGACGTTGGCGGCGTTGTCGGCCGAGCGCGTGCAGCTCACGGCCGAGCTCTCGCTGTCCGATGAGCAGCTTTCGGCGCTGCAGAGTCGCCTCGACCAAGGCAGGGAGGCCTGGCAGGCTTTGTGGCGTGCCGCGGCGATCGAGCCGCTTTCGCCGCTCGAAATGCGCGCCTGGCTCGTCCGCCAGCGCGCGCTTCGGGAGCTTTCGCTGCGCCTAAGCGACGCCCGTCGTGAGCTCGTGAGCGCGCGTGAAGAGCGGGACGCGCTGGTCGTCGAGCTAAGCCGAGCGCTGGGTCGAGAGCCGAGCGTCGGCGCGCCGCTCGGCCCGGTTCTGGCGGCATGCGAAGCGGCGGTAGAGGTTGGGGCGCGTGCGGCCGACAAACGGCTCGAGCTGCTCGATACGCTAAAAGGCATCGAGCGCCAGAAGGCGGAGCGGGAGCAAGAGCTCGCTGTGGAGCGCGCAGCTCTCGAGGAGTGGCAAGGCGAGTGGCAGACGGCGACGGCGCGGCTCGGCTTTGGAGGCGAGCTGTCCCCCGACGAGGTCGCGACACGACTGGACTCTCTGACTAGCTTGTTCGACGGCCTCGTGAAGCTCGCCGATCAAAGGCGGCGCGCCACGCGTATAGAAGAAGACCGCATCGTGTTCGAGACGCACGTGGCCGAATGGGTCGCGAGCTACGCGCCGGAGCTCCGCGGCCGGGCTCCGGACGTGGCCGCCGAAGAGCTCGTACGGCGCTTTCAGGCGGCTGAGCATCAGCGAGCTGAAAACGCACAAATCCAGGCAGATCTGGCCGACATCGGCCGAGCCTTGTCCCTGCTCGAGGCGCGCGCCGGGCAGGCGGAGAGCGAGCTCGAGAGCTTACGTGTGTCGGCGCAAGCCCGCGACCTCGGATCGTTGTCGGCCGTCGAGCAGCGCGTGGCCGAGGGTCGCGATCTGCGGCGCCAGCTAGACGCGGTCGAGGGCTCGCTGCTCAAGGACGAGGGCATTCCGCTGGCGGCCTTGATCGAGCAAGCGCGGGGTGTGGACCGCGCGGCGCTGCAAGTGCGTCTGCACGAGCTTCACGAAGAGTTAGAGCGGCTCGACGAAGAGCATCAGAATACGAGCGCGCACGTGCGCGATCTCGATGCGGGCTTGCAGCGCTACGCGGACACGGACGCGGCGGACTCGGCGCAGGCCTTGAGCGTTCAGGCCGCCGAGATCCGCGAGCAAGCGTTGCGCTACGCGCGGCTCAAGTTGTCGGCGGTCGTCTTGCACCGCGAAGTCGAGCGCTACCGCGAGCAAAACCAGGGCCCGGTCTTGAGGCGCGCTTCGGCATTGTTCCCGCGGCTCACGCTGGGCAGCTTTCGCGGCTTACGCGTGGGCGTAGAGGAACGCCAGATCGTGGCGCTGCGGGAAGACGGCAAGGAAGTGTCGGTGGATGGTTTGAGCGAAGGCACGCGCTTTCAGCTTTATCTGGCGTTGCGCATTGCGAGCCTCGAGCGCTATCTCGAGCGGAATGCGCCGCTGCCTTTGGTGCTCGACGACGTCTTGATCCACTTCGATGATCAGCGTGCGGAGGCGGCATTTCAAGTGCTGGGTGAGCTAGCCGAGCGCATGCAGATTTTGTTCTTCACCCACCACGCCCGAGACTTGCCTTTGGCTGCCGCCGCAATTCCCGAGGGCCGCCTATTTCGGCACAGCCTTGCCGGGCCGCTGCCGAAGTACTGACCAAAACGCATTCGAAGTCTGGAGCTTCGACCCTAGATCGCGCCGGGAAAATCCGATGCGATGCCTGGTTCGCATGGGCGGGAGCAACGTTCGCGCGGCTCCGGCGCCAGGAGCCGCTTACCCTCCGACGACCTCGATATCGGCTGCGAGGATCACGGCCAAAAGCACGTCCTCCTCCGCGTTCATTTGCAAGGCGTGCTCCGTGCCCGCCTCCATCACGTGCAGATCGCCGGGGCCGTACCAACGCTCGGCGTTGTCGTGATAGCCGCCCGCGAGGATCAGCACGCGCTCTGGCCCCACGTGACGATGGCGAGGAAACGGCATGCCCTTTTTCAGGCGCACGAAACCGGTATCGAGCCCGGTCAGCGCGGGGCCACCCTGCAAGTGAAACAGGGAGACCCAGGGCAGTGGCCCAGGCTGCCACTCACTAACGAGCTCCGCGCGCGCAAACACATCACGCAAAGCGCCCACGCCCAGGTCGAAAAACTGCGTCAGTTTCCCGAATAGCGGTGCATAGCGCTCCGTGGGGTGCGACACGGTTTGCAGCAAGCGCGCGCGGCCCGGCTCGAGCTCATTGTCGGGCGCTTCGAGCGCTGATAAGCCGACGAGCAGCTCGGCCAGCTCGTCCTTCATGGTCGCGTTGGGCGCCTGCTCGCGGACGAGCTCCGGCAGCTCGTCCGCCGCCAATAGACCCACTTCGCTGAACGCAGTCATGCGGGCCTCCCACCTGGGTCGGCCAATGCGGCGCGCAAGGCAGCGAGCGCGGCCGCAACACGCGATTTGACGGTACCGATCGGGATGGCAATTTTGGCGGCAATCTCACTCGAGCTCAAGCCCTCGAAATAGCCGAGCACGAGGACCTCCCGCTGCTCGCTCGCTAGCCCGGCCACGACGCGCCGCAGGCGCGCGCGGTCCGGTGCTTCCGATTCATCCCCACGTGGGTCGGCGAGCAGCGCGAGCCAGGCGCCGTCCCCGGCAGGTACGGTGCGCGAGACCCCGGCTGACTTCCGGTAATCGATGGCGCGGCTGCGTGTGCGGAGGAGCAGCCAGGCCTTGACGCTACCACGCTGCTCGTCGTAGTCGGCCGCGCGGCGCCACGCTTCTACGAACACGTCGTGCACGATGTCCTCTGCTTCCGGTTTGCCACCGACGATGCGCCGCGCAAGCCCGAGCATGAGCGGGGCGTGACGGTCATAGAGCGTGGCGAGCGCGCGGGTGTCGCCGCTGGCAATGGCGCAAACCAGCGACTGGTCGACGCCGTGCGCGTCAGGGGGTTGATTTCGATCACTGTTCACGCGCGCTGAACCGTACCAGCGCCCCTTCCCTTGATCCACTCGCGGCTCCGGCGCGTAAGACGCGCCCCGGGCGGAAACCGACTGCACGATGAAACTTGCTACACCCTTTGACGTACGCGCCAAGCGGCACATCGGATCGCCGCCGCTGCTCCGTTTTCCAGCGGCGCTTGACAGCGCGACCCGAACGGCAAAAAAGAACGGTAAATTGGCGGACTTGCCCGAAGAAGTAATGCTGGAGCTAGGTCTGGACGAGGCCCAGGACGAGGCCGCCTTGCGCCAGCTGGTCGAGCAAAAGCTGGGCGTCGCGGCCTCGGCGATCCCAGGCGTGATTGTCGAAAAGCGCTCGCTCGATGCGCGCCGCGGGCGCGTTCGGTTCCGTCTGCAAGTGGCGTTGTCTAACCCAGCGGCGCGGTCGCCGCTCGGCGGGCCGCCGCTCCGCGAGGTGGGCCAACGGCCGCGGATCGTGATCGTAGGCGATGGCCCGGCGGGCCTTTTTTGCGCGTATCAATTGGCGCGCCATGGCTTGCATGCGCTCGTGCTCGACCGCGGTAAGCCAGTGCAGCCGCGCCGCCATGATCTCAAAGCGCTGAACCAGGCGGGCCGCGTGGACGCCGATAGCAACTACTGCTTCGGCGAGGGCGGCGCCGGCACCTACAGCGATGGCAAGCTGTACACTCGCGCGCACAAGCGCGGCAACGTGCGGGACGTGATCGAGCTACTTACCGTGCACGGCGCGCCGGAAGCCATCTTGAGCGACGCGCGCCCCCATATTGGCTCGAACCGCTTGCCGAAAGTCGTGACCGCCTTGCGAGAGCGGCTGGAGGCCGTGGGACAGAAGTTCGAGTTCAATGCGCGTGTGGTGGGGCTCGTCAGCGAGGAACGCGGAGGCCGGCAGGTCGCGCTGGGCGTGCGTCTCGCGGATGGCCGCGAAATAGACGCTGACGCGGTGGTGCTGGCAACCGGGCATTCCGCGCGCGACGTCTTCGAATGGCTGAGCGCGGCGGGGGTCACGCTCGAGCCCAAACCCTTCGCGCTCGGCGTGCGCATCGAGCACCCTCAGCTACTCATCAATCGCCTGCAATACGGCAGCGCCGCCGGTCACCCACAGTTGCCGAACGCGGCTTATCGCATCGCCGAAACGGTCGATGAGCGAGGAGTGTTCTCGTTCTGCATGTGTCCCGGCGGCTGGGTGGTGCCGGCGGCCACCACGTCCGGCGAGCTGGTCGTGAATGGCATGAGCCTGTCGCGACGCGATTCACCGTACGCCAACTCGGGCTTGGTCGTGAGCGTCGAGCCCGCCGATTGGCTGAAGGCGGGCTTCTCGGGGCCTTTGGCTGGGGTTCGACTGCAGCAGCGGTTGGAGCAAGCCGCATTCGCCGCGGGCGGCGGCGCACTGGTGGCCCCCGCGGCACGTGCCAGCGACTTTTTGGCCAAGCGTGCGTCGTCCACGCTACCCGCCTCGAGTTACATCCCTGGGTTGATCGGCAGCGACCTCGCGCTCGTGCTCGACAGCGTGGGCATCGGCTTGAGCGGCCGCTTGCGCGCCGCGCTCGCGCGCTTTGCTCGCACGATGCCCGGTTACGCTAGTGACGAGGCCGTGCTGATCGGCGTCGAGTCGCGCACGAGCTCCCCAGTGCGCGTGCCGCGCGACGCGCAGACCCTGGCTTCCCCGCAGATCGAGAACTTATACCCCGCCGGCGAAGGCGGCGGCTACGCGGGCGGTATCGTCAGCGCGGCGCTCGACGGGATGCGCATTGCGAGCGCATTGGCCGAGCGATTCGCCTGACCCGAAGGCACGCGAACGGTTCGGTCCGACGGCGCTCCAGGTCCGCGCCGCCGGAGGCTGAGACGGCCTGCCCGTTCGCGCGTGACCATTAAAAACGGACCTGCCGGCGAGCTAAGCTCACCGCCGCCGCCAATCAGACGGCGCGTAATGTCAGCTCGGTGATCTCCGAGGGTGCGCCCAGGCGCATCGGCGGGCCCCAGTAGCCGGTGCCACTGCTCACGTACACGAGCGATTGACCAAAGCGCGCGAGCCCGGCGACCACGGGTTGTTGCAAACGCACGAGGTAGGTCCAGGGCCAGATCTGACCGCCATGCGTGTGGCCGGACAACTGCAGCCCGACGCCGTGCGCCTGAGCGGCCAAAATAGTCTTCGGTTGATGCGCAAGGAGCACGAGCTCGCGCGCGGGATCGCGGCCCCCCAGGGCCTTGGGCAAATCTTCCCCATGGCCGCCGCCAAAGCTCTTCGCGGAATGATCGTCGACACCGGCCAAGTCGAAGCTGCCGTTTGCATCGCCGATGCTGACGCGCTCGTTGCGCAGCACGCGGATACCGAGCCGCTCGAGCTCCACGCACCACTCTTCGGCGCCGGAATAGTATTCGTGATTGCCCGTGACGAAAAACACGCCGTACTTGGCGCGTAGATTGGCCAGCGGCGCCACGTGCTCTCTGAGCTCCTCCACGGTGCCATCCACGAGATCCCCGGTGATCGCGATGAGGTCGGCCCGAAGCGCGTTGCTCTGCGCAACCACCGTCTCGATGAAGCTCTTGTGGATGGTCGGGCCCACGTGCACATCCGAAAGCTGCACGATGCGGATGCCACTCAGCGCTTTGGGCAAGCGTGCCAAGGTGACTTCTACATGACGGAGCGTGACGCCACCCAGCGCCGAGCGCACTGACCACAGCCCGAGTGACCCGCCGACGAAGGCGGCTGCGCCGGCCACCAACCGGGCGACCACTTGCCGACGCTCGGCGTCGAGCGGTGCGGCGTGGTGGTACGCCCGGCCCAGTTGCCAAATGCCCCGCACTAGGTCCGCCGCCCCCAACGCGAGCACCAGAAACAAAAGTAGCCCGAGCCAGATCATCGCCAGCCAAACCAAGCCCTCCAGCGCGGTGGCGATCGGGCTGCGGCGCAGAAACATCGAGCCCGGAATGGCGAGGAACAGGAAAATAAGCGCATAAGTGAGGACCTGCGCCAGCGCCGGGGGCAGGCCGGGGTCGCGCACTAGGCGGGACCAGACGTAGTAGTGAGCCGCTCCGGTCAGCGTGACCAAGATAGACAAGAACAACGCGAACGTGAGCAGGCGGGTCATCTATCTGTCATTTATGGGGACATTCGGCCGCTCTGCCAAGGGCTTAAAATAGCGCCCGGCGAGGGTTGAAGAGCCGCGCCTCCCGGCCTACTTATTCGGGGCGCGTGGCGAGCCGCCCGCGCCAAGCGATTCACCCATTTGAGAGCAGGAGCTAGCGTTGGACAGCTACAGGCCCGAATCAGACAAGGATCCCGTCGAGACGCGGGAATGGATTGATTCGCTCCGTTCCGTGGTCGAGCACGAAGGTAAGGAGCGCGCGCGCTTCCTGCTCGAGCGCACGATCGAAGACGGCCGGCGGCAGGGCGTCGCTCCGGTGCTGCCGCTCAATACGGACTACGTGAATACGGTCCGCGTCGAGGAGCAGCCCGAGTTCCCCGGTGATGTCGCCCTCGAGCGGACCATTCGCCGCATCATTCGCTGGAATGCGGCGGCCATGGTTCACCGCGCTAACAAGAAGTTCGACGGCCTGGGCGGTCACATCTCGACCTACGCCTCCAGCGCCACGCTGTACGAAATCGGCTTCAACCATTTTTTCCGCGGGAAAGACGGCGACGGCTTGGGCGACCAAGTCTACTACCAGGGCCACGCTTCGCCGGGGATGTACTCGCGCTCCTTCCTCGAGGGCCGCATCACTGAAGACCACATGCACCATTTCCGGCGCGAGACGGAGCGCGGCCGTGGCCTGTCGTCGTACCCGCATCCGCGCTTGATGCCCGACTACTGGGAGTTCCCCACGGTGAGCATGGGCCTCGGGCCGATCGGCGCCATCTATCAAGCTCGCTTCAACCGCTACATGGAGAACCGCGGTTTGGCGGATACCTCCAAATCCCACGTGTGGTGCTTCGTGGGCGATGGGGAAACGGACGAGCCCGAGACGCTCGGGGCCCTCCGCATCGCCGCCGGTGAAAAGCTCGATAATCTGACGTTCATCGTCAATTGCAACCTGCAGCGCTTGGATGGACCCGTGCGCGGGAACGGCAAGATAATCCAAGACTTGGAGGCCGTGTTCCGCGGCTCGGGCTGGGACGTCACCAAGGTCATCTGGGGCGACAACTGGGATGAGCTGTTTGCGCGCGACAAAGAAGGCGTGCTCCGCGAGCACCTGAACGCGGTCGTGGACGGCGAGTGGCAGCGGCTCACTACCGCGTCCGGTGAAACCGTGCGCAAGGCATTCTTCGCCCGCGACCCGCGCATGCTCGAGATGATCAGCCACCTGAGCGATGAGCAAGTGGGCTTGCTCCGCCGCGGCGGTCACAGCAGCCGTAAAGTGTATGCCGGTTACAAGCGCGCGCTCGAGAGCAAGGGTCGCCCGTCGGTGATCTTGGCCCACACCGTCAAGGGTTGGAAGCTCGGTGAGAGCTTCGAGGGCAGCAACGTCACGCACTCCAAAAAGAAGATGCAAGCGTCCGAGCTGAAGGCATTCCGGGACATCCTGCAATTGCCGATCGCCGACGACACGTTGGAGGACTTTCCGTTCTACCACCCAGGCCCCGACAGCCCAGAGGTGCAGTACCTGATGGAGCGTCGGCGGGCGCTCGGCGGCCCGCTCCCCAAACGCCGCGCCGCGGTCGACGTTCAGCTCGAGACACCAAAAACGGAGCTCTTCGGCGAGTTCTACCAAGGCATGTCCAAGGGCGAAGCGTCGACCACGATGGTCTTCTCGCGCATGCTCGCGAAGCTCCTCCGCGACAAGAAGATCGGCAAACGCGTGGTGCCCATCGTGCCCGATGAAGCGCGCACATTCGGTATGGACGCCCTGTTTGGTCAAGTCGGCATCTATGCCGCTCACGGCCAGCTGTACGAGCCGATCGACAAGGGCAAATTGCTCTACTACCGCGAAAGCAAAGACGGCCAGGTGTTGGAAGAGGGCATCACCGAGGCGGGCTCCATGGCCTCATTTACGGCTGCGGCGACCTCGTATTCGGTGCTCGGCCAGCCGATGATCCCGTTTTACATCTTCTACTCCATGTTCGGCTTCCAGCGCACGGGCGACCAGCTGTGGGCCGCCGGCGACAGCATGGCGCGCGGCTTCGTGCTCGGTGCCACCGCGGGCCGCACCACGCTGAACGGCGAGGGCCTTCAGCACGAGGACGGCCACAGCCACATGGCCGCCATGAGCGTACCCAACGTGGTCGCGTACGACGTGGCCTTCGCGTTCGAGCTGGCCGCGGTGATCGAAGATGGCCTGTCGCGCATGTACGAGAAGAACGAAAATATCTACTACTACATCACGCTTCAAAACGAAGATTACCCGATGCCGCCCATGCCCGAAGGCGCGCGCGAGGGCGTGCTGAAAGGCATCTACAAATTCAGGAACGCCGACAAGCGTCTGACCCACCACGTGCAGCTCTTCGGCAGTGGCTCGATCATGACGCAGGTGCTGAGAGCGCAGACCTTGCTTGCGGAAAAATTCGATATTTCCGCCGATATTTGGGGCGTCACCAGTTACCAGCAGCTGCGCAACGACGGCATGTCTTGCGAACGCCACAACCGCTTGCACCCCGAGCAAGAGCCGCGCGTGCCCTACCTCAGCCAGGTGCTCACGGGCGTGGAAGGGCCGTTCATCGCCGCCTCCGACTACATCAAAGCCACCGCCGACGTCGTGTCGCGCTTCATCCCCGGTCGCTTCGTGCCGCTCGGCACCGACGGCTTCGGCATGAGCGACACCCGCGAAGCCTTGCGCCGTCACTTCGAAGTCGATGCGGAGAGCATCGCCATCGGTGCTTTCGATGGGCTCCGCCAAGAAGGCAAGCTCAGCGGTCAGGACATGGCCGCCGCCATATCCACGCTGGGCGTGGATCGCAGTAAAATCGAGCCCATGAAGGTGTGAGGCACGGAGCTTGGATGGGGTGGATGGTCACGAGTCTTCCCCAGTGCGGCCCAGCCTTCGGCGTCACGAGCCGCCAGCACCCGCGGAATCGCTCAGCACGCGCTCGGCGATGATTCGGTGCGCCGCCGGCATCGCCAGAGCCGCTAGGTCCATGGGTGACTTCCAGGCGATCTCCGCGACGCTGAGCGCCCGTGCCACGCCGCTCGGCTCGAGGGTGCGGTAGGCATCGAGCGTGATGCGAAACCGAGTCACACTGTGCCGCACCACGCACACGATGCTCGAGGGGGACCCGCGGAGCCCCGCCGTGCGGAAGAGCACGTCTCGAACGGCGGCTTCCGGCGTCTGGCCGCTCTTGACCTCGGCGTTTGGAAACAGCCACATGCCGGCCCAGCGCGGCGCGTCCGCCTTCAACCTGCCCACCAGCACGCAGGCGTTACGTGTGGCCACGACCGCTACCATGTGCACCGGCGTCGCTTTGGCGCGCGCGGGCAATTCCGGCAGCTGCTCCACGAGGTCGAGCTTTTTTGCCTGACACAGGGCGGCGAGCGGACAGGACGTGCAGCGCGGCGCACGCGGCGTGCACACCGTCGCGCCGAGCTCCATCAACGCCTGATTGAAATCGCCCGGAGCGCGCTCGGCGGCGCTCACCAGGGCGCGCGCGTAATCCCAGATCGCCGCTTTTAGAGGCGCACGATTGGGATCGCCGCGCAGCGCGAACAAGCGCGAAAGTACACGGTTCACGTTGCCGTCGACCAACGGCTCGGCTTGCCCATAAGCGATGCTGGCGATTGCGCCGGCCGAGTACGGGCCGATCCCCGGCAGCGCGCGCAGCGCGTTGATGCTCGCAGGGACCCGGCCGTCGTGGTGTTCGACCATGCGCGTTGCCGCCCGCTGCAGGTTGCGCGCGCGCGAGTAGTAGCCGAGGCCCTGCCAGGCGTGCAGCACGTCGCTCTCGGCGGCTGCGGCCAGCGTTGCTACGTCTGGGAACCGCTGCATCCAGCGCTCGAAGTAGGGGATGACGGTTGCAACCTGCGTCTGCTGCAACATCATCTCGCTCACCCACACCGCGTAGGGGTCGAGCGATTGTCGCCACGGAAGCTCGCGCCGATGCAGCACATACCAAGCCAAGAGCGCCCGGCCAATTGCCCGGGCAGTTTCGTCGTCTCGCAAGCGTGTCATCGAGATCATCGATTAGCGACGTTTGCACACATCTACGCCCACTCGTTTTAGGCAAAGTCGCGCGACTCGTGTACCCTGAACCAGCGTGATCGGCGAGAGGTCCGACTTTGACTTGTTTGGGCCTCGGGTTCCGTGACAAAAAGAGCATTCGGATTTCATGGCGGAGCCCCTCCTCGTCTCGCTCGAGTCCATACGTACCGACGGTTGGTTCGAGCGCATCGGTGAGGGCATCGGCAGCTTTCAAGCCTTGTGCGACATCGTCGGGCCTCGCTTCTTCGGCTTCGCGATGATCACGGGCGCGCGCATCACGTCGCTCACGGTCGACCGGCGTACGCCGGACAACACCCTGGTCGACTTCGTAGTCGGCGCTGAAGATGCGGAGGTCACCGAGACCGACACGCAGCGGCTGACGCTCGGGGATTTTCGGCGCCGCCTCGTGAGTACACTGGTGACGGAGGAGCCACTCGGGCCGGCCCCGCGCCGCGCGACGGATCTAGAAGCCGTGCAGCTGCACATAGGCGTGCGTTACCTGCTGCTGGCGCCGCTCTACGGCTACACTCTGCGGGAGCTGTCCGTCGAACGAGAAGGCTCGCAGCTCCGTCTCTCCCACGACGGCGTCGAGGAGAGCTACCCGGTGGGCGCATTTCGGGCGCGCCTCCGCACGCACGTTCGGGAAGAGCTCGACCGCCTAGCGCGGCCTGCTGCGCGCGGCGCGATCGAGCTGAGCCGAGTCGCGGAGGCCGAAATCGCCGCGGCGCGCGGCGATCAGGTCAAGATCCTAGAGTTACTGGGCGCCTGGCCCGCGCCGCTCGCGATCTTTCTGCGTACCCCCGATGGGCAGATGCTGAATGCGGACACCCGGGCGTTGATTGCGAAGGCCCTCGGTTTACTCGGCAGCGCATGCATCGCCCTCGGCGAGATGGGCAAGGGAGAGGAAGTACTGCGCTTGGGCGTGCAGTATGCCGGGGACGGTCCTGCCGCTTCCGACATCTATTTTCGGCTTGGCGAAGCCATGCTGGGCGACTCGCGGGCGGGGGAAGCGATCGGTCCACTGCGGCGAGCGGCGAACCTCGGGGCTGCCGGGGACCAGGTTTGGCCCCTCTTAGCGCGCGCTTTTTTGGCTCGCTCCCGCTACGTAGCGGCCTACTCTGCTATCGTCGAAGCCCTCGAGGCGGGCAGCACCCCCCAGGCCGTCGCAACGCTGCTCGATCAAGTCCAAGCGGCCCTTGGGCCGTCCTTCGACGTTTGGCGGCGGGCAACGGAAAATTCTGCGCCCTCGCTGGCCTGAGAGCCCCGCTGCGCTAGTGTCTCGAGCAGCCGCGAGCCCTGAAGCCGTGCATTGACAGCCCGCGGACCCAAGCACTAGATAGCGCCCAGACGTAGCGTGATTTCCAGAGGTTGCGTACGCCGACCCCGGCCCCTAGAGCCAAATGTCGGCGTTTGTGCAGCGCTCGATCTCCACACGCGCAGCCCGCCCCCGAAGCCCCCGCACCGAGCCCCGAATGCTTCAAACCTATTTGCCGATGTTCGTGATGTTCGCCATCGTGTTGGTGATCTCATCCGTGATGTTCTTTGGAGGTCAGCTAATCGGCCCCAAAAATCCGAATCCCGAAAAGCTCAGCCCATTCGAGTGTGGCAACGACAGTGAAGGCGCCAAGAACACCAAGCTGAGCGTCAAGTTTTACTTGACCGCGATCCTGTTCGTCGTTTTCGACATTGAGGTCGTGTTCATGTACCCGTGGGCGACCTTGTTCAAAACCCTCGGTTGGAATGGCTTTGCCACGATGTTCAGCTTCATCGTGGCTCTCGTCGTCGGCCTCGCGTACTGCTGGAAAAAGGGAGCACTCGAATGGGAGAGCTGAAGCAGACTTCGACACAAATCGTCGAGCCCGGGGGCGCCGAAGGTGCCGGGTTTGCGACGACACGGCTAGAGGCGGTTCTAGCCTGGGCGCAGAAATATTCGCTCTTCATGTATCCGTTCGTGACCGCCTGCTGCGGCATGGAATTCATGTCGGTCTCGAGCCCGCGCTACGATTTCTCGCGCTTCGGCTCGGAGGCGCCTCGCTTCTCGCCGCGTCAATCGGATCTGCTGTGGGTGGTGGGCACGATCACCCAGCGCCAAGCCCCCATCTTGAAGCGCATCTACGAGCAAATGTCGGAGCCGAAATGGGTTCTGGCGTTCGGCACGTGCGCGTCTTGCGGCGGCTTTTACGACAATTACGCGTGCGTGGCGGGTGTCGACAAGGTCATCCCGTGCGACGTATACGTGCCTGGCTGTCCGCCCCGCCCGGAAGCGGTGCTGGACGGCTTGATGCTGCTGCAAGACAAAATTCAAACCGGCAACCGCACGCCCGCTATCGTCAAGCCCCGGCAAGATCCGGCGCTCGATCAAAATACGGGTCTTGTCACCTTGCGCAAATCCCGCGCTTCGGTTGCCTGAACTCTTCGGAAGCAACATGTCAAAGGCTTTGATCGAGCTGATCCAAAGAGACTTCGGCTCGGCCGTGCTCGAGTCGCACTCACTGCACGGGGACGACACGGTGGTGGTCGAGCTGCGCGCCTGGAAAGAAGTGGCCCGCTTCCTACGGGATTCTCCGCAGGTCAGCATGGACATGCTGACGGACTTGACCGCGGTCGATTTTCCCGAACGCGAGCCGCGCTTCGAGATCGTGGCGCATTTTTATTCGCTCACCAGAGGCCATCGCCTGCGGCTGAAGACGCGCACCGGCGACTCCGAGGGCGACGAAGCCGAGGTCGAGTCGCTGTGTGAATTCTGGGCGAGCGCCAACTGGCTGGAGCGGGAATGCTTCGACCTGTTCGGCGTGGTCTTCAAGAATCACCCAGATCTGCGGCGGATCCTCCTGTACCCCGAGTTCGAGGGGCACCCGCTGCGCAAAGATTACCCGGCCGACAAGATCCAGCCGTTGATCGCCTACCGGGATATTCCGAACATCGATAAGGTGGCGCCGTTTGGCGTGGATGAAGGAATGGCCTTCGGGCGCCAAACCCACGCGCAAGCCAGGCACGATACCGACGACTCACGGGTGAATTGATGGAGCCCCTCGATCAGGAATTAGACGAAGCCGAGCTCGAGATGCCGACCGAGCCCATGCTGCTGAACGTCGGCCCGGCCCACCCGGCCATGCACGGCACCGTGCGCTGCGTGATGGAGCTCAGTGGGGAGATCATCGAGCACGTCGACGTGCAGGTAGGTTATCTGCACCGCGGGTTCGAGAAGATGTGCGAGCGGGGCACGTGGACGCAGGTGTTCCCGTACGTCGACCGCTGCAACTACGTCTCGCCCATGTTGAACAACGTGGCCTTTGCCCTGGCCTGCGAGAAGATGCTCGGCGTTACCGTGCCCGAGCGCTGCCAGTGGTACCGCATCATCCTGGGCGAGCTTGCGCGCATGTCGGATCACCTGACCTGCGACGGCGCCATGGCCATGGAGCTCGGCGCGTTCACGCCGTTCTTGTGGATGATCAAAGCCCGCGAAATGATCTGGGATCTTCTGGAGGAGGAGACCGGTGCACGCCTGACGCATAGCTTTGGCCGCGTCGGCGGTATGGCCTCGCCCCCGACCGACAACTTGAAGGACAACGCGCGCGCGGTTACCCAGCACATCCTCAGCGTGGTGGACGAGGTAGAGAAGCTGCTCCTCGGCAATCGCATCTTCCTCGACCGGTTGGAGGGCATCGGCGTCATCAGTCAGGCTGACGCCATCTCGCTCGGCTGGACCGGGCCGTGCTTGCGGGCAACGGGCGTCGCTTATGATGTGCGCAAAGCCAGCCCCTACCTCAAGTACGGGGAGCTCGATTTCGAGGTCCCGGTCGGCACCACCGGAGATTGCTTCGACCGCTTCATGGTGCGCTTGGCGGAGATGCGTCAGAGCGCGCGTATCATCGAGCAGGCGTGTCAGCGCATGGCCGACAAAGGCCCGGTCAATATCGACGACCCGCGCATCATTTTGCCGCCCAAAGAAGAGGTTTACAACACGATCGAAGGCACCATTCAGCACTTCAAGATCGTGATGGAGGGCCTGAAGCTGCCCGCCGGGGAAGTGTACGCCTATACCGAGGGCGGCAACGGCGAACTCGGCTTTTACCTGGTCAGTGACGGCAGCGGCACGCCCTACCGCGTGCGCATTCGCCCGCCGTGCTTCCTGATCACCGCTGGCCTCGAGCGCATCATCACCGGCGCCATGATGGCGGACGTCGTGCCGAGCTTTGGCTCTTTGAACATGATCGGCGGGGAGTGCGATCGTTGAGCGCCTCACCCCCGATGAATGCTTGCAACGCTGAGACTTTCGGAAATTCGGAATGCCTAACTTCAAGCTAGACGACCGCGAGATCCCGTTCGAGCCGGGTGAGACCATCATCCGCGCTGCGCAAAAGGCGGGCATCGACATCCCGCACTACTGCTGGCATGCGGGGCTGTCGGTGGCGGCCAACTGCCGCATGTGCTTGGTCGAGCTGATGCCCCCGCCGGGTCGTCCAGCCATGCTGCTCGACGTGCTCGCCTGGGACAAAATCAAGCAAGAGTACCTGCCTCAAAAGAAGCCCAAGCTCGTGCCCTCCTGCCAGCAAGCGGCGGCCGACGGGATGGTGGTGAAGAGTCAAACCAGCGAACACGTCGACGTGGCGCGAGCTTCGGTGCAGGAGCTCTTGCTCCTGAATCATCCGGTGGATTGTCCGATCTGCGACCAGGCCGGCGAGTGCCGATTGCAGGACTACTGGCTCGAGCATCAGGGCACGAAGAAGCGCATGCGCGACGAGCCGGTGCACAAGCCCAAGGCCGTCGTGTTTGGCCCGACGATCGTGTACGACGCGGAGCGCTGCATCGTGTGCACGCGCTGCGTGCGCGTGTCGGACGAGCTTGCCAAAGATCCGGTGCTCAGCGTGCGTGAGCGCGGGAACTTGAACGAGATCGTCGTCGCTCCCGGCCGCCAGCTCGATCACCCGTACACCCTGATGACCGAGTACGTGTGTCCGGTCGGCGCGCTCACGTCCATCGATTTTCGATTCAAGGCCCGAGTCTGGTTCTTGCGCTCACGCCGGACCGTGTGTGTCGGCTGCGCCACCGGCTGCAATTCCTTCTCGGACTTCGATCCGCGCGATCAGAAGGTGTACCGCTACCGGCCGCGCGAGAACCTAGCCGTGAACAAGTTTTGGATGTGCGACGACGGCATGCTCGATTACCGCCGAATTCACGAGGGCCGCGTGCTCGAAGCGCGCGTCGCCGGTCGCCCGGCAACGGTCGCCGCCGCGCTCGCCACAGCGGCACAGCTGCTCGTCGCCGCTGGTCCCGCGTCCACGGCCGTGGTGCTGAGCGCGGAGCACTCGAACGAAGACAACTTCGCGCTGCTGTCGCTCGCCAAGTCCCTCGGCTTTTCGGACATCTATCAAAGCGGGCGCCCAGCGGGGCAGGGGGACGACATTCTCCGCCATCCCGACAAGAACCCAAATTCGGCCGGCGTCGCCGCGCTCGGCAAGGCGAGCGGGCTGAAGAGCTTCGTCGAGCTCGTCGAGGCTATTCGCGCTGGCAAGGCCTCAACCGTTATCGCCTTGGGCTCGGCCACGCCCACGGGTAGCGGCGCTGCTGCCTTGGCGGAAGTGAGAAGCTTGATCGCCATCGCCACCCACGAGGGCGCGGTCGTCGATCGCGCGAGCGTGGTGCTACCGGCCAGCAGCTGGGCCGAAGCCGACGGCACATTCGTCAATGCCAAGGGCATGAGCCAAGAGAGCGAGCGAGCCATCCACCCGCATGGCTCTTCCCAGCCCGCGTTCCGGCTGATTTCGGAGCTCGCCGCCTTGCTAGGTAAACCGCTCGGCTGGAAAAAGCTCACGGAGCTTCGAGCCGCCATGGCCCCCGCCGCCCCACGTAGCGTCGCTCCCGATAGTGCGTCGCTCGGAGCCGAATGATGTCGCTCACCCTGATCTCGTTTCTGTTGTTCGTGCTCAAGGCCTTCGTCGTGGTGATGTTCGCCATGAACGTGGCCGTGATTTTGACCTGGGCGGATCGCCGCCAGGGCGCCATGATTCAGGACCGAGTGGGCCCGAACCGTGCCGTGGCTTGGATCCCGACGTTCGTCGCCCAGGGGCTGGCCTTGGGGCCTGCTCTGCTCGTGGTCGGCGCGGTGGCATTCGCGCTGCTCAAGCTCGAGCCTCCGCCCGAAGAGCTCGGGCAACGGGCCATGCTGTTCAGCCAGCTCGGCATCTTGTTCACTTGGCTGACCTTCGCGGTGGTCGCCGGCAAGGTACAAACACGGGGCCCTCAGAGCAGCCTCGATGGCTGGCTCAGTGGCATCGGGGACCCGCGCCGCATCTTTTATGCTGGGCTAATTGCTCATTTTCTGGCTCTTTTCGTGGGGCTTGCGCTCAATGACTCCGCGTTCGGCCCGCAGATCCGCGCCCTCGGCTACGGTTGCGGCGCCGGGCTTCTGATTTTCTCGGTGCTGGGCGGTGCGGCCTACGCCGCATTCAGCATCCGCAATGAGCCGCGCGTCGGTCTGCGCTTGGCCGGGCTGTTGCACCCGGCGGCGGACGGACTGAAAACGATCTTCAAGGAAGATTTTATTCCGCCCAACGCGGACCGGTTGCTGCACAGCCTTGCGCCGTTCATCTCGTTCTTCCCGGCGTTGGTCGTCATGGCCGTGATCCCGTTCGGGGACACGCTCTGTTTTACGATCAAAAACGGAGGTCTCGGCAGCCTGATGAGCTCCATGCCGCGTGACGGCGTATGCCAAGCCGCCGGCTCGCTCCGTCTACAAGTCGTCGATCTGGACGTCGGCCTCCTGTACTTCTTTGCATTGGCTGGCACAGGCATCGTCGGCGCGGCTTTGGCGGGCTGGGCGAGCGACAACAAATACAGCCTGCTCGGCGGCGTGCGCGCGGCGAGCCAGATGGTCTCTTACGAGGTGACCATGGGCCTCACGCTGGTGGGCGCCGTGATGGTTTACGGAACGCTGCGCGTCGACAAGATGATCGAGTGGCAGTCGCAGAACGCCTGGGGCATCTTCGTGCAGCCCGTCGCTTTCTTTCTATTTTTTACTGCCTCCGTTGCGGAATCGAAGCGCATTCCGTTCGATATTCCGGAAGGCGAGAGCGAAATCGTGGCCGGCTACTTCACCGAGTACGCCGGCATGAAGTTCGCGATGTTCTTTTTCGCGGAGTACATCGCGGTCGTCACGTCCGCCGGGCTGATGTCGGCCATTTTTCTGGGCGGTTGGGATCTCCCTTTTCTGTATCGCGATGGCGTTCACATCGCGATCGGAGGCACCGTGCTGTTCGAACAGGGGTTGCCCCACGTGCTGGTCGTCGTGGTCGGCGCGCTGGGCTTCGTGCTGAAGACCCTCACCCTGTGCTGGCTGCAGCTCATGATCCGTTGGACACTGCCGCGCTTCCGTTACGACCAGCTGATGCGGCTCGGCTGGCGCAAGTTGTTGCCCGCCTCACTGGCCAACGTGTTGGCCACCGGCTTGATCGTGATGGCGATCGTGTCGGCTGGGCCAGAGGTGGGCCAATTCATGGCGCTTCTGGCTGATTGTACGAAGGCGTTCCTGGCCATCGGCGGCCTGGGCGGCCTGATTTACTTCATCGTGTTCTTGGTGAAACCAGTGCACAAACGCCAGACCTTGTCCTCCTCTTCGGCGCAATACGCGATCGCGGCGGGCGGCACGCGCAGCTCACGGATGTCAGCATGAAGAACGAGACTGTCGCTTTAGGTCCGAACCAAGTCGTCGGTGCTCCAGTGCCGCGCCCGCAGCGCAGCGCCTCCGTTCAGACGTACATTCCCGAGATCGCCAAGGGTCTCGGCATCACCATGAAGCATTTCTTTCAGAACACGAAAGAGATGGCCTTTGGACAGCGCAACGACCCGGTGCTCGAAGGCATCGAAGACGGCATCAACTGCATCTCGTACCCCGAGCAGAAACGGCCTTATCCGGCGCGCTTCCGCGGCGTGCACCGGCTGACGCAGCGTGAGGACGGCGCGCCCCGCTGCGTCGCTTGCCTGTGCTGCTCCACCGCCTGCCCCGCGCAGTGCATTCACATCGAAGCAGGTGAGTACCCGGAGGGGGATCCGCGCCGCGGTTACGAGCGCTTCCCGAAACGCTTCGTGATTGACGAGCTGCGCTGCATCTTCTGTGGCTTCTGCGTCGAGGCCTGCCCGGTAGACGCCATTCGCATGGACACCGGGGTGCATGCCGCCCCGTACGACTCGCGCGAGCAATTCATCTTCGAGAAAGACATCCTGATGGGCTTTCCGGGTCGTGATGGCTCCCGGCTGACGGGGAACTCCAGGCATGAGCCGGGTGAGGGCGGTCATCCGGGGGTTGATCGAGACAAACACTGAGAGGTGCTGGGCTGCTTCGCGCGCTCGGGCGCGACGCACGGAAAAGGAGGAGCGTGAAAAAATCGGCTTCCGGGGGCGCGACTAGAACCGGGGGGCGTTCGGCGCTAGACCGTGATCGCGATGGAATATGAACCGGTGATTGGGCTCGAGGTGCATGCGCAGTTGCTCACGAAGAGCAAATTATTTTGCGCTTGCTCCACGGATTTTGGTGGGGAGCCCAACACGAATGTGTGTCCGGTGTGTCTGGGCTTGCCCGGCTCGCTGCCGGTCCTGAACGAGCAGGCGGTCACCTTTGCGGTTCAGGCCGGCCTCGCGCTCGGCTGCACGATCCACGAAAAAAGCATTTTTGCGCGGAAGAATTACTTTTATCCGGACTTGCCCAAGGGCTATCAGATCAGTCAGTTCGAGGAGCCGATCGCCACTCACGGTCACCTCGACATCGACGTCGATGGCGTGAGCAAGCGGGTGGGCATCACGCGCGCGCACATGGAGGAGGACGCAGGCAAGAACGTACACGGCGTCGCTGGGGATTCGCTCGTGGACTTGAACCGAGCCGGCACGCCCTTGTGCGAAATCGTAGGCGAGCCTGATTTACGCTCTAGTGCCGAAGCAGCCGCTTATCTGCGCGCCATGCGTGATCTCTTGGTGTTCGTTGGCGTGAACGATGGGAACCTGGAGGAGGGTAGCTTCCGTTGCGACGCGAACGTGTCCATTCGTCCCGTGGGGACGGAAAAGTTGGGCACGCGCTGCGAGCTGAAAAACATCAATTCCTTCAAGTTCGTGCAACGCGCGATCGACGCTGAGATCATTCGCCAAACCGCGATTTTGGACGCGGGCGGCAAGGTCAAACAAGAGACGCGAAGCTTCGACCCGGACACGGGCCTCACCCACACCCTGCGCGCGAAGGACGACGCTCACGACTACCGCTACTTCCCTGAGCCTGACCTGCCGCCGCTGCGCGTCACTGCCGCCTTCATCGCAGCGCAGCGCGCGGGTTTGCACGAGCTGCCCGTCGCCGTCCGCAAGCGCTGGGTAGAGACGCTCGGGCTCACGGCCGCAACGGCGCAGACCCTCAGCCAACACCCGCAGTACGTGACCTTCTTCGAGACGGTGTGTCAGTCCTTCGATCAGCCCGTCAAGGTCGCGAACTTCGTGGCCAATGAAGTGCTCCGCGGCGCGAAGTTGCATGGCTTGGCCGCCACCTTCACCGTCACCCCAGCTCAGGTCGCCGAGCTCCTGCTCCTGGTCGAGTCGGGCGAGATCAGCGGCAAGCAGGCCAAAGAAGTGTTCGCGGCGCTGGAGGGAACGGCGCGCACGGCGCGCTCGGTCGTGGACGAGCGCGGCTTGAAAGTCGTCTCCGACAGCGCGGCGCTCGAAGTCTTGTGCCAACGACTGATCGATGGTTTCCCGAGTCAGGCGGCGTCGGTGCGCGCCGGCAAGAAGGCGCTGATTGGTTTTTTCATGGGCCAGGTGATGAAGGAAACCGGCGGCGCGGCAAATCCCAAGCTCGTGAGCGACATTTTCGAGCGGTTGCTCGGGGGCGCACCGTGAGCGCTTCGCCCGCGCTCAAGATCTACGACCCGAAGCCGCCGTGGTTGAAGGTGCGCGCGCCTGGGGGCGAAAATTACACTCGCTTGAAGCAGACGCTACGCGAGCTCGACTTGTACACGGTGTGCGAAGAGGCGCGCTGTCCGAACGTCGCGGAGTGCTGGGCATCCGGCACGGCCACGGTCATGCTGCTTGGTCACACTTGCACGCGGGGCTGCCGGTTCTGCGCGGTGACGACCGGCAATCCGCGCGGCGCGGTCGACCCGCGCGAGCCGGAGCACGTAGCGCGCGCGATCGCGCAATTAGGGCTCCGCTACGTCGTGCTAACCATGGTGGATCGTGACGATCTGCTCGATGGCGGCGCCTCCCACATGGCCCGCGCAGTCGTGGCCCTGCATGAGCACAGCCCGGGCCTCTTGGTCGAAACCTTGGTCGGCGACTTCGGCGGACGGCAACGTGACGTAAATACCATGGTCGACGCGGCGCCCGATGTCTTTGCGCACAACATCGAGGTCACACGCCGTCTGACCCCGACGATCCGCGACCAGCGTTGCGACTATGATCTTTCGCTCGGCGTGTTGTCGCATGCCAAGGCGCGCATGCCGGAGCGGTTCGTCAAGAGCTCGATCATGGTCGGCGTCGGCGAGACGGACGAGGAGATCGTCGAGACGATGCGCGACCTGCGTGCGGCCGGGGTCGATATCCTCACGCTTGGCCAATACTTGCGCCCAACACCCAAGCACGCACCGGTCGAGCGCTACGTCCCGCCGGAAGGCTTCGACGATTACGCTCGCATTGGGCGCGAAATGGGTTTCGCGTTCGTTGCTTCCGGACCGCTCGTGCGGTCGAGCTATCACGCCGCGGAAGGCTTCGTGGCCGCCCGTTTGCGGCCGCAGAATCCCATCGCAGCGCCCGCCTTCGCGCTCGCGGAGGCCACGTCGGGGGGCCTGATCGACCCCGGATCCCTCGTACGTCGTTGATGCATCTGTGCGCCATCGACCGACATGACGGAGGCGTGATCTTCGGATAGCCTCCTCCGCCTTGCCCAGTCGAGCCGATGCCAGCCGCGAACCATAGCCTGCTCGGGAAGGTCGAGCGCCCGCTCACGCAAGCCCCCGCCACCGTGGCGCGTGAGGGCGGAGTGCTCGATGTGCTGCGAGTCTCACTCTCAGCGGCCAAGCACGTGTCCGTGAATAGAGCGCTGGGTCCGAGCGTTTCGCGTGCCAGGGTGTTTCTTTCGAATGGACCCGATGCCTGATATTCCTGCAACCTTTCGGTCGGAACAGCCGGCCCGAGTCGTCCGGGTACTCTCGGATGACGGCACTCTCGATCCGCGCCACGACCCCCGCCTGAGCGAGAGCGAAGTGTTGGAAATTTACCGGTGGATGGTGACTACGCGGCAGCTCGACGAGCGGCTCGTGGCACTTCAGCGCCAAGGTCGCATCGGCTTCCATGTCGGATCGCTCGGTGAAGAAGCGGCCATCATTGGCGCGGCCTTCGCCATGCGTACGCGCGACTGGTTGTTCCCTTGCTATCGTGAGTTCGGTGCGGCCTTGATGCGCGGGCTGCCCCTGCAAACCTTCGTCGATAACATGTTCGGCAACGCGAACGACACGGTGCGAGGTCGGCAAATGCCCAACCACTCCACGCACCGCGCGTCTGGCTGGGCGTCCGTGAGCTCGCCAGTTGGTACACAGATCACGCAAGCGGTCGGCTTTTCCTGGGGCGCGAAGATCGATGGCAAGGACGTGGCGAGTCTCGTTTACTTCGGCGACGGTGCGACCAGCTCGACTGATTTTCACAGCGGCATGAACTTCGCCGGCGTCTTCAAGGTTCCGGTCGTGTTCTTATGCCGCAACAACGGCTGGGCGATCAGCGTTCCGGTGGAGCGCCAAACCGCGACCCGAACCTTCGCCGAAAAGGGCCCGGCGTACGGCATTCCGGGCGTCCGCGTGGATGGCAATGACGTCTTTGCGGTGGTCAGCGTCGTGCGCGAGGCCGTGCGCCGGGGAGAGCAGGGGCTCGGCCCCACTTTGGTGGAAGCGATCACCTACCGCATGGGCGGCCACTCCACCAGCGACGATCCCAACCGCTACCGCGCCACGGACGAGCTCAAGCCCTGGGCCGAGCGAGATCCGCTCGAGCGCCTTCGTCACTACTTGGAGCGCCGCGTCTGGTGGGACGATCGCAAAGAGCAAGCGCTGATCGCCGACATCGACCAACGCTTCCGGGCCGCGGTCGCCGCCGCCGAGAAAGCGCCGCCGCCCGCGCTCGAGACGTTGTTCGAGGACGTGTACGAAAAGCCGCCCTGGCATCTGCAAGAGCAGCGCGTGGAGCTGCTGCGCGGAGTGCGTGCTCCTTCCTCTCATTCCTGAACGTCGGCGTGCCCGACATGGCCCTAGCCGATATAACTTTTTGGAGCGAGGACGGCGCCGATTTTCGGCCGTTGGCTGCCTCTGATCGGGAGCGAATTTAGATGCCGCAGATGAATATGGTGCAGGCCGTCAACGAGGCGCTTCGCTCGGCCATGCGGCGCGACAAGCGGGTCGTCGTGCTCGGCGAGGACGTGGGCAAAGTAGGCGGTGTATTCCGCGTCACGGCTGGCCTGAGCGAGGAGTTCGGCGAGGAACGGGTGATCGACACGCCGCTCAGCGAAAACGGCATCGTGGGCTGCGCCGTGGGCATGGCCTTGTACGGCATGGTGCCGGTGGTCGAAATACAGTTTTCGGACTTCATTTGGCCGGCCTACGATCAAATCGTCAACGAGCTGGCCAAGTATCGTTATCGCTCGGGCGGAGAATATCCAGCCAAGCTCGTGATCCGGACGCCGGTCGGTGGCGGCATCAAGGGCGGGCACTACCACTCGCAGCATCCGGAGGCCGCGTTCATCCATGTGGCGGGTCTGAAGGTGGTCTGTCCATCCAATCCCTACGACGCGAAGGGCCTGCTGCTGGCGTCGATTCAAGACCCGGACCCGGTGCTCTTTTTCGAGCCCAAGCGCGTGTATCGGGCGGCCAAGGGGGAAGTGCCAGAACACGATTACTTAGTGCCCTTGGAGAGCGCCAAAGTCGTCCGGCCCGGGCGGCATGTGACGGTACTGGCCTACGGGGCCATGCTGTACGAGGCGCTCGATGCCGCAGCAAAAGCGGCGGAAAAGGGCGTCGAGGCCGAGGTGCTCGATCTGCGTACGCTGTGGCCAGTCGATATCGCGGCGATTGTGACCAGTGTCAAACATACGGGCCGACTCGTCGTCGTCCACGAAGCCCCGCGCACGTGCGGGTTCGGGGCCGAGCTCGTGTCGCTGGTGGTGGAGCGCTGTTTTTACCATCTAGAGGCGCCGCCGGTGCGTGTCACGGGCTTCGATACGCCGTTCCCGTACACCCTGGAGATGGAGTATATGCCGCTCTCCCACCGCATTTTACCGGCCTTGCTCGACTGCGCAAAGTCTTAGACTTCGCGCACTTGACCGAAACCCGCGATTCAGCGAGATCAAACGTCCATGGCGAAGTTCGAGTTCAAGTTGCCGGATATCGGCGAAGGCGTCGCAGAGGGCGAAATCGTCAACTGGTTGGTGCAAGCGGGCGACGACGTCGTCGAGAACCAAGAGATGGTCGAGGTGATGACCGACAAGGCCACCGTTACCATCGGCGCGCCCAAGTCGGGAAAAGTTACCGAGCTCCGCTTCAAGGTGGGCGACACGGTGCCGGTCGGCGGCGTACTGATCGTATTCGAAACGAGCGCTGCTGCCGAGCCTCAGCCCCCGCCGGCTCCTCCCGTAGCCACTCCGATTGCGACGCCGACCCCTGATGCGACGCCCGCTGCGCCAGCGAAGAGCGATGGTCCGGTCGCGAGCGCCGTGGGTGACATTCGCGAGAGCTTGCCGGGCATGTCCGCGTCGACGTCGGCCAGTGTCGCGCGCAGCGCGGAATACTTCGCCGATCGGCCGCTGGCTGCGCCTGCGACGCGCAAGCTGGCACGCGAGCTGGGGGTGGACCTGCGTCGTGTGGAGCCGAGCGGCTCTGCCGGCCGCGTCACGAAAGAGGATGTAGAGCGCATGGCAGATGGGGCTTCCGAGCCTGCCGCGGCCCCGGCCGCGGCAGAGCCCAGCGAGGAGCCGGCAGCGAAGCCGACGCCATCCACGTCGCCTTCGCCCTCGCCGTCGCGACAAGCTGCCGATGAGCGGCAGCCCATCCGCGGCCTGCGCAAGCGCATTTTCGAGAACATGGCGCGTTCCAAGCATACGGCCGCGCACTTTCATTACATCGACGAGGTCGACGTCGCGGCCATCGTCGGTCTCAGAGACCGCGCCCGACCGTATGCAGAGAAGGCTGGCGTGAAGCTCACGTTCCTGCCTTTCATCGTGAAAGCCGTGGTGGCTGCGCTGAAGCGCCACCCGCGGCTCAATGCGCACGTCGACGAAGCGGCCATGGAGCTCGTGCTGCGCAAAACGTACGACATCGGCATCGCCACCTCGACGGACGGCGGCTTGATGGTGCCCGTGGTGCGCGGCTGTGATCGTCTGAGTATCCTCGAGATCGCAAGCGAGATCGATCGCGTGGCGCGCGCGGCCCGGGACGGCAAAAGTCAGAAAGAAGACCTCGGGGGCTCATCGTTCACGATCACCTCGCTGGGCAAGCTAGGCGGCCTGTTCGCGCCCCCCATCATCAATTATCCGGAGGTGGGTATCGTTGGCATTCACGCCATCAAGAAGAAGCCGGTCGTACGCGGCGACCAGATCGTGATTGGAGAAATCATGAACCTGAGCTTCTCCTTCGATCACCGCATCATCGATGGCGACGTCGGCGCAAACTTCGCGCAAGAGATCATCTCGTATCTGCAAGAGCCCGACCGCCTAGTCGTCGAGATGGCATAAAGACCGCTGCGCGGGCAAGCCGACAGGCTCCTACATCCGCGCACAGTGACGGCTACTGGCGGTTGGGCGGTGTTACGCCGGGCCAGAACCTTTGCCGTGCTGAAAACAAAGCGGCAAGGGTGCCCCGTTCACGCTATTAAATAGCGAGGCCCGTCCGCGCGCCGGGTCGTATGCAAAGGTGTAACGGAGTGTCAGGACAAGGGTCTGCTCGGGAGTCTGCAGCACGATGAAGGGTCTAGCGAGTGTCGCCTCGGTAGCGCTCGTTCTGCATTTCGCAGGGCAAGCGCTCGCCGCGGAGGAAGTCGTCGAGCCTACGCCCGCACAAGTGCGCAGCGCCGCGGAAGCCTTCGACCGAGGTCGCGAAGCATACAAGGCCGAAGAGTACATGGAAGCCGCGGAGCAGTTCGAGAGTGCGGATGCGAATGCGCCGAGCGCGCCGGCGCTCGAGCTTGCCATTCGCGCCCGCGACAAGGCAGGCCAGCTCGACCGCGCCGCCACCTTGGCGGCCCTCGCGCTAGCGCGGCATCCCGACGACCCGGGCCTTCAGAAGATCGCTCCTGGCATCGTTCAGCGCGCCAAGGCCGAGCTGTACGAGGTCGACTTGAAGTGCGACGAGCCCTGTGATGTTACGGTGGCGGGCAAGCTTGCGCCGGGCCGTCGTGCCACGGAGCGCACCGTTTTCGTCGGCCCCGGCGTCTACGCCGTACTCGCGGGCTGGTCGGGGGATCGCTCGGCGTCCAAGCAGGTCGAGGCGACCCGCGGTGAGTCCGGCACCCTCGAGTTCTCTACGCCCGCCATGCCCACTGCGCGGGTCGCGGAACCAGGAGCTGCTGGCGCGGCTTCTACCAATAAAAATGCCGACCAAGGATCGCCCCAAAAAACCAGCGGCTTGAGCCCGGCCGTGTTTTTCGTGGGCGTTGGCTTGACGGCGGTGTCGGGCATCGTGACGGTGTGGAGCGGGCTCGATACCCGAAACAATCCCGGACCGGGCACCGTGCGTGACGCTTGCCAGGCGCAGGCGAGCGACTGCAACAGTCTGTATCAGCAAGGCGTCGACAAGCAGCACCGGACCAATATTTTGATTGGCGTGACGGCAGGCGTGGGGCTAGCGACCGGCGTACTCGGCGCCTTCTTTACGAATTGGGGTTCGAAGAAAGCCGAGGTCGCCTCTCGGTCGGCGGCGCGCACGCATGACGGCCTTCACATCGAGCCCTGGTGGGCGGTTGGCTCCGGTGCGAGCGTCGGGGCGCTCGGAAGGTTCTAGGAGTGGCAAAACTCTTTGACCCCGGCGCGGGGCGACAGCGCGTCGATCGCTATGAGCTCGTGGGCGAGATCGCCTCCGGCGGTATGGCGACGGTGTATCTCGCGCGCTTGACCGGGGTCGGCGGCTTCCAGCGCTTCGTCGCCATGAAGCGTCTGCATCCGCATTTGGCGAGCGAGAAAGAGTTCGTCGAAATGTTTTTGGACGAGGCGCGCATTGCGGCGCGCATCCATCACCCCAACGTGGTGCCGATCCTCGAGGTCGGGGCGAGCCCGGTTGGTTACTACCTGGTGATGGAGTACATCGAGGGCGACACCCTGGCGCGCCTATTGGCGCGCGCGGCGACGCGAGGGCAGCGCCTGCCGGTCCCCATCGCGCTTCGGATCGCGCTCGACATGCTCTCCGGTTTACATGCCGCGCACGAGCTGCGCGACGACACGGGGGAGGCCGTGCAGCTCGTGCATCGCGACGTGTCCCCGCAGAACGTGCTGGTGGGCGTCGATGGAATCGCGCGCATCACCGACTTCGGCGTGGCACGCGCGGCCAGCCGTTTGACCGCGACGCGCGTCGGCCAGCTCAAGGGCAAAATCGCGTACATGGCGCCCGAGCAGGCCGCGGGGGAGGAGTCGCTCGATCGCCGCGCCGACGTGTTTGCCTCGGGCATCGTCATCTGGGAGGCGCTCGCCGCCAAGCGCTTGTTCAAGGCCGATAACGAGGCGGCGACCCTGTCCCGAGTCATGACCGAGCCCGTGACTCCGCTGACGGCGATGGTCCCGGGATTTAGCAAGGAGCTATCGGACGTCGTACTACGCGCGCTCGATCGCTCACCGGATCAACGCTTTGCCACCTGCGCGCAGTTTGCGGACGCGCTCGAGACCGCGGCGATCCCGCGTGAGGGCATCGCGACGCCGCGGGAGCTCGCGGCCTACGTCACCGAGGTCCTGGGTGAGGAAGTCTCGGCGCAACGCGATGCGGTGCGTGCCTGGATCGCCCGCAGCGAGCCGAGCTCGGTCGACGCCGCTTCCAGCACCTCGTCATCCAGTGTCTCGGCCGCGGTCATGAGTCTAACCGGCACCGATGCCTCACAGGCCGGCATGCTCACGCGAACCTCGGTGCCGAGGGCGCGGAGCCGGGCGGGGCTCTTGGCCTTACTGCTCCTACTGCTCCTAGCGGTGGGCGCGGGCAGCTTCCTATTTGCGCGCGAGACGGAATATCATCCTCCCGCGGTGGCTGCCCCCGCCCCGCCGCCCGCCCCGGCACAGGTTTACTCGGCCCCCATCCCCGAGCCCATGGCCAGCAGTAGTGGGGGCACGGTGACTGTGGAAATTGCCCCTAAGCCCGTCGTTGCGCCGCGCCCGAAAGCGGCGACGGCTGGCGCGGGCACGGCCGCGGCCAAGAAGGCGAAAAAGAAAGCGGCTGATGACGTCGACTTCCGCAATCCGTATCGGTAGCGCGAGCGTCGGAACCAGGTGGAGCGACGCGGCGTTCGCTTGCTGCCTCGCAAGGACGGGCTCCGTTGACATCCACTGGCTCGGCTGCTAGTTGTCCCGCGCCTTACCAGCTCCTCCGAGACAAATTCAGTGTTTTCGCGAGGTTGTTCGATGAGCCAGCCAGACACTGGAGCCTGAGCACCCCGTGGCGGTCAAGAGATTCTGCTTATTTACCGGCAATGCGAATCCGGAGCTAGCCGCCGAAATCGCCAAGGTGCTCGACACGCCTCTTGGGGAAGTCCGCGTGTCTCGCTTCAGCGACGGTGAGACGTTCTGTGAGATCCGCGAGAACGTTCGGGGCCTCGATACGTACGTGATTCAGCCGACGTGCTCGCCCGTGAACGACAACTTGATGGAGCTATTGATCATGTGCGACGCGCTGCGCCGTGCGTCCGCCTCCAGTATCACCGCCGTCATTCCGTACTACGGTTACGCGCGCCAAGATCGGAAAGTCGCGCCGCGGACGCCCATCACGTCCAAGCTGGTGGCGGACCTGTTGGTCACGGCAGGCGTGTCCCGCGTGCTGTGTGTGGATCTACACGCCGGGCAAATTCAGGGATTTTTCAACATCCCGCTCGACCACTTGTACGCGCTGCCGGTGTTTCTGGACGACTATCTGAAGGTCCGGTTCAATAAAGACGCTGTATTCGTGGCGCCGGACGCGGGCGGCGTCGAGCGCACGCGGGCGTACTCCAAGCGCCTGGGCGCGGGCTTGGCCATCATCGACAAGCGTCGAGAGCGCGCCAACGTGAGTGAAGTGATGAACCTGATCGGCGACGTGGCGGGCAAGGATTGCATCATCGTCGACGACTTGATCGACACGGCTGGCACCCTGTGCAACGCCGCGCGGGCGGTCAAGGATGGTGGCGCCAAGAGCGTCGTGGCCGTGGCCACACACGGCGTGTTGAGCGGACCGGCCGTAAAACGGATAGAAGAGTCGGCGCTGAGCGAGGTCGTCGTGACCAACTCGATTCTGCACACGGAAGAGGCCCGTGCCTCGAAGAAAATAAAATTCTTGTCGATCGGTCGCCTGTTAGGCGAAGCCATTCGGCGCATTCACAACAGTGATTCGGTGAGCTCACTGTTCGTTTAGCGGCAATTTCAGGAGAAGACAGATGGAAGCAATCAAAGTTACGGCCAGCCGACGGGACGAACACGGGAAGGGCGCCGCGCGCCGTCTGCGCAGCGAGGGCCGCATTCCGGCCATCGCTTACGGCAAGAGTCTGCCTTCGCAGGCGCTCGCGGTACAGCCGGCGTCGATCAAGGCAGTGCTCTCGAGCGAGCGCGGCCGCAATACGGTCGTGAATTTGGACGTCGACGGCAAGGCCGGTCTCACGGTGTTGCTCTCGGATTTTCAGTACCACCCCTTGACGCGCGAGCTACTGCACGCCGACTTCGTGCAGATCCTATTGGATCAACCGGTGAACGTCGAAGTACCACTCGAGCTCACGGGCAAGGCCGCGGGCGTCGCAGCGGGCGGCACATTGCGTCAGGTGTTCCGCAAATTGCCGATCCGGTGCTTGCCCGACTTGATCCCGGTCAAGGTCGTGCACGACGTGACGACACTCACGCTCGACGGCCACGTGGCGACCAAGGATCTGTCGTTGCCGGAGGGCGTTTCCGTGCGCTTGCCAGCGGATCAGACGGTCGTCTCCATCGTGCACGAGATCATGCGCGGTGAAGAAGAAGCGGCGCCGGTCGCCGGAGCGCCCGCCGTTGCTGGTGCGGCCGCGGCCCCGGCGCTCACGGTCCGAGTGGAGTCGCCGGAAGGGGCTCCTCGCCTCGTGGTCGATGGCCAGCCG
>CAHJWM010000042.1 GCA_903642325.1 Myxococcales bacterium | reverse complement strand
CGGGTGGCGCCGCAACCGGCGCGCGCGGGGCCGTTGGCTCGAGCTCCTCTTCCGCGGCGCCGGGCTGGATTGCGAGGGCGATCAAAAGTGCGGCTGCTCGGCTCACTTCAGCGCAACTTGCCGCGCGGAGCGTGCGCTCACCGGAGCGTCCCGATTGCACGAGAGCAAGCTCGAGTGAGAAGGCGCCATTTTCTAGCGCCGCAATTTCACCGGAGGCCCGCGTGACGCCTTGCGGATGCGCGTCGGGCCCGATCAGGCGGACAACCTCGGCTCGCACGTGGTCGGCACTCGGGCAGCCGGGAGGGGCGCGCCACTCCAACTCGAACGCTGCGGTGGGCGGCGAGGGCGGGCCAGCCGGCGCGACTTGAGCTTGCGAGCGCGCCGTACTGGCGCGGAGGAGGAGGGCCAGGGCAACCGTGATGAGGCGCCTAGACCGAGCCTGCCTTTCGCTCATTTTTACCCCGCCACGTGTCGCATCAGCGAGCCTGCGATCCCGAATTCATCCACTATAAGTCGCTGTTATCTATGGCTATTGTGCCTATGTTATCGCTGGAGCTCGGGAAGCGCCCGACGCTGGTCCGCTCCTGGCTGCCTGCTCAAACCCTGCGTTGTGGGAACGGCTTGATAGAATACAGAATGTTCGGACACCCACCTCGATGAAGCGCTTCGGCCGGTTGGCTCGGGCGCGGCGGCTTTGAGAGCTGCTGCTTGACCATCAGAATCCCATTTTCTACTGGAGACGAGGTGGCTCATCTCGCCCTTCCGGATTCCGGCGTGGCTGCCGTGCGCCCCACGTTTGACCAAGTCTATCAGGAAACGTTTGCGTTCGTTTGGCGCACGGTGCGCAGGTTGGGCGTGATTGACAGCGCGGTAGATGACGTCACCCAGGAAGTTTTCGTAACGGTTCATCGGCGCCTGGCAGAATTCGAAGGCCGCTGCGCAATAAAGACGTGGGTTTTCAGCATCGTGATGAGAGTCGTTCAAAATTATCGCCGCAGCCGACGCCGAAAGGGTGCCGCACAGCCCACCGCCAGTACGGTTGTCGACCCGGAAATCTTAGCCGACAGCGGGCTGGATCCGCACGAGCAGGCGAGCCGCGCCGAGGCGGGGCGAATCGTGCACCGGCTGATCGCGGGATTGGATGAAGAGAAGGCGTCGGTCTTCGTGCTCGCGGAGTTGGAAGGAATGACAGTGCCAGCCATCGCGGACGCGGTGGGAGTGAACGTCAACACAGTTTACTCGCGGCTGCGCGCCGCAAGAAAGCAATTCGAAGTAGCGCTCGAGCGGCTCCAAGCCGAAGAGGTTAATCGTCATGGATGAGCTGAACTCAAACGCCCGCGCGCTGCTCGATGCAGCGAACAACTTCGACGAACCGTCCGAGCGGGACCGGGAACGCGTACGAGCGGCTGTTTTTCTGCGAGTCGGCAGCGTGGCCGTTGCCGGAACCGCCACCCTCGCCGCGGCTAAAGCTTCTTCCGCTGCGGCCAGCGCCGGGCCTTTGTTCGCGAGCACGCTGACCAGCGCCACGCTCTTCGGCGGGGCGGCCGTGAAAGTGGGTGCAGTGTTGGTCATGGGCGCGCTGGCTAGCGTCGGTGCCTACGTCGCCTTCCATCCGCAGCCCAAGCCCGGGGCGGTCGTAGCCGCGGTCAAGGCCGCGCCGATGGTAGCCAGCGCGCCGGCGGTTACGCTCGCGCCAGCGCCCCCCGCGGCTGTGGTCGATGCCAACGATCTCCCGGTGGAAGAAGCAAAGGCGAGTCCTACGCGCGCGCATGCCCGCAGCGTGGACCTCGAGGGTGAAATGAAGCTTCTCCGTCAAGCGGACGGCGCGCTTCGGCGCGGGGATGCGCAAGCCGCTCTCGTCGCCCTGAACAAGCACGCCGCGTCCTATCCAAGCGGAGTCCTGAGCCAAGAGCGGGAAGGGGTTCGGGCCATTGCGCTCTGTAGCGCCGGCAGCACCGCTCAAGGCCAGGCCGCCGCGCGGCGGTTTCTCTCGCTGGCGGCTAAGTCGCCGCTCTCGTCGCGCATTCGCTCGGCGTGCTCGGTGAGTGAGTGAGCTCGCTCGCCAATCGCATCTCGACGCCGGCGCCGACCGGACGCGGTGGCGAGGTGAGGGCGGTCTGTGCCGGAGCTTTCAAGGGAAATCCGCACCGGCAACGTAAAGTGCGCGGACGGCGCAGCGGCTCAATGCTCGTCCGTAGATTCGAACTTCGTCGAACGAACCCGAAAACGGATGATCGCTCGGCCATTGAGACCGTCCGAGCCAATCATTCACGTCATTGATGTTCGAGAGCGGCCAGGTGATGGGGATGCGCGACGACTGCCGAACGCCGTCCAGGTACAGCTCCGCGTAAGAATTGCCGGCAAATACGGCCGTTATCTGGTGCTCGCGGTTGTCATTCACCTTCACGGTGGTAACGATTTGATCGATGGCTGCCCCGGGGGCCGAGCGTGCCAGCAATTGCAGCTGGGAGGGAGCGTTGCCGGCCACGGAAACAGCGAGGAATGTCGAGCCTTGAGCACTCGTGGTGTCGTCCTCTCCGGTGCCAACCCCGAAGTCGAAGTAACGCCCGTAGGCGGCGGCCCCGGGAGCCGCCGTCGCCCAAACCATGACGGTCACGTCCGTGAGGACGGAGATCAGGTGATTCGGCAAGTCGACGTAACCTCGACAGCCGTCGAGCACGAGCCGGCCATTGCCATCGAGCGTGGCGCCCGGCCCCGCCGCGACGCGGGTTTTACAATCATTGTCCGTGGGAATAGAGGGCACGGCCGTGATGAGCTGACCATCCGCCGCGCCCACCGAATCCGTCGCCACCGCCCCCGTGCCCTCGAACGCGTAGCGGTGCAGCAAGCTTCCCGCCGGTGCGAGATCCGACGGATCGCAGTCGAGCTCGCCGGCGCCCGCGTCCCCCTGGCTGCCGGCGGCTCCCCCTTCTATCGTGCCGCCACTTCCGGTGCTGCTCCCGCCGCTGCTCGAGACTCGGCCACCCGCTGCGGCATTACCGGCGCTCGCGCCGCCCGCGCCCGACGTGACGGCTATCGTGTCGCTGCCGATGATCAAGTCCGAGCTGGAGCCGCACCCGGTCGCGAAGCCGACGGGCATCATGAGTGCCCCGAGCGCAAGGCCGCAGACTCGCCGCGTATCCCGCTCTTGGCCCCGCTTCTTCACGGCATCATCGGTCACGGCGTTAGACAGGCTAGCATTGCTTGCGGGCCCATTCACGGCGTCTTCGCTTTCGTCCTCGCCGGGAGATGACGCTGAGGCTCAGCGCGAACAGCGCGGCGAAGCTCGACGACGGCTTCGAACGTGCTCGGCCGCGATCGACGGCACAACTACCGGCACCGGTTCCGTTTGCACTTCCGCCGGCGGACAACGTGACCGAGCCATCGCCGGCCGCGCCCGCGGCCGACTTTTCTTCACTCCCGCAGGCCGTGCTCGGCATGAACGAGCCCGCCGCGTTGCAGTCCGTGCCGAGCTGCTCGGAGACCGCCGGCCAAGCGCCGGGGCACACGCTGCCGACGGAGCTGAGACCGGGACAAGCTAGAGGTCCGCGCACGCACGAAGAATGCAAGCGCGGCTCGAAAGATTCGCCTTGGTCCCTGGATTCGCCAACCACGAAGCCTGCTTCGAATTCGTCTGCGCAAGCGAATAAGCCGGCCACGCTCCAACTCAAGCAACGCAGCTTGGCACACGACAGGCGTTCGAAGTCGAGCGTCGCCGCGCGCGCGCGCCAGATGCCGTCGGCGCGCCCGCTCGCCAGCGCCATCGTTCCGTCGGGGGATAAAGCGAAGCCGTCGAAGGGTCCCCGAAACTCCAGCACCGTTCGCAAATGGGCACCGCCGTCGCGCGTAACGAGCAGCCGCCCTCGCGCGCCGCTCAGCCGCACGTAGGCAGTTAGCGCGTTGGGTACGGCCGCGATGTAGGGGGTGCTCGTTTTGTCCGCGCCCGGCACGTCGTAGCGAGTCCAGTTTAAGCCGGCATCGGAGGTCCGTGCCAACACCCCTGTGACCCCGCTGCGGTCGGCCGAGCCGCTGACATACACCGTGTCCGCGTCGTCGCCCGCTACGTCCAAAGTCACCGCGTTCAGATCGGATAGGGGAGCACCCAACGTCGCCCAATTCTGGCCGCTGTCGAGCGAACGCCAAACCTGCGATTCGTTGCGGCTCACATCCACGCTGACGGCGACGGCAGCCCTGGGCGCGCCGGGGATGCGCGCGACGTCCGCAACATACGTCGCTATTCCGCGGCCGAGGGCGAAGTCACACTGCATTCCATCGCTGCGAGCGATGCCGGTGTCGAGCGCCGCGATCGTCGAGCCATCGCCCAGCACGGCGATCGCCGGCTCGATGTCCCGATACCCGACCCCGCCTTCGCACACCAAGTCCCAGTCCTTGCCCTGGTTTCTCGTGGTGAGCAGCCCAAAGTTCGAGCGCAGCACGAGATGTGAGCCATCCAGAGGGTCCGTGACGAATTGGCTAACGGCGGGAAAGGCCCCATTGGCCTCCGCCCCGCGCGCCCAGAGCAAACAGAGCGGAACGAGGCTGACCGGCCAAAGTCGAGCGGCGACCATTCGGTAAGGGAAGGGTGACACGGGATGAGCTACAGCTTAGACAGGCTAGAGTAATTTCGTGGTCGCGTCGCTTGCTCGTGACGTGATCGCCGCACGAATGGGCGAGACTACGATTTGTTTTCACCACTTGTTCCGAGTAAACCATGTCTCCCGATCAGAGCCAGGCCGACGGCGAATTTCGTAACCCCGAGCTTTACCTAAACCGTGAGCTGGCGTGGCTCGCGTTCAACGAACGTGTGCTCGACCAAGCCAAGGACGCAAGCTGGCCTTTGCTAGAACGCCTCAAGTTCCTCGCCATCTTTGGCTCGAACTTGGACGAGTTCTTCATGATCCGCGTGTCCGGTCTGCACGAGCAATTGGAGTCACGCGCGCTCAGCACGGCGCCAGATGGCTTCAGCGCGGTAGAGCAGCTCCGGCGCATCCGCGTCTTGGTTTCGCGTCTCACCGAGGAAGCGGTCTCGCTCTGGCTACGCGAGCTTCTGCCCGCCTTGGCAAAAAACCAGATCCGCGTACGCGCTTTTGGCGAGCTCACCAGCGAGCAACAGGATTGGGCGCGCGCCTACTTCCGGCGGTCTGTATTCCCAGTGCTGACCCCGCTGGCGGTCGACCCCGTGCACCCGTTTCCTTTTTTGTCCAACTTGTCGCTTTCTTTGGCCGTCGAGGCAGAGCATCCGACCACGGCGGAACGCCGTTTCGCGCGCATCAAAGTGCCCGAAAGCTTGCCGCGCTTCGTGTTGATCGAGGCGGCGAATGGCGATTCACCGGGCGCCGACTACGTTGCGCTCGAGCAGCTGATCGCCGGTAATCTAGGCGACTTATTTCCAGGGGTGAACGTCGTCGGCTGCTACCCGTTCCGGGTCACGCGCGACATGGATCTGGACATCTTGGAGGAAGAAGCGGCGGACCTTCTGGCGACGATCGATCGTGAGCTGCGCATGCGTCGCTTCGGCGCCGCCGTCCGGCTGGAGCTATCTCCAGGAGTACCAGAGCGTATTCGCAAGTTGTTCTTGCAGAAGCTCGAGATAGACGAGGACGACGTGTACGAGACGGCCGGGCTGCTGGGTCTGTCCGGTCTTTTGGCGATCGCGCAAATCCCGCGGGCCGACCTACATGACGCGCCGCTCGCGCCGCGCGTCCCGCACGAGCTCAGTGAGCTGGCCGATCCGTTCGAGGCCATCCGGCAAGCAGATGTCTTGTTGCACCACCCGTACGAAGCCTTTACTCCCGTGCTCACGTTCCTGCGGCGCGCCGCCGAAGATCCGAACGTGCTGGCGATCAAGATGACGCTGTATCGTGCGGGCGCGAACTCGGAGGCGGTGCGTGCGCTGATGCATGCCGCTGAAAACGGTAAGCAGGTTGCGGTGTCCATCGAGCTGAAGGCGCGCTTCGACGAAGAGAACAACATTGGCTGGGCGCGTGCTTTGGAGCGCGCCGGCGTGCACGTCTTCTACGGGGCGGCGGGCCTGAAAACACACGTCAAGGTGTTGCTCGTGGTGCGCCGGGAGGGCCCGGAGCTCCGGCGCTACGTGCACCTCTCCACCGGCAACTACAACGCCACCACCGCCCGATTCTACACCGATACTGGCCTCTTCACCACCGACCCGGACATCGGTGAGGACGCCTCGGAGCTGTTCAACTCACTGTCCGGGTTTTCGACCAGCTTCAGTTATCGAAAATTAGCCGTAGCGCCGGTCACGTTGCGCACGACGCTAGTCGCGAAGGTCCGAGAGCAGGCGGAACGCGCACGCGCAGGGCAGCCCGCGCGCATCTTCGGCAAGCTGAACGCGCTAGTCGACTCCCAAATGATCCGCGAGCTTTATGCGGCATCCTGCGCGGGCGTCACCATCGAGCTCGTGGTACGCGGCGTGTGCTGCCTGCGTCCCGGTGTACCGGGGGTATCCGAGCACATCACGGTGCGTTCGTTATTGGGCCGGTTTTTAGAGCACGAGCGCGTGTTCTTGTTCGGACCGGAGGGGGAGGAAGATTTCTTCCTTTCGTCGGCCGATTGGATGCCGCGTAACTTCGATCGGCGTGTCGAGGTGTTGTTTCCCGTCACGAGCGAGCTGATTCGCACGCGCATTCGCAACGAATGTTTGACGCCGCTCGCGCTCGATAACTTGCGTGCCTACGAGATGGCATCGGACGGAACGTACCTGCGTCGTACGCCGCGCGAACAGGAGCCAGCGAGCGACGCGCAGCTTCGTACCTGGAGTATCGTCGCCAAGCTCAATAGCAACGGCAGTTTGCTCCCGGTCGCCGTCGAGCCCGCGCGCCTGGCCGATTAGTGGGCGGCCCGGATCTCCGGCCCGGTTGACCCGTCAGAGAGGTCGATAACGGGGCTCAACTGCCCGCGCTAGAAGGTTTCCAAGAACGCCCAATTGCGCCATCGTCGGCCGCGAGATCCCGGGGCGGGCACCTGCGCGTCAGGTATCAGGGCTCGCGACTTTCGCCATATACGCTAACGGTACGATAGTTTGCGGTTGTTCTTGGCGTCGCTTGTTGCCCGGGCGATTGGGCATGGCGAGTAAGGACATCTGGCGCCAGAGTAATGACATAGCTTCGATGACACTTTGCTTGCGTCTGCGGTCTGTGCTTATTGGTGCGTTATTCTCCGTCGCTTGCGGAGGCTCCCCCGGTTCGGAGGCGGCGCGAGCCGCCGGCGGCGGCGCGCAGGGTAGAGCAACGAGCTCTAAAGGCGGCGAGCCTGACGCGTCGGGCCCAGGCGAAAGCTTTGGGGAAGGAGGCGCCGCCGGTGTCGAAAACAGAATGGGCCCTGCCGCCTTGAAGCTGCCCTCCACCTGGAACAGCGCGCGCTCAGCGACGATCACCGACGAGCAGTTGAAGACCGAATATGCATCTTGGAAAGCGGCTCACACCGGGGCCTGCCCGAACGGATCCTGGGTCGTGGTGAAAGACGGAGGCGTCGTTTCGGAAGGCATCGGCTACGGCATGTTGCTGTCTGCGGCCATGTCCGACCAAGCTCTGTTCGACGGCTTATGGACTTATTATCAGGATCATCTCGATGACAACGGCCTGATGAACGCGACGACCTCGATATGTGAAGCGCCGGGCAACAATGGAGCAGGCTCGGCCACGGACGCGGACCTCGACACGGCCATGGCTCTGGTGCAGGCGGCGGCGCATTGGCCAACCAGTGGATTTTTGGCGAAGGCCGAGGCGTTGGCCGGTAAAATCGCTCGGCTCGAATCCGACATGTGCAGCGGTCGCAAAGTGCTGCGGCCGAGCGACGCCTTCGGCGGCTGCAGCGCTCTCGGAGATCAGCGCATCAACCCCTCCTATTTCGCGCCGGGCTATTACAAGGTCTTCGCTCACTACTTCACGACCCAGGCCGGCACTTGGACCGCGCTGGCCGACGGCTCGTATCAGCTCTACGCCATCTATCAGGCGCGTATGGCCAATCTGGTTCCGGACTGGAGCGGGCCTGACGGCAGCGACAACGGGTCCGAGTACAGCTACGACGCTTGCCGAGCTCCCTTCCGGGTCGCGGTCGACTACGGTTGGAGTGGGGATACGCGAGCCAAGACCTTCATGCAAAACATCTCCAGCTGGGTCGATGAAAACGGCGGCTTGCCCAACGCCGCCCAAGCACGAAACAGCGCTTTCGTCGGCGCCTTTGCCTTGGCCGGCGGCTACGAGCAAGGAAAGTTCGATGGCTACATGAACGCTTGGCGGAGCGCCAAGTTGAACGACGCGCCCTACTTCCAGGGCACGTTGCGCGTGCTGTACTTGCTCGTTGCGGCCGGCAAATTCTCGTCGACGCTGTGACGGCCGTGCCACGCGGCGTGGGCGCGCCGTTTCGCGTACATGTCCGAGTCGCCGTGCCCTGTCGCGCACGCATCTGTTAAGATGCGGTGACTAGCGCAGGAGAGAGACCGATGAGCCAATACGATTTTGATCCGAGCTACGTGTTTGAGCACCATGCGCCCACCGCCGAGAAGCTCGTTCACTACGACGCCATTCACGAGGCCGCGAAAACGTTCGCGACCGTGATCTTGAAGCACACGCCGCCGTCCGACGATCAAGCGGCTGCGCTCCGCCTGTTGCGCGAAGCCACCATGACCGCAAATGCGGCCGTCGCGCTGGATGGGCGCCTGAAGTAGCAGCGCCCCGTTCGGAACCCGATCAGCGCTGGGCGAGCGTGCTTTCGATCGCCGCGACGAGGACTGGGTTTTCCGGCGTGACGTCGGGAGCGAAGCGAGCGGTGACGTTGCCCTGACGATCGACGAGGAACTTCTCGAAGTTCCACATCACGTCGGAGGGCGCCTGAGGAGCCAAGCCGTGCTCCGCCAATTTGTCTTTCAAGGTACCGCCGTCATTTTGTTGCGCGCTGGGTTGCTGCGCAATGAGCTCGCGATAGAGCGGGTGCTGGGCCTGACCTTTGACCGTGATCTTCTCGAACATCGGAAAATCGACGTGGAACTTGCTGCTGCAGAACTCTGCAATCTCCTGATTGCTGCCCGGCTCCTGGCTGCCGAAATCGTTGGCAGGGAAACCGAGTACGAGTAAGCCTTGGCTCTTGTATTTCGCATAAAGTTGCTCGAGCCCCTCGTATTGCGGGGTGAGCCCGCATTGGGAAGCCACGTTCACGACCAAGAGCACGCTGCCCTCGAAATCCTTCAATGAGCCCGGGCTGCCGTCGATGCGCCGCACTCGAATATTCTGAAGCTCGGTCATAGTGCCTTTCCGCCGTGACTAGTGTCAGTGGTCATGAGCCGGAGCTTCGCAAATGCTGAGCCAAGTAGTGCTCACGGCCGATGTCTTTGACGAGGCTGGCTTGCGTCTCGAGCCAATCTACCGACTCTTCCTCCTCTTTCAAGATGCGCTCGAGCAAGTCGCGGGTGCCGTGGTCGCTTTTGGCGTTCATCAAGTTGATGCCGCGGTGAAGCCGGTCGACGGCCTCCAACTCGAGCGCGAGGTCGAGTTGATTCATCTCGACCGGCTCTTCGCCCACGCGCACCGGGCTTAGGCGCTGCATGTTTGGTACACCGTCCAAAAACAAGATGCGATCGATCACGATATCGGCGTGCTTCATCTCTTCGATCGACTCGCCGCGCTTTTTTTGAGCCAACGCGTTGTACCCTTGGTTTGCACACATCTTGTAGTGAATGAAGTACTGATTGATGGCCGTGAGCTCCGACGTTAAAAGCTCATTCAGGAAATCGATCACTTCTGGGTCTGAGCGCATGTTGTCTCCGATACCACCGCTCCCCTTCCGCCCGAACCGCAAACGCCGCACTGCGCAAAGTTCAGCCAGCACGTGCGCTCATCGTCGCTGCCCGCAGGCTCCCGCCTCTGGCATTGAACGGGCGCTTCGAAAGCCGTGCCTTGGCGCGGGCGTCGCGGGCGTCGCGCGGGTCGCCTTCGCGGTCCGACGAGCATGCACCCCGCATCTTCTGGCCGTTTTGCGCGCTTCAGGCCTAACCACTCGGCCATTGGCGCGTTTTTATTGGGCATTTATGGATAAGCGTGAGCTCGCTGAGACTGGAGTTGATTTTCATTATCAAATTGCTACCTTCAACCAATCCCCGATGCTCGTTTGCCACTGTCATGCCCTGACCGATCGCGACGTCCGTCGTGCCGTCCGCACCAGCGGCGCCTGCACGGTGGCAGAAGTAGGCGAACAATGCGGCGCCGCGACGGGCTGCGGCGGTTGCCACGAACTGGTCGCGGAGATTGTCGCGTGTGAAAAGCGAAGGCTGGCTGTGTTCGGCCCCTCCGACCCCCCTGCACACGACGCGTTGCGGCCCAAGCTCGAGCACGCCCAACTCCCGCCCGACCTATTGCTCACCGGCTGAGCGCGGCCCCTAGCGGGGTTGCATCCGCCTCGCTAACGTTGGCGTCGCGGCTTGCTCTCGGCGGCAGAGCACTCGTTTAACGGCAATGAGCGAGACGCCACGGCGCGGCCCTCGCCCGCGCTCCGCGTCTCGGGTCTGCGCATGTCGGGCGCGGCGCGCTAACCCGGCTTCCCGGACTGCACATCTCGAGTCGCTTTCTCGCTGCTCTTGCGACGAGCGATCGACGGCGCCTTTCGTGAGCCCTTCAGTGTGCGCGAATGAGCGCAAAGCCGAGCGAGACACCTACCGCGAGCGCAATTGCGATCAGGGGGATCAGCTTTTTTGCGCCGCGATCGAGCACCACCGGCGCCGGCGCCGCTTTACTTTGTGCAACCGCCCGAGGCGGGTTCGGTGACAACTGGGCGCTTGCCGGCTTGGCCGCGCGTTTGGGTTTGGGTTCCGTCGCTCGTACCTTGGGGGCCTTGGCGACCGGGGGCGCCGCTCGGCTTGCGCGGACCTCGGCCTCTGCCCGCCGCTGGGCCCGGAGGAGGTCGCTGGCTCGACGCGCCTCTACTTGACGGTCGGCCTTTCGCTGTTGCTTGTTGGCCGCCTTGCGCTGAGCTTGGTGTGCTTGCCGCTTGCGCTCGGCCTCTCGACGCTCCCGCTTGCTAAGGCGCAACGGACCAGAACCAGGGCGCGCCGGCGGCTGCGCGCGCGCGCGCGACTTGCCGTCCTGCTCGGGCTGGCTGACCGCGTCCCAGTCGGCGTCCACGGCCTCGAGTGCCTCCGGGTTCTCACTCGGGGCGACCGATAGCCGCCCCCGGCTGGGCGGACCTTCGATTGCGGCGGCTTCCGTGGGAAATGGGGTGTCCCAGCCGGCGTCGAGGCCAGCGGCTAGCTCGTCGAGCAACTCAGAGTTCTTCAGGGGCATCGGAGTAATGGGGTTGGAAGGCGTGCGGCCCGCGGAGCTTAGCGTGCTTATTGCGGTTTTGTCCCCGACCTTTGCCACAGGCGCGACGCCCGAGTGCGATGAAATTTTATGCCGCCGGCGTTCGGGGGCGAAACAAGTGAGGGCGCGCGAGCGCGAACTGGCTTGCGCCAGCTTGCCGATGGGTGGTTCAGCGGTTGCCGTGCAAGTGAGCGTCACCCCGGGGTCGTCGAGGCCGCGCCTCTTCGCCTTTTGTTCGATACCAGGGCCGCGCATTGGCAATCATAAGAGTATCGGTTAACACGATGATATCGATTCAGCTTCGACATGCCATGAGTCACTGGGTTATCAGAACGGACCTGACCGTGGCTCTGGCGCGCCGCTTGGGGGTCGGGCTCGAGGCGGCCTGTTGCGCCAGTGCGCTAGACTTGGCGCCGCTGGGTACGGCAGGCGGCGACGCTCAGTGACCCTGCGCACGCAGCGTCAGCGAGCACGCCGGCCGGGCTCCGCGGAAGCGGCAGGGACCAACTCGCGCAGGCCGCGTCGAAACGTAAATGGCGCGCCAGCGCGCCGACGAAGGGAGGCGCACGCTGCGCGGACAATGGGCAATTTGGCCCACGAGCGTCGGGTTGGCGAAATCTCGCGGAAATGTGCGGCGCGTCGTGACGCCCGTCGCTGCATGGCAGGCCGAGCTTGTTGTAGAGCTTCGCGCGCGACGCGGCATGCGCCGGCTCGAGCACGCCACCGAGGGAGATGCGGCCGTAGCCTACGAGGACTGCGACGTGAGCGCGGCGGCGCGCGCGCATTGCTCTCAGCGACAGGCGCTTCGTAGTCCAGTGCGCACCCTGAACGCTGATGTGCGCGTGGGGTCGATTCGATCACGCCCGTTCGATAGACGCCCACTAAAAACTACAAAGGCCTTCCCGCTTCAGGTGCAGATTAGTAATTTTCCCCTTTCGCGATCGCATTGCGAGGGTTACACCTAAGACGAGCGTAGCGCGTTCTCTGGAGGTAGCAGAGAACGGGCGCTGTGCCGTCTACGGAGAGATCATGCTAGCCTTGCGTCGAAGCACCGTATTTTGTCTGTTTGCCTGCGCCGTCGCTGGGTGTAGTTCGAAGAACAACCCGAGCCTCGTCGGCGCCGGCGGCGATTTCGGGATGGATGGCGAGGCCGGGGCGTCGGCCCGGCCCGGCACGGGCGCACCGGGCAATATCAACCTTGCGGGTAGCGGGAGTATCGCGCCGGGCAATGGCGACGGCAATGGCACTGGCGTGACCAACCTGACCGTGATGCCGGTCAACCCGGTGCTGGAGGTGACCATCGTCAACGGCGTGATCACTTCTATCAAGGGTGGGGATGACGCAAAGGGAGCGATTGGTTTTCAGGCGCTCGTGGGCGGCGCAGCGGTTCCCGCTAAGTGGACGATCGATCGCGGGGAGTTGGGAGCGCTCGCAGTGGGCACGGGCATGTTCGCGCCGAACGGCAACTTCAGCGGTGTCGGATTGGTGTCGGCGCTGTACGGCAAAGCCGTCGCTACGAGCAAGGTCACCATCAAGCTGAGCATCACTCAAAATGGCGGGAGCTGGGATCCCACCACCGTCACGCCTGGTGTGGGCGGGATCGGTGGCGTTGGTGGCGAAGCGCCGGGTGGGATGGTGGACGACGCAACGGTCGCGCGTTTGCTTGGGCCGGCGAGCAAGCCCGCGAACGCGGCCGAGCTCGGCCTCCTTTATCCTTATGATCGAACGGTGTGGCCGCGCGGTATCTTCGCGCCGCTCTTGCAATGGCAAACAACGCACACGCCCACGAGCGCCGTGCGCGTGCACCTGACGCAGTCGAACTACGACTTCAACGGCTTTTATGCGGGCTCGAGTGTAGTGCGGGAACACGTAGACCAAAAGGCCTGGCAGGTAGCGACCAATGGCAATGGCGGCGACCCCTTGCACGTCGAGGTGAGCGTCGCCGACGCGACGGCCGTGTACGGCCCGGTGGCGCAAGACTGGATCATCGCATCGGGGCCACTGAAGGGCACCGTTTACTATAACTCATACGCGACCACCTTGGCGGACCAGATTGCTGGGGCACGCTCGCCCGCGGCCATCCTCGCCATCAAGCCCGGCCGTAGTGATCCTGAGCTGGCCCTGCCCGGTGCGAAAACGCAATGCATCGTCTGCCACACGGTCTCGGACGACGGCTCCACGCTGTTTGCGCAGATCGCCAAGGAGCCGGGTGACGACTACAGCAATGGCGCTTCCTACGATCTGACCAAAGCGGGCGCGGTCATCCAGAGCTACACCGCGAACGCGCCAGACATGACCAGCAACAACCGCAAGTTTCTATGGTCCGGCTTGTGGAAGGACGGCTCTTTTGCCCTTCAAAGCGCTGGCCACACGCAAGAATCGTACGGTGCAAAATCGCAGATTTTCCGGCGCGACACGAGCAGCGCCGAGCCGGCTCCGGGGCTCGACGGGGTGATTAGCGAAGCAGTCACGCCGTCCTTTTCGCGCGATGGCAAGCAGGTCGCCTTCAACTACTGGACAGGTTCCCTCCCGCCCGGTGGCGGCGCAGGCAAGACCCTCGACGTCATGAATTTCGCGTGCGGTGACCCGGGCATGGCAGCAGCGGGTGCGCCGGCTTGTTCGAGCTTCGGGTTTTCGAACGTCCAGCGGGTGTTCACGAGCCCTGACCCCAATGGCGTGCCGGGTTGGCCGGCATGGCTTCCGGACTCGAGCGGCGTCGTGTTTCAAAACAACTTCCGAGGTAGCAATCCGTTCGCCACCTGGCAGGGCGCCAAGACGCAGATCTGGTTCGTGGGTTTGCCGAGCGACGGCAGTCCGCCACAGCCGGTGAAAATGAACGCATTGAACGGCGACGGCGCGGACGGTAAGAGCATCCTGCCGCTCGCCACGGGCATCTCGGGGCATGCCGATGACGATCAGATGAACTACGAGCCCACCGTGAATCCCATTGTCTCGGGCGGCTACGCCTGGGTCGTGTTCACGACGCGACGCATGTATGGTAATATCGCCCAGGGCGACCCTTACGATAGCTCACACGGCACCGTCGCTATTCCGAAGAAGCTGTGGGTCGCGGCGGTCGATCTCAAATGGGCGCCGGGTAAAGACCCCAGCCATCCGGCCTTTTACCTGCCCGCTCAAGAGCTCGCAGCCGGTAACATGCGCGGGTTTTGGGTCGTAGACGCCTGTGCGCAGGACGGCAACAGCTGCGAGACGGGGGACGAATGCTGCAGTGGCTACTGCCGCCCGAATGAGAGCGGCAAGCTGGTGTGTGGCGGCAAGCCCGCGGGCTGCGCCATGGAGTACGAGAAGTGTACGCAAGCGTCGGACTGCTGCCCAGTACCAGGCGCAGACGTGGATTGCATCAATGGTTTTTGCGCGACGGGCACGACCGTCAAGTAAGCGGGCAACCTGAATGTGAGCGGACGGTCGCGTTTGCGCGGCCGCCCGGCTGCACGCGCGCGTCAAAGGTCGAAGTAGACCGCGAGCGCCGTTTGGATGCCGACCTCCGTGGCGTTGAAATCTTGGGTTTGAGTGAACGCGCCAACGGGCGTGTCTTGCGAACCGCTCAGCCCCAAATCAAGCGTTGGGCCGCCCCAAAACACCACGTGCGGAATCACGGTGAACACGAATGGTACCTCGAGCGTCAGCGCTAAATCGTGGGCGCTGAGGTTGCCTGCGCTAAGCGTCCGGTACGTGAAGCCGGCTCGCGGCCAGATTCCGATTAGGTCACTAAACATGTACGAGTAACCCACGCGCGGCGCGAACAGCCACGAGTCTCCACTCGTCGAGAAGGACATATTGGGCCCCACTGGTCGACTCAGGGAGATATGCGAATAGCCGAGCGAAGCACCGACCGAAAAATGATCGACGATGAAGAAATCGCCGGCCATTCGCGGAGAGCTATAGCTCCAGATACTCTGACCCGAGAGCGCGACGGGCGAGGACAGCAAGCTGAAAGAATCGGTCTTGACCGTAGTCTCGACATTGTTCGTCGTGACGCTCGCGCTATCGTGATAAAAGCCGAACAGACGCTCTGCGCTGATCACGAGCTGATGTTTGGTACCAAACCCCGCGCTGCCGTAGGTTTGAGCCGAAGCGCTGGAGCTCGCAAGCACGGCCGCCGCGCCGAGTGCGCATTGTAAAGATCGTTTCATGTCCGACCCGTACCAGAGCACCTTCGGCGTGCCAAGTTGACGCAAGCCCCGCCCTCGCACGTCGGTAGCGCTAGGGCACGGTTGCCGAATCCGGATCGAAGCCAGGGCGCTGACTGATGGACGATAAATCCACCGCCTCGAACGCGTCGCTCGATACCGACTGCACTTGATCGAACGTGTCGCTCTCCCAGCGAGCGCTCGGCTCGCCCTGGATATAGAGCGGCGAGCCACCGTCTGCGATGTACATGCCGTAAGTTTTCAGTGCTTGCAGAATGGCTCGCGATTGTGCATTGAAGCTACTCGGGATCGTGAAGCTGGATTTGATTCGGAATGCTTGGCCCATGGGCGGCTCATCGCCCGAAGAGGTGCCATTCGAGGTCAGGTGCCGCGCGGGCCAGGTATAGGATCGCCGGATATGATCTGTAGCGATGGTGAAGCGAAGGGCGTGCTCGATCACACCAGAGCTCGCTTCGTCAGCCCGCAGCAAGAGCGGTAAGATCGGAAAGCCGGCTGCATCCGCGGAGGTCCAGCCGGCGGGACGCAGCCGGTTCGTCTTCAAGTCGAAATAGGCCGAGCCGAAGATGTCCCAGCCGCCCTTGGCGCCTGGGTACACGTGATAAAGCTCCCAGAGCGAACACGTGTCGGCGTCCAACAAGAGTAGATGGTGGTCACCGTAGGGCTGCGACGGATCGCGGACGATGCCACCCTCTACGAGTGGTGCATCCGGGATTGGAAATTCCGGCTTCGGCGCTACCGACGCTGTGCATGGTGAAGCCAGCGTGTGCGTGTCGCCCGCGGCGCAGTCGGCTTCGCTGGTTGGATCCCAAGACAGGTTTGCCGTATCGGTGCTGGCGTAACGCGCACTCGCCCAGGGCCCAGTCTTCGAGTGCACGACGTTGTATGGAATGCCGTAGTAGTCCGCGGCGGCTTGGTTCACCGAAGTACCGAGGTCTAGATGGACTCGATGCGAGCCAATGGCGGTCATGAACTGCTTGCTGTCGGCATGCACAGGAAAGCCCGCGATCGCTGTGTTGAATAGATGACTCGCCGGGAACATCGCGCAACCGCCGAGCATCGGGGATGAGGGCCCGCCGCCGCTCCCAGTTTGCCGGGAGCCAGCGCCGCCGTTTGCCGCCGAACCGCTCTGGCCCACCCCGGCGACGCCTGGCGTGGCGCCACCTTGGGTCATGCCGGCTTCGCTCGCGCTTGCCGCCGCGGCGGGGGCCCCGCCCGCGCTCGGGTCTGCGTCGCTCGGGCTACTGCAGGCGGCGACCAAGCAGGACACGGACATCAGCTGGCCTGCGCACCAAACCAACGTGTAACCCATATGCAGAAAGTGCCACGGCTGACTCGAGCCGCCAATCCTACCGTGTGCGATGCGCCACGGTTTACCGCGAGATCGTGGTAGCAATTGCTCACCGCGATGGCAAGTTGCAAGGATGATTGCGAAGCGCTGATGAGCGAGGTGTTGCCGATTGCCGAGCAATTATTGACTGAGCATCGCTCGCTGCCGCCCTTCGGCAGCACGATGTCCAACACGGGTCAGATCGTGCGCGTAGGCGGCTATTGCGCCGAGCCATCGGGGTCGCACGCGGAGCTTTTCGCCGCGTATGAAGCGAGCTTTCGTGATGGCGCGGCGCGTGGGGAGATCAAAGCTAGTGCGCTCGTGCTTGCCACATCCAACGATGTCCAGAAAGCGGTGGCCGTGCACCTCGATCATTCGGAGCGCTACTCGCTCGTAGTGACGTTCCCGTTTCGCTTCACGGAAAGCGGGGAGCTCGTCATCGAGGAGCCGTTCGCGAGCCCGGGTGAGCACCGCATTTTCGAATGAATGGCCAACGAGCGCGAGCGGCTCGCCAAGCCCGCTCGCTCGCCACCGCCGTTCGGGTGTAAGGTCATGGCGAAGGAGAAGACATGAGCGTTTCAATCAAGCGACTCGGACCTGGGGACGAGGAGATACTCGAGCTTCTGGCCATCGAAGATCGCGACTTCGACTTGGAAGCGCGCGGTGCACCCTTAGCACCGCTGAAGCCAGGCATGGCGCAGCGTTATCTGGCAAACCCTGCCGTGCTGCATTGGATCGCCACCGAAGATGGCCAAGTCATCGGGTTTTTGCATTGCTGCCACCTGCTGCTTCGTGTCGATCCCGGCCAGGAGCTGCTGCTGTACGAGGTGGGCGTGCGGAGCGCTTGGCGTCGGCGCGGGGTGGGCCGCGCTTTGCTCGACCACATGGAGAAGTGGATGATGAGCAACGACGTGAGCGTGGTTTGGGTGTGCGCGGATAACCAAGCGGCGGTCGACTTCTATCGAGGCTGCGCCTTTGGATTGGAGGAAACCCAACCCACGTACTTGACGCGCGAGATTCATGTTCCGCCGCAGCGGCCATTCTCGACTCTGTTGTCGGCCGGCTGATCTTGACCGGCGCTCAATCGTCTCGCCGTGTGAGCTCGATGCGACTCCGCTTGGCGGCGCAGTCACTGGCGCTGGCGATCTCGGTGGGCGCCATTGCCACGCTTTCAATCTTGGTGTTTCGCGGACAGCTGCGCGCACTGCGCAGCGTCCAGCTCTTCGCGCCCCGCCTACCGGCCGCCCCAATCGCGGCGGCCATGGTCAACGCGAAACCAGCGAGCCTGCTGCACGACCAAGCTCTGATACGAGTCGAGCATGAGCCCAGTTTGGCTTTAGTATCGCCCCAGAGCCGCGCGACGCTAGGACGCCCTGTCTCTGCCAGCGAGCTATTCGAGCTGGCCAATCAGGCGCGCGAACAGGGTCATTTGTCGGAGGCCGTCACTCAGGGCCAGCAACTCGAACAGCTTTTCCCGAGCTCGGCCGAGGGCATCAAAGCCCACCTGCTCCTGGGGGTGGTTTACTTAACGCAAGGCGAGCCTAACCGCGCGCTCGGAGAGCTCGCCACCTATCGTCACATCGGCAACCCGGAGACGATGGCGGAGGCCTTGTGGGCCCAGGCGCAAGCGCTGCGCCAACTAGCGCGGCCCAGCGACGAGCGTGAAATCATCGCGGAGCTCCTGAAGAGTTACCCGCGCTCCGTTTACGTGGCCGCGGCAAAGGAACGCCTGAGCGCGCTCTCTCCGGCGCCCTAGGATTCGGATTCGTTTAGCGCATGCCTTCGAGCCGAGGAAGTGCGCTTTTTTTCGTACGGGTACCAAGATGAACGTCTTCGTTTACGCGCCCGAGCAATTCGAGAATCTCTGCGTGCTGGCACGCACGCTCGAGGTCTTCGGGTTCGAGCAATGCTATGTATTCGATCCGCATCGTTTGGTGCGGGAACGCTATGGCAAGTCCTATGCAAGGCGCTTGCGCACGGTGTCGGCCGGCGCCTTCGCGAAGATTCGGTGGCAACGCATCGAAAGCGCACCGCTCGACTTCTTGCGCGGCTATGGGGGGCGGCGTGTTGCGACCGTACCCCGGCAAAGCGCAACATCCCTGTACCGCTTCCGCTTTCGACCGACGGATCTTCTCTTAATCGGCTCGGAGGCGCGTGGCCTCGAGCCGCTGGTGCTCGATGAGTGCCAAGCGCAGATCACGATCCCACAAGCGGGAACCACCGAGAGCCTGAACCTTGCTGTTGCGTCGGGTATTTTGCTTGCCGAGTGGAAGCGTCAAGAAGCGTTGGGCCTGCTCGACTCTTAGCTGCGCAAAGGTGCGACTTGGTTGAACGCCGTTTAGGAAATGATCTTCAACGCCCATTTCGGCCGGCCCAGTCAATGAGCGCTCGTGACTGCGTGGGTTCATGAAATCACCTCCGCCCTCGTCGCCGAAGGCTTCGACGAGCCACGAAGCTCTGCGTGACCATCACCACTTCCAACTCTGGTGGATTGGATTTGTAGCCATCAGGCGGACTGACGCGTGCACTCGTGCCCGCTAATGACGACCTTCGGCTTAGAGCTGCGCGTGGAGCACGAGGTGCTCGGCTATCTCACGCACCAAAGCTTCGTTGGAAGGAGTCTTGCTGTTTGCGATAACGGCAATACCGACGTGCTGCTCGAGAAGCACGGTCACTAGCTCCGCGCCGACCATGAAGTCCCAGAACACCAAGTCTGCACCGCCGACGCGGTCGCGAGCCTCCCCGCCGAAGCCGTCCTGCACGATGTCCGCACATTTGCGCAAGCGAATGCGATCCCAAGCCGTGCATACCCATGCCTGCAGGCGACCGTCATGCCCGCGGTCCAAACGAACCTCTGCCATTAGGCCGGCTTTCGCGCCGTCACTGATCCGGCAATGATCCGCCAGCCCTCGGGTTTCTTCAACCAAACCCGCATGAATTCGAGCTCGTGTACGGCGGTGGGCGTTCGGTACACGCCAGCGCAGGTGACGACGGCGGCCGCGCCATGCTCGCGCACTTCATACTCGCTCATCTCTACGCTTATAAATTTGACGCCCCCGCCGGCTCGATGTGCGGCTACGATCTTGGCCTTCGCGAGCTCGCCGTCGAGCACGGCGTCGTCTGCCAGCGCGCGTTCGAAGAAGGCGGGCTCGGGCCGGAGCTCTGCCTCCCGAAGCTCGGCCTCTAAAGCCATGATCTCGTCGCGCACGTTCATAGCGCCTCAGGCATCGACGGCCGCGAACCAGGCCTCGGCGATCGCGTACAGGTCGTCCTCACTGATCGCGTTGCCTTCGGGCACGCCATTGGCGGCTCCGAATGAATACACCACTCGGCCCACTGGGATCCCCGCCAGTAACACGGTGTAGCTATCATCCGAGAGCGCCTGGATGGCGTAGGTTTTATCCCCGAACGCGACGGTTTTAGCGGAAGTATCGGCAACGGCGGCCTGAATCGTCATGCCGTGCACTTAATACGAGCTCGCGACGCCAGCTACTCCAAAATAGCAAAGCCGCGCTCTGGCTTGCGCGCACGCACGTACGAATTGCACGAAACACTCGAATCGTTTGGGTGCGCGCGAGGCGAAATTGAGCGGTGCGATCGGGTCTCGACCAAGCCGCCACGATTGCATCGGCCGCCAATCCGACTATTTGCGCGAAATGGTGGCGGCACAGCCCATGCATTCGGGCGCGCGTGAGATTCCGCTTCGGGCACGCTTTACGTGGCTTCGTGCTGGCTAGCGTGTGTTGGAGCACAGCGGGGTTTGCGGCTGATGCGCTCAATTCGAACAGTCGTCAAACGAACGAGTCGAAGACATCTATCGTCGTTCAACCCGACTCCAGTGAACCCGACGCGGACACGGCGCACACCGAAGTCAACATCGTCCCAGTGGTGGGGGGCAGCACCGATCTCGGCATTGGTGGCGGTTATTTCGCAGGTTTTGCGCGGGTAAAAAAGGGCGTCGATCCGTTCATCTGGAACGTCGACTCATCGGGCCTGGTCACGTTCAAGTACAGTGCGAGTCAGGGCTTCACCATCCCTTACCAAGATTTGTATGCTCGTCTGACCATTCCGCGGCTGTTCGGCGCGCCGCTGCGGCTCGAGCTTCGACCGTCGTACACGTGGGAGCGCGTCGAATACTTCGGCGTCGGCAATGCGTCATCCATCGGGGGTCGGGACAGCGCATCGGAATACTTCAAGTACACGCGTGGACACCCGCAGTTCGACGTCGACGTGCGAAGTAAGATCGTCGACCATTTGGCGGGCCGAGTCGGCTTTCGCTACATTCAAAATCTGATCCGGGTCGCCGCTGACTCGAAGCTCGCAGAAGACCAGCGCAACGGGAGCGACGAAGTCAAAAAGCTGATCGGGCAAACTCAGTCACACGCGGTCGTGTTGTTCAAGTACGGTTTGCAGTGGGACACGCGCGACAACGAAACGTCGAGCCACCGCGGAAGCTTCGACACGTTGGACGTCAAGCTGAGCCCCGGTAACACCACGGAATTCCCTTACCGTTATGGGGAAGCGACGCTGAACGTGAGGGGTTTTTTGCCTTTAGGGACTGACCGCGTCAGCTTGGCCGTGCGCGTGGTTGGAGACTGGATGTTTGGCAACGTACCGTTCTACGAGCTAGCTCGTTTCGACGACACCTTCGCGGTGGGCGGAACGACTGGCGTGCGTGGGGTGCCGGCGCAGCGCTACTACGGAAAGCTCAAGGCGCTCGGTAACGTCGAGCTGCGGGTCGAGGCCGTCTCCTTTCGTGCTTTTGGCAAGCCACTCATTCTGGGCGTCGTCCCCTTCTTCGACGGCGGCCGTGTCTGGGCGGACGCCGAGTCCCATCCCGAGCTCGACGGCCGGGGCTTCGGTCTGAAGTACGGGGCTGGCGGTGGGCTGCGCGTCCAGTCGGGCACCTCTTTCGTGATCCGCGCCGACGTCGCCTGGTCACCGGACGCGACGCCGATTAGCGGTTATTTTTCGGCGGGCCAGGCTTTCTGAAGAGCGACGGGCTTCGAACGCCGGGCCGCGTTGACGCCGATCACGGAGTCTAGCGGGATATCAATACCCCACGTCGAGCTCGTCGTCGCCCGAATGTCTGTGAGCGGCTAGCGTCGCTTTGGCTGGCGCCGACGGCGCGCGGCGCGGCGCGGCGTAGAGCGCGCCGGGCGACGCCGGGTGCGCTGGAGCTAAGCTGCCAGCGACCTTGTTGGCGGCCGAATCCGTAGCTAGAGCATCCAGATCAATCGGTGAAGCGACGCTGCCCGCCTTGGCTTGCGTTTTCGGTAACGAGGCGCTGAAGGCAGTGGTCGGCGGCTCTGCGACTCCGGTAGGTCGTTGGAGAGCTTTCGGCGCTCCGAGCAGGTTGGGATCGTACGCGCGGGCGACGACGAAGGATGCCGCCGCCAGCGCGACAAGACCAATGCCGGCCGCGAGCTTGCGTGTGTGAGGTGGCCTCAGTGTGGGGACTTCTTCGATGGTAATCGAAGGCGCCGCGCTGGCCCGCACCCCCGCCAGCGTCGTCTCCGTTCGCGCCAGCGTCGTCGACGTCGGGGAAATGACGCGACGCGCTCCTCCGCTCGATGGCGCGGGCAGATCACCAAGGCTCGGCGGGAACACGCTTTGCAGATCGAAATCCGGACAATCGATGCCCGCGTTTTTGAGTGCGTGATAGCAGCGTTCGGCCGAGATACGAGAACGCCGCGGGGCAAACGTATAGAGGTCGATCGCCAACTCGGCAATATTGCTGTAGCGCTTGCTGGCGTCCTTCTCCAGGCAGCGAATCAGTACATTTTCGAGCTCCACCGGCGCGTCCGGCAACAGCGCGCGCAGGGGCGCGGGGTCTTTTTCCAAGATCGCGGCGCTCAGTTGCATGAGCGTCGGCTCGTCGAAGGCCACGACGCCCGTCAGCAGCTCGAACAGGACGCAGCCCAGGGACCAAATGTCCGTTCGTGCATCCACATTTTCGGAAGAGCGGATCTGCTCCGGCGACATGTACACCGGGGATCCGATGGGCATCATCGTCCGCACGAATGCGCGCTTGCCGCCGGGGGTGAGCGCTACCTTGGAGATGCCGAAATCCAAGATCTTGATGAAATCGAGCCCCTGGGCGTGACGCGTCAGAAATAGGTTTTCTGGTTTGATATCGCGGTGCACGACGCCGGCAGCGTGCGCGGCGGCCAGCGCCTCGCAGGCTTGCATCACATACTCGACCGCCACCTTGATGGGCAACGGACCGCCCTGAGCCAACACCTCGGACAGATCCTGACCGGCCAAGTACTCCATCACGATGAACGGCACGCCGTCCGGCAGGGTGCCGACGTCGAAAACGCGTGCCACGTGCTCGCTGCGGATCTTGGCTGCTGCACGCGCTTCACGCGCGAAGCGTTCGACCAGCTCCTCGATCTGCAGGGCCTCGGGGCGCAAGAACTTCAGCGCCACCACCTCGCCCAGCTCGACGTGGGTGGCGGCGACGACGTAGCCCATTCCCCCCGCGCCGATCAGCTTCAAGACCTCGTACTTACCCGCGATCAAATCTCCGGCCGCAAACGGCAACTCGACCGAGCTTGCATCCGCCAGCGCAACCAGGCCGCTCGAAGGGCCCGTTTGCATCGAGCCGGTGAAGCGGGGTTCCGGGGTTCGCATCATGCTCTCATGCCTCGCTAAAATAACGCCCGCCCGGAGCGTTTCTTTAGCGTCGCTCGCCGACTTCAAGGTCCGCACTGAACATAGTTTCCACTCAGGATTTGCGTCTTTATATCGAGCATCAATCCCGAGCTAGCGTACGCCGGTTTGGTGGCGGGTACGCCGATACACCACATTTCGAGTGTGCCACCCAGAACCGCACCATTGGCGTCCCACTCGAGATTGCCAAACGTGCCGATGGTGGTGAGCTTTTCGCCGGCGGCAAGCTTCTGGAAGGCGGCCAATATATTCGTGCTCGTGGCCTCGAGCACCGTTTTCCCACCCGCCAGCTTGCGCAGTCCCGCCGCGATGCTTGCGCCAGATACGGGCTCGGTACGAGTCGCTGCGAGGGCCATGCCGATGGCGTACGCAGCGTCGTGGGCCGGGCCCATGCCGGACGTGGTCGCGGAGCTCCCGGGGTAGCGCTGGTTGTAGTCGAGCACGAAGGCATTATAGGTCTCGCCGGGCGTATTCATGCCGGCCGGTCCTGGCGTGATTCCGGTCCCTCGCACGCGCCGGCGCAAGTCATCGTTGTTGGTGACTGCGGCGAGCAGCTCCGGCACCTTCGTGGAATCGATCAAAACGTAGCTCGGCCGCTCCACGCCGGTCCATTGCGCTTCGAGCGGCACCATGAGCTTCGTGATTGCTTCTGCGGTGCCCGCCAGCACGATGATGTCTGGCATGAACATCAAGTATTTCGTCACGGTGGGCTGCAAGGTGGCGTCGCTGCCGTCGTAGCCATCGATCTGAACGTTGTTGTTCAAATTGACCGGATCAGTCATCGACTTGCCGTTGATGACCAGATCATTCAAGGACGTTCGCGTGCCGATGCCGAGTGCGTCGTTCCGAAAGATGACGCCCAACTTGACGGTTGCCTTGTTGCGCGTAACTTTGAGGGTTTGCTCGAGGACGCTAATTTGATTGATCATCAAGGGTGCGCGCTGCACGTCGGAGGGTACCATTAGCCAAGTCAAGTCGTTGTCCCGCAGCGAGGCGATACTGGACGCGACGCCGGTCGGGCTCATCACGACGGTCCCTCCCGGGACGGTGACTTTCGTCGAGACGTCGAGCGTGTCTTGACTGGTGTTGGGCCCGACGATGGCAGGCACATGCAAATCCGTGACGAGGTGGGTGGCGGCGCGGATCAGGTCGGTCGATTCGTCACACGAGACCAACACTAGCGGCCGACCGTCGGCTGAGGTGCTCCCCCCGGGGACGCCGCCCTGAGAGTTGATTTGCTCGATGGCGAGCGCGGCAGACTGCTGGCGCAACAAGTTCGTCGGTGCGGTCGTGCCCTTGGTAGAAAAGAGCGAGCCGAGCACGATCGCTTGGTCGTTCTTATAATCGCCCGTGAGCGCATCGCAGTCTTGGCTGAGCAGCTTCACGCAGTGTGGAATAGGAGCTTTCACGCACACCGAGGCCGCGGCCGCCATCGCCGCGGGAGCGCCCGCGATGCCGGTGACGTCCGCTGCGGCCAGGTCGGTGCACTGCTGATTCGTCGTGCAATCGCCAACCGGTCCGCCGCCGGCTTCGCCCGCGGCCGCCATCGCATCACTTCCGCCGTCATTGAGGGCGCCGCCGCCCGCGTCGCTGCCCGGCGTCGAGCCGATGTTTCCGCCTGTCCCACCCGCCAGCGACGCTTCGTCACTGACGGAGATTTGATCGAGGCCGACGATGTTGTTGCAGCCCGCAACTGCCGTTATCACCAATGCGGCTGCGCAGCTTGCCCGATGGAAGACACTATTTGATGACATGCCGTTGATCCCTGTCCAGCGCCGAAGTCAGGCGTGGCAAGTGCAACGGCTTAAGCCAAGGCTAGATAAGCCGTTGGAGACTGGACGCACCCTGGCTCCCTGGTGCCGTGTTCGCGCGTTCGGCGCATCGGAATCTAGAGACGGCCGGGAATTCGGCTCGGAAAGGATTGCAATGGCATTGCTTCGACATCGGTCTCCGGCGTGGTTAGGCACCCTCGTATTGTGCGGCGTGGGTCTGCAATTCAGCTCGATTGCAAACGCTCGTGCGGACGAAGACACGGCGGCGGAGACTGCGGGGGCGAGAGCGTTGGCCGTGGACGGGCTCAAGCTGGCCTGGGCCGGCAAGTGCGATCAAGCGATCCCAAAGCTCGATCGCGCCGAAAAAACTCATCACTCGGCCATCGTGCTCGGCCGGCTCGGTGAGTGCGAGGTAAGCGAGGGTAGGCTGGTGGAGGGCACTGAAATGCTGCGCAGGGTTCTACGTGAACCGCTGCCTGCAAACCCGAGCGCGGCACTCAGCAACGCCTACGAGCGGGCGCAAATCGCGCTAGACGCGGCCAAGCCGAAGATCGCTGGACTGACCATCTCGATCAGCGCTCCAGCCGGTACTGAATTGCATCTGACCGTGGACGGACAGCAAGTGGCCAACACCTTGCTCGACAGTGAGCTGCCGGCCGACCCCGGCGAGCATGTGGTCGAAGCCAGCGCACCAGGCTTTTTGAAAGCGAGCGCTCGCGTGAGCGTGGCTTTAGCTGACAAGCAGACGGTCACCCTCAAGCTCGAAGTGGATCCCAACGCACCGCCCCCGAGCGCCCCGAGCTCAACCGACGACACTGGGCAGAAGGCGGTGGCCATGCCCGCCGCATCGCTCGTTACGCCGCATTCACCGCCGTTAGCGCGGCCCGACGCTGTCGCCGCCGCGCCCAATCACGTTGCCGCATACGCCTCGTGGGGAGTGGGTTTGGTCGGCGTCGGCGTGGGCACGGCGTTCGGTGTGGTCGCCATCAAAGACAAGCAGGATCTGAACGCCGGCTGCGCCGCCGACGTGTGCCCGGCGAGCAGCCGAAATTCAGTGGACACGGCCAAACGATCCGGCAACATCTCGACGATCGCATTTGCGGTTGGGGGCGCGGGGTTGGTTTTGGGCACCGTGCTCTACTTCACCATAGATGGCGTCTCGGGTACTCATGCGGCAAGCGGGGCAGGCCGCGGCTACGCTGGTCTGCAGCACGGCAGAGCACTCGTCGGTCCGGGCAGCGTGCAACTTGCCGCAGATTTTTGAGGCTCTGATCAGCTCGCTCGGATTGGGCCCTGCTGACGCCGCGTAAAAGTGCATGCCTTCGGCAAGCAGGGCGAGTTCCTTCAGACCGCCACGCTCGGCGCGCAAGGCTGGTGTCGCACCACTCAGGTGCCAGGTGTCACTTGCCGTCGCGAAAGCGTGACGACAGCTGTGTCCCAGACGCGGTGCGCTTCAGGGGCCGCCGCTGCGCATCCCTCGGCGCCGATGCCTGTAGCGATTCCGGGCCGAGGACGAACGCGGACAACGGAGCCTGATTCACGGCTTCGACGGGCGCAGCTTGGATACGGCGCTTTCGATCTTCTCGAAATGCGGCGATCGTCAAAAGCAACGTCACGGCCGTGGGTAAGGCGACACTCGACGTCCCCAGGCTGCGAGTCAGCGCGCCCCCCAGGACCGCGCAGCTCACGAAGGCGAACAGCGCCGCGGCCGCGGGCCAGAGCCCGGAGCGAGGCTTGCGAAGCGGGGGGTTCCCGCCGAAAACCGAAGCAAACAGGTGATCGACGATCTCGATCACTACTTGCGTCAGATTGCCCGTCATCACCGTGGTGGGGCAAGACGCGCGCAGCGATTCGCGCATCAGCGTGTTCTGAAAGCCCATTGCGGCCACCGCGCAACCACCGCTCAACAAGAACGATACATGCACGCCTTCGTGCATCATGCCTGAGAACGTATCGCTGAAGCTGAACAGCGCGAGCGCCGTGGTCACGAGGGCCAGAAGGGCGGTAATGGCGCGCTGGCCTTGACGGCGCCGCAGGCGAGCCACGAGCGTTGCCACCGCCACCGCCACCACGAACACGGGCAGTGTCCACAGCCTAGCCAAGTGCTCGCGCGCGTGACCGGACGACAACGCGATCGCGTCGCCCACCATCTCACCAGTGAGGTGCGCCGGAAACAGGCCGATCAGCGCGGTGAATCCGGCGGCATCGACGTAACCGGCCACGGCGCTGAGCAGCACCGAATGCGTATGCACGCTCTTGCCCGGCATCAGACTGGGCGCCGCCCGCGAGCTGGGGCGCGCCGACGGCCCTATGCTGGGCGTGGAACGGCGCGCTTCAGCGGCTGGGCCAGCCGCCGGGCGCGGCGGTTCGGAGCTGCGAAGGGGTAACACGCGGTGTCATGAACGGCCCAATGCCGCCAGACTTGCGCAAGTCTTTTTCGCGCTCGGGCGATTTTGCCGACCTTATCTGCCAAGTACGACCTTGTCCGTCTCGATACGGTCAGATCCCGATCAGCCGAAGAACTAATGCGAAACGCCCTGCCCAATTGGCCTTGCATGGGTCGCGCACCGGCAATAGCAAGGTGGCGATGAACCGAGCGACGAATTCGGATCTCGCCCCCGAGGCGCTCGCCGTGACGCCTTCGTTGCCCGGAGCGTGGGCGGCAGCCGCGGCGGTGCTGTGTGGCATCTTCTACTTTTTGGCGTTCCCCGGCATTGACCTCTGGCCGTTGGGCTTCGTGGCGTTGATCCCTTTGCGTCTGGCTCTGGTTGGTCAAACGCCCCGCCGCGCGTTCTGGTTAGGCTGGCTCAGCGGGCTCGTGATGATCAGCCTCGGCTTTTACTGGATGGTCGACATGATGAAGCAGTTCAGCGGCTTCTCGGCGCCAATCTGCATGTTGTTACTGCTGATCGTCAATGCTTTCGAGGCTGGTCGCATGGGCCTCTTCGCTTGGCTGTACGCACGCGGCACACAGCGCTTTTCCGGAGGCTTGGTTTGGCTATCTGCGCTCGTCACGAGCGAACTGATTTTTCCGGTGCTCTTCTTTTGGTCTTTTGGCGCGGTCTTGCACAACGTGCCTGTCTTCACGCAGGTTGCAGAGTTGGGCGGGGTGTTCGCCGTGACGTTGGTCGTGGCGTCGGCGAACTTTGGCTTGAGCGAATTTCTGGTGGCACGCATCGAACGGCGCCCGGTGAGCCTGCGCGCGGCCTTGCCTTACTTACTGGTGCCGGTCGTGGCCGGGCTCTATGGCCTCGTGCGAATGCATCAGGTCGATCAACGCGTGGCTGCGGCCCCCAAGGCTCAAATCGGATTGGTTCAGGCGAACATGAGCTTGCTCGGCAAACGCAGCCGCCACGACGAAGGCATGTTGCGTCATCTTCGCGCAACGCGTGAGCTAACCGCCAAGCAGCATTTGGACCTAGTGATCTGGAGCGAAACCTCGGTCATGGGCGCGATGCTGGAGGAAAACGCAGCCAGCACCGTGCCGCGAGCGTTTGCCGCCCGATTGCACGTACCCTTGTTGTTCGGCGCCGTGCTCGTCAAACCAGTGAGCGACGCACGTGAGTATGCGTTCTTCAACTCCGCGCTCGTGACCGATGCGCAGGGTGAGGTCCATGGCCGTTACGACAAGCAGGAGCTCGTGCCTTTTAGCGAGCACATGCCGCTCGGTCGCGAGCTGCCTTCGCTCTACGAGATTTCGCCGAACTCCGGCAAGTTCGAGCCGGGGGAGCTGAACGATCCGCTGCCGCTCGGTGAGCATCGGATCGCGACCTTGATCTGCAACGATGACGTGGTGCCAGCGCTCGCAAACCGAGTGACGCGCGACACGAACACCGATTTGCTCGCCAATCTGACCAATGACGCCTGGTTCGGTGACACGACCGAACCCTGGATTCATCTAGCCCTCGCCAAATTCCGCGCCGTCGAGCATCGGCGATTCTTCATCCGCTCGACCAACAGCGGGGTCAGTGCGTTCATCGATCCCGTGGGGCGTGTGCTGGCCAACACCGAAACTTTCAAGGAGCAGACCTTGGTGCATCAGATCGCTTGGCTGAAGGGCCGCACGGTGTACGAAGCGCTCGGCGATTACCCGTACTGGATCCCCGGCCTGTTCGCGGCTTACGCGGCGTTCAGCGGCCGGCGTCGCCGAGATGGCCGACCCGGACGGGTGCCCCGCAAAGCTGCCGCTTTGGAGTAATGACGTGTAGCATCGGCGCATGTCGAATGTATCACCGCTCAGTTTACTCTCGGCGGTAGTCAGTTTGAATTCAGCTTGTCCTGGCTGGTCGCTGCTCGAACCGGTGCCGGATGAGCGCCGTAGCTTTCGCCACCTGATCGCCTTCGAGCGCGACTTTTCGACTACCCCAGTGGTGCAGGTCGGGCTCGTCGGGATCGATGCGAGTAAAGACGACAATCTGCGGTTGAGCGTACGCGCCGAGGACATCACGGAATTGGGCTTCACGCTGTGCGTGGAAACTTGGCTGAACACCCGGCTCTGGTCGGTCGAAGTGTCCTGGCTCGCGATCGGGACCTGAGCCCACGGCTCGTATGCCGATCGCTCACGGGGCCGGCTCAATCCGCGCGAGCAGCGTGCAGCGAACCAGGGCGCACGGTCGGCGCTTCCGTGTCGGAGGTAGCAAATCGCGGCTCGTCCTCGTCGGCGGCGGGGTGCGTGCCCAAGAACCATGTGCCACTGGTATCGCAGGCTCCGTCACCAATCTCCGCTAGCTCGCGCAATTCGTTACTCAGCCGAGGCATGCTCGCGGCGGCCGGAAACACGGGGTCGAGAAGGAAGCTACGTGTTGGTTTGGTCATTGAAAGCTCGCGTGGGACTTCATTATGCGAGTGCGATCGTTACGGGTCCGTGTCGCGTACTCTTCCATTCGGCAAATTCATGGCCCCGCTAAAGCCCCTGTAGGACAATAGGTTACGAAAGCCCTGCCTGGGGCCACCCGCGGCGGCGACCCTGGCCGTCGATTCAGTGGTGAGGGACAGCCGTAAATGGCTGCAGCGGGCGGCTCCAGGCCGGGCGCGTGCCCTCGCCTCGACACCGCCGCCGAGCCTTGTTAAGCCCGGGCGCATGAGCACCCAGGCCAAACTGTTCGTGGAAGACATTCAAAGTGCGGGCAAGCGCGTCATCATGCGCGTCGACTTCAACGTACCGCTGAAGGACGGCAAGGTGGAGAGCGACAAACGCCTGAAGGAGTCTCTGCCCACGATCAAATATCTCAAAGAAAAGGGCGCCAAAGTCATTTTGATGTCCCACCTGGGTCGTCCAGACGGCAAGCGCAGCCCGGAATTCAGCCTGCGCCCCGTGGCAGAGGCGCTGGCGGCCCTTCTGGGCTCGCCGGTGGCGTTTGCCGATGACTGCGTGGGTCAGCCCGCGGAACGGGCGGTGGCGGCGCTCCAGGCCGGCGACGTTCTCTTGCTCGAAAATCTCCGCTTTCATGCCGAGGAAGAGGCGAACGATGCGGTCTTTGCCAAAAAGCTGGCCGCTCTCGCAGACGTTTACGTCAATGACGCCTTCGGGAGCGCGCACCGCGCTCACGCATCTACGGAGGGGATCACGAAGTTCGTTCCGCAGGCCGCGTCAGGGTACCTGATGAAGAAGGAGCTCGATTACTTGGGCGGCGCGCTGGCCGAGCCCAAGCGCCCTTTCGTGGCCATCATTGGCGGCTCCAAAGTGTCTGGGAAGATCGACGTCATCAAGCATCTCTTGCCCCAGGTCGACAAGCTCTTGATCGGCGGCGGCATGACCTACACGTTCTTGAAGGCTCAGGGCTTCGAGGTCGGCAAATCGATCGTCGAGAACGATAAGTTGGAGTTGGCGAAAAGCCTGCTCGCGGAGGCCGGCGACAAAATCGTCCTCGGCACCGATGTGGTCGTGACGGACAAGCTCGACTTCAAGGCCCGAACCTTGGGCGCCACGAAGATCGTGTCCACCCGAGAGATCCCGAGTGATTGGGAGGGGGTCGACGCAGGGCCCGAGACTATCGCGACCTTTCGCAAGATCCTGCTGGGCGCTAAGACCGCCATCTGGAACGGCCCGGTCGGCGTGTTCGAGATCGACGGTTCTGCCAAGGGAACGATAGCGGTCGCCGAAGCATTGGCGGAAGCTACGGCGGCGGGCGCGACCACCATCATTGGCGGCGGCGACTCGGCGTCGGCCGTCAAAAAAGCGGGCGTCGCCAGCAAAGTGTCGCACGTGTCCACGGGTGGCGGCGCCTCGCTCGAGTTCTTAGAGGGCAAAGTGCTGCCCGGCGTGGCCGCTCTAAGCAACAAATAGCGACCGCAGGTCGGCCTCCGCGCATCAGCTAGCAGACAATTTGGCGGGCTCGGCGCGGAGCGTGCGCCGCTTCGGTCTCGAGTCGAGGCCGAGCTCGGCCAAAAGAGCCGGCTCGGCCGCGAATACGGCCTCACTCAAGGCTCGCGCTTGGCACAACGCGACCTCCAAGTGAGCGGCGGCAACGCTTACGCGCTCGCGCAGCTTCGCCTCTTTGCCAGCTGGCATGGCGCGCGGTGACCCCGCCTCCCGTAGCTGGCGCTCCGCATCTTTCGCGGCTTCTAGCCGCGGCGGCAAGAATTCGTAGCAGGGGTCTCCGCATAGGCGACGCACGTACGCGGACTCGGAGCGGCGCTCGAGCTCGAGCCAAAAGCTCTTTGCCGCCGCGCCCGGCCTGCGCAGCACATCGAGGCGCTGATGCGGAAACAACGCTTCGATCAAGGGGCCGTTGCCCGAGACGTTGGCGACGATGGCATCGAACACGGCTTCGACTGCGTCAGCCAATGCGTTAGACAAAGCCTCGATCTGCAGCTTGCGGTTGCCGGAAAATTCTGGAAGCTCGCTGGCTTCGGCGAGAGCGCGGCGTGTGCTTTCTAGGCCCGCGGTCACGCGTTCCACCGCCGCCCCGAGCCATGCGCGCTCGGCGGCGGGCTCGTCCTGAGCGCCGTCCATCCGCGCGCTGGCTATGGTCAGGCGTTGCAGCGTGTGTTCGGCAAAGGCGGAAAGGTCTTGGGCTTCGCGGATGCTGATGACGCTCATCTGGAGCTAGGATCTTACCAGACGACCCACGCAAGGAAAGCGCAGAGGGACGCGTAGCGTCAGCCAGCCGGGCCCCAACTCGAGCTTTCTGCCTAGCACTGCTGGCCCCGCCCGCTAACCCCAATCAAAAAAAACGCGCGCGGCGCTCGGCAGCCCTTCATTGAGCGGAGAACAGCGGTAAGTAGTCGGCGTAGCCCTCTTGGCTCAGGTCCTTGACGGGGATGAAGCGCAAGGCAGCAGAGTTGATACAATAACGCTGCCCGGTTGGCGCCGGGCCGTCGTCGAAGACATGGCCGAGGTGCGAGTCACCGGACTTAGAGCGCACCTCCGTACGCGACATGCCGAGGGTGACGTCTTCGTGGGACACCACGCGCGCCGCCTCGACCGGCTTGGTGAAGCTGGGCCAGCCCGTGCCTGACTCGTACTTGTCGCGCGAGCTGAAGAGCGGCTCCCCCGTGACCACGTCCACGTACAAGCCGGGCTCGTGGTTGTCCCAGAACTTGTTTTGGAACGGAGGTTCCGTGCCTTCGTTTTGCGTGATGTCGTACTCGAGCGGCGTTAGACGCTGTTTAATCAGGGCCGGGGATGGCTTCTGGTAGCCGCGCTTGGCGGAGGTTGCCGCGGGTGCGGAGCTAGCGCCGGGCGGACTCGCGGGCAGCGCGACTGCCGTGTTCGTGCTGGCGGACGACGCCTGTTCGGTACGCCGACAAGCGGCGAGACCCGAGCCCGCGAGCAGCGCGAGAAACGCAACGGTGCTGCGAGAGGCAATTTGTAAAGCGGTATGACGGGCCATAGTCAGAGTACGGCAGCGCCCGCCGAGCGGTTTCAAATCAGTACCTCAATGCCCCGCGGAGCTCCGAGGCCGGAGCGATGGCTTCGCTTTCGTGCGTGCTACCAGAACGGCGCTCGAGCCGTTGGCAGCCGAGTCAGCGGCAATTTGTCCCGCACGCGTCAGCGAAGGTTCATCCGCCGCGTCGCACTGGCTGGAGCCTAGCCCGTGCGTGGGATGAGTCGCAGAAAACGCGTGTCGGCTTACTTGGGGGCGTCTGCCTGCTACGGTCGGGAGCGTGATGCTCGAGCGGACTTTGCGCGAACTGAGATCCGTCGACCGGACGAGGCGCTGAGCGTCGTGTTGGACGAGAACATCGCGGCCGCTGCCGGCGGCAGCGCGGGCTTGCCGGGCACCGAGTACGCTAGCGCTCAGCGCTATCGCGGCATGCATGGCTCGTTTAGTCCGCGCGATGTGAACGATACGTTGATTGCAGTCGGTCCGCACTTCGAGAGCGGGCTCAAGGACGAGCTGCCAACGAGCAGTGTCGACCTTGCTCCGACGATCGCGGCGTTGCTCGACGCAGTGCTCGCGTCGGCAGACGGACGCGTGCTGCGCGAGCCCCAAGTCGGAGAAACCGGTCACGACGATTACGCTGTACAGGCGTCTGAGCGAAGCTCGAAGGTCATCGCGCTGCCTAGGACTTGCCGCCCGGACGATCCGAGCTACTGCCATTCGGCGCCGGCCGTGGCCTACGGCGTGACGCTGCAGCGGAAGATCCTGACGCTGAAAAGCGCCGGCCGAACCTTTACCTACTTCGACCGCGCGAGCGTCACGCGCCGGCCACTTTAGCGTCTATCGCCGTGCGCTTTCCGTTCCTCCCTGCCTGTGTCCTCGCTCCCATGGAGGGCGTCACCAATGCGGCCGTGCGCGAGGTGTTGGCGAGCTACGGGCCGGTGGGTCTCGTGTGCACCGAATTCGTGCGCATCTCCGGCGGTCGCATCTCGCACTCGTACCTGAAACGTCAGGTCGAGAAGCTGCCCGGGGTCGCGCTCAGCGTACAAGTGATGGGCAACGATCCCGAACTCATGGGCGAAGCCGGCGCCGTCGTGGCGCGAGCTGGCGCGGACGTGGTCGACCTCAATCTGGGTTGTCCGACCAACGCCGCCGTGCGCAAAAATGTGGGTGCAGCCCTGCTAAAAGACCCTGTGCTCTTAGCGCGCTTGCTCGGCACCATGCGTCGGGCGGTGCCGGGCTTGCTGTCGGCTAAGCTCCGCGCCGGTTTCGACACCACCGATGACGCACTGAATAACGCGCGCCTCGTGGAAGACAGCGGCATCGACTATTTGGCCGTTCACCCTCGCCGACGCGTGGACCACTATCGGGGATCGGCGGACTGGGGTATCGTCGCGCTCATCCGTCGTGAGCTCAGCATCCCGGTCGTGGGCAATGGCGATATCTGGTACGCGGGCTCGGCGCTGCGCATGTTCGAACAGACGAACTGCGACGCGGTGATGCTCGGACGACCTGCGTTACGGAACCCGTGGATCTTTCGGCAGCTGAGCGAGCTGCTTGCGGGCCGCGAGCCATTCCGTCCGAGCGGCGTCGACTTGGCGCTGCACGTTCGTCGCTTGTCTCGCGCCCTATCGGCGCGCGCGGATGACGGGCCGAGCTCGGCGCTCGGCCCGCTCAAAGAGCAACTCGGCTATCTATGTCGGAGTGTGCCGGATGCCGCGAGCTTTCAGCGGCGTTTGCAACGCCTGCCGACGCTGGCGCTGCTGCTCGAAGCAAGCGACGAAGCATTTGGCGCGCTTCCGGTCGAGCGACTCGACCTCGCGGCGCTTCCGAGCGGTCCGCCGCAATGAAATCACCTATGGCTCTTAATCCACATCGTCGGTTCGGCCTGTCAGCCCAGAGGTGATGAACACGGCGCTTGTCCCGAGAGCGCGTGTGCAGTACGAAGAATCGGGTGAGGCGCGCAGCTCTTTTCGTGGGTGCCGTGGCCATGCTGTTCACTGCAAGCGCGCACGCGCAGACCGGTGGGGCGGGTAACCGCGCCGCCGCGGAAGCACTGTTCAACCAGGGCCGAGCCCTGGTCGGGAGCGGCAATTTTAGCGAGGCGTGCTCGAAGTTCGAAGCTAGCGAGCAGCTCGATCCGGGGCTCGGCACGCTGCTGAATCTCGCGGACTGCTACGAGAAGCTCGGCAAAACTGCCAGCGCGTGGGCCGAGTACCGCGAGGCCATCCCGCTTGCGCGCGCCGCGGGCTCGACGGTTCGACAAAATTTTGCAACCCAGCGTGCGCAAGCGTTGGAGTCACGGCTGTCCACAATCACGATTCGCGCCACGAGCAGTGATGAAGACCCGAAGATGGTGGATATTCGGCGCGACGGCATCGCGGTTCAGGCGGCCGAGCTCGGTTCACCCATCCCCGTGGATCCCGGGCCCCACACGGTCGAAGCCGTCGCCCCCGGCAAACAGAAATGGTCGACCCAAGTGGAGGTGAGGGACGCCAGTAAGGTCGCGGTTGAAGTCCCTGCGCTCTTGGCCTTGTCGTCGAGCAGCGGCGCCCCGAGCGACGCGAAGCGCATCGTTGCGCCACCGCTCGAAGCAGCGCCGCGGTCGGGCGCTGGCTCGGGCCAGCGCACCGTCGCCATCGGGGCCGGCGCGGTTGGCTTGGCCGGCGTAGCGCTCGGAGCGGTGTTTGGGCTGAGCGCGTCCTCTAAGTGGTCGGACGCCAAATCACATTGCTCCGCCTATCCCTACGGTTGTGACGCGCAGAGCATCGATGCGCATAGCTCTGCCAAATCGAGGGCTTCGATCTCCACCGTAGCGTTCGTCGTTGGGGGCATCGCTTTAGGCGGCGGGGCCGTGCTCTGGTTCACCGCAGCGCGCAGCCAAGAGAAAAACTTGGCAATCGGCATCGCGCCTGGCGCCGCCCTGCTGCGGGGCTCCTTTTGATGACCAGCGGTGTCACATGCCTCTCAGGCTTGCGCGCCCGGCTTGCGCTCGGAAGTCTCTGCACGTGGGCCACCTTGACCGCCTGCAGCTCGCTCCTCGGTATCGAGGACGTGCATAGAGGGCCTGCTCCGGGCTTCGAGGCGCAAGCGGGCGAAGGCGGTGAGGATACGGTCGGGATGCAGGTGGGGGGCGCCGGTCGGTCGAACGTGGGCGGCGGCGGCGGAAAGGCATCGAACGGCGGGAGCTCGAGCGGCGGAACCGTCAGTCAGGATGGGCCGAGCGCGGGCCAGGCTGGAGAAACGGCCGATGCTGGTGGAGTGGGCGGCTCGGGTGCGGGCGGCTCGCATGCTGGCGGTATGGGCGGTTCGGGTGCAGGCGGTGTGGGCGCGGGCGACACGACGGTGAACGGACACGTGATCGACTTTTGGGGCCACCCGATTGGCAACGTGCCGGTTCAGATCGGGAGCACGCTCGTCACCACGGACGGGCAGGGTGCGTTCACGATTGCAAGCGTGGCCGCTCAATACGACGTTAGCCTCGTCGTCAACTTTGCGGGCGACTACCCGAGGGAGACGTACGGCTGGGTCTATCAAGGGCTCGTGCGCCGGGATCCAACGCTTCAGGTGTACGCCGGTCTTGCGCGGCGCTCTGCCAACATCCTAATCAAACCCGCAAACGCAGTGCTCGACGCGAGCCGTACGCTCACGGTCGCGCTCGGCGGGTCGGACGGCGCCGCCGAGCTCACTGAAGTCGGCGCCAACGGCGTGCAGACCAGCACTGATTGGCACGGGCCGGCCACGACGCAGGAGCGCGCACACGGCCTGCTTTGGCAATTCGACGCGACTAGCCAGCTGCCGTCGAGCTACCTCGGGTACGACACTGCGCTCGTTGCGCTCTCCGATACGAGCGATACAGCGACCATCAACTTGAATCTGAAGGCCTCGGTCGCCATCGCGTCGGGAAACGTAAGCGGAAGCATCACGCCCAATACCGCGACGGATCGTTCGAACGGCGTATTTCTTCGCTTCACATCGGGGGCCGCGATCAAGCTCGTCGGCGACAGCAAGGGCCCCGACAAGTTGAGCTACTTGGTGCCGACGATTGCCAATGCGAGCGTGACGGTGGCGGCCGTCGAGGGTGACGCTTTCTATGGTCAATACGCCGTGGCGCACAAAGACGGCCTTGTTGCCGGCAATGGCACGTTCAGCGCAGCAATTCCCGCCGCCTCTAGGCCGCTGACGCCGGCGGCGGGCGCAAGCAACGTAGATGCAGCGACGCCGTTCAGCTTCGCTGCTGGCGCGGGCAGCGCCGGCGCATTCGTGGTGTCGATGGCTGCGACGGACTTCTATGACGGCTTGTTCATCGTGACGACCAAGAAGCAGTTCAACGTGCCGGTGGTCGCGAGCGGCGCCTACAGCTTGGTATCGACGCACAAATACATCTGGCGCGTGGAGACCCACGGCCACATGGCGACGGTGGACGCCATGACCGGCCCCACTGGCTTCATGGATGAGTTCAGCGCGGACTTCGAGAGTCCAAGCGGGCCCCACACCGGCGATGGCTCGTTCACAATCTCGCAAAGCAATCTGTTCACCGCCAAGTAGGCGTGAGCTTGAGCAGCGCTCCGAGCAACTCGGCCAGCGCGGTCGCCGCCAGCAGGCTAACGCTGCACGAGGCCAAGCTCGCCCAGTGCCGTGGATCGCGGAACGCCCCGCGCCAGAGCCGCGTCGCCTGCCATGCGCCGAGCGGAGCTAAAAGGGCCGCGGAACCGGCTATTTGCCAGGGCAAGTGGCACAGCACCAAGAGCGGCAGCGCGCAGAAACTGAGCGCGACCAGCCACGCGCTCAAATGAGCGCCCCACTGGGCGCCACGGCGTACGACGAGCGTTCGCTTGCCCGTCGCCGCATCGCCCGCCGCGTCCGGTAGCTCGATCGTGAGTAGCATCGCTACCTGGAGAGCGCACAACGGCAAGCAGGCAACGAGGGGCAGGGGTCCCAGGCGACCGCTCTGAATAGAGTAACCCAAGAGCGGCGTAAGCAAGGTAACGACGAGAGCCGTGGTCAATTCACCGAGGCCTCGACTGAGGAGGCGCGCGGGCGGCGCGCTGTACGCCCAGGACAGCGCGATCATCGAAAGCGCGATCTGCAGCACGAGGCACGCGTTCGCCGCGAGGCGCTGAGCAACGTAGGTCGCGACGAGCGCGCAAGCGGCGAGCGCGAGCGCCGCGACGAGCGCCACCCTGGGCGGCAGTACGCCTTGCGGTAACACGCGGCTTCCCCCAGACCACGTCGTCGGCGTAGGGTTCGCGCGGTCTGCATCGACGTCGAAGTACTCGTTGGCGTAGTGAGTCATCCACTGCGTGCTGGTGACGATGCATTGGCCCCAGGCGTAGCGCCGCCAAACGATCGACGCGCCATCGACGGCCGCTAGCGCGGCACCGAGCGCAAAGAGAAGAACACCCGCCACCAAAAAGCGTGGCCGACCAAGCTTTACGAACGACAGCACGCGGTAAGTCGTCGACATCCCGTGGGAGCATGCGCTGCTTGGCGCACGCAAGGAAAGCGGACCCGCGCGCCTCGACCCGGACGGCAGAACAGCAGGGTTTTGAAGCGGCGTTGCTGGGCGCGTGTGGCGCCCATTCTCAAGGCCGATTGCGCCTTCGACGCTGGCTTTTTTCATCGTGCTCTCTCCCCAATATACGCCTAGCAACGGTGAGGTGATGGTGGGCGGGGGTTGCCCCTCGGGCGCAGTGATCGACGCCTTCATCACGCGGGCGCTGGCACACTACGCCGTCGACTCGAAGCGCATCTATCTCACCGGATTGAGCTGCGGTGCGATCGGTAGCTGGGACTACTTGGCGCAACGGCAAGGCGCGGTCGTGGCGGCGGCTGTGCTGCTCTCCGGCAATCCGGGCCCTCCCACGCAAGTGGGCAGTGCATGGCGGCGCGCGGGCTGCGCGCTTGGCTCCCTCGCAATCTGGTCCTTACACGGCGATCAAGATCCGACAGTGCCGTACGCGCCGGATCACGATACGCTCACGAACTTGCTTGCGTGCCCGGTTCCACCGCGGAGAGCCGCAGTTTTTACCGACGTCGCGATTGGCCTGCACGATATCTGGGACTCTACGTACGATCTCAGTGCTGGCCGTGGGGACATCTACGCTTGGTTGCTCGCCAACGCAAAGTAGGCGCCGCCAGCGGCACGGCGCAGGGTAACTCGTTCGAGCGCAGCGTTCTGCGCGCTTGGACGTCGCCGTTCAGCGGCGCGTGCTCCGCGCTCTTGACGCCAGCTTCCGCGTGGGCGTGGGGCGACACGCCGAGCCCGCGGAAATAAAATTCCGCGGAGACGCCGCGGTATTTCTTGGCACCTTCGAATGTTCTTGGCGTCGAGGCTTTTCGTTTTCGAACCTCACTTTCCTATCTTGCCCGCGCCGTTACCGCCCGGACCCGAGCCCTCCCCCACCCCAGTGAGGCTAGATCCGGAGCCGGCCCCCGTGCCCGCCGGGGGCGCGTCCGTGCCGGTGCCTCGCGTCGATCCGTTATCGGGTTCATTCTTGTTAGGGCTCGCGGGTGTGTTGGTGGTCGGAGGTGAGTTCGATTCGTCTCCAAGGCCGGGCCCAGTCGTGGCATCGGTATTCGAGGTGGGAGACCCGCTCACGTCGTTTGCGGGTGGGGTCGAGCCCGCGCAGGCGATACCCGTGACGCTTGCGAGCACGAGGAATGCGGTGGCGAAATAGTGGTTCATTTGGCTTGTCTCCTGTTTGCTGTTCGAATCGACAATGCTCATGCGGTGTGCACCCTTGGTGCCGTCATCTTACATGACGACACATGGATCATGAGCCGGCGCGAGGATTGCGTGATCGGCATCACATCGTAAACCGGCGAGCGGTGCGATAGCGCGATGAGTCACACAAGCGAGGTCCGAGCAGCCGACCTACGAAGAGGGCAGCTGCCTTGACAAGACTTGGTACGAAAGGCAGAGTTGAGGCCGTTGATTCGCGATAGCGAATCGACCGCGTTGGCCTGGCATGGTCGGCTTCGAGGGTTGCGGGAGCGCAGTTCGAGCGGGCAAACCGAGCCATACTAGCCGTCACTCACCGATCCACTTAACGAACTCGAGCGATTCAAGAGCTGGCACATGGCGCGAAGCGACGAGAGGCCTAAGGCCTATGAGTTTGTAGCTGTGTTCTTCGCGCTGGCCAGCGCGCTCGCTGCCTGCGCCGAGTACGATGACAAAGGTCCTCACTTAGGCGCAACGGGCGGGGAGGGCGCAACTGTCGGCGGCAGCGGTGGTTTTGGCGCAGACATGGCCATGGCAGGTGACGCGAGCGATCCGGGCGGCAGCGCCGCTGGGGGAAGCTCAGGCGCCCCCGTGGGCGGAAGCTCCGAAGGGGGTACCACCAGCGGCGGGGGAACCAGTGGGAGCGGAGGCTCTGCCGCAGGCAAGGGTGGCAGTGCCGGCAGCGCGATGGGCGGCGGAGGAACCGGTGGCAAGGCGGGCGGCGGTGTCGGCGGAACCGCGAGCGGCGGAATGGCGAGCGGCGGGACGGCAAGCGGCGGAATGGCGAGTGGTGGAATGGCGAGCGGCGGAATGGGCGGCTCGGCCCCCGTGGAGGTGCTTTTGTCCAAAGGCAGGCCCGCGACCGCCGATAGCGTAGAGCTGACCCATGACATCGCATTCGGCAATGACGGGACCACCGCCACCCGTTACTGCGCTGTCGACAGCGCGGTTGGGCACCATTGGCAAGTAGACTTGGGTCAGAGCTATGCAATCACCAGATTACATATCCTCTGGGAGAAATCGGCGCTTTATCAGTTCAAAATCGAAGGTTCCCAAGACAACGTTGCTTATTCTTCGATCTTGGATGAATCGAAAACGACGAGCACGAGTGCCAATCAGACATACCTCTTGTCGAATGGTGTGGGAGCGCGCTACGTGCGCGTGACGGCCACAACACTCCCCAACACGACGACCTGGTTGAGCTTCTTCGAGTTCGAGGTGTTCGGACACTGATGGGCCTTTGAGCGAGCTCCAGCGTCGACCCGCTTCGAGCTCACAAACGTAGCCCCGGTGCCGACCCGCGCGCTGGCGTCACTCACTCGGCGGTGAACGCGATGTGCATCGTGCTCAGATAGTTTTGCCCCGGCTCCAGGATCACGGAGCTTCGCCAAGCTGGAATATTGATGGCGTTTGGAAACGCTTGGGTTTCGAGGCAAAAGCCAGCGTACTGCTCGTAACGGGCCGAGGCTTTGCCGGTGATCGAGCCGTCCAAAAAATTCCCGGAGTAAAACTGCACGCCAGGCTGGTTCGCGGTGAGGGTGAGCACACGCCCGGACCTCGGATCCTTCACCCGCGCAACGGGCCGTAAGGCGCCGGGGTCGCCATCGACGACCCAGTTGTAGTCGAAGCCCACCGGCTTACCGCCTGCGGATTCGAGGTCAGCGCCAATGGCCTTCGCCATCCTGAAGTCGAACGGGGTGCCAGATACCGGTGCGACCTCTCCGCTCACGGTGAGGCTCAGTGGATCGGCAGGGGTATAGCTGCGGCCGTGAATCGCAAGCTCGTGATCGCGAATCGACCCCGCCGCGTGGCCTGCAAGGTTCCAATAAGTGTGGTGGGCCATGTTGATGACGGTGACTTGGTCGGTCGTCGCCCGCATCTCGATCCTGAGCACGTTCGAATCGTCGAGCGAGTAGGTATTGGTGGCCTGCACCGTTCCCGGATACCCTTCGTCGCCATCCCGCGACTCGTGACTCAACTCCACGGACGCACTCTCACGGCTGCTCGCAACCTTCGCGTTCCAAACGACCTTGTCCCAGCCCTTGTGGCCGCCGTGCAATGAGCTTCGGCCGTTGTTTGCCGCGAGCAGATACGTTTTACCATTCAACGTGAACTGCGCACCAGCGATACGGTTGGCGACCCGGCCAATGATCGCCCCGAAGTAGGGGCTCTTCGCTTCGTAATCCGCCAGCTCGTCGAAGCCGAGCACGATGTCCGCGAGCTTTCCGTGCCGATCGGGAACTTCGAAGGCGGTGATCACGCCGCCGTAGTTGCTGACCTTCAGCGTCAGGCCGTTGCCGTTGCTCAGCGTGTAGAGGCTAACGTCTTTTCCGTCCGCGCGTCCCCATGGTGTTTCTGTCACACCCGGCTGGGCGCGCGTGGGAGCCTTTGGCGTCATGCCGACCTTCGAGCTGCCGCTAGCTACGGGCAGCTGACTGGTGCGGCCGGATTCGGCACAGCGAACGTGGGCACTTGATTGTTGGACGCCGCCAGCAAAGTGCCGGCATGCGCTACGTGTCCGGCAGTGGTCGCCGAGTCCGCTGCACTGGTTCCGGACGTCTCGTTGAACTTCCAATAACCTACCAAGCCGGCCTCATTGCCGACCAGTGTCTTATCCTTGGTAGCCAGTATCTCCGTCGCCGAGTGAGCCACGTTCCATACCCGGAATTCATCGATGTAGTCGGCAAAGTAAGCGCCTTCACCGGGGTAACCGCCGAGAGTGAGGACGGACGTGCCAGTCTTCAAGACTTTCTGAGTGCCGCTATCGGATGTTTTCGATGACCGCTGGACACCGTTTACGTACGCCTTCACCTGCGTGCCATCCCATGTCATGGCGAAATGAACCCATTGGCTGGTCGTGATGTTCACTCCGCTGGGCTGATTGTCATTGTCGAACAGAGCATTGGTGAATGGATCGATGCTACCGATCGAGTTACTGGGATTGCCGAAATCCAAGCCGAAGCCGTCCGCGTCCCGTGCCGATGGGTACGGACCATAAAAGAACAGCGTGTTTTGGTTTCCGGTCCAGTCGCTTGCCTTCATGTACGCCCAAAGCTCGATCGTGCGGTCCGCACTGTTGATCGGCAGGTCGCTCATCAAGTTGAACTCGACACGCGCCTTGGCCGCGTCGGATGAGGTTCCGGTGCCGTTGGCGCTCAGGAACAATGCGCGACCCGCGCAGTCCGTCGTCGCGCCGGATGAACCGCCGGCACCGCCTTTGCCGCCACCACCCAGCGCGCCGCCGCCGGTGCCGGCAGCGCC
>CAHJWM010000041.1 GCA_903642325.1 Myxococcales bacterium | reverse complement strand
AAGAAGCCGCCGGCCCCGGGGCGGACGAAGGAGGAGGCCCCGGCGATGCTCGCGCCACAGCTCACGGATCCCACCCTGCGCCTGCTGGCGTTGGTGGCTTTGCAGGATGAGGGGGCGCGCGCCTGGCTGTCGGGCGGTCGAGCGGACCTCGCGCTCGCGCTGGCCACGCGCGCCGCGCGCATCGCGCCCGAGCTCGCCTCGGCCCAGCTCCTGGCCCGTCAGCTCGAGTACATGAGCCACGGCGCGGGCGACCTCGTGCACGCCCGCGGGACGATCGCCGAGCTGCGCGGCATCAGGACGACGCTCGACGCGGAGCAGGCGGAGCTGTGCGCGTTTTTGATCGCCGAGGCGCTGGACGTGGTGAGCGGGGGCGGCGCAGGTGAGGCAGAGCTTGGCCGTGTGAGCGCGGATCTAGGTCAGCCGCCGCTTCTGGCCCTCGGCCTGGCCGAGCGCAAATCCGAACGCGAGCCGGCAGAGGCGCTGCGCCTGTTCGATATTGCCTTGGATGGCGATCTGCACGGCTTGCGCACGCGCGGCAAGGTCGCGCTGAGCGCGGCCGAGGTGGCGTTCACCGTCGACAACACCGAGCGTGCCCATGGTTATCTTACGATTGCGATGCGCGAGTCGGACACGCGCGAGCAAGCGCGTATCGAAAGCACGCGTTATCGTCCGCCGCGAGCTCAGGTATCGACCTTGGTCTCACCAGCCGTCTCCGAGTCTTCGGTGTTAAGTGATCGCCGCCGCAGCAGCCCGACGCCCGCGCCCAGGACGCTCCTATCCTCGGGCTCGTTGCGCGCGGCCGCGATCGAGGCGGTCGAAGTCTCGACCGACGCGGCGGCAACCGCGGCGTTAGGACGCGGGCGCTATTCGCAGGTTCCCCCCGCGTCGCACGACTCGGCGGACGTGGTGAGCTCGAACCCGTTAGCGCCCGGCCGTGCGCAGGAAGCAGCGCCATCGCTCCGCGATCTATGGGCAGTTAGTCTGGATACAATCATCAGCGCACCACCACCGAGGCCCGCTTACGACAATACGACACCACCCAAATTGGCGACGCTGCGTCCCGTGGTGTCAGGTCGCTATTCGATTGCGCCGCCCGTCGAACCCGTGGCCGAGGCCCCGGTTCCGCGCGATCGAAGCATTCGTCCTTCGCCGGTACGGAGCACCCGGCCGCCCGCCGCGGACGCGTCGCCACCTCCGCAACGGCCTTTGCCCTACCGCGCGCCCGAAACATTTCGCCAAAATGGCTCCTTCCCCGCTGCCAGCCCCGGCGAGTCCGCGTTACTGCAGCGCCTTCACGATGGCTCCATCGAGGCGGGCGTCGAGCTCGTCAAGGAGCTCGAAAATCGGAGCAGTCGCACGCAAGACATGGTCATGGTGTGCCGGCGACTTGCGCTGCTCGCTCCAGGCGACGCGTGGGCCGTCACGAAGCTGCACGAAGCCGCGCTCGCTGATCGCAATCTTACTTATGCGCGGGCGATCGAGCACGTGCTTGCCCTCCTCGTCCCTGGACGTCCGCTGATCGAGCCGCCGCCGCTTGCGGAGCAAGTCGAACAGCCAGACGCGGTGCGCGCCATGTTGTTCCGGGACAGCACGGGTCCCGTTCAAGAGGCGCTCGCAATCGTCTGGGAGGGCGCCGAGCACGTGTTTCGGCGCGATGCGAGCACGTACGGGGTCACAGGCATGGAGCGCGTGGCGCTCAGCTCTTCGGCGCCTCTCGGCCGGGTGTACGCGGGCGCGGCGCGCGCTTTGGCGCTCACCCGAACCCCGCTCTTTCACCGCCGTAGCGCGGGTCCCATCACCGTCAACTTGGCGCTGCTCTCGCCCCCCGCGGTGATTCTGTCGGGGGACGTGCGTCAGGACACGCCCGAGCTACGCTTTCACTTGGGTGCCATGCTCGCCGCTTCGATTCCGCAGTATGCCTTGCTCTTCGGTTCGCCCGAGTCCCAAGCGCGCGCCGTACTGAAGGCCCTGGGCTTCGCCTTTGGCCCTCCGCGTCAAACCAAGTCGGGTGGCGTGCTGAACTTGGCGGAGGTGTTATGGGAGAGCATTCCAGCGCGTTTTCAGCGCCGGTTACGGGAACTGTGCGACCGTCCAGAGCAGCTTGACTACGACGCCGCCCTCGCCGCGTCGCGCATTGCCGTGCGCCGCGCGGGCCTGTTCGTGGCCGGGGATCTCGGCGTCGCCTTGAATGAAGCCGCGGGAGACGACGGCGTCACGCAAGAGCAGTTGCGCGCGCCGAACGCGCTTCCTGAGCTCAGCCGCAGTGCAGCCTCGCTGCGCAGCTTGCTGACGCTCGCCCTTAGCCCGGAATACGCCGAGACCCGCTGGCAATTCGGCGCCAATCTCCGCGCCACACGGTTCTAGGGGCTTACGGTGGGGTTCGCTCGAGTACTAAATAAGCGAAGCGCGGCCGCGACACGGTTGTCGCGGCCCTTGCCGCTGAGGCAGGCGGCGACTGCGGTTTTGCGGTTGGCACACCTGTCGCTTGTGCTCGCCTGCAACATGCCGTTCGCTTCGGGTTGTATCGTCGCCGACCCGCCGGAATACCGCGACCCGGTCCAAACGAAACCGGTGATCGACGGTTTTCGGGCGAACCCGACCACGTCGAGCGTGCTGGTCGTCAACACCAACGATCAAGTCCCGTTCGCCGTGCCGGTGCGCTCGGAGGACGCGGGTGAAGAGCTGAGCGCTCATTTTTTCGTCGACTACGGCGCGGGCTCGCCCGGTCTGCCGCAGAATACTCAGACCGTCGCCGCGTCGACATACGCCGACACGAGCCGGGAGGTGACGTGGACGTGGAAGGTGCCCCTGCTTTCCGCAAACTGCCACTTACTGTCGTTGGTGGTTGCGCATCGCACTAGCTTCGAGCCGAGCGACAACGACGTGCTCGACCCCGATAAAGCCGATAAAGACGCAGCCATCATCAATTGGTGGCTGAACGTCAACGTCCCCACGGCGTCGGCGGCGACGCTGGTGAATTGCCCACTGCTCGGCATTCCAGCGCTGGGGGTACCCACGAAATGAGGCAGGCCCTGCGGCTATGCGCATTTGGCGCCGCGGCGGTGCTGGCGGCCTGCGACGTAGCGACCGTGCAGCAAGCCCACAGCAGCATCGCGCAAAATCAATGTCAGAGCGACTCGGAGTGTCCCGGCGGCTTTTGCAGCGCACAACAGTGCCGAAGCCGCAAAGGTACACTCGGCACGGCGCTGTTCGCGATAACCCCGCCGGCGGGCACCTCACCGTCGGCGGGCGCGCAGTTTTTGAAGCAACTGGATCTGACGAGCGCGGGCGGCGAGTTACCGCTGTCGCTCGACGCTGTCGTGCAAGTGACGGGCGAGGTGACGGTCGGCGCCTACAAATGCAAACCTTATTTGACGTCATCCGACGCCAGCATCCCGGTCGTGATCTCTCTGACGCCGAGCGCGAGCGCGCTGGGCGTCTATTCCCCGGCGGCCGTCGCGCAAACCACGCTAGTGGGAAGCAGCATGCTCGGCGACTCCGCTCACGATCCAGCCCACTTCAGCTTTTCGGTCAATGTCCCGCCGGGGGACTATGACGTCTACGTCCAGCCCCTGAGCCAAGACCAAGAGACGTGCATCGTGCCGCCCCAGTTGCAGCGCGCGTACCATATCGAGGGTGATCAACTGCTCCTCGCCATTCCGCTGCCCGAGCCATCGAGCTTCGAATTCCACGTGAGTTGGCCGCTCGGCGACGGTGCGCTCAACGGTTGGACCGTGGACATGCTCGATCCCCTGTCCGGTCGAGTGATCTCGAATCGCGCTCAACTGGCAGTGAGCTCGCTCGGCAAGACCGATTACGTGGCGACGGTTTCCTATCTTTCGGTCCTCGGAGACACGAGCGAGCTCACGGCCCAGGAGCTCGTGCGCTTGTCGCCGCCGCCCGGCGCCGTCGCGCCATCGGTGCTCCTGGCGCGGAGCGCACTCGGGCTATTCGACGCAAACCGCGGCACGCTCGGTAATCTGAGCTCGCTACCGAGCTCGGTCCGAGTCCAAGGTCAGGTTACCAATATGGCTACGCCCGAGCCGGTGGCAGCCACGGTGACCATGGTCGCGACCAAAATCAACGGTATCGATCCCGGCGTGCTCGCGTCCTTCGTCCGCATGGTGACCGTCGGTGACGACGGCCAGTTCGAGCTCGACGTGCTGCCCGGCACTTACCGCGTCTCGGCAGTGCCGAGCGGCGAGCTGGATAGCAGCCCCGCCGGCAGCAAGGACTCCAAGCTCGCCGAAGCCACTCAGGAGTGGTTAGTTGCAGAATCGCCGAGCAAGCAGGCCGGCAAGGTGATCGAGCTGAACCAAGCGCTGCCCATCAACGGGCAGGCATTCGATGCCTCGTTTTCCACGCCGGTTGCGACCGCGCTCGTACAGGCGGTGGCCTCGGCCGCGTCGATCAAGACCGATGTTTTGCATGAGGCGCTGGGCGAGGGCAGCTCGGTACCCCGAGCCGGCACCGGCAGCGTGACAAGTAGCGGCGATTTTTCGTTGCTCGGAGATTCGGGCACGTTCGACGTCTCCGTGCGTCCCCTTGCCGCGACTGGCTTCCCGTGGCTCGTAGTTCCCGGTGTGGGCGTGAGCACGAGCGCGGACAACAGCGCGGGGGCCAATCTGGGCACGCGCGGCCTGCCGCTGCCTGTACTGTACCGCGGTACGGTAACGGAACCGGGGTCAAACACCACCCGCAATGCCGTGCCGGGGGCTTTGATCCGCGTTTATGTGTACACGCAAGCCGGCAAGTACACGGCGGACCCCGGCAAAGCGGATGCGTTGGTCCAAATCGCGGAGACTCGGGCCGATACCACGGGGGACTATCAACTCCTCATTCCAGCCGCCCTGAATGGCTCGACGCGTTGACTAGACGCGCGCTCACGCCCGTGTACGTCCGTCACCGCATGCGACAACACTGGAATCGGGGGAAGGCCCAAGGCAGGAAAGCACTGGCGCTCATTCCGCGCACAGAATAAGATTTTCTGGTGAAGCGTTCGGGTCAACCCGTGAGACCTCCGCCCTCCGGCGGCTCTGAGCGTGACTCCGATTTAGCTGGAGCATTGCACGAAGTTTCCAACGCGCTGACCGTCGTACTTGGCTGGCTGGACGTTGCCTCCGCCGAAGCGGATCCGAGCGCGGCTCATGAAGCGGTCGAGGTGGCGCGTCTCCACGCCCGTTTGGGTCATCAAATCGCACGCGCCGCAATTGGCGCCGAGGTGCCGGTCCGCGAGAGCGAGCAGCAGTCCGCGCGCTCGATCCTCAACGCCGCCGCCCTCGGCATTACGCCGCAAGCCGAGCGCCGCGCCGTGCACGTGCTGGTGGACGCCGAGCGTTCGGGTCACGCCCTCGTCCGCAATTCAGGCGGCGCGCTACAGATCCTGACCAATCTATTGTTGAACGCGATCGACTTTTCGCCGGAAGCTGGCGAGGTCGTGCTGAGCGTTCGGGATACGGGCAGCAGCGTGCTGTTCTCCGTCGCCGATGAAGGCCCGGGCATCGACCCCGAACGCGTCCCCACGTTATTGAGCACCGCGCACTCCACGCGCCGCGGCGGCGCCGGCGTCGGGTTGCGACATTGCGCAACCCTCGCTCGGAGACACGGCGGTGAGCTGCGCATCGCACGGGCCACTCCCGGCGCGTGCTTCGAGCTCCGCTGGCCGATTGCCGAGGCGCGCTCCAGCGTGCGTCCGGCGAGCCAAGCCAAGTCCCCCGTGCGCGGTGCGCGCGTGCTCGTGGTCGAGGACGACGCCGCCGTTTGCTCCCTCGTTGAGCTTGCTCTCGGCGCGCGCGGTGCGGAGGTGGTGCTCGCCGGTTCGCTTGCCGAATTTCTGAGCGCGCTCGTCACCTCCGGGCCCTTCGACGCCGCCCTGATCGATCTCTCGCCCTTGTCGGGCGACGTGTCGCTGGCGTTCGATCGATTGCAGGCCGCATGTCCGGGCATCCCGGTGATCTTGATCAGCGGCGTAGCTAGCGGCGTGCCGGACGCAGTTGCTGAGCGTGTCACCGCCTGGGTGCGTAAGCCATTCGAGATGGGTGAGGTGATCGACGTGCTCGGTCAGAACCTCGTGCCGTCCTCGCAGGCTCTGGCGCGTGACCCTGGTTGATCGTTCTTTCCGCCCAGAATCGCGCTTCTGGGCTTGCGGAGCTCGCCTTGGGTGATGTAGACACCCTCGCTCTCGGCACACTCGACGGACTCGGCCAAGCTGGGCTGGCGAGTGCCCACTCTCCGCGCGGCGCTACTGGCCTCCCGGAAACCCTGCTCGGGTGGTGGAATTGGCAGACACACCAGCTTGAGGTGCTGGCGCCGTAACTGGCATGGAGGTTCAAGTCCTCTCCCGAGCACACCAGTAGAAATGGCCAAAAGGCGCCGACTCTTGGCCAATCCGCGACCCGGCGCTTGGCAAGAATCCGTCGTTCGATCAGATTCTTGCCATGCATCTCGTGGCCGTCGTCGCGCTCGATGGGGTCGTTCCTTTTGATCTAGCGATACCCTGTGAGGTGTTCGGGAGGGTGCTCTTGGCCGGAGACCGGCCAGGCTACCGCGTGCACGTCTGCGGCGTCACGCGCGAGGTAGACGCGGGCACGTTCCGCATGAAAACCCGTCACGGGCTCAGCATGTTGGCCAAGGCGCACACCATCGTCCTTCCGGGCGTCTGCGATGTGACGGCTGAGGTACCCCCTCGTTTGTTGAAGGCGATCCGGTCCGCCGCCGCTGCGGGGGCGCGCGTCGCATCCATTTGTTCTGGGGCCTTCATCCTCGCCGCGACCGGCTTACTAGATGGGCGCCGAGCGGCGACGCACTGGCTCGCCGCGGGCGAGCTTGCCCGGCGGTTTCCAGCCATCGAAGTCGATGCAAACGTCTTATATATCGACCACGGGCAGTTGCTCACCTCTGCTGGGGCGGCGGCGGGGCTGGACCTTTGCTTGCACATCGTGCGGCGCGACTACGGAGCGTCGGTCGCAGCGGATGCGGCCCGTCTCGCCGTGATGCCCCTCGAGCGCTCGGGCGGTCAATCCCAGTTCATCGTGCATGCGTCGCCTAGTCCAGATGGCGCATCGCTCGCGCCACTCCTGCGATGGCTGGAAGAGAATGTCAGTCGGGATCTGACACTGCAAGCGATCGCACGGCGAGCCGCGCTCAGCGTGCGCACGCTGAACCGTCGCTTCCGCGAGCAAATGGCGACCACGCCCGTGCAGTGGCTGCTTCGCGCACGCGTCCGGCGCGCGCAGTGTCTGCTCGAAACGACCGCTCGCTCGGTGGAGGCGATCGCCGCCGAGGTTGGGTTCGGCTCGGCGAGCGTCTTGCGCGAGCACTTTAAGAAATTCGTCATTACTAGCCCGCAAGCTTACCGACGCGCGTTCCGGCCGGCACTTGCACGCGCAGCCGAGGCGCAGGAGTCCCCCACCACGCCCGTTCGCCAAGAGCTCTGACGCGTGGCGCCCGCACGGCTCGACGGCATGGCCGGATTCCGGCGCTAATTGGCATAATGGCCAATCGCGCGCATACGGCCAAAACCCAAGAATGAGAGGGTGACGGCGCACGAAAAGCATTCGGTGAAACGCAGCTCACGTGCCTCGAGCGTTTCTACGCGGCGCCGGCTCGTGGGGATGGCCGTAGCGGCACTGATGGGCGGGTGCTCGGCCGTTCCGCAAGGGGATCGGGAACCGAAATATGACTTCGCTTGTCCTGAGAGTAACTCGCTGGCCTGCACTGGGCTTTATGGCAGGGAGGGCGAGCATTGGTATGCCAAGACCCTTGGCCCTGATATTCAGCCCTACGAGCCAAGCGCCCGGCTGTGGAGCGACGGCATGGACAAACAGCGCTACATGTTCCTGCCGCCCGGCTCGGCGATCGACGCGAACAATCCCAACGATTGGGTGTTTCCGAACGGGACCCGCTTTTGGAAAGAGTTCGCTTGGCACGGCAAGCGCGTCGAGACGCGTTACATTGAAAAAAGGGCTGGCGTCTGGTTGCGCACGACCTTTCGCTGGACCGACGATCAAACGAACGCCCTAGAGCTAACGGAGGGCCTGCGCAATGTGCCCGGCACGGACGGCGATTCTTACGAAATTCCGAGCCAAACGCAGTGCGACACCTGCCACAAAAACGGCGCGGACTTCGTCCTGGGCTTCGATCAAATTCTCATGGCTTCGGACGGCGCCACCGGATTCACCTGGCGCGAGTTGAACGAGCGGCATGCCGTAGAGCCCGCCCTTTCACCGATCGCCATCCCCGGCACGCCGCGCGCGCAAGCGGCTATGGGTTACTTGCATGCGAACTGCGGCGTGAGCTGCCACAACAGCCACCTCCAAGCACCGGCCGAGTGGACGCAGTTCAGGATGAAGCTCGAGGTTGAAAACTTGGCAACGGTAGAACAGACCAACGTGTATCGGACCGGAGTCGGCCTCGGCTCGTACATCTACTCGCCGGAGCTCGGCGCCTGGCTCAACTTGATCGAGCCAGGCAAGCCCGACGCGAGCGCTATCGTTTATCGAGCTAGCAAACGCGACGACTTCTGGCAGATGCCGCCCATCGCCACCCACGTTATCGACCAAAATGGGCTAGACGCATTGCGCGCCTGGATTCAAGAGCTGCCTCCAAAATAGTGTCGGGTCGGAAAGGCGACGGTCGGATCGGTTGCGGCGTTCGGCGGCCTGGCGTCACCCGCTCGCGGGCGCGGCTTGAGCCGTGACGAGTCTCAGTCCGCATCCCATCGCTCGGCTCACGCCGGCCCGCGCGAAGCAAGTCGATCGCAAGCGCGCCCTCGCGCCACTGTGCGTCAATATGTCCCGAATGTCTTAACCAACTTGTTGTAAACGCCCATCATCAACAACGGCGCCACCCAGGAGCCCACGAAGCGACTGGCTCGGGCGTTATCGCGAAACTCTAGGGCGCCGGACAAAGCCATCGCCGCGAGGGAGGCAGTCAGAAAAAAATGCGAGGGAATTTTGGCCGTTTGTTGTTCGATTACTCGCGTGAGCGAGCCTTCACGGTGCTCCGCTCGACGCAGCGGCGCGGAAGTAGAGAGCGGACTGTGCTCGGCCGGGTTCACGTCATCGCTCATGAGGCATCCTTACGCAAGAGCAGTGCCAGGTCCGAGGCTCGCGCATCGCGCACGGCGCGCGTCTTGCTAAACGTCTGCCTACAGCAATGGATCCTGCCAGCCCGGAGCAACTGAAGCTCGATGTCCAGCTCGCGGAGAACGGCTCCGGCGCGCTTTTGCAGCGGGATTATTGGGCATTGATCAATGACTGCCGCGTGTCCCCCGTCGAGCTAGTCGAAGACTTACGTCACCGCTTTTGCGAATTCCCGCCACCCGAGTTGGTGTCCTTTTCGCGTGCAGGGGGAGGTAAGGACCCCCTCGAAGTGGGAGACGAGCTCGATATAACCATTCGCATGGCGGCGGAGTGTCGCGTGCGCGTGGTGTGCCGCGAGCCACGGAGCGTGACCCTGGCCACTCTCGCCGGCCATCCGGAAGCAGGGCGCATTACATTCGGCTCGTATCGCCATGAGAGTGGCGCGGTCGTATTTCACATTCGGAGCCGGAGTCGGTCCGGAAGTGCCGCGTTCTCTGCGGGCTTCTTCGCCGTGGGTGAGGCGATGCAGACGAACACCTGGGTGGAGTTCGTCGAGACCATCGCCAACACTTACGGCTCTGGCGTCAACGGGCAAACGTACGCGGAGACGGAGCACGTCGAGCCGAACGCAGACGATGCGAGTGTATGCAAGCCGACCTTCACCGCGCGAGGCTCGGACTGATGGCGGCTAGCAACCCGTGCGCGCCAGCTTGGCGCTGGGCGCGGACATTTAGCCCTGACGAGCTGCAGTATCGCCTCAGCGCGTTGTCCCAATGTTCCAGCAGCGGTCCGGCCTCGGACGATGAGGCGGCGCGAGACCCGTCTTGGCACCATTACTACTCCGAAGCCGTGATCGGGCGCGAGCCGCCTGGCCCGCCCGAGGCGGGAGGCGCGTTCGAGCAAGCACGGAAGCTCGTGGCGGGCTACGAGTTTTCTGACCCGTCCATCGTCCGCGGTTACTTCGATCCATTGCTCGAGCTGCGCGGGCGACCGATGTTGCTCGAGTTGAAAGTCATGGGTTTGCATTTCTTGTGCGGCGTGGTCGTGCGCGAAACCCGGCAGGAAGCGACTAAAGATCGCACGTTGTTTGGGTATCGCTACGACACGCTCGAAGGGCATCTGGAATCCGGCGCCGAGTGGTTTCTGCTCACGAAAGACCACGGCTCGGGTGACGTTCGCTTCCGCATCCAAGCCGCCTGGCGCGAGGGGACATTGCCCAATTGGTGGACCCGCATTGGCTTTCACGCGTTTGCCCGCCCATATCAAAGAGCTTGGCATCGCTTGGCCTACCAACGCCTGCGGACGGCGATTCGCGCGCAAAACTTACCGCCCCTGCCGCGCTCGCGCGCGATCATGCATCAGTGGCAGCCCACCATTGGCCCTCCGCGCGATGTCGCGACGCAAGCCCCCGGAGTGGTCGTCGAGCGCGAAAGCTAGCACGCGAGCGGGCATCGAACGTAGGCTTGGGCTCAGCGCGTGAATGCCGGCGCGTAATCCCGCGCGAACGCGGCAAAGGGCCGAGCGGGAAATCCTGTCACCCGCTCTACGTCGGACGTTACTGCGGATGCCTCGCCGCGCCGGTAATGCGCGTAATCCTCGAGCAGGCCGTCGACCTGCCACTCGGGCATCTTCATGCCGAGGAGCGCGCCGCGCATCGCCTCCTCCGCGTAGCCTGGCGGTCGCCTGAACGCGGGCACAGATCACCTGCCGCGCGCCGGGGCGCTTGTCGGCGACGGAGTGCTCGTCGAGCCCGGGCACGCAGGTAAAACTTACGACGTTACCGGTGCGGAGGCGCTCACCCACGCCGCCATGGCTGAACAGTTCTCGCGGCAACTCGGCCGACCCATCACCTTCACTGATGCTCCGCGCTCTTCTCCCGCCCCCGGGCCACCCGCCAAATTCGACGGGGTTTTGACGCACGCTTGACGCGATGGCGAAACGGGACGAGTGACCATCCGCGCATTGAGATATCAGGATATATGACCCTGTCCCAGTACATAGAGACGCTGACCCTGCTCGGTGACGAAAGCCGCATTCGGCTATGCGCTCTACTGCGCGAGCGCGAGCTGTGTGTCTCTGATCTGGTGCGCGTGACGGGGATGGCGCAATCGCGCGTGTCTACGCACCTTGGTCGGCTGCGTGAGGCGGGCTTCGTTTGGGATCGGCGGCAAGGGACGCAGTGCTTTTACGGTCTCGCGCAGGACAAGCTACCAAGCACGGCCCGCACCGTGATCGACGAGGCGGCGCGCTCTCTGGATCCGACGTTACTCGGCGACCAAAAACGCTTGCAAGAGCTCGAGACCGAGCGTCGGGGCGGCCTCCCCGAGTTCGTCGCCGATGAGCTCGAACGCTATTACTCGCCGGGCCGGACCTGGCAGTCGCTCGCGCTCGGCATCGCCGCCTTCCTCGAGCTCGGCGATACGCTCGACGTGGGCTCCGGCGATGGCGCAGCGGCAGCGGCGCTAGCGCCGTACTGCAGGTCACTGACCTGCATCGACACCAGCGCTCGCATGATCGAAGCCGCCAACGAGCGGCTGGGCAAGCTCGAGCACGTGACGGCGTGCGTGGCGGACGTTCATCAACTACCGTTTGCGGCAGCGGCTTTCGATGCCGTGCTCGTTTTCCACACGCTAACCTATGCCGAACAACCCGCCCGTGCTTTAGCGGAATGCGCACGCGTGCTGCGGCCCGGGGGGCGCATCGTTCTATTGTGCCTGAACGAGCATCAACAGCACGAGGTAACGGCCCGCTACGGAGAGCGCCACCCAGGCTTCTCACCGCGTTCCCTGCGCAGTCTGCTCACGCGCGCGGGCCTCGCCGTAAAGAGCTGCGGCGTCGCCTGTCGCGAGGCAAAGAAACCCCATCTGGAAGTGGTATTGGCGACCGCCGACAAGCCAAGAGCTGCAGACCACGCCCCGCCCAAGGGCAAGCGACATTCCCCTAGCTGACGAGTCCGTAACGATGCCGAATTCACATCCTTTAGCCGAGCTCCTTCGAAACCGCATCGCCATCATCGATGGCGCAATGGGCACCACCATCCGAACGTACGGTATGACCGAAGCGGACATTCGCGGCGAGCGCTTCAAAGGTTCGAAGAAGGACCTGCTGAACAACGGCGACATCTTCTCGCTGACTCAGCCCAAGATGATCTGCGACATTCATCGCCGTTTCTTGGAGGCGGGCGCAGACATCATCGAGACCAATACCTTCGGCGCGACCAGCATCACGCAGAGCGAGTTCTTCGTGGACGACCCACGCGAGCATGGCGGCCGCAAAGATCCGGAATTTTATCAGAAAATCATCGATGACAAATTCCTGAACGACCTAGCGTGGGAGATCAATGAACAGTCCGCGCGCCAATGCCGCGAGTGGGCGGATCGCGTGGCCAATCAGGACGGCAAGCGCCGCTTCGTGGCCGGGGCGATCGGCCCGCTCACGGTCTCGCTCTCGAATTCGCCGGACGCGGACGACGCGGGCTTTCGCGTGGTCAGCTTCGATCAAGTGAAAAGCGCCTACGTTCTGCAGATCCGGGCCCTAATCGCGGGCGGCTCGGACGCCCTCTTGGTCGAAACAATTTTCGATTCGCTGAACGCCAAGGCCGCCCTCGTCGCAATTCGCGAGGTCTTCGACCAGGACGGCAAGGAGCTACCGGTCATGATCTCCGCTGCCGTCGGTCGCGGCGGCGAGACGATGATTTCTGCCCAGACGATCGAAGCGTACTGGACGGCCATGAAGCACGTGAACCCGATTTCGATCGGTCTGAACTGCTCGCTCGGTCCCGACTTGATGTACCCGTTTTTGGCGGACTTGGCCGATAAGTCCAGCGCCGCCATTTCTTGTTATCCCAACGCTGGTTTGCCGAATCCTCTGTCCGTTACCGGCTTCGATCTCGAGCCGCCGGACATGGCGCGCTACCTCGGCGATTTCGCCAAGGCCGGCCTGATCAATATCGCCGGTGGGTGCTGCGGGAATACGCCCGAGCACATCGCCGCCATCGCCAAAGCCCTGGAGGGGGTGGCTCCGCGCGAGATCGCCGCGCCCCCCGCTCCACCCGTACCGAGCGAGCGCGCCCCCGAAATCGCTGGTCACGAGCGCCCGCTGCGACTGTCCGGTTCACAACCGTTCACCCAGCAAATCGGCGTGTACATGATGCTGGGCGAACGCACGAACGTGGCCGGCTCGCCCAAGTTCGCCAAGCTCATCAAAGAAGGCAAGTACGAAGAGGCGGTGAGCGTCGCCCGGCAGCAGGTCGAAAACGGCGCCAACGTGATCGACATCTGCATGGACGAAGGGATGATCGACGGCGTAGCGGCCATGACGCGCTACCTGCAGCTCTTGGCGAGCGAACCGGAGGTGGCGAAGGTGCCCTTCATGGTCGACTCTTCCAAGTGGGAGGTGATCGAGGCCGGCCTGAAAACTCTGCAAGGCAAGGGCATCGTCAACTCGATCTCGCTCAAAGAAGGCGAGGACAAGTTCCGACAAAACGCGCGCACCGTGCTCAAATACGGGGCCGCGGTCGTGGTGATGGCCTTCGACGAACGGGGCCAAGCGGCCACGTACGAAGACAAAATTCGCATTTGTAGCCGCGCCTATCACATCCTCGTAGACGAGCTCGCCTTTCCACCCGAAGACATCATCTTCGATCCGAACATCCTGACCGTGGCCACGGGTATGGAGGAGCACAACAACTACGCGGTCGACTTCATCAACGCGACGCGCTGGATCAAAGCGAATTTACCGCACGCCAAGGTCAGTGGCGGCGTCTCCAACATCTCTTTCAGCTTTCGCGGCAACAACAAAGTGCGTGAAGCCATGCACTCTGCCTTCCTGTACCACGCGATTCAGGCGGGTATGGACATGGGTATCGTCAACGCCGGCATGCTGGAGGTCTATGAAGAGATCGAGCCCGAGCTCAAGGTGCTGGTCGAGGACGTGCTGCTCAATCGCCGTCCAGATGCCACCGAGCGTTTGGTCGAGCTCGGGGAGAAGCTGAAGTCGGAAGCCGCCGGCGGCAGCGCCGCCAATACGGAAAAGAGGGCGGAGGAATGGCGAGCGGGCACGGTCGAGGAACGCCTGTCGCACGCCTTGGTGAAGGGCATCGACATGTATATCGACGCCGACACCGAAGAAGCGCGCGCGAAGCTCGGCCGGCCGCTCTTGGTGATCGAAGGCCCACTCATGGATGGCATGAGCGTGGTCGGGGACTTGTTCGGCGCCGGCAAGATGTTCCTACCGCAGGTCGTCAAGTCCGCGCGCGTCATGAAGAAGGCGGTGGCCTACTTGTTCCCGTTCATGGAGGCCGAAAAGGCCGAGCTCGCCAAGACCGGCCAGGTCGTCAAAACGCAGGGAAAAATCGTCCTGGCCACGGTCAAGGGGGACGTGCACGACATTGGCAAGAATATCGTGGGCGTGGTGCTGGCGTGCAACAACTACGAAGTGATCGACATGGGCGTGATGGTGCCGTGCGAAAAAATCCTGGAGCGCGCCAAGCTCGAGAAGGCGGATCTGATCGGCTTGAGTGGTCTGATCACCCCGTCGCTCGACGAGATGACCCACGTCGCGCGCGAGATGGAGCGTCAGGGCTTCAAATTGCCACTCTTGATCGGCGGCGCCACGACCAGCAAAGCGCACACGGCGGTGAAGATCGCACCCCACTACAGTGAACCGGTGGTTCACGTGCTGGACGCCAGCCGCGCCGTGCCCGTTACCACGAGCTTGCTCAGTGACGAAAACAAGCCGGCCTTCGTGGCGGCACACCGTACCGAGTACGAGAAGCTTCGACGCACGCACGCGGCGCCCAAGCAAAAGCTCTTGCCGCTCGAGCAAGCCCGCGGCCACCGCACGCCGATCGAATGGCGGGTCCAGGATCTCCCCACGCCAGCCTTCACTGGCGTGCGCGTTTTGCACGATTTTTCCTTGGCTACCCTTCGGGAGTACATCGATTGGACGCCCTTTTTCCACACCTGGGAGTTGAAGGGCGTTTATCCGCGCATCTTCGAGCACGAGAAATACGGCGAACAAGCCCGTATGATCTTCGCCGAAGCAAATCTCTTACTGGACCAGATGGTCCGAGAACGCTCGATCACGGCACGCGGCGTGTATGCAATTTTCCCAGCAAACGGCGTGGGGGACGACGTGGAGCTGTACGCGGACAGCGGGCGCACGCAGGTGCTCGGCCGCTTTCACTTCCTCCGCCAACAAGCGAAAAAAGATGCGGCCGACCTCTGCCGCTCGCTTTCCGATTTCATCGCGCCACTCGCCACCGGTCTGCCGGATCACATCGGTGCGTTTGCCGTTACCACAGGCATCGGCCTGAAAGAATTTTGCGATCAGTTCCGCGCCAAGCAAGACGACTACAACGCGATCATGGCCGAGGCGATCGCCGACCGTCTCGCCGAAGCGTTCGCCGAATATCTGCATCAACGCGCGCGCGACGAATGGGGCTATGGCAAACACGAAGACCTCAGCAAACAAGACCTGATCGCCGAGAAATATCGCGGAATTCGCCCGGCTGCCGGCTACCCCGCGTGCCCCGACCACACCGAGAAGGGCACCCTCTGGCGCCTGCTCGAGGTCGAGAAAAACACCGGCATGCGCATTACGGAGTCATACGCCATGTGGCCCGGCTCCAGCGTGAGCGGTCTCTATTTTGCTCACCCCGAATCACGTTATTTCACCCTGGGCAAGATCGAGCGCGATCAAGTCGCTGACTACCACACACGCAAAAATCTGAGCTTGGCAGAGGTGGAGCGTTGGCTTGGACCAAACCTCAATTACGATCCCGAAACGTGAGTTTTATGATGGTCACGAGGACGCCGAAGCCCGGTCCAGCCTTCGGCGTCGCAGCTCGGCAAATCCGAACAGTGCGGTGAGGGCCAAGGCTCAGCCGCCGCGGCCTGAGGTGGGGAGGAGTGCGCGGCGTGTGGTGCTCGGCTATCGGGAATTGCCCGGAACGATCGCGTGCATGTGTGACGTCTTATCGTGGCTCGTCCATCGCGCACAGCGAGCGGCATGCGCTAAGCGCACACAGGCGCGTACTTCGTGCCCCTGAAGTGAAGTTGCGTTCGGGCGTTAGCTCATGAACGTGGCGCAAATGCGCTACCTCGTGAGGTTCTTTGAGAAGCTCGGCCGCGCAGGCATTTTGGGTCGTGGCGCTCGCGTTGGCGGGCTGCGCGGTGCCGCCACGCGCCGCGGCGTGGCCAACTACGCTTGCAGCGCAGGCAGTCGTGCCGGCCGCGGACATCGACGCGGCGCGCGTCGTCGAACAACCTATTTGCATTGGCAAGCGCTCGTGGTCGATGGGCGCGCTCGGGGATACGGTTCTTTACCGCACCCGCCGCGTGGGCCGGAAGATTGCAGTCGGCTACTTCATCTACTGGTCGGAAGAGCGACCCTGGGGCAGCAACGCATTTTCTTACATGGTGCTGCCAGCCCTGGCTATGGACGCGGTTTACAGCCATTTTTTATACCTTTTTCCTGGCATCAAGGACGCGTTGTACGGCCCCGGTGACGTCGAAGGCGTGCAAGTCGAATACGAAGAGCGAGCGGACGGCAGCTTGAGCGTGGTCCGAGGCCGCGCCGACGATGGCAGCCACACCCCCGTCTTTCTTTCTCGCGAAGACCTCGTGGACGCCAAGGGCAGGATCGTGCTGTTGACCGATGTCTGGAGCCATCAGCTCGGCAGCCACGGAGCAGCGCGCTTCGCTGAGCGCACCAAACCGGACCTAAAATGCTTCGAGAGGGCTGGGCTGCAACCGATGACCGAGCAGATCGCGCGGGCTTTTCGCTTGGGCGACGAGCGGCACCCATTACGTGGCACGCCAGCCTGGATCGAACCGGCATCTCCGCTCGACGGGCTGCCCGATGAGCAGATGGCGGCGGCCAAAGCGCGCGCTGCGCACCAGTGACAGACGCGGATGAGGGCGTGCTTGCGCGCGGACCGACCAGGCAGTTTACTGCGCATCATGCTCGATCCTCGCGTCTTCGGCACGGTGTTCGGGGTGATCTTCCTCGCGGAGCTGCCGGACAAAACCGCCGTCGCCGCGCTCGTCCTGGCGACGCGTCACAAGGCGATGCCCGTGTTCGTTGGCACGGCACTGGCGCTGGTGGTGCAAAGCTTGGTCGCGGTCGCGGCCGGCGGAGTCTTGTCGCTGTTGCCGGCGCGGCCCGTGCATATCGCGGCGGGGCTCTTGTTTCTAGTGTCGGCCGTGTTCATGTGGCTCCGTAAAAATGAGCCAGAAAAGGCCGATGACGCGCCCCAGGAGAGCGACGCGGTCGGCTTCCGCCGCGTGCTCTACCGCTCCTTTTTGGTCGTGTTCATCGCTGAATGGGGTGACCTGACCCAACTTGGTACGGCCGCTTTGGCCGCTCGTTACCGCGCGCCGGTGACGGTGTTTTTCGCCGCGAGCCTTTCGCTGTGCTTGGTGGCGGCCTTGGCGGTGTTTCTTGGCAATCGCTTGAGCAAGCTCATCGACCCGAGCTACACGCAGCGTGCCGCCGCGATCGTTTTCGTGCTGCTGGGCATCGGACTTCTGACCGGCGTTATCTAGGGCGGCTCAGTCGCATCGTCCTATGCGAAGAGCTCCCTGCTCCGCGATGCACGGGCGCATCGTCTAAAAGACTTCACGTGAGTTACGGCGCGGTGCACTAGAGCATGGCCACGCCGCGACGGCGCGGTCCGACGGGAAAAGCCTGATCGAGCTCGGTGAGCTCGTTTGGCTCGAGCGTTAACTCGGCGGCGCCCGCGTTCTCGCGCACGTGCTTCGCGTCGCCCGATTTCGGTATGGCGAACGAGCCTTCTCTTCGAGTCAGGAAGGCGAGCGCCACTTGTCGTGGGGTGGCGCCCTTGTTTCGGGCAAGCTTTTCCAATACCTGCCCGCCTTTGCCGCGCGGAGGAAAGCCAGAGTCGCCAAATGGCGTGTAGCCCACGACGGCAACGCCGTTTTTCTCGCACCACGGCACGACCGCATGCTCGATCGTGCGCTCTTCTAGATGATAGAGCACCTGATTGCAGGTGAGCTTATTCGGGCCGGCGATCCGTAGCACTTCCTCCAGCAACTCCTCGTCGAAGTTGCTCACTCCCCAGCTCCTAATTTTACCGGCCTCGCGTAGTTCCTCCAGACCGGCGATGCTGTCCTCGAGAGGATGCGATCCGGGCCAGTGGATCAAATACGAGTCGAGGTAGTCGGTACCGATGCGCTTCAGATCTTTTTCGCAGGTGCGGACCGTGCCACGCCTCGTGGCATCCTTGGGCATGATCTTCGATACCAAAAACACCTTCTCACGTTGCTCGGCGACGGCTTCGCCGACGATTCGCTCCACCGCGGCCCCGTAATACTCCGCCGTGTCCACATGCAGCATGCCCAGCTCGAGCCCGGTGCAGAGCGCCCTCCGCGCTTCGTCGGCGTCGGCTTCGTCGAGGCGCCAGGTGCCGAGACCGATCACGGGTAGGTCGATAGCGAGCGGACCGAAGGGGCGAGAGCGCATAGCGTCAAGCTAACCCCGGGCGTGTCGGGCACGCTAGCCGAAGACCGCGCGCGAGCCAGGGAAAGCCAGGAGTTGCTCGAATCTGCAACGCGCGCGCGACCCCGCTTCTACCGGTTGAATGCGACCGGTTGCCCTGTCGATTCGACCACGCTCGTCCAGAGGTCGCCCGCGACGTCGACCTGCTTTCGAAAACGCGTCGCGAGCGGCATTGGAACGTGAACGAAGCGCCCGTGCCAGCGACCGATGAGCATCTCGGTGTTCCCCGCGAGCGCCGCGTGGACCGCGTTGCGCGCCATGTTCCAGCAATACACGCTATCAGCCGGCGAGGCGGGCACGCTCCGGATGTGATAGCTCGGGTCTAGGTACTTGAGGGTGATGTCGAGCCCGCGCGCTTTGAAATGCGAAATGATGTGATCGCGCAATGCCGTGCCAACGTCGGTCAGGCGTGCGTTCCCGCTCGCATCCTTCGAGCCGGGGCCGTCCGTGCCCTCGCACAGATCTTGACCGGCTCCCTCCGCGACGACGATCACCGCGTGTGAGTCGCGGGAGAGACGCTGTTCGAGTAAACGCAAAAGCCCCGTCTCACCCTCCAAACTGACATTAACTTCCGGGATCAGCACGAAGTCGACGTCGGTCGAGGCGAGCGCCGCGTGGCAGGCAATGAAGCCCGAATGACGGCCCATGCATTTTACCAGGCCGACGCCATTTTTTGCACCTTTCGCCTCGACGTGGGCGCTTTTGATGACGTCGACCGCGGCTGAAAAGGAGGTCTCGAAACCGAAGCTCCGATCGATGAAATGAATGTCGTTGTCGATCGTCTTCGGAATGCCAATTACCCCGATCGGCAGCCCGCGCCTTTTGAGCTCGGCGACGAGTGTCATCGCGCCCCGGAATGTGCCGTCGCCTCCGACCACGAACAGCACCCCAATTCCAAGCTCCAGCAAGCGGTCGGCCATCTCCGCCGGATCTTGATTGCCGCGCGAGGTGCCGAGCACAGTGCCGCCCTCATGGTGGATTTCGGCCACGGATTCGGGCGTGAGGGAGAGCGGCTTATGCCCGTGGCGAGGGATCATGCCCTCGTAGCCGTAACGAAACCCGACGATGTCCCGCACCCCGTAGCCGTGGTTTAGCTCGAGCACCAGACCGCGCACGACGTTGTTCAAGCCGGGACACAGCCCCCCACATGTGACGACGCCGCAGCGCAGGCGGGCTGGGTCGAAAAACAATTTGTGACGTGGGCCCGCGAGCTCGAACGCGGGGGCGCGCGCCAGGTCACCACTGAACTCGGCCACGCGCGACAGCCGATCATCGAGTAAAACACGGTCGGCTTGGCCAACGTAATGAACCGACGCTTGGCTCAACCTGTCCGCAAGTGGTGACGGATACTCGCAACCGCCCAGGATGCTGATTTCCAGGTCGGAAGCGACGACGCGCTGAGCGCGCTCCGGTACGGTCAGCGCAATCGACATCGTGGTGAGCTTGGGCTCCCTCAGGTTTCCAGCCGCTTTCCAGCCGGTTACCAAGTTTTCCGGCGGCGGGCCGGGCGCGGTTTCACATCTTTCCTTGGCGGTGGTAGGGACGCCCGCATGAGCGGCCATTCGAAATGGGCAACAATCAAGCGCGCAAAGGGCAAAACCGACGCCGCGCGCGGCCAGATCTTCACCAAGCTGATCCGGGAAGTAGTAACGGCGGCGCGCATCGGCGGGGGCGATATCGACGCGAATCCGCGCTTGCGTAAGGCGGTAGCTGATTGCCGTGCCCAGCAAATGCCCGCCGACAATATCAAACGCGCGGTGCAACGCGGCACCGGTGAGATCGCCGGAGCAGCCTACGACGATGTACTCTATGAAGGCACCGGTCCCGGCGGCACGCTCTTTCTCGTCGAGGGCACGACCGACAACCGCAACCGCAGCGCGGCGGAGCTGCGCAAAATCTTCGAGCGGCACAATGGCGCCATGGGCGGTGCGGGCGGCGCGCAATGGGCATTCGATCGTCTGGGAACGATCAGCCTCGAGAAGAGTGCCGTCACCGAGGACCAGCTGATGGAAGCGGCGTTGAGCGCAGGCGCAGAAGACTATCGAGACGAGGGTGACGTCTGGGTGGTGTACACCCCGCCCAACGACTGCGATACGGTAGCGAGCGCGCTCGAGGCCGCGAAGCTGCCGATTCAAGCCAGCAAGGTGGCTTGGATCCCCAAAAACAAAAAGACCGTCAGCGCTCGTGACGCCGAGGTCTGTCTCAACCTGGTCGATGCCCTCGATGAGCACGACGACGTCGCCAACGTGTATGCAGACTTCGACATCTCCGAAGAAGACTTAGCTCGGCTCAGCAGCTGACCCGAGCGAGCTTCTTCAGGCCGCTTTCCGAGCTCGGCTAAAGACCGGGCAAGCGAAACTGCACGATCGTGAAATAAGTGAACGCCATGTGGGAAATAATCACTGGCGTCAGGCGGCCGACCTGCGCGGCGAGAAAGCTCCACACCAAACCGCAGCCCACGGCCGCCGTCACGAGCAGCGGATTGTAGCCGGCAACGGGGTCTCGGAGCAGCCACAGCGTGGGCACGGTGGCGGCGCCGTAGGCAAGCGCGGACAGCGGTAACGCTCCGCGGCGACCGAAGCGTCGAGTCAGGTCTCGGAGCACCATCCCCCGCCACACGATCTCCTCGGCGAGGCAGAGCATCAAGATCAGCAACGTGTAGCCCGTCGAGCGCTGCAAATGCTCGGGATTGCCGAGCTGCAAGTAAATGCGAAACAGCCAGGCCTGGCGCGGGCTGGCTGCCGGTGAGAGCAGGCGTCGCGCAGCCCAAGACGCAAAGAGCAGCCCCATCATCGATACGGCGCCGATCGATAAATCGCCCCAACGTGGTGTCAAAAGCTCGACGAGCGTGCCTTCTTTCCACATCGTATACAGGGCCAGCGCGAGCAGTAGGGCGTACGGCGCGCTCACCCCGATCCAGAACGCTGGCGTGCCGGCTGAGTCGGCGCGAAAGGCGTAGATCACCCCGGTCAGCGCGAGGGCCAGTGTCACGATCACCCGCTTCAAGCTAGATCCCGCAGACGCGCCGCCAGCCAGTCCAAGATTCGGTCGGCCGCTTGCTCTTTGCCGAGCGTGGGCAGCGGGGTGCAGTCCGTGGGGCTCACTAATAGAGCCCGAATGTCGTCTTTAGCCAGCGATTCCGAGGCGTGATTGGCCACGACTAGGTCCACGTGCTTTGCGGCAAGCTTGGCCCGCGCAAGCTGGATGACCTTCTCGTCGGTGTCGGTCTCGAGCGCGAAGCCGATCAAGACTGGGCTCTGTCCTTTCCGGGCGTGACCGATCTCGGCCAGAACGTCTGGGTTTGGTAGCAACTCGAGCGTCATCGACTGGGCACTGCGTTTGAGCTTCGTCGAGTGGCTCTGCGCCGGGCGGTAATCGGCCACGGCGGCGGTCATGATCAGCGCGTCGCCATTACTCAAATCGGGGGCTAATGCTTGCCATAGGGCACTTCGCATCGATTGCGCGCTCCGCACGTCGACACGTTGGACGCCGCTCGGCGTCGGTAGACTCACCGGTCCGGTAACCAACGTAACCTTGGCGCCAAACACCTTGGCGCGCTCTGCCAAGGCGAAGCCCATTTTTCCCGATGAGCGATTGCCGAAGAAGCGCACGGGGTCCAAGTCTTCGACCGTGGGCCCCGCGCTGATCACGACGTGCTTGCCAACCAAAGAAATGCCGGCAAATTGGGCCGAAGCAAGCTGCGCTATTTGGTCTGGCTCGGCCATACGGCCAAGACCGGTATCGCCCGACGCTACCTCTCCGAAGACGGGCCCAGCGAAGCCGATGCGGCGGTCGGCGGCCAACGTGGCCACGTTCCTTTGTGTTGCGGGGTGACTCCACATCGTCGGATGCATGGCTGGCGCAACCACGATGTTGCACGTCGCGCAGAGTATGAGCGCGGTCACGAGATCGTCTGCACGACCGCTGGCGAAGCGAGCTAGAGCATCTGCCGTTGCGGGCACGACCAGGATGAGGTCGCTCCTCGCCGCTAGATCCACGTGCACCTCTCCGGGGCGGTCCGCGTCGAACATATCTGTGTACACGCGACGGCCGGTCAAACCCGAAAATGTTGCGGGGCCCACGAACTCGCGCGCGGAATGCGTGAGCACGACATCGACCAGGGCCCCATCCTTCAGCAGAGAACGTACGAGCAGGACCGCTTTGTAGGCCGCGATGCTGCCCATCACGCAGACGGTGATGCGCTTGCCGGCAAAGCGCTTTGGCGGCAGCAGAAAGCCCGAAACGGGCGGCGGGGTCCGCGGGCCCACGGCAGCGAACGCGGGGCGGGACAGGGCGCGAGGCGGCGGGAGGGGGCGATCGGTCATCGGCGGGCTGAGTCGGTTTTATCAGGGACGCGCGCGCGACACGTATCGGCTTTTGGGATCGAAGAAACGCCAGGGTTTTTGCGCCCAATCCTCGGCGTAGGCCACCCCGATGCGGGCCGAGCGCGCGCTTTTCGTAACTTGCCCCTCGGCTAAGAACAAGCTCGAAGCACAAAGGTCGGCGCCATATTCGGGTCTACCGATCGCGAACGCTTGGCACAACTTGCCCGGGCCATTGGTCAGCTCGCGGCTCGTCTCCGGCAGATTGCGGCGTTCCGCCATGTGCTGAAGACCGAGCAGCGGTTCCACCGCGCGCACGAGCACGGCATGCGGCGCGTCCACGCGCGTCGTCACGACGTTGAATTGGTAATGCATCCCGTACACGAAGAAGACGTAGGCGAAACCCGGCGGGCCGAACATCACTTCCGTGCGCGCCGTACGTCGTCCGCCGAAGGAGTGTGCGGCGCGGTCCTCCGGGCCGCGATAAGCTTCGGTTTCGACGATGCGGCCCACTGCCGGGCCTTGCTGAGTGTGATGGACCAATAACTTCCCGATGCAGTCCTTCGCGACCTGCAATACCGGACGGGCATAAAACGCACGGGGTAGCGGGACGAGCTCGGACATTCATACGGGCCGTGAGTCAGAAGCCGAGCAAGCGACCGCCTTGGTACACGAGAAAGCTCGCGACGTAGGCCAGGGTGGTCATGTACGTGAACATGAAGATCGGCCAGCGCACGGTCCTGGTCTCGCGATACACCACCATCAACGTGCTCATGCATTGACAGGACAACGCGAAGAAGATCATCAACGACAAACCCATCAAGGGCGTATAGGAGCGCCCACCGTCGGCGCGCCGCTCGGCCCGGATCTTATCGCGCAGCGGTGCGTCGTCTTGATCGGCATCGCCGATGCCGTACACCAAGCCCAGGGTGGAGACGAAGACCTCGCGCGCCGCGAAGGCGCCGATCAAACCGACCCCGATCTTCCAGTCGAAACCAAGCGGCCGCAGCGCGGGCTCGATGGCCTTGCCGAGGCGCCCCCCATAGCTTTGCTCGATTGCGGTGGGCCCGGGGCGTGGGCCGGTCGTTGCCGCCGGCGGGTTTTCCTGGCCATTGGCGCGCTGATGGATACTCGCGGCACGCGGTGCTGCCTGGTCGACACGGGTCGGCCGCGGAAAGGACAGCAGGCCCCACAGCAGGACGGTGAAAATCAAAATGCCGGTGCCCGCCTCGCGCAAAAACATGGATGCGCGTTGGAACATCATTCTCAGCGTGCCGCGCAGGCTCGGCATTCGGTATGGCGGCAGCTCCAAGATCAGCGGGATCCGACGGCCCCTCACCGCCGTGCGGCCCAGCACGCCGGCCGCGATCAAGCTGATCGCCGTCGAGAACAGATACATGGCAATCATGAGCAAGCCCTGGACGGGCACGAAGCCGAACACGCGCGAAGGCGGGAAGAGGGCCCCGATCACCAAGGTGTACACGGGCAGCCGAGCGGAGCAGGTCATGAGCGGCACGACCAACATCGTCAGCAGGCGATCACGCTGTCGCTCCATCGTGCGCGTGGCCAAAATGGCTGGGACCGCGCAGGCGAAGCCAGACAGCATGGGCACGAAGGCCCGCCCATGCAGGCCGAGCGCCTTCATCACGCGATCCATCAGGAATGCCACTCGGGCCATGTAGCCAGAGTCTTCCAAAAGCCCGATGCAGAAAAAAAGCAACAGGATCTGCGGCAAGAACACGATCACGTTACCGACCCCGCCGATGATGCCTTTCGTTACTAAATCTCGCGCCAGCGAGGCCGGTACATACGTCTCCACCAGACGCGCAGCGCCGCTCGTGCCGGCTTCGATCAGCCGAATCGCTGGGTCCGACCAAGAAAACAAGGACTGAAACATGACCAGCATCAGGCCGATGAAGATCGCGAACCCAAACACAGGATGCAGGAGCACGCGATCTACGCGCTCGGAAGCCTTGCGCTTGGGCGGATGCGCGTCGAGGCGCGCATAAAGCTTCGGGATCGCTTCGTCGATCAGGGCGTAGCGCGTCGCGATCACCTCCTGATCGATGTCGCGCGCGACCGCGCTCGAGCGCGCCGCTAAGCTCTCGGCACGCAGGCCCGGATCGATGCCGCGCAGCTCGTCGTCCGCTTCGATACTAGTCAGCGCCCACAGCGATAGGGCGCGTGCGCGCGCCGTACTAGTCGCCCATGCTTTTGGTAGCGCGGCCGTCACCTGATGGACATCGCGCTCGAGCGCGGCCGGATACACGATGCGCAGCCCGGACCGCGCCGGGCCAGCGAGCGCCGTGTCGATCGCGGTCTTTAGCGCGTCCACCCCACCGCCCCGCCTCGAGTCCGTCGGCACGCAGGGAACGCCCAGAAAGCGGCTGAGCGCGGGCGCGCTCGGCGGGTTATCGACGACTTCGTCGATCATGTTCAGCGCGACGACGACCTTCACGTCGAGCTCGAGCAGTTGCAAAACGAGATATAAGTTCCGGGCCAGCTGGCCTGCGTCCACGACCACGATGCACAGATCCGGTTTCGGATTTTCGGCCCAACCGAGGACGGCAGAGAGCGCGATCTGCTCTTCTGGAGAACGCGCCGCCAGGGAATAGGCTCCGGGCACGTCGACCACTTCCACCCGGCGCGAGATCGAGCCGGCGCCCAGGGTGAGCTCGCCGCTACGCCTCTCGACGGTGATGCCCGGATAGTTCCCCACGCGCACGTTCTGACCGGTAAGGCGATTGAAGAGCGTCGACTTGCCCGTATTCGGATTGCCGATCAGCAAGATCAGCGGGACGGGCGTGACCGGCTCGCTCCGCGCCGAACGCTCATTGGCGACGACCGAGCCGAGTGAGGGCTGCGTCACGGCGCGCTGCGAGCGAAGCCGCGTTGCGCGAGGGAGCTGCTCTCCACGCGCCTGCCGGCGGTGCGCTCCGCGCTTGCCTCTTCGCCCGCTCTGACGGCGACCCCTTCGGCCTCGGCGCGTCGGATCGAAAGACTGCTACCACGAACGAGCAGCTCCAGCGGGTCGCCCAAAGGCGCAACGCCGATCACTTCAACGCGCGTTCCAGGCACCAAGCCAAGCTCCATCAGCCGGCGGCGAAACGAGCCTTCGCCCGCTACGTGCTCCACGGTCACCACTTGTCCGATCCGGGTATGTGCAAGGTTCATCGCAAGGCTCGTATAGTCTAGCCTACTGAAAACGGTTTTCAAATTCAGACGAGCTTGGCGCCGGATAGGCGGGCCTGCGCCTCTCGGAAAACCGGCGAAAGTACCCGACTGTCGAGGCTGTTCGGTAACACTCGAAGAACCGAGATGAACGCATCGAGCATTTGGCGCGCCGAGCCGAAGCGCTGGGCTGGCTCTCGTTCCAAAGCGCGATGAACGGCGGACGTGATCGCGATCGGCAGGTTCGGGCGCTTCATACTGAGCAGCGGAATCTTCGCATCTCGGATTCTGGCTACGACGTCGGCATCGTTCGTTGCATCGAACAAACGCTCGCCCGCCAGCGCCTCCCACAGCACGACGCCGAGACTGAACAGGTCGCACTTCACAGTGGGTGCAAGGCCAAGCAGCAGCTCGGGCGCCAAGTAAGACAACTTGCCCTTCACGATGTTCGGGCGCGTCATGACGCCGCGGTCCATGGCGCGCGCCAGGCCAAAGTCGGCAAGCTTTACCTGGCCGGTCTCGGCCAGCAGGATATTTCCGGGCGTCACATCACGGTGCAAAATGGGCGAAATGATCCCGGCTTCGTCGAGACGGCCGTGCGCGCCCTCGAGAGCCCGGAGCACCTCGATCGCGATCGCAGTCACGAACGGCCAAGGCGTCTCCAGCCCATGCTCGAGAAAGCTGCTCACGAAGCGGCCGAAGTGCAGACCTTCGACCAACTCCGTAACTAGAAAATAAGCGCCGTGTTCGTCGATTCCGAAGTCGTGCACGTGCACGATGTTGGGGTGCTGTAGCGCCGCACCCACCCGCGCCTCTTCCACGAACATCTCGGTGACTTCTTCGAAACCGCGCACGGAGGCCTCGATGCGCTTGACGGCGACCGTGCGTGAGAAGCCGCGAGCACCGCGGGTTCTCGCGCGCCAGACGACCGCCATGCCACCTTGCCCGAGCTCTTCGAGCAACTCGTACTTTCCGGCCAGGACTCGCCCTGGCGCGTCCTCCTGGAAGTTCATGTAGGTGGCTTTTCGAGCACGCGAGACATCGTGAATCGTCATAATCTCATGATCCGCGCTTTCGAGCGATGTGAATTGAACGTCTTCGGGGCGGGCGCGGCGAAGACGTGATACGAACGCGCGTGCTCGGGCCAATCGTCTCGAGGGCTGCGCGTGCGGCGCTCGTCGAGCTTGCGCTTTCGTGCCTGGCGCGGCCGGCGGCGGCGCAAGCGGCAAGCGAGCCGTTTCGCCTCGAATATTGGGCAGAAGGGCGCTGTCCTGACGCAATCGAGTTCGCACGCCAAGTCCAAACTCGCGCGCCACGGCTGCGCCCAGCGCGGGCGGACGAACCGGCGCTTGGGTTTTACGCCGAGCTCAGCGAACGCTCGGGCACGGCCATCGGTCACCTGACGGCTCGCACATCCGACGGACGTGAGGTGACGCGTGAGGTGCGTGGCACGACGTGTGACGATGTGGCAACCGCTTTGGCGTTGATCGCGGCGTTGGCGGCAGACCCGAATCAGCCCGTCGACGTGCCCGAAGCGCCGCCTGTCGCCGTTGTCGTTCCCAACGCCGCTCGCCGCCCGCCGAGGCGATGGCAGCCACCCGATGTCGGCCCGATCATTTCGCCGCGGCGCTGGACTTTCGGCGTCGGCGCGGGGCTCGGTTTCGATAGCAGCATAGCTCCGAACCCTGGCTATGGGCTTGGGGTCGAGTTTTCGGCGGAGGCCAAAAGTGGCTCGGTGTGGAGGCCTCTGTTCGCGCTTTCAGCGATTCGCGCGGCCGCGGCAAGCACGGAAACGCGAGCCGGCAACGCAAGCTTCACCTGGCTCGCATTCCGCGGCGCCTTGTGCCCATTGCGCTGGCCACAAGAAACGCCGTTGTTCGTCCGCCCTTGCCTGTTTGCGGACGCGGGCATCCTGGAGGGTCAGGTATCGCTCGCCGATCACACTCAAGATCAATCCAAAACTTGGTTCGCAGCGGGCGGTTTCTTGCGGGTCGAGGCGCTGGCCGGCGAAGCCTTGTCATTTCAGTTGGATGGCGGTGTCACGGCGGCGCTGAAGCGTGACGCCTTCGATTCCGGGCCCGGCGCGGCGAGCGCCTTCCAGGTGCCCGCGGCCGGCATTTTAGGCCGAATCGGGCTAGCCTATCGCTTCCAGTGATCGATTCGGGCTTGGCACCACATGAACCATGACGAAGGCGATGGGCTCAGAGATGGCACTGGCGGTAGCGGGGTTCGATGCGGTGACGCACCGTCCGGACGTCGGCGTCAGCGGGGAATCTGAGCCACGCCAACTTGCCGAGCGACAATCCGGCACTCGCCCTGCTGGCGACATCAAAGCGGAGCATGACGCACGTGTGGCCTCGCTACTCCGCCACCATTTTCGTGACGTCTGGCGGCTCGTGCGGCGCTTCGGGGTCCCCGAGCATTATGCGGACGACGCGGCGCAAGAAGTCTTCATCATCGCTTCCCGCCGCTTGCCGGACATCGCTCCGGGCAGCGAACGGCCGTTTTTACTGGCCAGCGCCGTGCGCGTGGCCGCAAACCTGCGCCGCGCAGTGGGGGCTCGCCGCGAGTGCTCCGACGACGAAGGGCGGCCGGAGCGGGTCGATCCGCGCCCGAATCCAGAAGCCTTGCTCGATCAAAAGCGCCTACGGCAAATGCTCGATAACGTGCTCGATCGCCTGTCGACTGATCTGCGTGTGACGTTCGTCCTGTACGAGCTCGAAGGCCTGTCCGCGCCGCAGATCGCGGAGCTTCTGGGCATTCCACTCGGCACGGTCGCCTCGCGCTTGCGCCGTGCACGTGAAGCGTTCGAGCTCGGCGTGGCGCTGCTCCGGGCACGCGTGCCGGCGTTGGGTGATCGCTGATGGACAATCGTCGCGCCCTGCCGCCGCCTCGGGATGATTTTACGCGCGCGCTCTTACGCTCAGCCGAGGTGGACGAGCCTTCGAGCGCGGCTTACGCCAAGGTCGCGACGGTGCTCGGTGTCGGCACGGCGATCGGTGTCGGCGCATCGTTATCAGCGCCGGTCGAGCTTGGCGTGGGCGTTTCGAGTGCCGCTGGCGGTTACGGCTCGCTCGTGAGCAAGCTCGCGTGGCTCGGATTGTCCGGCGCGCTACTGGCGGGCGCAGCCGGTGCCTACCTGCGGCATCGAGCGACGGATCGAACGAGCGCGGCGCACGTGGTCCTCGCGGCTCATTTGCCGGTGCGAGCGGCTTTTCTAGCTGCGCTGCCGGAGCCTCCGGCGTTGGCGCCACCGGCAGCGTGCGGGCCGACGTCTGACGCGGCGTCGGTCGTTTTGAAGGCGACGCCGCCGACTTCGCGGCCGAACCGCTCGCCGCGGTCGCTGCGTGCCGGCGCGCCGCTTCCGCGTGGGTCGTCGCTGCCGGAGCAAGTGCAATCGTTGGATCGCGCCCGTGTCGCGCTCGGCTCGGGGGACGCCCGCGGGGCGCTGCTCGAGATCGCGTACTACCGTCACGTCTGGCCCGAGGGTGTGTTCTTGACGGAGGCCAGCGTGCTGGAGATCGAGGCGTTGGCCAAACGCGGTGATCCTGGGCTTGCGGCGGAGCGCGCCGAAGCGTTCGTCGCCGCTCATCCCGACAGCCCTCGCGCCGAACGTTTGCGCGCTTTGATCGCCGCTGCTCGACGATAATTCACTGCTCTGGAGAAGGAGCGATTCATGCCAAGGGCCCGAAGGCGTAGGTGCGCGCGAACGCTGCCCCTGCCACCACCGAAAAAGTTGAGTCTTTCACCGGCCCCCAACTCGTGGCTAAGGTCCGGCCATGCACGAGCTCGCAAGTTTCGTGGTCGACGTGCCGGATTTTCCGCAACCTGGCATCCTGTTTCGCGACATCAGTCTGCTGTTGCGCGAGCACTTTTCGGACACCGTGGCCGCGCTCGACCGGCTCTTCACCGAGACTGAATGGGCGGCATTCGACGCGGTGGCCGGCGTCGAATCACGCGGCTTCGTGTTGGCGGCGGCGCTGGCGGCGCGGCGTGGCAAGGGCTTCGTTCCAGTTCGCAAGAAGGGCAAGCTGCCGCCGCCGGTGGTCGATATCGCTTACGCCCTCGAGTATGGAACAGGCGTTTTGGAGATGCAGCGCGGCTCCGGACGGCTACTCTTGGTCGACGACGTGCTCGCCACCGGCGGCACACTATCGGCGGCTGCGCCATTGAGCGTGCTGGCCGGCTACGAGGTGACGGGTATCGGCATCTTGATCGACATCGGTTTGCTGAACGATTTTGCTTGGCAGAACCTGAAGGCAAGGACCGTGATTCGATATGGGTGAGGTCCGTGGTGTGCCTCTAGTGGTGATTGCGCTCGAAATCGAGGCTCAAGGTTTATTCGAGCAGGCGAATGTCAGCGTTCTGTACACGGGGCTCGGCAAGGTCAATGCGGCTCTTGCGCTGGCGCGGAAGCTTGCGACGCTGCGCGCGCACGGCGAGCTACCGAGCGTAGTGGTGAACTTCGGCACGGCTGGCAGCCGCAGCCTGCCCACGCGCAGCGTCGTTTCTTGTCGAAGGTTCGTGCAGCGAGACATGGACGTAACGGGGCTCGGCTTTGCGCTCGGTGAGACGCCTTTCGAGTCGCTGCCAGTGACGCTCGAGTTCCCGGCGGTATTCGACGGCCTACCCGAGGGCGTATGTGGGACGGGGGATCGCTTCGAGACCGGCGAAATCCCGGTCGCCTGCGATGTAATAGACATGGAAGCATACGCTTTGGCCAAGGCCTGCCTCGTCGAGCACGTGCCTTTTGCTTGCGTGAAGTACATCAGCGATGGCGCCGACGGGACGGCGGCCGACGATTGGCAGGCGAGCCTGCCCGCCGCCGCTGCCGCGTTTCTGTCGCTCTATCGCGAGCTGCGCGTTTAGTGCACGCGATAACCATCGACCAGCTTTCGTTTGCGCGCCGTGAGGGCGCCTTCGGTTCGGGCGCGCTTGGCTTTAAGCTAATAAATGATGGTGCCTAGCTCCAAGCTTCGGGTTGCGGTCCTGTTTGGCGGCCGATCGGCGGAGCACGAGATCTCGTTGCTGTCCGCGCGCTTCGTCGTGGAGTCACTCGATCGCGCCATGTACGAGCCCATCCTCGTCGGCATCACCAAATCAGGTCGCTGGCTGTTGCAGGATGAAGCCGGATTGCTCAGCGCCGCTCGTGACCCGCAGTTCGTGACGCTGAACGAAGCGATGCCCAGCGTGTTCCTCTCGCCGTACCCAGGTCAACCCGGCGCGACGAGCGTGCGCTGCCCCGCTGCTGACGTGCCGCTGGCGGCCGATGTGATTTTCCCCGTGTTGCATGGGCCGATGGGTGAAGATGGCACCGTGCAGGGCCTACTCGAGCTTTCCGGGTTGCCTTACGTCGGAGCCGGGGTGTTGGGGTCCGCCGTGGGCATGGACAAGGACGTGATGAAGCGCCTGCTGTTGCAAGCCGGCTTGCCGGTATTGCCCTACGAGACGCTGCGCCGAAAAGCGTGGTTGGACGCACCCGAAGCCGCGCTGTCCCGACTGACCAGGCTCGGCTTCCCGCAATTCGTGAAACCGGCGAACTTGGGCTCGTCCGTCGGAGTCAGTCGAGTGCTGGCCCTGCACGCTCTCGAATCCGCGCTGGCGCTAGCGTTCGAGTTCGACGACAAGGTGGTAGTCGAGGCTGGCCTCGACCATCCGCGCGAGATCGAGTGCGCGGTGCTCGGCGGCGAACCTGCCCGCGCCTCGCGGCCGGGGGAAATCACGATTGACCACCCAGACGGCTTTTACTCGTACGCCGCAAAGTACGTGGATGGCGCAGGTGTCGTCCTGAAAATCCCCGCTGATCTGACGGCCGAGCAGGTCGCGTCTGTACAGCGCTTAGCGTTGGCGACGTTCGAAACGCTGGAATGTGAGGGCCTGGCGAGGGTGGATTTGTTTCTGGATCAAGCCGGCGCGCTGCACGTCAACGAGATCAATACCCTGCCCGGGTTCACGAGCGTCTCGATGTTCCCGAAGTTATGGCACGCGAGCGGCATTGCTGCGCGCGAGCTGATGACGCTTTTGATAGACGACGCTCTAAGGCGCAACGCCCGCAAGCGTGCGCGCCGTTCGAGCGTTTGATCGCGGGGTGACCTCATGCATTGCGCATCGCTTTGATCGCGATGGCGACGTCCCTGCCATTTACGACCGCGGCCGTGGACTTCAATTGCTTCATGGCAATGCCGGTGGCTTGCCCGTCGTTCCCCGCGGCCCTGATCTGAAGGATCACGGGCGCCAGCGCGGCTGTGATCTCGTCAGGGCCCAGGCTTTTCGGCAGGTAGTGGCTCAGGATCGCAATTTCCTCCTGCAACACCACACGCTGGTCCGCGTCGGTCGTCGACGAAAGCGTTTCCTCGTTCGACTTCACCAGCTTGCGCAGAATGGCGAGCGTTTCTTCATCATTCCCCAGGCGGCCGGGCCGTGCGGCTTCGGTCGTGATCTCGCCCATGGCCACGCGCAGGATCTCCTTTTCCACCGTCGCGCCTGCCTTGATGGCCTGGAACATGCGCGCCTTGATTTGATCGATGAGCATCGGAAGCCTCCAAACTTTCCTCATACCCCATCGCCGGGGGCGGCTCCTGAACTCTACTGGCGGAGCTCCGAGCGCCACGGCAGGGGCCGCTTCGCGGCTAAACGACGGCGTTGGCCTTGCGCGAAGGCCGCTATAGATGTATCTATTAGTTATATCGTTACGATGTATCGCCTCGTTGGAATTGGGCCAAAGGGGCGCATCAGGCGTTTTAAATATCTGAAAGAACAAGAGAAATGCATTCAAGACACAACCACTGCCGAAGCTATTTCGGCGAGCGACCAGAAATTGAGTCGCTCAAGCTATGGGCTCACCTTCAAGGCCGCCGCGGGCCATTGGGTCCACGCGGTCCCTTCGGGCCACCAGGCGGGGGCGGCGGTCACGGCGGGCAGCGGCCGCCTTCCTGGGGCGACTGGTTCGGCTCACCACCGCCACGCGCTGAACGCGGCGGCGTGCGCTATCTGGTGCTGGATGCGCTGTCCGAGCGCCCGCGCCACGGGTACGAGGTCATTCAAGTCATCGAAGAGCGCAGCGGGGGCTCATATCGACCGAGCCCCGGCGTGATCTACCCCACATTGCAAATGCTGGAAGAGCTCGGTCACGCGCGCGTTGTCGAGCAGGAAAATCGTAAAGTCTACGAGCTCACTGAGCTAGGTCGTGAGGATCTGCTCGCCCACCGCGAGGAGGTCTCGGACTTTTACGAGCGCTTCCAAGAAGACTCGTGGGAGTCGTACGTCGAAGACTTCGGCGACATCATGAAGCGGCTTGGTAGGCTCTTCAAAACATTTCGCAAGGCGGGCCGGCGCGGCGCGCTCGCACCAAAGACCATCAAGCGCGTGGGGGAAATCATCGACAATGCCGTACGTGATATCGAAGCGGCTCTGGACGAGGAGCGCTAAGTGGAACGCGACGGGGGTGCAGGGCGGGTGCTCCTCTGGCAGTCCTTGCTGCTCGGCCTGTTCGGCACCGTCTCCGGGGCGGTCGTCGCGGTCATGACCGCCGGGGTCCTCAATTCTGCCAACGTTCACTTGCCGCTACCGCTCGAGCTCTTCCTCGTTTCCAGCACTCAGAAGCTGTCCGTGCTGCCGGAGGCGCTGGGCGGCGCCGCTGCCATCGTCTTCGCGGTCACCGCGCTGGCCGGGCTCTATCAGGTGCGCTTCAAGTGCGCGGCTCCGCCGTCTCGTTGCGGCTGAGCGAGCGCGAGGGCGGGCTTCGGCAACGAAGCCGTGCTCTCGACGTCGATCGCCATGGCCTCAGGAGCCCGCCCGGACCTGCCGAGCGGGCGAAGCCCCTCAGCTTGCGTGCGCGGTGGCGGGCGAGCGGCTGGACGCCGACGCACCCGCATCGGGTACGGTGCGAGCCTGCAACATACCGGAGTACGCGCTGCGGTAGCTGCGCGCCAAGTAAACCTCGAGCACCAAGATCAAAAGCGGCAATGGCAAACCCGAAGGCGCCAAAAAGGCGTGGAACGCGACGATGTTGATCACGACCGGCGCAAGTAGCGCCAAGGCCAGCGGAACAAACCGGTTCGAGAGCAGCAAGAGCCCCGAGACGACCTCGGTGGTCTTGAGTAATTGAAACAGGTAGCCCGTGGCGAACATGGCGCCGCCGAATGCACCGGCTCCGCCCGTCATGGGCGGCGTTGGAATGAAGTGGAGAAACCCATTCAAGCCAAAGACGCTGAAGATTAGCCCGAGTAAAATTCGGGCGGCGGTGGGGATTTTGCTGGTGATGTTGGACATGCGCGATTTCTCCTAGGAGAAACAGCTTAATTGTTGTCGCACCGGTCACAAGCCATCCCAAACGCAACGCATAGTTGCTAAAATGCTAACAATGAACCTCAACCACGTCTCGGTGTTCTTACGAGTCGTCGAGCTCGAGAGCTTCACCGCCGCAGCGAGACATTTGGGGCTGCCTAAGTCATCGGTGAGTCGCACCGTGGCGCGCTTGGAGGAGGAGCTCGGAGTGAGCTTGCTGCAACGCACTACGCGTCAGCTTCATTTGACCGAAGCGGGCAACGCTTACTACGCCCGAGCGCGGCTCGCCTTGACCGGGCTCGAGGAAGCGGCTTCGGCCGCGACCAACTCGAGCGCGGTTCCGCGCGGCATCGTGCGCGTCACGGCACCCGCCAATTCGGGCGTGCTGGACCTCGTCGGTCTGGTGGCGCGCTTCGTGCGCACGTACCCACTCGTTCACATCGAGCTCTCGCTGTCATCGCGGTTGGTCGATCTGATCGCGGAGGGCTTCGATGTCGCGCTGCGGGCCGGCAAGTTGCGCGACTCGGCGTTGATCGCCCACAAAATCGGTGGCGATTCATTGGCTCTGTTCGCCGCCCCGAGCTACCTGCGACGGCGCGGCCGCCCCAAGTCGTTCGAGGAGCTCGCGGACCACGCATGTGTGCTGTTCAACGGTAAAAACGGTAAGGCGGAGTGGCGCCTGCGCGGTCCCAGCGGGGATGAGCAGGTGACTGTGCAGGGCCCCGTCAGCGTGGACGATATGACGGTGGCCCAAAAGGCGGTCTCGGCGGGCTTGGGCATTGGGCTCTTGCCAGTGACCGCGGTACGGTTCACCGCGGCGCGCGAAGCCGCGCCATCCCCCGTCCACCTGTTGCCCGACTATGCGAGCAGCGGTGCGGACCTCAATGTGGTCTGGCCGGCGGCGCGCTTTCAACCAGCGTCCGTCACCATTTTCCGGCAATTTCTCATCGACGAGCTCACCCAGGCCTGGCACGCCGGCTGATCGCGTCCGTCACGCTTGTGCTAAACACGGCCATCTTGCCGACTAGCTTCACGTGTCAGAGCTGTGGGAAGGAGTTTGGGGTTCCCGAGGCAACCCTCGCCAAGTACCCGGGCTGGTTGCCCAAGGTGTGCATGGACTGCAAGAAGCAGAATGCTCCGGGCGTCGCGAAGAAGAAGCTCGTCGTGCGTGCGGTGCGCGCTCTGTCTGGCTCGCGCGAGGAGAACCTGACCGTGGCGGAGGTGCTGGCCAAGTACTCGGCGGGGCCGGTCGACGGCGTGTTCACCGACGGTGCGGCCGAGCCGAACCCTGGGCCAGGGGGCTGGGGTGCGGTGTACGTGGTGGACAATCGAGTGCTCGACGAACGCTGGGGCAACGAACCGCACACGACCAACAATCGCATGGAGCTGAGCGCGCTGATCAGCGGTACCGCGCTCGTGCCGCCGGGCAAAAAAACCGTGCTCTATACCGACAGCCAACTGTGCGTGAGCACCGTAAATGAGTGGGCCAAGGGCTGGGAGGCCCGCGGTTGGAAGCGCAAAGGCGGCGACATCAAAAATCTCGAGCTGGTCCAGGAGCTCTACGCGATCTGTCGGCAGCGGCCGGAGCTCGAGCTTCGCTGGATCGCGGCTCACTCCGGCAACCGCTGGAACGAGTATGCCGATTCGTTGGCTACGGCGTACCGGCGCAAAGTGCGCTGAGTTTGCCGTCCGCCGCAGGCGCGGCCCGGGCCGGGCGAGCGTGATTTCAGAGCGAGCTGAAATGGGACGCACTGCGAGCACGCACGCGAGCCTTAAGTCGAGGCCATTTGAGCCCGTAAACAGGCCTGTGCACGCGCCAGCCCGCGAAGTCGTCGAAGACCAGCTGTGGTACCTGGACGCTCACCCGACGCACAGCAACGACTGTGCAACTGATCGGCTATTGGCGGCGGTGTTGCTGAGCGCAAAGATCCGCCCGTTTCCGGTGGTAGCCCGCCAGGTGCTCTCACTCCTCGGTGACGAGGACTATCGCACGGCCGATCTGGAGGGCGTGATCCTGAAAGACCCGGCGTTGTCGGCGACCTTTCTGCGCATCGCCAATTCGGCGTTGTATCGAAGCCTCGTACCCTGCGAAAGCGTGCTCATGGCGTGCGCGCGGCTGGGCCGAAATGCCGTCCGTGAAATCGTGGTCGGGGTGGTCACAATGGAAATGTTTCGCGACATCAAGAGTCGCGGCGCGACCATTCGCGACCATTGCGCCGGTACGGCGGCGATCGCCCGCACCATGGCTGACGAATGGGGCCTTCGCTCTGGCGATCAGCTGTTTTTGCTGGGAATACTTCATGATCTCGGCAAACTGTTAGGCATCCAGTGCGGCATCGAGTCGTACGACGGCCTGCCCCCAAGCTCGCTCGATACACCCGACCGGCTGCACTTGCTCGAACGCGATCGGCTCGGCTACGACCACGCGGTGTTGGGAGCGCACGTGCTTCACGCTTGGAAGTTACCAGAGCCCATTGCCCAGATCGTGGCCTGGCATCATCAACCCGAACGTGCGTACGCGGGGGGCGGGGTGGTTGGGATGCAAGTCGCGTTGCTGCGCCTCGCAGATCGGTTGGAATACCGTCTGCGCCATGACTCGGCCCCGAGCGAGGTCGTGATCGACGAGCTGTCGACGTCCCCCGATGCGCGTCACGTTGGCATCAGTGCCGCCGACCTGCGCTCGACCTGGCAGCCGATGGTCGACGCACGCGAAGAGGTTTTGGCGCTGTTTCGTCGGTAGCCGACGATTCTCGTAAGTGAGCGAGTGCAGGCGGCGCACGCCCAGCGCAAACATGCCGGGCGGTTAGAGCGCTCGACGGGTGACCGCCTGCAGCGTTGCCCTCAGCCTGCTGGCGGAGGCAGGGACAGTCCACCGTTCTCGCGTCGCGCGCGCTTTCGCTGATACATTTCGGAATCGGCCCGGTCCAGCAGCGCGTCGATGGTTTCCGGGAATTCGGGCCGGAAAAACGCGGCTCCCAGACTCAGAGACAATCGAAACGGACGAGTGGCAGATGAATTTTGCTCGGCGATGGCGCCTTGAATGCGGGCGCGCAAGGCTTCCAGGCCGGTCTCTTTGAAGTCGAGGCCGAAGACAACGAACTCGTCGCCACCGAAGCGAGCAATGATGTCCACCTCGCGGCACGCCGTGCGCAGGATGCGCTCGGTATCCCGCAAGGCTCGGTCGCCGGCTTCGTGGCCGTGGAGGTCGTTGATCTGCTTCATCCCATTCAAGTCGGCAAACACGACCGCAGCGCCGCGCTTTTCACGAATCGCTAGACGCATTTGCTGTCCAGCGAGCTCCAGCCAACCGCGCCGATTGTACAAGCCGGTGAGCTCGTCATGCAGCGAGAGCGTGCGAAGCTGCTCGGCTTGGGTCGTGAGGCGTTGCTCGGCGAGCCGGCGATCGGTGACGTCGCGCGCCGAGCTCTGCTCGCCAATCATGACGCCGTTCGCGTCGCGGCGAGCTGCAAAGCTTATCTCGAGCCAACGGTAACTACCGTCTTTGTGCAACGCTCGGTACTCGACGGGCAGGTCCTTGAACCGCTGCGATAGGGGAGGCAGCGCCGGGTTTGGGGCCAGCGCCGCGCGGTCATCGGGATGCACCAATTGTAGTGGGGGAAAAGCGCGGAATTCCTCGGTCGCATAGCCGAGCATGCGCTCGACCGACGGGCTCACGTACAGGACGTTGCCGTCGAGATCGTGGGTCCGAACGAGGTCATTACTGTTTTCGGTGAGCAAGCGAAAATATTCTTCACTGGTGGCAAGGTCATCCGCGGTGCGCTTGAGCGCCTCGGCGTCGCGGTGCACGCTGAGCAGGCTCACGAACGACAGCGCGATCATCAGCGCGGACCCGAGACCAATCGCGCCGATTGCCTGCCCTTGCGCGCGGCTCGCGTCGCCCTTCCGGAGGTCGAGCAGGCGCTCTTCCTCGCGGTCCATGGCCGCCGATTGAGATCGGAGCCGAGTCGTGAGCTCGACGCCGCGCGCAGCGCCGACTAGCGCAATCGCGGCGTCGCGCTCACCGTGCCGGAAAAGCGCAAGTTTTCGAGCCATGAAACTTTGCTTTTCGGCGATGATGTTGGACAGCTCGTGAGCCCGATCAAGCTGAGTGGGGTTGTCGTGTACGAGTCGTAATAAGGCCGCGAACAGCGGGGCAACGGCGGCTTCGGATGCCCTGCAGGCCATCAGCTGTAGGTCGTCCCCGGTGAGTAAGAACCCACGCTCATCGTCTTCGGTCTCCTGGATAGCTCCCAGGAGGCGGCCCAACGTGGCTCGCACATCGAGGGTGTGCTCGACCCGACGTTCAGCGCGCGCGTAGCGCTGGGCACTGACATAAGACAGCCAGCCCATTACCGTGACCAAACCAAAAATAATCCCCCAAAGCGTGCGTTTCGCGGGAAGTAGAGACGCCATCGCCTCGTTTATTTCGCTGAATCCCGAGCCGGCGTCGACCCCGCTCTCGGGGGGCGGTTGGCGCGCAGCGTTTTGGCCGTATCTTTTGCGGCAAGACTCGACTCGCGTGCTTGCTTCTTCTGCGACGGATCGCTAAGCGCCCTTTCTGCCGCGTCGAAGCGTGTGGCGAGGTCGTCCCAAAAGGGAGCGTCGTTTTGCGGTGGGACCAGGCTGCGGAGGTAGGCTGCGTCGAACGTCGCGAGCGCGGCGCTCGGGACACCTTTTTGAGCCGCGAGCTGATCGAGCTCGCTCACGTCTCCCGTGCTCGTCGGTAAGAATGGGCCGGCCAACAGTAGATCGCTGGCGTCGCGCGGTCCGTTTTTCAATGTGTCGGCGAGCGCGTGCAGCAGTGCCGATTCGGGCTTTGTCGGATCCGTAACGCTCAGCCGTGCGCTGGCCGAGAAATCTGCGGCACGAAAGTAGGCTCGCCCGCGATCGAAGAGCCCGCGCGCCAAGTAGCTTTTACTCGCATCGTCGAGCTGGTCCGGGTCGAGCCGCAGCACGAACGCTTGTGGCACGCCATGGCTAAGCAACGCGCGCAGCAGGTCGGCGTCGAGGGTTGCCCGGTCGAGCAAGGTGCCCGCGTAAAATGTGGGCAGCTCTGCCGCCAGCTTGCGGTCGATCGTGTCCACGAGAGGTGCCGGTAGGCTCGGCAGCAGCAGCCTATCGAGGGCGTCGATCCGCCGCCCTGAGTACACCTGCGAGAGCAGCGCCCGAGCTTCGCTGACGCGGCGTTCGGCGACCACGCCTTCGCTGGCGAGCTCACGCAGCCCGACCAGCGCTGCGTCTCGTCCGCGGACCTTCCGCGGCTCGAGCGCCTCGTCGAGAGCGGCGTAGTACGCATTTTTGAGCTCTGGGTCTCGCTCCATCTCGGTGGGCAAAGCGACGTCTCGGACCACGGCGACGAAGCGCATATCGGCCAGGCCAGCCGCCACAGCAACGATGCCTTTCCCGTAAGGTATCAAGCCGGCGGCGCTCGACGAGAGCTCCTCAATCGCCTGAGACTGCGAAACGATCCACGGCTTCAGCGTGCTCTGGAAAAACTGCATGAAGTGCGACTTGTCTTGGGGCGATTCGAGCCCAGGCGCCCGGCGCACCAGACGCGAGAGCCTGGCGGCGATGGCGAGAGCGCGCAGTGTGTCTGCCATTCGTCGCTCGAGCTCTGGGCGGCGAGGCACGAGCAAGGGCAGGGTCAGGGTGTCCGCGCACCCTTCGGGTGCCAACTCCGCGCGCAATGCGCGCACGAAGCCGGGGGGAAGATCTGAGCTGCTCTCCAAACAAGCCAGCAGCCCGTCGCGGCTTACCGGGGCGGCGTCAGCGAGCGCGCTCGCCAGACCGACTCGCCCCGATACGCTCGGCGTGCAAGAGGCTGACGGTTCTCCTGTATAGCTTTGACATTCGGCCCCGGGCGAAGGAACCCCGGCGGGCTCCGGCACGAGCACCGTTTGCCGGACGAGCGGGCCCGGTTTCCAATCGCTTTTCCTTGCGAACGACTCAGTTTGCGGGCTCTTCGGTGGTGCGGAGAGCTCCGGCGCGCATGCCCAGAGGCAGGTCGACAAGCACGACCAAAGCAAGCGGTGCATGGGCGGGATACCACCCGTAAAACTTTATTTGGTCAACGCTCAACCGGGCGCGCGATGCATGTGCGAAGCCGCTTGACGCATTGGCTACAGACTCGTTGCAGGAATGCTTCGCTTCGCGGTCAATCGGGTTGGATCGCGCGCCAGGGGGGTGGTACGGTCCCGTATGATTCGAGCCTGGGTATTTGGTTGGGTAACGCTAGCTGCGTGCGGCACCACCGGCCAGGGCAACGCGCTCCGCTCACCGTCGCTCGATTATCAGGCGCCGTCGCCCACGACTGCGGATGGCGACACGGTGGGCGCGGACCAGACCGGGCCCGGCGACAAGTCACATCAAGGAGTGTCGAGCGCAGCACCGGCGCCGGGCTGGAGCGTCGATAAGGAAGGTGCCTCGTACGATCCGAAGCAGCGAGTTGGCGGCTCTGTCGACCCCGTGCCCGCGAATGGCTCCTCCAATAAGTAACATGGAGCCCAAACACCACGCGCGCCCTCGGAGCTCTAGCGCGTCGCGGCTTCGTTCAAAGTCTCGGTCGTGTATGGGGTTGCGTGTGCCGCGGGCTGTAAATCGCCGTCGTGCGGCTTGCTGACGGCCGGACGCGTGGCGCTCGCAGCTGGAGGTTGATCGAGGGCTTCGCTGTCGTCGCCGCCCAACGGTGTCGGCAGGGCGATCGCCTGACTCGAGCCCAGCGCGGAGGCGCGAGGCGCGGCGCGAGGCGGCTTGCGCTCCACGGACAAGCTGTTCACGTCGACCACGGGCGTGCTGACAAGAGGCTCCGCAGCAACGAGAGTAGGCGGCGGCCTTGCCGGCAACTTCGCCCTGCCATTCGCGGCACGCTGGGAGACGCCATCCGAACTGAGCACGGCCCGCCGGTCCACTCGTACGGAGCGCACCAAGAGTGCGCCAGTGCCCGACGCCAACACGCAAAGCAACAGCGCGAAGCTAGCGGTGACCCAGGGCGGCCGTTCGCGAGGCGGGCGCTCGCCAGCGCTGGGCGGTGTCGCCATGATGGGCGTAGCCGCTACGGACGAGCCCGTGCTCGGGGCCATGGGGCCGAGCGCGTTGATAGGACCTAGCGAGGGGGCGGGCGGCAATGGCGTCGGGGAGCCCGGGGGCGGGTCCGATTGGCGTCTGACCGGCGCTGAAGACGACGGCGTTCGCGCGGGCGCCGCCGGCGGCTTCTCTAAGGCAAATTCGAGGGTCGCCTGCGGACGCTCGTAGCTTCGAAGCGACACCGCCGCGGGCTCCGGCGAGCGAGCGCGCAGCCCGCCTGCTGCCGGACTGGGTGGCGGCGGTAACGACGCACTGGTGGCGGGAATCAAGGTTCCGACCGGACGCCAGCGCGGCATGCCGGCGCGCCACACGAGCGCGCCCTCCCCGAGCTTGCCCGAGCGGCGTGCGATGATCAGTTGCTCGATCGTCATCTCGATCGTCTCGCTGCCTCCAAGGTCAACGTACCAGGGCGGCTTATCGCCCGCGGACGCAGATGCGAGCGCGCCCGAGAGCGAAGGCAAGGCGGTGCGGTGCGCTGGCTTCGGAGTGGTCTCGGAGGCGGTCACGGGCGCTGGGGCCGGATCCGAGCGGGGCTCGACGAGCGCGCGATCCATGCGCACGAATTGCCCGCACGAACAGCGTACGACCCGTTGCTGACGAGCCTGCTCTGGGCTCAGAGCGTGGCGCGCGCCGCAGCCGCTGCAGCCGACCTCGTACATTACGGGCATTCGACGCCGAGAGCATACCTCCGGCCCACCGACGGGCAACCCGCCGCCCTTCCCTCGCTATTCCTCTGTCACACTGCCATCGCGGCGTGAACGCGGTTTTCTGCCGGTTCCAGCCGTAGACTTAACCGGACTTCTTCGTCCGCTCGCGTCCCTAAGCCTGAGGCGGCCAGCTCCGGGACTTGGTCGCCCAAATCGGGCATGGGCCACGAAGCAGGAGCTGCCCTACCTAGATTGAGCCATCGGACTTCGTCCTCAGAAGACCACCGCGCCGTGCACTCCAGCCACGAAAGTGTCGAAGGCAGGGTCGGGGTCGCTCTTCAACATCCCGTTATAGCCGGCATGAATGCCGAGATCGATGAAGGGCAAGAGCGTGAAATCGAGGGTCAGCCCGGCATCGACAGTCGCGCCAGAGCGACCGCCGAGAGCGGCCCCGAGGTGACCGTACCCGACGTGGGCATACAGACCCGGCTCGAGAACTTTTCCAAACGCTAGACGCGCCCCGACGATCCCCTGCGAAAATTTCGCGTCAGCCGTACCGGAAAAAGTGTGATACGCGCCGCCGATTTCGGGCGTGAGTTGGACTAGTAGCAGGTCCAGCTTGTAGCCGAGCCGAACGTTGAAGCCCGTACCGCTACCAACCTGGGGCTCACTGATTCCATGCGTGTAGTCGAGATCCGCGCCGATGGCGGTGCCGCTGCTGGCGTGCGCGTTGCGCGTTGGGGCGAAAGCCAAAAACCCAGCAACGAGCGCGGCGAGAGGAGTCGGCAGCAAGAACGAGAGACGTAGAGACATGGTCTGCTCCTGTGTAAGAAACACGATTAATCCGTGCAGCAAAGCACGCGCCCTATTCGAAGCAAGCAACAGGAGCGTGAAACAGGCTACCTGCCGCGCTTTGTAGTGGAGCCTGCGACGCAAGGCGAATTTTAAGCAGACCCGCCAAGTGGCGACGCAATCATGCCGTGAGCGAGCATCGAGTACAGAATTGATATGCTTTCAACTGAGCTTGCTGCGCCGCGTCTTAGCCGAAGCGGCGGGCGGTGTTGCGCTGTTCAAGGAAGCTTGTATCTTTCAAGTATGAGGTTTCGGGAGTGGCTGATGGGGGTGGTCTGCGGGTCGTTGTTCGCGGCCGCATGTGCCGGGAACACCTGCTTGAACCCTCAGCCAGATATCCCGTGCAACAGTGATGAGTCACCGGGCGCGCAGCCGGAAGGCCCTTCTGCGTCAGGAACTGCAGGCACGCTGGGCCTAGCCGGGGGGCCGTCCGCTGGCGGTGCGTCTTCCTCGAGCGCTGCCGGTGGGGCCGGGGGCGCAGACGGGCTCGAAGAAGGCGGCATGGGCGGCGCGCCGCCCAGCCAGGGCGATGCGGGGCTCGGCGGCACGGGCGGCGACGGAGGTTGACCCTGACCGTCGCGGCGAGCTCGACACTGCGTCTACCTCATCCGCAATGAAAGTTCCGGACGCGCGTTTGGGTAGCGTTGTCAGGCTCGGGAGTTCGCTGTACATCGGTCCGATGTCTGCCGTCGTTCGTGTCCTCGTGTGCGCGCTGCTGCTCGCTCGCTCGGGCGGTGCCCACGCCGCAGGCGCCGAACAACGCGCGGCTCAGGGGGCGCCCAGTCATCCCCCCGCC
>CAHJWM010000040.1 GCA_903642325.1 Myxococcales bacterium | reverse complement strand
GGCCGAGGCGGCAAGCGCGACATTGGCGCTTGCCGCCGCGCTGGTTGCTCCGGCCGCAGCGGGCTGACGATGACGCGTGCCAACTCCCCATGCCGTCAAGGCCAGGCACAGCGCCGCGCCCCCGATCAGCCAGGCCGCCGCGCCACGCTTGCGCGCGCCCGGTACCCCGGGCGGCCGCGCGTCTTCGGCGCTGGTCGACTGCGCCGCGACTGCAGACCCTTCGAGTCGCGGCACTGGCGCGGGTGAGTATGCGCCAAAGTCTGCATGCAAGGCCGGAGAGTGCGAGCTCGCCGTGGCCGCTTCCGGGGCGCCAAACGCGTCCGGAGCGCGGGGGGCGGCCAAGTTGCTAACGATGGCATCGAACGCGCGCGCCATCTCGGCGATCGAGCTGAAGCGTGCTTGCGCCAAGGGCGCTACCGCGCGCTGAAACCAAACATCGAACGCGGGGTCGAGGGTCGCGCCGAGCTCTTGCGCTCGGCGTGAAGCCGAATCGAGCGGTTGCATGAGCTCATGTCGGAGCGCATCCGGCTCGATTGGAGTGCCGCGCGCCGCGCGGTGTAGAGCGCCGCCGGTGAGCGCAAAGAAAGTGACCAAGCCGAGCGCAAAGACATCCATCGCAGGGATCGATGGTGCGTTCGGGTCGGTCGCTTCGGGGGCGGCCCAGCCGATGGGCCCGCCCCAGCCCGGTGGCGGAGGTGCCGTGGACCGGAGGTGCGCGACGCCGAAGTCCGTGATGCGTACCCAACGCGCGTGGTCGGGCGACACGAACACGTTGGCGGGCTTCAAGTCACGATGGACGACGCCCGCGGTGTGTGCGGCGTCGAGGGCGCGCGCCAGCACGTCCAACATGGTGCGGATCTCGGAGGGGGTGAGCGTTCCGTGGGCTCGCACGCGCTCGTCGAGCGCCGACCAGGACACGCGCTCGCTCACGTAAAACGGCCGAGCCGCGTTCGCGTCGATCCCAAACTCATAGGCTCGCGCGACGCCCTCGGCGCCGAGCGCGGCCGCGGTTCTGGCCGCCTGCTGCACTTCCGACCAGACCTCCGGATGGCTGAGCGCGCTTGGCCAAAACAGCTTGAGCGCGAATGTGGCGCTGCCGTGCCGGTCGCGTACGCCGTACACCTCACCGGTGTCCCCGCTACCGATGAAATCTTCGATTTGCCAGCGCCCGGCGAGGATCACTCCGGTTCTGATCTGGGGTTTACTGGTCATCGCAGCTTACCTTTCGAGATCTGGACCGTGCGCAACCCTGTCTCGGCCTCGGCGTAAGACGAGGACACCAAACCGAACCTTGTCTAGGCAAAGCAAGCCCACAGAAGCACAGAATTGTAGCGCGCGCCTGCCGCAACACGGAGCGCCCGGGCAAGGGCTTGCCAAGCAGGGTGCCTCGGGTTACGTGTCCCTGGCCTATCGATCCCCGAGTGGGGAGGTGGAACGTCCACCTTGGGAAGTCCGGTGCAAGTCCGGCACGGAGCCGCCGCCGTAACCCCGAGTATTCGCGTGTCACTGACGCCACTGGCTAGCCTGAAACGATCCAGGCAACCGGGAAGGCGACACGCGTGTGGGAAGGGAAGTCGGAAGACCTGTCCTTCGGTGCGTCGCCGCGATTCGTCGTGGAGGCGCCGTCCACCACGGAGCGCGAGCTCGCTCGGGAGTCCACATGGTCTGTCCTCGTTGGGGCGCCCTCGGCGCGTCCGTTTTTATATGCTTCGCGTGCGCCGCGTGCAGCGCCACGACTGACGGCGGCGACGCCGATGCGACGGGAGCGGGCGCGCCGGGCAGCTGTCCATCTCGCTTCGCTACTGCCGTCGTGTCGTTCACGGCTGGGCCGGGACCCACGTTTGGTCAAGATAAGTTACCGGACATCGTCTTGGGTCCGCCCAAGGCCGGTCTAAAAGGGCAGGGGTCGCTCGACGTCGCAACGCTCGGCAACGGCGGTAGTATCACGCTCGGTTTTGCGCCGAGCACGATCGTCGATGGCGAGGGTGCGGATTTCATCGTGTTCGAGAATCCGTTCTACATAGACGGTGACGAGCAGCGCCCGTTCGCGGAGTTGGCGACCGTTGCGGTCAGCGCAAACGGCCAGGATTTTAGCGCATTTCCCTGTACGGCAACGGAGTACCCGTACGGCGACTGCGCTGGCTGGCATCCGGTATTTGCAAACCCCGACCGCAATTCGGTCGATCCGACCGACCCGGCGCGGGCGGGAGGAGACGCCTTCGACTTGCGCGACCTTGGGCTGCGCGAGGCGCGCTTCGTGCGCATCACCGATCGCGCCGACCTCACCGGCCTAAACGGCACGTTCGACTTGGATGCAGTCTCAATCGTGAACGCGGAGTGCCCATGACTTCGACGCGTGCCTTGATTGCGAGCTTGGCGTTGGCAGCGAACGTGTGCGGGTGTGGCGCCTCCCGCCGCACCCCCGACACCCAGGGCATAACGCTCGAATCGGGGCCTTGCGGTCGAGGCCTGTTGGTCGTGGAGTCTGATTACCAGTCGAGCAACGTGTCCGCGCTGGGTTTCGGCGGAGCCGTCCTATCTGACTCGCTCGTCAGCTCCCAAACCGAGTCGGGTGGCTTCGGGGTGGGTTTGAGCGGGGACATCGTTCTACCCTCGGCCTCACAGAGTGGATCGCGGGTCGTGCTCATCGACCGTTATCCCGCGGGCGTGCTGCGCTTCCTGGATCTCGAAAACGCGCGCGTTACGGCCGAGCTTTCGGTCGCCACCGGCTTCCGCTCCAATCCGTACGATTACTTGGCGATTAGCCCGCACCAAGCCTATGTAGCGCGCTACGAGTCGAATCCGAGCCCCGGGAAAGAGAACTTCGATGCCGGCGCGGACATACTCGTCGTTGATCCAGGCTTGCCCGAAATAATCGGGCGCATCGATCTATCACCGGCAATGGTGGGCGCGCCCCGCGGTTTCTCAGCGCACCCGGCCCAGCTCGTACAGACCGGCGGCAGAGTGTTCTCGCTGCTGTCGTCGTATGCGGATGATTATTCGAGCGCGCTCGCTTCGCGTGTGGTCGAGATCGAGCCCGCAACGAATAGCTTGCTGGGGACGGTCATCCTCGAAGGTTTCCGTGGCTGCGAGACGCTTGCTCTTTCACCGGATCATCGCGAGCTTGCGGTCAGCTGCACGGGCGACGACCTGAAGAGCGTGGTGCCAAAGCTCGAGGGCTCCGGGATAGCGCTGATTGACATCTCGAGCGCCCCGCGCCTGAGTAAAAGCTTCGAAGCGCGCGAGCTGGGCGCCGACCCTACGGGCTTTGGCCTCGACTACGTAGCGGACGGCTCGCTGCTTTACGACACGCTCGGGCACATCGACGAGGCCGGCGCGGTGACGCGCGACGGATTGTGGCAGCTCGAGACTGCGCGCGGCCACGTTACTGAGCTTTTGCGTTCGGTAAGCCAGCCCTTCACCCTAGGCGGCGTGCGCTGTGCGGTCAGCTGCGGAGTGTGCTTCGCGGCCGACGCCGAACGGGCATCCGGCAGCGTGTTGCGCTTTCCTATCCGCAGCTCGAACGCGTTGGCGGCTCCGACGGTACTGCAAGCGGAAGCTCGCCTCGGCCTTCCGCCGCGCTATTTGGGCGGGATCTGAGGGCCGGTGCTCGGCGCATCGCTCGTCGTATCGCTGCTCGGCGCCGCGGATGGTTCGAGCGGCGCGGCGAGCGACGGCGCTTCTAGAGTCGGCGGGTCGTTCGGACCTTGGCGGTCCCCTTCGGAGACCTCCGGATCGTGCAGATCGCCCTCTGCTTCTCGATCGTGGTTGCGCGCGTTGGTCTTGCGCGGAGATTCGCCGGGGCCCGCGAAATCGACCCAGTACGTGGCCACATCGCGCACGTCCAAGTGCACGAACGAGGAGTTCGGATAGTAGCCGACGCCTGCCGCGGGCAGCGTCCGCAGGTAGTCGCGAAGCACCACGTTGGCGATGCCCGGAATACTGAAGTCGACGGCGCGGCTCAGCTTGTGTCTCGAGTCCTGATAAAACGAACGCGTGCGGTAACCGCTGACGATCCGGATTGGCCGACTGCCAAACCTGTCACTCACCCTCGAAAGGAGCTCGATCAGCCGAGGGTCGGTCATTGGGCGGGGGCTGGTGGCGCCGAACAGCTTCGATACTTCCGTTTCCGCGACGGCCGTCACTTTGCCCTTCTTGTCGATGGCGTAGCCATGGAAGTGACCTCCGTAATTGAACAGGTCCAGATAGCCTTTGCGCAGACCGAGCCGAGTTAGCTTGTGCCCAGCTCGTTTGCCGGCGGCGTCTTCGTCGGTATCGTCGTCCTTAGTGGCCGACGGGTCGCCGGGACGAGGCACCGCCAACACTTGGCCCGCATGCAGCTTGGTCCGCCGCGTGATGCCGTTCGCCGCGCAAAGCGCGGCTAGCGAAACCTTGTATCGCTTGGCGATCGATTCCAGGCGTTGCCCGGCGTACACCGTGTGGGTACGTGGGCCGTCGTCTGCATCCTTCTCTGCTTCTTGCGCGCGGTCTTCCTTGTCCGTATGGGCCGATGCGGGCAGCGTGGGCTCGTCCGTGGGATGTGGGGGCGGGTAGAGCGCTCGTGCTCGGCTGCCGTCTGGGTCGTCCAAGCCGGGGATTGTGAGCTTGTCACCGGGCTTCAGCCGCGTGGCCTTGCCGAGGCCGTTGGCCATGCGAATGGCATCGACGCTGACCTTGTAGCGCTTGGCAATCGTGCTCAGGTGCTGACCGGCGTACACGACGTGGAAGCGCTGAGGCTCCCCGCTCTCGCGGGCTGCAACCGGCCTCTCCGACAGGAGCAACGCGCTGAGTAGTGTCGCCGTCGCGCAGCGGCGGAAGTGGCGGCGAAGCGGAGTCATCGAAGCGTGGGGGACCGGGCGGCCAAGGGGATGCGGTTCTAGCGCGTCTTTTGCCGAAATCGATCGCCTTTACCGTGCGGATTGCCCGAATCAGCCCGCGCCCGCCGTGTTCTCAGCTGGGCCCGCGGAAGGCGGTGAGAAATTTCGCCCGCTCTTCCCTATTCTCGGTCGTTCTTCCGCAACCGCGCGCCTGAGGTGCGCCGGCGCCTTGACAGCGCAAATTCGCGGTGCCGATTATCGCTCGTCCCGTGCGGCTCCGCGTTTTTGCCAATGGGGTTTCTTCATGACCGTCCGCTCCTGTCGCTTGGAAACATTGCTGGTCTGCGTCGCGACCTTGGTCTCACGTTCGGGTCACGCCGAGCCGTCGCCAACCGAGATTTCTTCCGCCAGGCGCGTCTTCGCGGCTGCGGTCGAGCTCGAGAACGCGGCGAGGTGGGGCGATGCCGCGCTCAAGCTGCGTGAGGCGGTGGCGGTAAAAGACACGCCTGGTCTGCGTTTTCACTTGGCTCATTGCGAGACCGAGCAGGGCCTGCTGGTCGAGGCGGCGGCCGACTACGAGCGCGCCGCGGAGCTGATCCGCAACGGGGCCAAAGCACTCGATGTGCAAAAATTGCTCGCGCCGGCCAGCGCCGCGTTGGAACCCCGCATCCCGCGCCTGACGGTCGAACTGCCTGCGGATGCAGGGGAGGTGGTGCCGATGATCGATGGCAAGGTCGTGCCGCCGAGCGAGCTTGCTTTCGGTCACACCGTGGATCCCGGCCCCCACGAGGTTCTGATCTCGGCCAGTGGGCGGCGGACCTTTCGACGCAGCATATCGTTGCGAGAGGGCGAGTCCGCCAACATCGCCGCGGACTTGCCGCGTGTCCCGCCCGTTCGCTCTGTGGTGGGAGCGACGATGAGCGTTCGAGCCCCGTCCTCGAAGGGCGCAGAGAACGAGGCGCCGGTCGATGCGCCGCGCAAGCGCTCCTCAGCCAAGCTTTTCCTGCTGGTGGGCGAGTCTGTGGTGACCGCTGCCGGCTTGGTGATCGGCCTTGCATACGAGAGGGTCGAGTCGTCGGCCAGCGACCGGATTACGAGCGCACAGGGCCGCATCGATGATGCAAGCCGCGGTGACGTGACTGCGTGCGGCTCACCCGCCACTGGCGTGTCCAGCGCGTGCGGCGATTTAAGCCGCGCGATCGACGACCATGACCGCGCTGCGACGGTGTCTACCGTGGGCTTCATCACGGCCGGCGTTGGCGCGGCTGCTTTCATCACCACGTGGCTCGCGTATCCGAGTCAACGTGTGGATTCCGCTCATCTGACCATTCAGCCGTTTTTGGGGATGGGCCGGGCGGGCCTGTTTGGTCATTTTTGAGTATCTGATCAGCGGCCGGAGTGGAGATAGCGCGGCAAGCTCACGGCACCTCCGTCAGTGGAGGATTGAGCGGCCAACGCTTGCCGCCCGCCATCACGCCGGGTTGGTTAGGCGCTCCGCGGACGGGCCATTCGACGCATTGGTCAACGCACGAAGTATTGCGTGGCGCGCTTCTGACCTTTGGTCTTTAGCGATTTTTGGGCGATTAACTTCTTTACCGGCAGATTCAACTCTTTGGTGACGGTGCCCATGCCGGCGGCGATCTGCTCGATGCGCTGGCCGGCGTTGCCTTTGACGTAGTCGAGCAGCCGATCAGTGAGACGCTCAATCTCCGCCGGGTCACGCTTCTGACCTTTTTCGCGGCGGCCCCCGCCGCGCACCGACGAGCCAGCCGGGCCCGTCACGACCGCGCGCCCAGCGCGGGTGCCGCGGCGTGGCGCTGAGCCAGCGCCCAGTGCGTCACGCACGGTTTCCATCGCGGAGTCGCGGATTAACGAGCTCAGCTCCTCGGCGAATGCTTCGACGCGACTGCGAATACGATCGTTCACTGAATTCTTTGCCATGGCGAGCTTGAATATTCTTGTGAGCCATCTCCTGTCAACCCCGAATACCAGCTCAGCGTGGCAGTATGTCCCCACCTATCTTGAAAGGCGTCCATTTCCATTTGTTGCGATTTGCCTTTTGGAGCCGTCTCGCCCGTGACGCGGTGTCATTTAGATTGGGAACCGTGAACTGGGAGTTGTCGTAACTGATTATCGTTGGGATTGGATCAGGCGCCGTCACCCCACCTACGTGTGACCGGAGGCGCCAAAAAAGAAGTGCTTTTGCGAGCTACGGCGCAAACAGCGGAAACTTTCGTGACCGAGGATTGCTGTTCGAACTTTTTTGCAGCTCCGATCTCACACGGGTGCTGCCTGAGACGGTGGGGCGGCAAACCTCGCGGAAAAGATTGCTCAATGTCGATGTCAAAGCACGGTATTCGGAGGGCGGTATTGGCAGTTAGGCGCACACGCTTTTGGGGCCTCTCAAACGCTGTTTATGTGGCGGCCTTAAGAAGTCCGAGTTCACCCATGCCTGCAGGTGTCTCGCATGCCGCGGTAGCCCGCGGGATTCGATGGCGGAGAGTTGGCCCACGAGGTCAGCGCCTGTAGTCTTGGTCACTCGCCGGGCCTAGCTGCGAACCCATGACATTCGACCTAAGCATTCGCGAAGCATTGTTGGTAGACGGCTCGGGCGAAGCGCCTCGGATTTCGGACGTGCATATCGCGGGCGATCGCATCGCGCGCATCGGGCCCGGCCCTTCAGGCACGCGCGAGATCGTCGCCCGCGGCCGCGCGCTTGCGCCAGGCTTTGTCGACGTTCACGCCCACGACGATGCGGCATTGCTCAATGCGTCCGACATGGAGTTCAAGCTGCTTCAGGGCGTGACGAGCGTCGTCATCGGAAATTGCGGCTTCAGCTTGGCGCCTTTGCGGCCCGGCGGGGCCCAACCGCCCGGTAATGCCAGCCTGTTTCCCGGATTTGGCGAACGCTTTCGCGACCTCGCAGGCTATCGTCGAGCCTTCGCCGCGGCGCGCCCGGCCGTCAACGCCATCTCCCTGATCGGGCACAATGCCATCCGCTCCCGCGTCGTGGGCGACGAGGAACGCGAGCCAACCGCCGCCGAGCTGGGCGAGATGAGGGGCCACGTGCAGCGAGCCCTGGAGCAGGGCGCAGCTGGGTTATCCACCGGCCTAATCTATCGCCCGGGTCGCGCCGCAACCAGCCAGGAGATCATCGAGGTTGGCCGCCCGCTAGCCGACTATGGCGCGGTTTACGCGACGCACATGCGCAGCGAAGGCGACCGCTTGCTCGAGTCCGTCGAGGAAACACTCAGCATCGCCGAAGGCATCGGTTGTCGCGCGCAGATTTCACATCATAAATCGGGCGGTAAGCGTAACTGGGGAAAGGTGAAGGCATCCCTCGCCCGCATCGACGCGGCGAATGCCGCCGGGGCGGACGTCACACTAGACGCGTACCCGTACGTCGCCGGTAGCGGCCCGATGATCGAGTACTTCGATCTAGGGGCGATCGATCTGATCTTGGCCGAGGCGATTCAGGTTGCCTCTTGTCCGGCCTGCCCGGCCTACGACGGGCGCCGGCTGACGGAGATCGCCAATACCGAGGGCCTGGGCCTTGCCGAGCTCGTGGTCAAGATCCTGCGCTTGCCAGGCGCGGAGCGCACCGTCGCGATCACGTTTCTAATGGCGGAGGAAGACGTGGAGACTAACCTCCGTCACCCCCTCGTGATGGTCGGCTCGGACGGGCTGCCCAATCCTGAGGGGCGTCCGCACCCACGCCTGTACGGCACCTTCCCCCGGGTAATCTCTGAATACTCTCGCAAACGCGGGCTTTTCTCGCTGGCGTTCGCGGTTTCGAAGATGTCACGCTTGCCATGCGAGCGCTTTGGCCTTTCGTCGCGCGGGCGCATCGAAGAGGGGTTCTTCGCGGACCTGCTCCTCTTTGACCCTGACCTAATCACTGACTGCGCCACGTACGCCGAGCCCAAGCAAAGTCCTATTGGTATCGACCTAGTCCTAGTCAACGGCGAGCTGGCAAGTGTCGGGGGGCGGACCACCGACGTTCGAGCTGGGCGGTTTTTACATTTCAACCGTTGATGTGGTGGACGGCCGGCTCGGGTCCGAAGCGAGCGCGCAAATACAGGCTGGCGGTTCGGTGTAGCCCCCGTGTTGGCGCTTCGTGCGCCGATTCTGGTGAAAGTTCGGCTACGGTTCGCCCGCGATGCACGGTCCACTTTCGCTTCTGATCCTTCAGGCATGCGTCATCATCGTTGCCGCGCGAGGCATCGGAGCCCTGGCGCGCTGGGTCGGACAGCCAGCGGTGATCGCGGAGGTGATCGCGGGAATCCTGCTCGGACCGTCGCTCTTGGGTCGACTCTCGCCGCAGCTCTTCCGAACGCTCTTTCCGAGCGCCTCTTTTGCGGGCTTGTCGCTGGTTAGCCAGGTCGGTTTGGTGTTCTTCATGTTCTTGATCGGGCTCGAGCTCGATCCCAGCCTTCTGCGCGGCCGGGGCGTGTCGTCCGTTGCGATCAGCGCCGCCGGCATTACGGTGCCGTTCGGTCTGGGCGCGCTTTTGGCCATGCGGATCTTCGCCAGCCATGCCGAGCCGGGCGTGGGCAAGGCGTCCTTCGTGTTGTTCATGGGCATCGCCATGAGCATCACTGCCTTTCCCGTGCTGGCGCGCATCCTCGCGGAACAAAAGCTAACCCGCACCGAAATGGGATCCATTGCCTTGGCATGTGCGGCCGCCGACGACGTGACTGCCTGGTGCCTGCTGGCATTCGTGGTTTCGTTCGTCCACGCGAACGGCCTCATGGCGGCGCTGTTGACCACGGTCGAGGCGATGGCCTTCGCCGCCGTGATGCTCGCCGTAGTCAGGCCGCTGTTGGCGCGGCTCGGCACGCACATCACGGCACGCCAGCACCTCACGCAGAACATCGTCGCACTCACCTTCGTCCTGCTGCTCGCTTCGGCCTTGGCGAGCGAGGTGATCGGCGTTCACGCGCTCTTCGGCGCGTTCCTGTTTGGCACCATCATGCCCCGCCAAGGGGACTACGCTCGCGCGTTGGCCGAGCGCCTGGAAGACTTCGTCGTCGTCGCCTTCCTGCCGCTGTTCTTCGCTTTCAGCGGTCTCCGCACCCAGCTCGGGTTGCTCGCCGGCCTGAACGACTGGCTGCTCTGTCTTGCCCTGATCGGCGTGGCCTGCGTGGGCAAATTCGGCGGCGTTTTTTGCGTGGCGCGCGTCACGGGTATGAGCACGCGCGACTCGGCCGCCCTCGGCATTTTGATGAATACGCGGGGGCTGATGGAGCTCATCGTGCTCAACGTCGGCCTAGATTTAGGCGTCATTTCCGCGAAACTATTCACGATGATGGTGCTGATGGCGCTCGTCACCACGCTGATGACCACGCCGTTGCTCAAGCTCTCGGCTCCGAACGCCGCGCGGCCCGCGCACGCGCCACACCCGCTGAGAGCGGGTCTTTCAGCTCGCTTGCAAGAGGGGCGCGAGGTCGACTCGTAACCGGGCAGCGCTACTCTCGGTGCCACCCGCCGCAGCTATCTCGTGCGGGCATCGCGCGCGTTCGCGATAAGTAACCGAGGGCGTGGCGGTAAGCGATTGCTCAGGGTGCCGCAAGCAGCGCTTCCAGCGCGCGGATCTTCTTCGCCCAGTACGCCTTCATTTGCTCGGCTGCATCCGACGTCTCAATCCGATTGTGTTGTACGGTGACTTGCGATTGGGACGGGCCCTTCGCGCAAAAGTCGACGTCGATCCGGCTTACCCCGCGACCCCAGCGCGCGCGGATCGACTTGGATGCCGTCGCCTTGTGTATCGAGAAGCGATCGTCACCGAGCCACTTGTTGCGCTCGGCGGGCTCGGCCCAGAGCCGGTACAATTTGGCCAACGGTAGCTCGAGCGTCTTGGAGACGCCGGCTTGGAATCCTTCTTCGCTCGGTTGGTGCTCGCGCATCCCGCGGGCTTTCTCGTACGCGACGGTCACCATCTGCTGCCACCAAGGGCCGACCCCGTGCCGCTGAGCCAACACCGCGACGATGCCCTTGTGATCCAGCTCGGCCGCGCCGGCGGCGTCGAGCAACGCGAACCACTGCGCCCATGACTTGCCGGTGCGACGCGCCACAGCGTCACTGCTTACGCCCACGGCCTGCTCGATCGGTTTGATTTTCGCCGGCGCAACGCTGGGCTTCGCGACGGCAAGTGTGGTCGGGGCTGCCGAGGGCTCACTCGTCCCGGGCTTGGGGTTCTTTTTCTTACTCGATACGGTCTTGGCCCCTGGACGGACAGCGGCGACGGAGGGTTTCGTGACCTTCGTTCGACTGGCGGCTTTGGCGTTCGGCTGATCTCCGCTCTTGGCTTCGGGCTTGCTGACCTTCGGCTTCAACGCCTCTGGCTGTACGGCGTGGGGCTTGGTTGCCTTTGGCATCAACGGCTTCGACTTGGCTGTAGTCATCTGGGCGCGGCTCGGGCCGGCGGCGCTGCCAACCGGGCCGCAAAGTCTACAGTTTTCAGGGCTGCCGTGTCAGCCCGGTCCGCTCCGGCCCGGCCCGAGCCCGGCACAAACCGCCCGAATCTACAGCGTATCCCAGCCGAATTTCTCGAGCTCGAAGCTGTGATCGGCCAGGGATTTGATGGACTCGTCCACGTTGTTGTCGATCTCGTCCATGTTGGCCTTGATCCGCCGCTCCGCTTGGCGTGCGAACACCGTGACTATTTCGTGCTCTTTCTTGGTTTGCTCGGCGCCCCTTTCGACAATGGCCGAATCCACGCGGCTGATCACCGAAGCCAATACGAACAGATCGATCATGATATCGGCCAATCGTCGCGTGGCGAACTGCTTGTCGATGATCGCGCGCCCGTGTTTGCGCAAGATTCGGTCGCTTGCCGTGGCGAGATCGCGCGTGCCGCCTTCGAAGATGCCGGCCACCAGCTTCAAGCTTGGGTCGAGCTTCGTAAAGGTCGTTCCATGACGGTTGTAGCCGGTTGCCATCGACACGCGGCGCAGCGTGTACTCGGAGACCACACCGAAGCCTTTGATCGGATCGGTGAACACACCCTCCAATGACTTTGACAGCTCACGCAAGGTCTGCCCAGCGTCGTTCATGGCGTTCAAAGCAATGAACAGGCGCAGAATGTCGTTCGTGCCCTCGAATATGCGATTGATGCGGCTGTCCCGCACCACGCGCTCATATGGGTACTCGCACATGTAGCCGTTGCCGCCCGCGATCTGCAAAGCTTCGTCCGCAGTGCGCCCGAGCGCTTCGCTAGCGAAAACTTTGCTGATCGCCGCTTCTACCGCGTAGTCCTCGTAGCCTGCGTCGTTCAAGCCCGCGACCATGCTGACGACTGCCTCCGAAGCGTAACAATCGACCACCATCTGCCCCACCTTCTGCTTGATCAGGCCGAAGTCGGAGATCGGTTTGCCGAACTGCACTCGATCTTTGGCCTGCTTCGCCGACAGTGCGATGAGCTTTTTCATTCCGCCGACGCTGCCGCCGCCCAAGCCCGTGCGGCCGGAGTTCAAGATGGTCATGGCGACCTTGAAGCCCTTGCCCACTTCTCCCAGAAGGTTTTGTCGTGGGACGCGCACGTTGTCGAAGTGAACGGTGGTGGTGGAGCTAGCGCGCAAGCCCATCTTGTCCTCGTGGGGCCCGGAGCTCACCCCCCCCATGTCACGCGTCACCAAAAAAGCGCTCAATTTCCCCCGGCCGTCCACCTCGTCCGTTTTGGCGAATACCGTAAAAAAATCGGCGATGCCGCCGTTGGTGATCCACAATTTGTTGCCGCTTAGGATCCAGTCGTCGCCATCCTTCACGGCGCTGGTTTTGATCGATGCGGCGTCCGATCCGGCGCCTGGCTCGGTCAAGCAAAAGGCAGCTACCAGCTCGCCCGTAGCGAGCTTTGGCATGTAGCGCGCCTTCTGTTCGTCCGTGCCGAATAGCAGCACGCCGCGCATGCCGATGGAACTGTGCGCGCCGACCGTGACGGCGACCGAGGCATCGTATTTGGCGACCTCTTGCAACGCGCGCGAGTAGGCGCTGCTCCCGAACCCGAGCCCGCCGTGCTCCTCCGGGATCACCAAGCTGAACAAGCCGAACGCTTTGAGCTCCTCCACGAACTCCAGAGGAAATTCGCCTGCACGGTCCCAATGCCGGAAATCAGCTGCGTGTGGATCGAGCAACTGTTCGAGTGAGCGGACGACGCCGCGCAGGGTCTCCTTCTCCGCGCTCGGGATGGTTGGGAACGGCAGAATGACGTCCTCTTCGATTTGACCCATGCACAGGGACCGCATGAAGCTGACCGTCTTCTTATCGACCACTAGGACCTCCTTGCTGTGTTCAATATGGGGGTCGCGGCGCGGAGCTGCAACATGCGCCAATCCGGCCTATGATCCAGTTTGCAGAGGCCATTGGTGATGCATCCAAAACTCATTCCGCCCGAGACCAAGGGCCACGTGTCAGTGGCTCGTCTTGCGCGGTTTTGGTACGTCGCGTGTCAGAGTGGGGAGCTAGGAAGTAAGCCCCTGGCGCGCAGCGTCGTGGGTGTACCGCTGGTTCTGTTTCGCGGACCAGGCGGAGCCGCTTCAGCATTGCTCGACCGTTGCCCGCATCGCAACGTCCCGCTGTCTTTGGGTAGCGTGGTAGGGCAGGGTACTCTGGAGTGCGCCTACCACGGCTGGCAGTTTCGAGGGGATGGTCGTTGCACCCGGATTCCGGGGCTACTCGAGACTGAAACGCGCGAGCGCCGTGTGCCGTCGGCAGCCGTGCAAGAACGAGACGGCTTGGTCTGGGTCTATCCAGAGCTCGACACGATGCCGGAATCGTCGCCGTTCGAGCTGCCTCCGGCCGGCACCAACTACGCCCGCGTCGTGCGCGAGGTGCAGGCCGACGGCAGCTTGCACGCGACGATCGAAAATGCGCTCGACGTGCCGCACACCGCGTTTTTGCACCGTGGCCTGTTTCGTGGCGGCAAACAGAGTGAAATTTTGGCTACGGTGCGACGCTCGGCCGACCGCGTGGAGGTGCAATACGACGGCGAGCCTCGGCCGAGTGGGATCGCGGGGCGGGTATTGTCTCCAGGCGGAGGGATCGTCGAGCATTGGGACCGTTTCATGTTGCCGTCGATCGCCCAAGTCGAATATCGCCTGGGCAAAGACGTGCATTTCCGCGTGACCTCGTTTTGTACTCCAGAGAGCGACTTTCGAACCCGGATGTACGCGGTAGCCGAGTTCCACACCCGTTTCCCGGGGCGCATGGTAAGCCGCATCTTGGAGCCTTTTGCGCTTCGGATCTTCGGGCAAGACGCGGATATCTTGCGCGCCCAGGCCGACAACATTCGACGCTTCGGTGGCGAGCAGTATGCGTCCACCGAGCTCGACTTTCTGGGTCCGCACATCTGGCGCCTGCTCAAGCAAGCCGAAGCCGGCGAGCTGGGCGGGGAACCGGTAGTGGAACGCACGGTGCGGTTTTTGGCCTAGCCGAGGTGAACGCGCTCAGTGGCCGGACATGTAGCCCCACAGGCTGCGGAGCAGCGCGAAGCCGAGCAACAACGGCAAGACCACCGCGGCCACGATCAGCACGCCACCGAGAGCAACGACCAGGTAGTCGGAGGCCGTGGCTGCTCGCGGGGGCCCCTGTTCGTAGCGCTGCAGCAGGCCCAGATTGCGCCGATTCGAGCGCCAAAACACGTCGAAAACGTCGCCCAAGAGCGGGATCGAGCCAAGCAAGGCGTCGAGCGCGATATTGAAGACCATGCGCATCAGCACCACGCGCGGCACGCGCATGCGAAGACCGAGCACCAACAAGGCGAGTGAAGCCAGGCCCGTCGTCGCGTCGCCGATCGTGGGCAAGAAAAAACCCAGCACGGCGTCCAAGCCAATGCCGATGCGCGTGCCGGGAATCATCAGAGCGTCGTCCAACAGGCGCGTGAGCGCGAAAGCCCACGGCGGGAGCTGCTGACTCATGGCTCTGGGCAACGGATCTCGAGGCATACCGCATCTCTACGCTTGAACTCGCGCGCGCGCGAGGCAAGCCTCTCGCGGGCAATGCGAGCAGTCATCCAGCGCGTGAATCACGCGCAGGTCGTGGCCCTGGGCAGCAGCGTGGGCAGTGTACAGCGCGGGCTGTGCGTGTTCGTCGGGGTGGGCCGGCAAGACACGGAGCTCGACGCGACGGCCTTGGCCGACAAGATCGTGGGCCTGCGCATCTTCGAAGACGACGCGCACAAGATGAACCTAAGTGTGTTGGAGGTGGGCGGATCCATGCTCGCCATCTCGCAATTCACGTTGTATGGCGACGTGCGCAACGGCCGGCGACCGAGCTTCAGCGAGGCACTCGAACCCGTGCGCGCAAGCGCGCTGTTCGCACAATTCTGCGCCGAGTGTCGGCTGCGCGGAGCGCACGTCGAGACGGGGCGCTTTCGGACGCACATGTTGGTAACGCTCGAAAACGACGGGCCCGTGACCATTCTCGTCGACACGAAGCGAGCTTTTTGAGCGTGCGCGCGCTGGTTGGGGCAGTGCTCAGCGCTAGCCTACTCAGCGCTCCGCGTGCGAAGGCCGAGCCAAGCGCTGGCCCCGAGGTCTTGATCGAGGGACAGCGAAGTACACGGCCCACGCGCGAGCCCACGCTCGCCGGCACCCGGGTGGACGTGCGCGAACTGTCTCGGCCAGGTGCAGACGCGGCCGCGATTTTAAGTCACGTGCCGGGGGTACAGATCTCCCGCACCGGCGGCGGTGCTGACCTGGCCACGGCCTCGCTACGCGGTGCGACCAGCGCTCAGACGCCGGTTTATTTGGCGGGGATCCGCTTGAACGATGACCTGACGGGCACCGCGGACCTTTCGCTCGTGCCGCTTTGGATGTTATCGCGCGCGGAAGTCTATCGCGGAAATGCACCAGCGGACGCAGACCGCTTGGGCATCGGCGGCGCGATCTATTTCGAGCCTCGGGTGCCCCAACGGAGCCGCGTGGGGGCGGGCGCCGAGCTCGGTAGCTTTGGTCAGCACGCGGGCTTCGTAGGCGCCGAGCTCGCTGATCGTGATGACGCGGCTCTGGTGAGCTTTCGCGCCGCCAGCGCGAAGAACGATTACCCCTACCTAGACAACGCCGGCACCTCCGGGTCGAACGACGACCGCACGCGTGCGCGTCCGAACGCCGACTACAGCGAGCGTGATGCTTGGGCGATCGGGCGAACCTCGCTCGGGCGGCGCGGCGCGCGCGTGACCACGGTCTTCAATGCCTTCGAGCGCGAGCAAGGAGTGACGGGCCTGGCCGCAGTGCCGGCGCTCTCTGCACGTGCGGAGAGCGCGCGCCTGCTTGCTGGCCTGTCCGCTAAACTGCCTTGCGGCGCGCATCCAGGTTGTGAAATCGTGCTCGGAAGCCAAGCCATCTCGTCCAGCGCCCGGCTGAGCGATCCGCGCCGTGAGCTCGGGCTGTTGGTGGAGCGAGTGGACTCGCATGCCACCCGCGTGGCCCAAAGTGCTCACATCTCGCTGTCCGGGACCGTACTTCAGGCGCTCCTCGCTGCTAATTTCGAATCCGAGCGTTTAACGCTCGACGGCGGCCGAACCCTGCGTGCCACGCGCAGTACCAGCTCGGCCCGCGCCGGTCTTTCCGCCGCGCTCGGCGAGCACCTGGGGCTCTCGGCACTCGGGGCCGTGAGCTGCGAGCTCACCCGCGGCCCCGATCAAGCTCAGAGCTGCGCTGCGCTCATGCCTGCGGGCCGCGTCGGTGTGCGCGTGAAGTGGGGAGTCGTCGAAGTTCGAGGCAACGTGGGGCATTATACCCGCGTGCCCACCCTCGGTGAGCTTTATGGCGTATCGGCACTGGTGCGCGGTAGCTCGGCGCTCGTCGCGGAACGGGGCACGAGCTCGGATTTAGGCGCGCGTTGGGAGGGCGAGATTGGCCCGCTACGGGCGTATGTCGATGCCTTTGGCTTCGCGCGCCACGTCTCTGAGCTGATCGCTTATCGGCGCTCCTCTCTGGGCGCGATACAGCCGTATAATGTGGGAAGTGCGCGGCTCCTCGGCGCTGAGCTCGAGGCGAGCGCAGAGTGGGCTCGGCACGTTCGATCACTTCTATCTTTGACCCTGCTCGACCCACGGGACACCACGGGCTCCCGTCACCTGAACAACGACCTGGTGCCATACCAATCGCGCCTGCTCGGCAGTGTGCTGCTGGAGGGCTACTTCGAGCTGGGCTTGCCGCTCATACGACGCGGCGGCTTGGATGCGCGCCTGAGCTATCGAGGTTCACGTTTGGCCGATCCAGCAGGACTGCTCGTGCTCCCAGCATCTAGCGAGCTCGACCTCGGTGCGACGTTGCAGTGCGGGGGAGCCTCGCAGTTCTCCGCGCGCCTGGCCGTCGACGACGTGCTCGATACCCGACACTTCGACTTCATCGGTTATCCGGTGCCCGGGCGCAGCTGGCATCTGGCGCTGGAAGCCTGGTGGTGAGTCGCGCGCCCGGCGGGTCTCGTGCGCGCGAATTTTGCGGGCTTCGGGCCGGCCGTGTTAGAGCCGAGCTTCGATGCTTCAACGGCGAAACACCGCTCGCTTGGCGGGCTCGATCGCGGCTCTGGCCGGTGCGCTGGCCGTGCTTGCGCCTCGCGCCAGCGCCGGCACTGGGCGCGAGCTTCCGCCGCGTTTCCTCGGCGCCCCCTTCTCCGTGATGTCGCTGACCGTGGGTTACCCCAACGCCGGCTTTCAGTTGCGCGCTAAAAAACTGAAGAATTCCGAGATCTTGAGGGTGAAGGACACCAGTAAGGACAATACTTACGCGCACCCGGCGTTGGTCCTCATGCTAGAACGCAGCGCACGCGAAGTAGCCCGCGTTGAAAGAGGCTCGCTGATGATGGTGGGGGATCTCTCTAGGCGTGACGGAGGCCCGCTCGCTGGACACGTCAGCCATCAAAGCGGGCGGGACGCGGACGTCGGATTTTATTTGATGGATGTGCAGGGGCGCCCCGTGGTCCGAGAACACTTCACGCCCTTCGATCCGAATGGGAGATCTCGTTACGAACGCGGTCTCTACTTCGATGACTATCGGAACTGGGTGTTATTGCGTGCTTGGGTAACGGACAGCCGCGCCGGGCTCGCTCACATATTCGTTTCGAGCGGCCTGCGGTGGCGGCTGATTGAATACGGCAAAAAAGATCCGCGCTTCGCGCCCTATGTGCCAGAGGTCGAGCTGCTGCTGAAGCAACCGCCCGGGACCAGCGTTCACGACGACCACTTCCACGTGCGTATCGCATGTCCGGACAACCTAGCTGAGCTTTGCCACAACGAGTCTAGGCTCGGCGGCTGATGTTCAGTCGCCGTTCGGCGGCGCTTCGTCGTCGTCAACCGCTCGCAGCCGGCTGCTAGCAGAGAACTCGTAGCGGCTCTTGGCGCTCACCGCCTTGCCGTCGCGATGTCGAGTTTGCAGGCAGGCTGCCGTCCAGCCAGTCGTCTCGTAGCTCGGCCGTTTCGAACGGTGTGAGTGCTTGAGCACCTTTCGCGCAAAGACCTCGATCTCACACGTATCGTTGATAATTACGAGATCGTGAGCCTTGGCGAAGGACTGCGTCAGCAGCCCTTTCAGGCTTGGCTTATCGCGCATATGCTTGTCCAGGAGCACGCGATCTTCGGTGAGCTCGAGAAATCCGTCGATGCTGCGCTGATTCAAGGCGCGCTCCAGCTTGAGCACGACGCTTGCGGTCGATGCCAGAAACGGCTTCTGCAAGGATGTGGACGTCATGGCTACGGCGCGATCGCAGCACAAGCCCACGTTTTGCGCGTCGCGGTCTGTCTCCGAGACTAGCTTGCGCGGGGCGCACGATCCCCCGCCTCTCACCACCACCAAGCCGTCGTCGAGGCTCTCGGTCCAGGAAGACGCGTTCCCCACCTCGGGAAACGCGTTGCAGGCGCGTGACCACTGGGCCTCAGTGCACAGGGTCTTTCCTGCGTCTACGCAGCGCGCGAAGGCTTGCTCGAACGACAGTCCCTGGTTTTCTTCACGGCGCATTACGCTGAACTTGTCCAGCCAGGCGCTGCTGGACGGGACCGGCCCTGCGCTGACGTCTCGGGCGGGCAGTCCCGCGAACGCCGAGCTCCCGCCCTCGAAAAGACCGGAAGATGGCCGGGGCATCGGCTTGCTTTCCGTGTTGGACGACGCGCTGTTCGAGCTCACGCCCTGTGGCGTGAAGGATGGCGCCCGTCCACGCCACAGCAAAAGCGCAGCGAGCAGCGCCGTCGCGCCACTAATTAGCGCCAGTCGAGTGCGACGCAGGACCGGGGGTCGGTCCGCAAGCAAGCCGAATGGGTCAGGCGACGGGTTAGCGCGGGCGGTGGGCTCGCTCGGGGCCAAGGCACTGGGGAGTGGACCGGGGTCGTCCCCGGTCTGCGCGAGCGCGGTCGAGAGCGCATCCCAGAATGCCGCGGCGTTCCCGTAACGCTGCTTCGGATCGACGGCGAGCGCGATCTGCAACACGGCGTCGATCCCCGAGCCTGGGTCGAAGCCGAGCTCGCGCAACGAGGGCCGGTGGACCGTATCGGCGGACGCGATGAAGAGCTGCGCGACATCGGCGCCTTGCAACGCGGCGTGGCCCGCCACTACTTCGATCAGCACCAACGCCAATGCAAAGACGTCCGTCCACGGACCGGTAGCACCGTAGCGGCGACTGAACTGCTCCGGCGCGCCGTAGCGCGCGGTGAAGGTCTGCAGCGAAGTCCCTGTTTCTTCGAACGCTTTGCTAATGCTGTCCGACTCGCTGACTACCTTGGCGATGCCGAAGTCGAGTATTTTCAGCGTGGTCCGGCCGCCCAAGTCGGTTAAAAAAAGATTGGCAGGCTTGATGTCACGGTGCGCGATGCCTTGCTCGTGGGCCAACGCCAGCGCGCGGGCGGCACTATTCAGGAGCTCGACGGCTTCGCGCAGCGAGCGGCCCCCAAGCCCGACGCGGCGGCGCTCGGCAAGATCGGCCTCCAGTGAGAGCCCGTCCAGCCATTCGAGCACGATGAATGGGGTCCAGATCGCGTTGGGCGATACCACCGCGCCCACATCGAGCGCTTGCACGATGCCCGCCGTGGCGCGAGACAACTGATGAAGCAAGCGACCTTCGGCCAAGAAGTCGCGCTCGAATTCGTCTCGACCTGACCCGCTCAGTGTTTGCGGGATGCGAAGACACTTGATGGCGACGGTCTGGTCGAAGCCCAAGTGATGGGCTCGGTAAACGATCCCGAACCCGCCCCGCCCGACGACGGCATCGACCTGGTATTTGCCGTCCAGCGCAGCGCCCACCCAGCCGAAGGGATCCTCACTGGGCTCGCTCATCCGCCAGATCAGACCACATCTGCGGCGCCCGCGTCAGGTACGGGCGTTACCGGGTTTTCAACGCCGTTTTGCGCGCGCGTCGGCGCCGTCCTTTTCTTCGTTGAAAGGTTGCGGCGTCTTCGGTATGGCCGAGCCGTGCCGAAGATCGAGTTTTTGGGCAATAGCATCGGGCCGGCAAAGGTCGTCGACGTCGAAAGTGGCGGCGAGCTGGTGGATATTTGCGATCACTACTTAGTGCCGATCCCCTTTTCGTGTCGCTCGGCGAGTTGTGGCACGTGCCACATCGAAGTCGTGGAAGGCGCAGGTTTGCTCGCGCCGCCCGAGGAAGCGGAAGAAGAGTTGCTCGACATTCTAGGCGGGGACAGCACGACTCGCCTCGCGTGTCAGGCCCGCGTCAAGGCTGGGCCCGGCCTGCTCAGAATCCGCGCCAAACTGGGTTGACGGCGCGTTCAGCGAACGCGTAGCACGATTTTGCCGATGTTTTGGTTGCTCTCCATGTACTCATGGGCGCGCCTAACCTCGTTCAGTGAAAATACGCGGTCCACGATCGGCCTCAGCCGGCCCTGATCGAAGAGCGGCAAGTCTTGCCGAACGAAGGCTCGGGTGAGAGCGATCTTTTCCTCGACCGAACGCGAGCGCATCACCAAGCCGATCAAACTCTGACGCTTTTGTAGCAGGCGGCCAAGGTCAATCGATGCCTGCGCGCCGCCGAGAGTACCAATCAGCACGTGCCGACCGCGTGTTGCCAAACAAGCTGCGTGCTGCGAAGCGTACGCTGCGCCCACGAAGTCCAAGATAACGTCAACGCCTCGCCCTGACGTCTCGGCCTGGATTACGTCCACGAAGCTCTGACTTTTATAGTCAATCACCGTTTCTACGCCGAGCGACCGCAGCCATTCGCACTTTCGCGCTCCTCCAGCGGTCGCGAAGACGCGGGCGCCGGCGGCCCGCGCCAGTTGCAGCGCGGCGCTGCCCACGCCGCCTGCGGCGGCGTGAATCAATATCGACTCGCCACCGGCCAATTGCCCAGAGACGAGCAAAGCCTCGCGCGCCGTTAGAAACGCTTCCGGTATCGCCGCGGCTTCCTCGAAGCAGAACCGGTGCGGTACTCTCATCAGCAACGCTTCCGGCACGACGATGCGTTCGGCGTAGCCACCTCCTGCAAGCAGCACCATCACGCGCTCACCGAGCGGCATTGCGCCGGAGCAGCCCGGCCCTAGCTGGCTGACCACGCCGGCGCACTCCAAGCCGAGGATATCCGTAGCCCCCTTTGGGGCTGGATAGAGACCGCGGCGCTGCAGCAGGTCTGCGCGATTTAGCGCGCAGGCGTGAATGTCGACGGCTAGTTCAGCTCGGCCTGGCACCGGATCGGGCACGTCCACGAGACACAGCCGTTCGGGCCCGCCTGGCTCGAAAACGCGAACGGCTTTCAAAGCGCGGTCAGGTGTGCGGCGCCGATCATGCCGGCGCGCTCACCGAGCTCACTGATCAAGAGTGGCACCTCCGCGAGCGGCGGCGCGAAGGCGTGGGCACGAAGCGCCTCGCGCACGTAGGGTTCCAGCAAATCGAAGGACGCGGAGATGGCGCCCGAAAAGACGACCGCATTCAAGTCGAGCAGGTTTTGAATGTTGGCCAGTAGCCTGCCGAGCGCGCTACCCATCATCTCGAACGTTTTCTGGCCCGCCTCCTGCCCGCGGCGCGCGCTGACCGCGATGGACAGGACCTCGGTGGCCCGGCCGCCGTACCGCGCATACTCGCGAAGCAGCGCGCGCGTTCCAGCAAACGTCTCGACGCAGCCCCGCTGACCGCACGCGCAAAGTGGTGCGTCGGCCGACGTATCTACCTTCATATGGCCGACCTCGGCGGCAAAGCCATTGGTACCTGCGTACAGTTGATGCCCAAGCACGAGGCCGCCGCCGATGCCGGTGCCCAGGGTCATCATCAAGAAGCTCGGGTGCTCGCGGCCATGGCCGTACAAGCGTTCGCCAAGCGCGGCCGTGGTCGCGTCGTTTTCGACGGCGATCGCGCACTGCAAGCGCTGGGCGAGCTCTTCTGCGATGTGCACCCCTTCGAAGCCCGGCACGTTGGGCAGGCGCCAGCACCTGCCTTCCGCGTTTACCTCGCCGGGGATAGCCAGGCCGACGGCATCTGGTTTCGCAGCCAGTGCCAACACCGCGCTGGCGATCGTATCGAGCACTTCCGTTGCGCCCGAGCCTGCACGCGTCGGAGTGGCGGTCGAGCGCACGACTTCGCCGCCTTCGACGATGCCCGCTCTGACCTGGGTTCCCCCGAAATCGACTCCGATCAACATCCAGCGCGGACCTTAGTCCGGGCGCGCGCGGCGCTTCAAGACGTACCGAAAAAGGTGAGCTATTCTGAGACTTCAGAGAACGAGGTGTTCATGAGTGAGCTACGAGTGGCCACGATCAACGTTTGGAACAAGAGCGGCCCATGGCTAGACCGGTTGCCGCTGATTCGGCGAGAGCTCGAGCGCCTGCGGCCCGATGTCGTGGGGCTGCAGGAGGTGCTGCGATTTTGCCCGGACGGCGTCGAGGCGCCGTTCAGCACGACGAATGATCAGGCCACGGAGATCGCCGAGGGACTAGGATTTCAGCTGGCATACGGTATTGCCAACGATTACGGCAATGGTCTGAAGTTCGGCAATGCGCTGCTCAGCCGGCATCCAATCATCTTGGAACAGAACATTCCGTTGCCGGACATGAATAGTGGCGAGACGCGCTCGCTGCTGCACGCCTCTTGCGCCACGCCACACGGTGTGCTGCCCGTCTTCGTGACGCATTTGAACTGGAAGTTTCACCATGGGGCCGTGCGCCAGCGCCAGGTCACCTTCATCGCGGAGCGCATCGCAGAGCTGTGTCCGATCGACGCTTCGCAGTTGCCGCCCGTGCTGATCGGTGACTTCAACGCCGTGCCCGACGCGGACGAGATCCGATTCCTGACCGGATTGTGCGCGCTCGAAGGCAAGACCGTCTATTTTTCCGACGCTTGGGCGTTCGCGGGGCAGGGCCCTGGCTACACGTTCGATCGCACGAACCATTACGCGGCCAAGGCGCACGAGCCGTCGCGCCGCATCGACTACATCTTCGTGCGTGGTCCGGACCGTCAGTTTCGGGGCGAGCCGCTGCGTGCTGAGCTTGCATTCAACGCCGCCTCTCTGACCGGCCCCGGGGTGGCGACCGTAGGCGAGCCGGTGTGGCCCTCGGATCACTTTGGTCTATTCGCGGACTTAGCCGTCGGCGGGTCGCTGAATCGGCCGGCGCCGGGCGAGACCGAGACACTTCTAAATCGGCGCGAAGTTGGTTAATACTTGGCTCATGCCGAAGTGCAAAGGCTGTGGCGACGACAGCGAAGAGCTGATAGCAATCAGGGTCTCCGGTCGAGCCAAGAAATTATGCGAGGCATGCGCCGACTTGGCGCGAGAGCAGACTCAGATCGCAGAGGATAGCGAGGCCGTCGTACAGTCGATGATGGGCTTCAAAGGTCGGCGTTGAGGCTAGGCTCCATCTAGAGCCACGTCGGCCGCGCTTTCACCAGGGTTGGTTTTCGCGCCGCACTGAGTTAAGTACCTAAGCTCCGAGGCAATCTCGGCCACGAGGACTCTATGAAGCACTCCGTCCCCCACGATCTCGGTCAAGAGCGCGCCAAAAAGGTCGCTGAGTCGGCGCTTGCCGCATACGCCCAAAAGTACTCTAGCTATAATCCGACCGTCACGTGGACGAGCACCAACCGCGCCGAGCTGTCGTTCAAAGTGAAGGGCATGTCGCTCTCTGGCGTGGTGGAAGTGTTGGAACGCAGTATCGACCTCGATATCGACGTCCCGTTCTTGCTTCGGCCGTTCAAGAGCCAAGCCCTGGGAGTGATTGATTCCGAGATCCAGGAGTGGATTCAAAAAGCAAAAGCCGAGGGCTTACCGGCCTCCAACCCGTAGAATTCGACCACGGATCGGAGACGTTCGGGAGGGCGGCAGCGGGCCCTTTGGCGCTACGCTGAGCGGCTAAGGAGCGGTGGCAATGAGCGAGTGGAGCACGGAGCGGGTGGTGTATGTAGCCAGTGGCTCGGGCGCAGTGCTCGTGCTGACGCTCGATCTGCTGACCGGCAAGCTGTCGCAGCAAGCTCAGACCCACGCCGGGCAATGTCCCTCTTTTCTTGCGTTTCACCCGCGCTTACCCGTGGCCTATGCGGTCGATGAGCGAGCGTCTTCCGTGCGCTCGTTCGTGATTGGCCGCGCTGGCGCGCTGCAGCAGATCGGCTGCGTCGACTCCGGCGGCGCGGGGCCCGCCTACATTTCGGTCGACCGCGCCGGAACGCACGCCTTCGTTGCCAACTACGTGGGCGGGACGGTGGCGGTACTAGCGATTTCCAACAGTGGCGCGCTCGAGGCCCCGCGGCAAATCGTCAATGCGGGTAAGCACCCACACTCCGTCGCGGCTGACCTGGCCAACCGTCAGGTATCGGTGCCAATGTTGGGTGAGGACGCCGTGTTGCAATACGCGTTCGACCCGGCTCGCGGCAGGCTAGAGCCTGCACCCGTACCGCGCACGCGCGCGCCCAGCGGTACTGGCCCTCGGCACATCGCCTTTCATCCGAGCTTGCCGGTTGCGTACGTCGTGCACGAGCATTCGAGTGAGCTCACTGCTTACGCAATCGGTGATGGCGCCTTCGCGCCGCTCGCAGTCTGCTCGACCTTGCCGGGCGGTGCCTTGCATCCGGGGAACACTGGTGCGGACGTGCACGTCGCTCCATCGGGGCGTTTTGCTTATGCTTCGAACCGCGGGCACGATAGCATCGCGGTGTTCGAGCTGGATGCTCGCGGCGTTCCTTCGGCTACCACGCACGCGGCCACACTCGGCAAAACGCCGAGGAGCTTCGGCTTGTTTGCGGATGGTACCCGGCTTTTGGTCGCCAATCTCGATTCGAGCTCGGTGACCACGTTCGCAATCGACGTGGTCAATGGCGCGCTCTCGCCGCTGGCCACGACATCCGGCATTCCAGAGCCGTTTTGGATCGGCGAGCGCGCAGGTGTCACGAGCTCAGCGAGCGCCCAGACCTAAATTCAAATGCTCGCGGCGCGGCTCGTGACGCGATGTTCAGCCGAGCGAGCCCCGCGCTCGCGCGGCATAGCGCGTGACCGGCGAAACGTGATCGAGCGTGCAGTGCATCCAAACGCTCACGGCCTGGGCGGTCAAATGGCAAAGACCGGGGCCTTGTCAGCGCTCCGGTCTTTGCAGTTAGAAACCCGCCTATCGGCGCGGGGCAGCAACGCCCTTACTCAGGCGGCGCTGTCTTTGGCGACCAGTGTGGCGGCGTACTTCTCTAGCTTGCGCGCATCGGAATAGAAGCCGCGAATGCCGTCGCTCAGCTTTTCGACTGCCATCTGGTCTTGGTTGTGCTCGAACCGAAAGGTCTTCTCGTCGAGGTGGACGAGCGGAGAATTGCTAGCGGCTGCGTTCTTTGCGCTGAGCTTCGGCTCGAGCTCGCCGTCTTTGCCGGCAAGCTCCGTAATGAGCTCGGGACTGATGGTGAGCAAATCGCAGCCGGCCAGATCGATGATCTGGTCGGCTTTACGAAAGCTCGCGCCCATGACCAGCGTCTTGTAGCCATTCTTCTTGTAGTGGTTGTAAATTTTGGTCACGCTGGCGACCCCCGGGTCTTCGTCGCGTGGGATGTCGGAGGCACCTTTCGACTTTTTGTACCAATCGTAAATGCGCCCCACGAACGGAGAGATGAGCGTGACCTTTGCTTCGGCGCATGCGACGGCCTGCGCAAAGCTGAAGAGCAGCGTGAGGTTGGTGTGAATGCCCTCTTTCTCTAGCTGTTCTGCGGCCTTGATGCCCTCCCACGTAGAGCCGAGCTTCACCAGAACTCGTTCGCGGTCCACCCCGGCCGCCTCGTACAGCTTGATGAACGTGCGCGCCTTGTCGATGCTCCCATTGGTGTCGAAGCTGAAGCTTGCGTCGACCTCGGTCGAGACGCGACCGGGGATGACCTTCAAGATTTCACAGCCGAAATTCACGAACAGCTTGTCCATGAACGCCATGGTTTGGCTGGTGTGATCACCAGGTTGCTTCTTCGAGTAGTCGAGGGCTTCCTCCACTAGGTGCTTGTATTGTGGCTGCTGCGCCGACTTCAAGAGCAGCGACGGATTAGTGGTCGCGTCTTGCGGCTTGAGCTTGCCGACGGTCTCGATGTCACCGGTATCGGATACCACGGTCGTGTACTTCTTCAGGGAGTCGAGCAGGGACATCGAAATTCCTCCAGAGTTCAGGGGATCGATCACGCAAATACATGCGAATGACGAAAGGCAGCCTGCCCCCCGCCGGGGGTCGGCGCAACGGGCAGCGCTGGCGGCGGCTTTCAAAAAGCTGGCGGCTCCGAGTCACTGCTCAAACGGTCGGCCTTGTTCGGCTGACCAGTGCACGAATGTTTCCTCAACGGGTCCGCTCGTTTACGATGCGCAGCGAGAAAACCCCAACCTATTGTGTTGACGGAACGCTTAGACCCCAATATATCGGTCCGTGTGTTGGTGCCTGCGCATACGTGCAGGCTGAAAATGGGAACCCGGTCGAACGCCGGGGCTGCCCCGCAGCGGTAGACGAGAACGAACTCCACGGTGGCACCGGCTAGCCGCCCCCAGAATCGAAGGGGGCGTCGGCTGGGAAGCAGTGGACGGTAGGGAGCCGGGTTTTCCCGGAGCGCTCGTGAGCCCGAAGACCTGCCAACACCTGATGCCGGGAGTCATCCGGTGTCGGTTGACCTCGAGGGCCTCGCGGGAGGCGGCTCGGTCCTGTTCGCACGTACGGCTACGCCGTGCGTGGGGGCGCCGCGCCGTCTTTTGCGTCTCTCGGTTTTCAGAGCGGGTCGTCCCTGCTCCCGAGCGTGGAGTACAAATCATGTTGAGCTCATCGATCATTGCTTCGAACGGAGTGTCTCCGTTCGCGTCCCAATCGTCCGACTCCGACTCTTCGTATCCGCAAACCACGATGCGCGTTCGCAAGCGCAACGGCGGAAGCGAGCCGGTGAACGTCAACAAGATCGTGCGCGCGGTCAATCGTTGCTGTGCCGGCCTACCGGACGTCGACGCGCTCCGCGTCGCCACGAAGACGATCAGCGGGCTCTACGACGGCGCGTCGACGCGCGAGCTCGATCAGCTCTCGATTCAGACCGCGGCAGGCTTGATCGTCGAAGAGCCGCAGTACGCGAAGCTCGCGGCGCGGTTACTGTCCGCCTACATCGAAAAAGAGGTGCGCGGCCAGGAGATCCACGCTTATTCGCAGGCGATTTCGCATGCGCACGAGCTCGGTTTGGTGAACGCGCGTTTGGCCGCGTTTGCCGCAAAAAATGCGCGAAAATTGAACGATTCGATCGCCCCCGAGCGTGACCGCGAATTCGAATATTTCGGCCTTCGCACGCTGTACGACCGTTACCTGCTCAAGCACCCCAAGACGCGGCTCGTGATCGAAACGCCACAGCAGTTCTTCATGCGCATCGCCAGCGCTTTGTCGGGCGACGTCGGCAACGCGCTGGAGATGTACCGCCTTTTTTCGACCCTCGAGTACCTGCCCAGCTCACCGACCCTGTTCAATTCCGGAATGATCCACGAGCAGCTCTCGAGTTGTTTTTTGCTCGATTCGCCGGACGACCACTTGGAAAAGATTTACAAGAGCTACACCGATATCGCTCTGCTTTCGAAATTCTCGGGCGGCATCGGGCTCGCGTACCATCGCGTGCGCTCGCGGGGCTCTTTGATCGAGAGCACGAACGGTAAATCGAACGGCATCGTTCCCTGGCTGAAAACCCTCGACGCCTCGGTGTCGGCGGTGAATCAAGGCGGTAAACGCAAAGGTGCCTGCGCGGTGTATTTGGAGAGCTGGCATGCGGATATCGAGGCATTCCTGGAACTGCGCGATAACACCGGGGAGGAAGCCAGCCGCACCCACAACTTGAATTTGGCCAACTGGGTCAGTGACCTCTTCATGCGGCGCGTGGAGGCGGACGCGGATTTCAGCCTCTTCGATCCCAAGTCGGTTCCGAGCTTGCCGGATTTGTACGGCGCAGCCTTCGAGCAGGCGTACGAGGCGGCGGAGCGCGCCGGCCTCGCCGTGAAAACAATCAAAGCCCGCGACCTATACGCGCGCATGATGCGCACCTTGGCGCAGACCGGCAATGGTTGGATGACGTTCAAGGACAAGTCCAACCGCGCGTGCAATCAGACCGCGCTGCCTGGGCGTGCCGTGCACCTTTCGAACCTGTGCACGGAGATCTTGGAAGTGACATCGGCGGGGGAGACCGCCGTGTGCAATCTCGGCTCCATCAATCTCGGCCGCCATGTGAGCGCGCAGCCGGACGGCTCACTCGCCTTCGACTTCGAAAAGCTCGGGCGCACCGTACGCATTGCGATTCCGCAGCTCGACCGCGTGATCGATCTGAACTTTTATCCGATCCCCGAGGCGCGCGCGTCGAACGTTCGTTGGCGGCCCGTCGGTCTGGGCGTGATGGGCTTACAGGACGTCTTTTTCCAGCTCAAACTGGCCTTCGACTCGCCGGAAGCACGCGAGCTTTCGCGGCGAATCGCCGAGGAGGTCTATTTCCACGCGCTGTCGGCGTCGCTCGACCTCGCCATCGCAAACGGCGCGCACGAGGCCTTCGCCGAAACGCGCGCGGCGCGCGGCGAGCTTCAATTCGACGCCTGGGACGGGCCAGTGCCCGCGACCGAGCGCTGGCTCGCGCTGCGCGACAAAGTGCGCGTGCATGGGCTAAGAAATTCGCTCTTGGTGGCGATTGCGCCGACGGCGACCATCGCCTCCATCGCTGGTTGTTACGAGTGCATCGAGCCGCAGGTCTCGAACCTGTTCAAGCGCGAGACGCTCTCCGGCGACTTCTTGCAGCTCAACCGGTACCTCGTGAGCGACCTCAAGGCGCGCGGGCTCTGGAACGAAAACCTACGGTCACGGTTGAAAATGGCGGAAGGCTCGGTGCAAGGCATCGAAGAGCTGCCGGAGAGCCTGCGCGCGGTGTATCGCACGGCTTGGGAAGTACCGATGCGCTCGCTGATCGACATGGCCGCTGATCGCGGCGCCTTCATCGACCAGAGCCAATCATTGAATTTGTTCATCGAGAATCCAAACATCGGTCAGCTCTCCAGCATGTACTTTTATGCTTGGAAAAAGGGCCTGAAAACCACGTATTATCTGCGCTCGCGACCGGCGACGCGCATCGCGAAGACGACGGTGGAAGCGGCTCCGGCGGCGCGCAGCGAGGCAGACCCCCATTCGGTGCCAGGCTACACGCCCGTGCCGCCTGCGCTGGGTCCGTCCGACGATGCGGCGGCGGTGGCCTGCTCACTCGAGAACCCGGCGGGCTGCGAGGCATGCCAATGAGCGGCGCGAGTCGGCCATCGAAGATCCTCGACCCGGGGTTGTGCTTGACCCTGCGGCCAATGGCTTACCCAACCTTCTTCGAAATGTATCGCGCGGCGATCAAGAATACTTGGTCGGTGGAGGAAGTCGACTTCTCGACGGACGTTGGCGACTTGACCCAGCGCATGGGCGAGCCGGAGCGACATCTGGTGCAGCGTTTAGTAGCCTTTTTCGCGACGGGTGACTCGATCGTCGCCAATAACTTGGTGCTTAACTTGTACAAGCACATCAACGCGCCCGAAGCGCGCATGTATCTGTCGCGTCAGCTGTACGAGGAGGCGTTGCACGTGCAATTTTACCTCACGCTGCTCGATACCTACGTACCGAACGCCGAGGACCGCGAGCGCGCCTTCGACGCGGTGGAAAACATTCCTTCGATCCGGCGCAAGGCCGAGTTCTGCAACAAGTACCTAGCCTCACTGGAACACGTCGAGAAACTAGAGACGGTCGTCGACCGTCGCCGGTTCTTGCTCAACTTGATCTGCTTTGCAGCCTGCATCGAAGGCTTGTTTTTTTTCGGCGCCTTCGCGTATGTGTATTTCTTACGTTCACGCGGGCTACTCCACGGTCTGGCCGCGGGCACGAACTGGGTCTTCCGCGACGAAAGCGCGCACATGGCCTTCGCCTTCGAGGTCGTGCGTACGGTACGGAACGAAGAGCCAGAGCTCGTGGACTTGCAATTCCGTGCTGATGTGTCGGCCATGTTGAGCGAGGCCATCGCCTGCGAGGTGCAGTTCGCCGAAGACCTTCTGGGCGGGGGCATCGCTGGGTTATCCGTGGGGGACGTGACGCAGTATCTGGAATACTGTGCCGATCAGCGGTTGGTCACCCTGGGTTTCGACAAGCAGTACGGCACGAAGAATCCATTTTCCTTCATGGCGCTCCAGGACGTGCAGGAAGTGACGAATTTCTTCGAACGGCGGGTCTCGGCCTACCAGACCGGCGTCACCGGAGACGTCGCGTTCGATCTGGCATTTTAATCGTCGGCGCGCGCAGTCTCGCTGAAACCGAAGTAGGCGCGGGTCAGTCGAACGAGCTCAATCGACTGCAGCACGAAGCGTGGAATATCTGCTCGCAATCCGGCGCCGAAGGCAATGACGGCGGCGCCGTAGCGCGTGACCATTCACCCAACCCTCTCGCTGATGCGTTCACTCGCCCGCCCGCGAAGGCGGCAGAAAATTCGGGGGGAACGCGCTCAGGATTTGACGGACAAGGGGGCTACATTGCGTGGTGGCGGAACCTCGGAGCGCGGGGAGCCGGGGGGTGGGACGTACACCCCCCAGATATCGCGCGCGTAGCTGAGAATGGTTCGGTCGCTGGAGAAGACGCCCATGTTGGCGACGTTCAGGATCGCGCGGCGAGTCCAGCCGCTGGCATCGTGATAGGCGGTCTCCACGCTGCGCTGGCAATGTACGTAACTCAGGAAGTCGGCCAGAATCAGATAGGTATCGCCGTGATACAGCAGTGAGTCGACGATCGGTTTGAAGCGGCTTGGGTCGTCGGGAGAGAACACGCCCGTGCTGATGGCGTCCAACGCCGAACGCAGCAGAGGATCGCTGTAATAGAGCTGCATCGGATCGTAGCCCTTGGCCTTCGTCGATGCGACTTGCTCCGTAGTAAGGCCGAAGAGGAACATGTTGGCCTCGCCGACGGCGTCTTTGATTTCGATGTTCGCGCCGTCGAGGGTGCCGACGGTGAGGGCGCCGTTCATCGCGAACTTCATGTTACCGGTGCCAGAGGCTTCCGTACCCGCCGTCGAAATCTGCTCGGAGACGTCGGTGGCGGGTACGATCAATTCGGCCAGCGACACGCTGTAGTTGGGCACGAAGATCACGCGCAAATGCGGCCGCACGTTGACGTCGTTGTTGATCACGGCGGCAACCGAGTTGATCAAATGAATGATGCGCTTGGCCATGTCGTAGCCGGGCGCGGCCTTGCCCGCGAATAAAAAAGTGCGGGGTGTGACGTCCAGCGGGGGCTTGGTTCTGTACGTCAGATAAAGGGAGATGACGTTCAGGATGTTGAGCAGCTGGCGCTTGTACTCATGAATGCGCTTCACTTGAGCATCGATCAGGTGCGTGGAATCGAGCTCGATTTGAAAGCGACGTTTGAGCGCGTCGGCCAAACGCACCTTGTTTTGGCGTTTGATGCTCTGCCACTCGCCCTGAAATTCCGGATCGGTGGCGTAGGGTGCGAGCCGCTGCAGCTGGTCGAGATCGACCTCCCAGCCGGGGCCGATGCGATGGGTGATGAGCTTCGATAGCCCTGGGTTGCACTTCATGAGCCAGCGGCGTGGCGTGACGCCGTTGGTCTCGTTCAGGAATTTCGCGCCATCGAGCTCATAGAAGTCGCGGAACAGTTGCTCGCGCAGGAGCTGCGAGTGAAGCGCGGATACGCCATTGACGCGGGTGCTGCCAATGACGGCCAGATTTGCCATCTGGACTCGCTTCTCGCTGCCTTCGTCGATGATGGACATGCGCCGTAGACGGTCGTCGTCGCCCGGGAAGCGTTTCTTCACCTCGGCCAGGAACAGCGCGTTGATGTCGTAAATGATTTGCAGGTGGCGCGGCAGCAGTTTTTCCATCAGCCACACCGGCCAGCGCTCGAGCGCTTCGGGCAAAATGGTGTGGTTCGTGTACGCGCAACAGCGTTTGACCAAGGCCCACGCGTGGTCCCAGGGCATGGCGTGCTCATCCACCAAGAGCCGCATCAGCTCGGCGACGGCCAGCGCCGGATGCGTGTCATTCATCTGGAAAATGGCTTGTTCGTGCAAGTTGTAGAGGTCCGCGTGGTAGCGCAAGTGGCGGCTCAGCACGTCCTGCAGCGTGGCGGACACCAGGAAAAATTCTTGGCTCAGGCGCAGCTCTTTGCCAGCAGGCTGCGAGTCGTTCGGGTACAGCACGCGCGTGATGTTCTCGGTCGCGCTCTTTTCTTCGACCGACTTGATGTAGTCGCCACGGTTGAACCAGGCGATGTCGAAATCGCGCGTGGCCTTGGCCGACCACAGGCGAAGCGTGTTGACGACGTGATTTTTATAGCCCGGGACCGGCACGTCGTAAGCCATGGCCAGCACGTCGTGCGTGTCGACCCACTCGTGTACGAGCCGGCCGGAGCTCCCGGTGTATTGAATCACCCGACCTCCGAAGCGCACTTTGTAAGTGCGTTCGGGGCGCGCGACTTCCCATGGGCTACCGTATTGCAACCATTGGTCGGGCGACTCTTGCTGCATGCCGCCCACGATGTCCTGCCGGAAAATACCGTAGTCGTAGCGCAAGCCATAACCCATGCCCGATATCCCGAGTGTCGCCATGGAGTCGAGAAAACACGCGGCCAAGCGACCGAGACCGCCATTACCCAGGCCCGCGTCCGGCTCTTGCTCGAGCACTTGTTGCAGGTCGATGCCGAGCTCGCTGAGCGCAGTGCGCGTCTCTTCCAACACCCCCAAGTTCAACAAGCCGTCTTCCAACAGGCGCCCAATCAAAAATTCGAGCGACAAATAATAAACGATCTTAGGCTGCTGGCGTTCGCGTTTCTGCCAGGTGCGCGTCCAGCGATCGAACATGCGGTCGCGCGCCAAGCGCGCAGTGGCCACGAAATGGTCGAGCTTCGTGGCCGCGCTCGGGTGTTTGCCGAGCGAGTGCTGCACGTGATTGACGAAGCTGTCGCGGATCGAGTTGGAGGTGAGCGCAAGCTCGTCGACGGGGATGTTGTACTTGGCCGAATTTGACACAGTTACCGTTACTACCAATGCTTGGCCGCCTTTCAAAGGCTTCTCTCGGAACGGCGCCGCGCCCGATTGTCGGGCCATGAAATTCGATAGATCCGCGCCGGGGCGCGGCGCGCGCAACGCTCGTGAAACGTTGCTGGGCGGTGCCCGACTGCGCACGATTCGAAGACGCTTTGGGGGCGAGCAGTGCTAGACGGGCGCCCGATGTCGACGCTCCCACTGGGCCGAATTTCCGGCCGCGCGCTCAGCGCGCTCGTGCTTGCCGTTAGGAGGACGCCCGCGCGGGCGCCGCTCGCGCGGCTCTTTCGAGCTCGGCTCGGAATCGATGCGCTGCGGGCGCTGAGCTACGACACGCGCGCACCCTTGCCTTTTTCCCATGCGCCACTGCAAGCGCGGGCAGGGCACGCGCGCCCCTCGCTCGCCTTGCACGTTTCGCCGCCGTGCGGCTGGCCGCGCTCCGCGGCGAGCATAGGTGATGGTTACCGGAGCGGCCAGGCGAGCCCAGTCGAGGTCGTGACGCGGGCGCTCGCGCATGCGCGAGACTTGGCGCTGCGTTCTCCGACACTCGGTCCCCTGTGCGGCTACGACGATGAGCGCGCGCTCGATGCCGCCCGGGATAGCGCGCGACGCCTGGGCAACGGCGCGGCGCGAAGCGCGCTCGAAGGCATTCCGCTCGCCGTGAAAGAGGAAGTGGATACACGCGGTTTCGTCACCCGCATGGGGTCCAATTGTTTGCGGCGAAGCCCGGCCAGCGCGGACGCAGTGGCCGTCGCTCGCCTGCGGGCAGCAGGCGCGATCATCATCGGTCAAACGCCGATGACCGAGTTCGGGCTTTCTCCGATGGGCGGCAATGCAAATCGGCACATGCCGCGAAACCCGCACGACCCGCGGCGCCTGCCCGGCGGTAGCTCGAGCGGGTCCGCCGTGGCAGTGGCCACGGGAATAACTCCTCTCTCGCTCGGCTGCGACGGCGGCGGTTCCATCCGCATCCCCGCGGCGCTGTGCGGCGTGTTCGGGTTGAAGCCGACGTACGGCCGCGTACCCCAAACCGGCCACGGCTTGCCGGGCGCAACGTCGGTGGTGCACCTGGGTCCTATCGCAACCTCCACCCACGATCTCGCGTTGTTCCTGGAGCATGCGAGCGGTGCCGACGAGGGCGACCCCGCTTCGGCAGGCGCGCCGACGGCGGCGCGCGAAACCTTCACGAGCGCGCTGGGTCGCGGCGTGCGCGGCCTGCGCATCGGGATCGACGAGGACGATTGGGCTTCGCTGCCCGACGACGTCGCGGGGCCTGGACGCGAGGCGCTCGACGCTTTGGAGCATGAGGGCGCCGTGCTCGTCGGCGTCAAGCTACGCTTGGCTTGCCACGCGGCGGCCATTGGCTATCTGACGATTGGCGTGGAAGCTTTTGCCGCGATGGCAGAAATCCGTGCCGCGCACATGGACGAGCTCGGCCAGGACATGCAGCTCTTTTTGGGCGGCTTCGAGGCCTTCCGTCCCGACGACTACGTAGACGCGCAACGCATTCGGGCCGCCCTGCGCCTCGAGCTGGCGGAGCTGCTTGGCCGCGTCGATGTGCTGGCGCTGCCCGCCACTGCCGTGGGCGCGCCGCCAATCAGCGACGAAGAAGCGCGCTACGGCTTCATCGATCCGCCGTTGCTCGATGCGGTGTGCCGCTTCGCGTTCTTGGCCAATGTCACCGGCGTGCCGGCCGCGGTTGCGCCGGTGGGCCAGGATCGCAACGGGATGCCGATTGGTCTGCAGATCGTTGGGGATGCCTGGGACGAGGCGTGCGTGCTGCAAGTCCTTGCGCACTTGGAGCGCGTCGGCGTGGCCCGCGTCACCCGGCCCGCCGCGGGCGCGGCCGTGGATCTCTTAGCGTGATGCGAGAGCGCATCGGTCTGGTCGCCTGGTTTGGCGATCGCTCGAGCGGTCAGCGATGGGCCGCGTAGCCGATCACCGCCGCGAGCAAGATCGCGAGCAAAATCCAGATAATGTTGGACGAGCGGTCCGCCGGACGTTGGCTCGCATTGGCGAGGGCGACCGCGCTGACGCTCGAAGTTTCGCCGCGTGCTTCGCCAAGCGCGCCGCTTTCCGACGGCGCCGGGGGCATGGTTGCCGGGCGCACGATGGGCAACGGTATTTCCGACGCGAAGGGGCTCGAGCTCAGCGGAATCAGAGGCCCTTCCGTCCAATTTTCCAAACGGGCCACCATGCGCGTGCGCTCGGCCAGCGCGTTGTGCGCAAGCTCACTCACCCAACCGCCGATCTCACCACGCGATGCGGCGCGTGCGGCGGGCTCGAGTGCCGCGGAGAAGTCTCGAATCGTGGCGAAGCGCGCATCCGGCGACAGCTCGAGCGCCTTCATGACCACCGCCTCGAGCTCGGGCGTGACGTCGTCGCGCAGGGAGCTCGGACGCGCGTAGTTGCCGCGCAGAATGCTCTCCATCCGCTCCTCGGGTTGGTCGGCCGGGAACAGGCGCCGCATTGCCAGGAGCTCCCAGAATACGATACCGGTCGAGAACACGTCCGAGCGCTGCGTGAGACGCTCGCCGCGGATCTGTTCAGGTGACATGTAACCCATTTTGCCCATGCGGCGCCCCGTGATGGAGTCGTCCAAGTGCTGGAGGGCCTTGGCAATGCCGAAATCCAGCACGCGCGTGACCCCGTCCACCCCCACCAGCACGTTGGGCGGAGAAATATCACGATGCACCAGGTCGAGCGCGCGGCCCTTTTCGTCGGTTGCCTCGTGGATGGCGAGCAAACCATGCAGCACGTCTTGCATGATGCCAACCGCGATCGGGACCGAGATCAGCTCGCGCTTTTCTTTGGCTTGCGCGCGACACAGCGTGCTCAGCGCTTCGCCTTCGACATAGTCGAGCACGAGCAGAACGTCGCCCTTGGAGGCGACGACATCCAGCGTTGCGACTACGTTGGGGTGACGCACGCGGGCGGCCAGGCGCGCCTCGTTCAAAAGCATTTGGGTGAACTCGCTATTTGCCAGAAGATGTGGCAGAAGGCGCTTGACCGCCACGACGCGCGAGAACCCCCCCGCGCCATCGAGCCGACCCAGGTGCACGGTGGCCATGCCGCCGGCCGCGAATTGCTCGAACAAGGCGTAACGGCCAATGCGCGCGGTCGGCCCGCGCTCGGAGATCGGTCCGTCGACATGGCTGATCTGTCGTTCGCGTGGCGGCCCGAGAAGCGGAGCGTGCACATGAAGATCGAGCGCCGGCATATCGGCAGCTCTCGGGATGATCGGCGCTAGGTCGTTCGGATCTCCGCCGGCCGGCGGCGGCGCGGTGCCGTCCACCAAGATCGACTCCCCGCAGTTCTTGCACGGAATATTGACGACGCGACCTGCGACCCGCGTTTCATAGAGCGACGTGGGCAACGTCCGGCGAGCGCCGCACGACTGACAGACCACGATCATACTCATCGCGGCTAGGGTAGACGCAGAGCTTCGGGAAGGCCAGAAGCCGGAGCGTCAGGGGGGAGAGGAGGTCCCCGCGCCCGAGACATAATCGAGGATCTGCGAGAGCGCCCAGTTTCCGGCACTCTCGCCGCCGAAGTCCCCGTGGTCCACGCCGGGCAACAAAAAAAACTGCGCGCGTAAACCTGCCGCAGCTAGCTCTGCGGCTCCGCCCACCATGTCGTGAGTGTCTTCCAGCTCGCCGCCGAAGACCGCGACCGCTTTCGCTCGCAGTAAGTGCGCTGGTTTGGGCCGCTGCGGGGGACCACCCAGAATCAGCCGTGGATAGCGGCTGCCGTAATAACGGGCGAGCGATTCTGCGCGTGACGCGCCCTGGGAATAGCCGAAGAGCGTGATGTCGTCCGGATCGAGGCGCAGGCCGAGCGCTCGATTGACGCGGCGCACGGCGCGCTGAATGCGCCCGTCGAGACCGCGGATGTCGTTGCTCCACTTGAAGCGCCCTGGCCTACCCAGGCATGGCTGGTCCCCGAGCAGGGCGATCAAGGTTCCATGCGCTGCCGCAGCCGGTACGAACGCGCCCACTGCGTTTACGTCGCCGCAATAGCCGTGCAAATACACGAGCGCGCGCGGGCCTGGCGTCGCGGCGGGCAGGACGCGGATGGGCCGGTCCCAAGTTGCGTCCACGAATCGAAAATTCGGCGGCGATACGGGCGGCGGGCTTCCTGCATCCGGGGCCGGATCGGCGATTGCAACAGGAGCCGACGAACTAGCGCCGAGCTCGGCGCCACTACGACGGGCCGAGACTGCGAGCCCACCGAGCACGACGCATAAAACCAGCGAAGCTTGCGCGCCGCGCGGCAGAAGCATGCGCCTCAGATCGCGTCGCGCTGCTTTAGCACGATCAAGATCACGACCAAGGTCAGGAACATCATCACCGATAAGATCAGGGGCGGTAACCAGGGCAGATTGTAGGACCCAAATCCCCAAGCTCCCATGAAGTCCGAGCTCGCGATCTGCGCTTCCGCGCAGCGAAAACGGCCGGCCGTGATGAAGTTTTCTACGCTCGTCAGGTCTGGCTTTTTGATGTCGATGACCCAGGCCGGGTTGCGCAAGATCGCCAAGCGCTCTTGCGCAATCAGTCCCTGAAACCCCCAGCGCGCGGGCATCAGGTACATCGGCCATTGGAGCATGGCATTGGTCGTCATGGGTACCATCAGGCCCCCCAGCACGACCTGCGGAATCAACGCAATCGGCGTGAGCGCCATGGCCGCTTCGCCGCTGCCGACGAGCGTGCTCAAGAACAAGCCGATTGCGACGGAGTTCATCGCCGTCACGGTCAAGGTGAGCAGTGACACTCCGAACGCGGCGCCCCCCCCCGAATAGCCGAGGGCAAAGAACACGATCGCCAACAAGATCGTGCACTGCACCACGCAGAACAAGCTGAGCAGAACGAACTTGGAGAACACGTAGTTGAAGAGCCCGAGGTTCACCATGCGCTCACGCATGTAAATGGCACGCTCGCTGACTATTTCGCGGGCGGCGTTGCTGGTGCCGAACCATACGGCGGCGACGACAACGAAGAAGATCGAGCCCGAATGATCGGGCGTCGCTTGCATGCCATTCAGCGTCTGCGTGAGCCCGTCGCCCACGCCGCCGGATTTGCGCGCGAGCTCCTGTAGGGCACCCAAGCACCAATACGGAATGGCGTCCTTCTGCCCGCCGAAAACCAGAGCCAAGAGCACGCCGATGATCGGCGCTTGCAGGAGCATGATGGCCGTGCCGCCGACGTCCCGCATTTTGATCTTGGCGTAGCGCCCAAAGAGCAGCCAAAATTGTCCGCTGGTGTCGCCACGGCCGCCCGGGACGCCGTGATGATCGGTCGGCGTGCCGACGGCGCGCCGACCCGCGAACATCTTCTGGAACACGGGGTTCTGAGGGCTGAGGTACTCCGCGTTCCACTCGCGGGCGGCTTGCGCACGCGCGGCGTAGCGCGGCGCACCTGGGTTCTGGGCACGCATGGCGTCGAAGATCGGACGCTCGCGCTGGTTCAACATGTCGAACATGTCGCGTGGGTTGTCGACACTGTTCGGTTTACCTTGGCGCTCCAGCCATGAACCGAAAAAACGGTAGCCGTCTTTGGGTGACCCGTAAAAAGTGAGCAGCCCGCCGGGGCCCAAAATCAGCGCCAAATTGAATTTCTCGAATTCTTCTTTGGCCGGCTGGTGAATGGTCGTGATGATCGTTTTTCCGGTCTGTTTGGCGAGCTCCGAAAGCAGTTGCACCAGAGCGGCCGTGTCGTCGGCGGCCAAACCACTGGTTGGCTCGTCGAGGAACATGATCACCGGATCGGTGACGAGCTCCATCGCGATGTTCACGCGCTTGCGCTGGCCGCCGGAGAGCACCTTCTTTTCGGGCTTGCCGATCTGCAGATGCGCGACGTTCTCCAGGCCGAGCTGCGCGAGGGTCGTCTGAACCCGGCGCTCGATTTCCTCCTCGGAGTAGTCGGGGGGCAACCGGAATTTTGCGCTGTAGCGCACGGCTTCCCAGACCGTGAGCTCGGGGTGAACGATGTCGTCCTGGGGCACGTAACCGATGGAGCCGCGGAGCGCATCGTAGATTGCGTAGAGATCTTCGCCATTGATGCGCACCTGTCCCGCCGACGGTGGCAGGTAGCCGTTCAAGGTCAGGAGCAGTGTGGTCTTGCCCGCGCCACTTGGCCCCATGAGCGCGATCAAATCCCCTGGCAGCGCCTTGAAGCTGACATGGTCGAGCAGCGTCTTGAGCTCGCCCGGGTTGTCACGATCCGGAACCTGCATGAGCAAGTCCCAGGCCTCGATCTCGTACAGCGGGCGACCCTCCCAGTGCGCCGCGTCCTCGACGACGACGGCCACCTCGCCGCCGGCGGCCTGCAGCAAGAGCGGCATCGGTCCGATCAGGACCTTCTCGCCATGTTGCACCGGGACGCGCTGATTGGCAGGGATGCGTTGGCCACGCACGTAGGTGCCGTTGGCGCTTCCTTTGTCCTCGATGAACAGCTGCCCCCCGGACACGTGCAGCACGGCGTGCCGGCTGGAGACCTGCGGGTGCGGAATCTGAATGTCATTTTCCGGCGTGCGGCCGATGGTCTTCGCGCCGCCGCTCGAATCCGCGACCCGGATTTGGCCCATCACGGTTTTGTGCTTGGGCCGCGGCGTGGGGCTCGAGGCGCGATCGCCCAGGGCTCCCGGCTCGGCCTGGGGCGGCGCGGACGCGCTACCGAGTATGGCCTTGCCCGGCGCGGGAGCGCCGGCGGAGGCGCCGATTTGACCGGCCAAGTGCAGCACCAAATCGACGGGCACCGCCACGGGGCCGAGCGCCACGAAGCCGCGCGGGTCGAGGGCCTGCGCTTGATTCGGCGGGATGCGCTTTTGATTGAGCCACGTGCCGCTGGTCGAGTTGTGGTCGGTGACCGTTAACGGATTGAGCTGAAAAGTCGCGTGGTGACTGGAGACGTTCGGATGGTGAACGACGATATTGGAACGCGCGGGATCGCGACCGAAGACCAACTGCCCTGGACTGACGCCCGCCTTGCCGCGCTCCAGGAGCATGAGCGTGAGCGCGGGGTGCGCCTTCGGTACCGGCGCCTGACCGACGGAAAACTCGGCGTGAAAGTCGAAGGGCGCGCTCGACCCGGATGCCATGGGCGCGCCATTGGCGAAGGATGGCCCAACGCCGTTGTCGATGAACGACAAACTGCCGCCGCCGCGGTGCTCGATGCGCGCGTGCTCGGGCGCAACGCCGGGGGCGCCGAGCCGAATATCACAGTGAGGCGCGCTGCCGATGAGGATCGATGACTTGCCGAAACCAGGGATCATGGTTCGTACCGTGGACCGCTATTGCACGCGCGCGGTGAATTCGACCGGGCCGAGCCGCACGACGGAGCCGTTGGGTACGGGCGCCCAAACGCCCGGCGACAGGCGATTGTTATTGACCAGAGTGCCGTTGTTGCTGTTCTCGTCGCGCACCACGAGTTGTCCGCTTTCCAACCTGAACGTGGCGTGCACGGCGGAGATGCGCGGCTCGGCCAGCGCGATGCCACACTGCGCGGCATCGCGACCCGCGCGCATCTCTTGGCCCTGCAACACCGTGAACACGCCCGCCGAGCATTGTAAGAGCGCGCTAGATGCGCTCCCCCCGTAGGGGTTCGGCGGAGGCGCCTGGGGCGCGGGCGCCTGACCGCCGTACACCTGACCGGGCGGGCTGCCGCCGTACATCAACTCTGGGCTGACGCCGTTGCCCTGCGCGCGCGGACCATAGCCGCCCGGTGGTGGCCCATAGCCTTGACCCGGAGGCCCGCCATAGCCGCCCGCAACGACGGGGGAAGGTGGGGCCCCGCCACCGCCGCCGCGCTTCTTACCGCCGCTGCGCACGATCACTACGATCAAGAGCGCGATCACTACGAGCGCCAACAGTGCGCTCAAAATCAAGAGCAACGGGAGTGGCTGGGTGGTGCCTTTCAGCTGGATGATCGTGGTCGAGGTCACACCGCTCGTGCGGTGGGCCTTGTTGTCGTAGATGACCAACCGCACGACCGCCTGGTCGCCCGAGCCCGCCAAGATTTTGTCTTTGTCCGGCGCGGTGAATTGCGCGTAGGTGTCGCTGGCCTCGACGGTGGTGCCCTTCATGCCCATGGCGATCAGCTGTTGCTGGGTGCGCTTGGCTTGCTCGATGTCCGCGCCAGCCATCGCGGCGGGTAGGGGTTGCCCGGTGGGCAAAAAGTACACCTCCGCGCGTTCCTTCTCGCCGCCCCAGCAGAAATCCCCGTACACCTTGAAGCTGCCGTTCGGGTACACGCCGCCTTGCGCTTTAGCCGTGTCCTCCGTGTACTGCACGTTCACGTTCAGCGGCCAAGTCGTGGGGTCGATGCCGACCGGTACGTCCTTGAAGGTGTTGTCTCCTAAAATTGGCGGCTTTACGTTATTGAATACCAGCCCAAACGTCTGTGTCACGGTGGGAGCCACGCACGACGCAAGCCATTTCACGATGTGCATCTTCGAAAAGCGCTGTCGCACGGTGCTGACGATCGCGTTTGAGCGCGAGCCTTGGCCTTCGCGCATGACGCTGAAGAACCCGCCGATCTCCGTATTGGCCAGATTCTGCATGAATTCCAGAGAATTCTGGCGAAACTCGTCGACCACGCCCGGCGGATACCAAATGCTGATTACCGGCACCGGCGCTTTCGGGAGCGCAGTATTTTCTTCGGGGAAGCGACCCCCGGTGAGGTATTGCTGAAGCTGCAACGCGCCGGGGCCGGTGGTCGATGGGTCAGCCCCGCCAAAGCCATTGGAGAGCACGATCATGGCTTGGTGCAGCGGCAACGCCACGTCGTCGCCCACGTTGCCCAGCGCGCCAAAGCCATCGGTGGCGGCGGTCTTGATGATGGTGAGCAGAGAGCGATTGCGCCCGGACGAAACGAAGGTCTCCGGGGTAGTGTTGATCAGGCTCGTGGCGCGTGCCTTTTGCGCGGCGCTCACCCACTTCGAATCTTTCACGATCTGGCGATCGTTGAAGAACATCACGTTGACGATATCGTTGGCGCCCAGACTGGCCACGAATTGCGCGGCCAGCTGGCGCGCGTCCGTGAAGCTCTTGCCCATGCGGCGATCGGCGTCGATCAAGATCAACCAAGCCGTGCCCACGCTGGGCTGCTGCAAGCTGTCACCCCAGGCGGCGTCGCTCACGAATTTTGCGGGGACGGCCGCGCCGTCGACGGTCACCGTAAAGATGGCGTTAGCCGACGGAAACGGAAACGGCGTGTAGAGGGCGAAGGGTTTTTCCAGGGCTTGGCTCATGCAATCGAGCTGCCCGTTACCCGTCAAAGTGCCGCATGCAGCGGTGGCGTCACTCACCCGTTTGCTCTGCGAAACTTCGATCACGCTCGTCAGGATCGGATTGCCATTCTCCTGAGCGGCACGCGGGTCGACGCGCAATATTTTCGCCTCGGGCGAGGCGAGAGCGGCCAGCGCGGTGAACCAGATGACCAACAGGCTGGCGAGAGCGACGAGCGCGCGGCGCTTGGATGAATGATTCGGTGAGAGCTGCATCACTGCTTGTTTCCGTTTCGAGGTACGTACGAGGAAGAATCGATCAGGGCGCAGGCCCTAAAGCTCGGATTGACGCGCGGGGTACTCCGCGGTTGCCGGGGCGCGGCCGCCCGACGACGGTGGGACCTCAGATGATCTTGACCGTGACGCTGAAGCCGCCGAAGCGCAGCACGTCGTTGTCGCGGAGCTCGACCTTTTTGCCGCGTTCGAGCGATGCGTCGTTCAAGAACGTGCCGTTGGTACTGCCGCCGTCTTCCACCTTGATTCGCCCCGGGCGGGCGGCAGCGTACAGCACGGCGTGCCGAGACGAAGTCGTTGGGCTATCGATCTCGATGTCCAGCCCCGGCGCCGCTCCTTTGCGGCCCAAGGTATTTTGGCCCTGATACAGTGGCCAAAACATCCCGAGCTCGCTCTGGTCGAAGCTGACTAAGAAGCCGGCGAGCGTGCGGATTGCGTTCGCTTCCACGAGCTCCGGATCACGACCCGCCGGTGGCCGCAACGCTGCTGCAGGCGCATGGCCACTGGGTCGGACGTTCGCGTCGTGTTCTTCGTTCGTGGGCGGCGGGGAGGTGGCGGCAAACGCTGAGGGATCGTGAGATTGCTGCGCCAGCGGCGGCGCGGGGGGCGCCCACTGCGCTGCGCCAACAGGCGGGGCGTACTGCAGAGGTGGCGGCGCGTAGGCTTGAGCGGGTGGCGGCGCGTACTGAGGAGGCGCCGGCGGCGGCGCGTAGGCTTGAGCGGGTGGCGGCGCGTACTGAGGAGGCGCCGGTGGCGGCGCGTAGGCGTGAGCGTGAGCCGGTGGCGGGGCATACTGCGCCGGTGGCGGCCCGTACGCGCCATTGGGCGCGGCGTACGCTTGCGGTCCTGGAGCAGCGCCGGGAAAATCCTGACCCACGGTGGCGCCAAACGGGTTCATGCCCTCCGGCGCGCCAAAACGTGATCGGTCTACGACGGGGGCGAAGCTGCCGGCCTCGCCTGGCGCGCGGGGGGAATTCCAAGACGGCTGCGCTGAGCCGGCGGCGCCGGCCGGCTGCCAAGGTGCCCCGGCTGGGGGCGCGTAGTGTTGCGCGGCGGGCGGATGGTCCCAGGCGGTCGCGGGCGGCGGGGCGACA
>CAHJWM010000039.1 GCA_903642325.1 Myxococcales bacterium | reverse complement strand
CGCCGATCGAGTTCGAGACCAACGCCCCCAGCTGATTCTTAGCAGTCAAATCTGTCCGCCACATCGGGGCAACTCCACCTCCCCAGCCCAATCAGGTTCCCGTCGTTTCCCGTATGTTCCCGCCAGTCATGACGCACGACATGTAGCGGAGCTCGCGGCCGCCTACCTGTCCGCGGCGGCCCGAGGCGAGCCACGGAGGGCCCTGGCGGCCGTACTGGCTGAGGCTGTCTCGAAAGCGACGCGGTCCACCTCGCGCGTGCCGTGCTTGAGGGAGGTGATTTCGCTCTCGAGCGTGCGACGGACCTGGCCGAGGCCGTTCTCCGCTCGACCCCCGTTGTCGAACAGGTCTCAGAGCCTCCGACACTTCCGTGCCGTCAGGAGGTCGCCCGTGACCGCGCCGGCCGAGCGGCACGCCCCAGGACAAGTCAGGCACCTTGCAGAGCGCCAGACCCGCGAAATGTACTGGCGCTGTCTCGGTGCGCTGGCTCGGCGGGGCAAGGTGCCAAACATCGCGCTCAGTCACCCGGCAGTTAGGGTACTGCTATTCTTGCTTGGACAGTGCCCGGGGTACTTCGCACACCAGAAGGTCATCGCCGAGGCGATTGAGTCCAACCTAACCACAGTTCGGAGGGCCCTTTTTGAGCTGCGCGACGCGGGCTTGCTACGTTGGGACCTGATCCCCCCTCATCACCCATTGCCCACGGGCAAGTACACCCGCACCAACGTAAATAAGTACTTCGTTGAAGCAGACGCACTCTTGCGCGCGCTCGGCGGAGAGGAGGCCGCCGGACCGCAAAAAACGGTGGCGTCGACGCATCCGAATTCGAGCGCGTCTACTGGTACGGATCCTAAATTTGAACAAGATCCCCCCTTAGCCCCCAGCGGCCGCTCGAAGGCGCCGCCCGACCGGCACCCGAGCAAGGGGGAGATTCAATTTTCAAATTTCCACGGAGCAAGAAAAGCATCAGCAGAACAGCGCCGCACGGCCGGCATGCGCCGCCCGGTTGAGGGCCCCCCGCCACCGGTGCCGCCAGAGCTTGAAAAAGTACTGGCGGCGTGGCGGACCTTGGGCCTTGGCGGACCTGACGATCGGTCAGTGCGGGCCCTGCAAAATCGGCACTCCGAGGGCGCGTCCAATGAACAGCTTGCTGCGGCGGTCGAAGGAGCGAGACACGACGAATGGCTGCGTCAGGGACGCGCGAAATCGCCATTCGCCGTGGTTTTTGCGTAACCTTTCTCTCTGCCCCGTCCTGACGTCGTAGGCGTCTCATGCTCGCGTCGTTCGCGAAAGGACGGCGATCATGGACAAGGAAACGGCAATTTTGCGGCGGGATCTGGGGCGTGTGGAGACCGGTCGGGGCAGGCGGTATCCGGCGGAGCTTCGGGCTCGAGTGGTGACGTGGGCACGTGGCCGGCGTGCGGCGGGAGCGAGCTGGGAAGAGATCAAGCTCGAGCTAGGACAGCAGTTCGATACCGTCCGTCGGTGGTGTGTCGAGGCCGGTGAAACGAAAGCCTTGGTGCCCGTGCGCGTGGTCGCTCCGAGGGTGCCAGTGCGCACGCTGAGTGTGGTGTCGCCGGGCGGCTTTCGGATCGACGGTCTCACACCGGGGGAGGCCGCGGCGCTGCTGCGCGAGCTCGGATGATCTTGGGCACCAGTCGCGCCGTGCGCGTGTTCGCGTATCCAGCGCCCGTTGATCTGCGCAAGGGGTACGATGGGCTGTATGGCCTCGTTAAGCAGGGGCTCAGTCGTGATCCATTGAGCGGCGACTTGTTCTTGTTCAGCAATCGCCGACGGCGCGGCTGCAAGGTGCTGGTTTGGGATGGCACTGGACTCTGCATTTTCCAGAAGCGTTTGGAGGGTGGTTGCTTCGCGTCACTGTCCGCGAAGACGGCAGCCCCGTTCAGCTCACGTCCAGCGAGCTGGCGCTGTACATCGAAGGCTGCGAGCTCGTCGGTCGGCGTTCACTTTCACCGGGCGTGATCAAGCCGATTGCGCTTGCAGAAGAGCGATCGACCTGATCTAAAGAGCAACGTGGATCTGCGCCACGAAAACGACGTCGAGCAACTCCGTCGTATCGCCATGGCGCAGCAGATGCAGATTGAGCAGCTCCTGCGCGTGCTCAGCGCCAAATGCGAAGAGCTCAAGGCGCTGAAAGGAAATCCGCAGGAGCTGCAGCAAACGCTGGCGCTGCTCAATCAGCTGCAGAAACGGGCTAAAGATCAGGCTGAGCAGCACGAAGCGCTGAAGGGCGAGAAGTCGAGCAAGCCGCGGGCGAAGTCGGGTCCAACCGAGCAGCTTGCTCTGCCAATTGACGAGAAGGTGTTCGAGCTCGACGAGCCTGACCGCGCCTGCCCCGCGTGTGGCGAGCGCCTCGAGCCGATGGCGGGGCAGTTCGAGTCGTCCGAGATGGTCGACTTCGTCGAAATCAGTTACCGCCTCGTCCACGTCAAGCAGCAAAAGTACGTTTGCCGCTGTGGAGGCTGCGTTGAAACGGCGCTCGGTCCCGAGCGCGCGATCAAGGGCGGGCGCTACTCGCTCGCCTTCGCGATCAAGGTGGCGCTCGACAAGTACCTCGACCATATCCCGCTCGCGCGACAGCAACGCATCCTCGCGCGACACGGCGTTGTCGTCACGCCGCAAACCCTCTGGGATCAGGTCTTCGCGCTCGGCAAGCGTCTGACGTCTACGGCCGAAGCGCTGTTCCAACAGGCGCTATCGCATTCGGTGATCGGCCTCGATCAAACAGGATGGCCGAGACTCGAGGGAAAAGACGAGAAGCCGTGGCAAATGTGGTGTGTCACAGGCCCAGGCATCGTCTGCCACAAGATCCGCGATGACAAAGGCGCCGACACGTTCAGGGATTTGGTTGGCAAATACCGCGGAGTGATCGTGTGCGACGCGCTCAAAACTCACGAGGCTGGTGCGCGAGGTAACGAGCACATTCAGCTCGCAGGGTGCTGGGCCCACGTGTTCAGGAAATTCGAGGAGGCGCTCCCGAATCATCCGGATGCGCAACTCGCTCTCGATTGGATCGGACAGCTCTACACTATCGACGAGCGCGCGGGGCCCGACATCGAGAGCAAGGCCAAGTTGCGAAAGACCGAAGCCGCTGCTGTACTCGCAGAGCTGAAGACATGGCTCTGGAGCCAGGCCGTGCTCAAGACCTTGTCCATCGGCAAGGCAGCGGCGTACACCATCGCGAACTGGGATCGTCTGAGTCGCTTCACCAGTGATCCGCAAATTCCGCTCGACAACAACGCCACCGAGCGGGCGATCAGAGGTCCCGTCGTGGGGCGCAAAAACCACTACGGCTCGAAGTCGCGCGCGGGAACCAAGGTCGCCGCTACGCTCTACACGCTCGTCGAGACAGCCAAGCTGCACCACGTTGCGCCCACCCGCTATCTACTCGAAGCGGTGCGTGCCGCCGACCGCGGTGAGGTGCTCATGCCCTGGCAACTCACCGCCGACGAGCCCGCTCCGACGCCCTAGCTCACGTAGATCCCGGCGTCAGGACGGGACAGGGAGAAAGGTTACGTTTTTGCATCACTAAGCAGTATCGAACGCTTCGCTTCATCGGGGCGAGAGCACGCTCGAAGGACTGAAGCCACGGCCCGCGAGCGAGCGGCCGAACGACGCGCAGCGCGTGCGCGATTCGATGACATTGACGCGCTGAGCCCGGCCGAGAGCGCCGAACTCGCGGCGCTAGCTCTGAGAACCTTGGCCTACCCAGCGCACCCCGATCCGTTCTAATTGTTCGCGTGCACGCGCCTCGCTGCGAGGTTTCCACGAGCCGGTCTAGCTACTTCGCGTTGTTCGTGAGTCGCTTATCCACCTGAGCTTGTAGTTCACTCAGTCGCTCCAATCCCTTCGTGAGAAACGCGCGAGCGCACGGCAGGCAATAGTTCAGCGGCGAGCCATCTTCTTTAATGGTCAGGCGCGCATCGCCCATGCAAATGCGGTGCTTCTTATTGAAGCGGCAGTTGTGTGAGCTTTTTGCGGTCGTGACCTCCATGCTTACAACTACGGACTTACCCATGGCCGAGTTCCGCTTCCAAGGCCGCGACAATGCCGGGGAGTGCGTCGTGTGCCGCGTTTACCTGATCGAGAGTGAAGTTCTGTCGGTTGTCGAGCTCGCCGTTTGCCGCAGCGTTCACTCGTCGATGGAGCTCCGCCGCCGTCCAGGCAAAGTTCTGTAGCCTTCGCGCCCGATCCAGCGTCTTACCTCGCGGGCTGATGTTCAGGCGGGCGAGGATGCCGCCAGCGTCGTTCTGCACGCGATCGTTGAGGGCTGCGCGTCGCGCCTCGCGCACGTCCTGACGGTCGCGCCGCATGCGCTGTATTCCTTGCGCCGCCTGCTCGGGGGTGATGCCCCGCTCGGCAAGCTGGCGAAAAAGCGCCAAGACCTCCGGGTCTCCGATCGGATTCATCTCGGAGACTCTGACGTCGAGCTCCTCCAAAATTTCCACGGGAACCACACCGCCTCCGGCGCCGGGCTCACGCTCGACAACCTCATTGCTATCGAACTCGACGTTCTCCGCAGCGGGAAGAAGGTCAGCGAAGAAAAGCTGGTCTGCTTCGCTGAATTCTCGAAAGTCGTTCCAGCGGCTTGCGACGTTCGCGCCAGCGTGGAAGACGACGACGCCCTGATTCAACGGGTGGCCCGGGGCATCCTGTTCGATCGCGCGCATCACGCGACCGACGAATTGAACGAAGGGGCCGAGATTCGCAAAAATGCTGCCGACCATCGCGACTGACAGATACCGATGGTCAAACCCTTCGTTGAGCATTCTGGCTTGGACGATGACGTCCAACTCGTCCCGATCCAGCCTCCCGAAAACGGCGTCATTGGTAGCGCCTCCCTCCTGCGAGTGTACGTAGGCCGCGCGCATTGAGCGCGCTCGGAAAGCCTCTGTTATCTGGATGCAGTGGGCCTGATTCAGCGCGGATGCGATAATTTTGAGACGTGGTTCGCCGGTCTCCTGCCGCAGGCGCAGTAGCTCCGCAATAGCGCAGTCCACGATTGACCCCAACGTTTCTTCCGCCATAACGATGCCGCGCCGGAAGGCCGCATCATTTTCCCCGAGCGCTCTGACCTCGTCTGGTCCAATCGTGCGCTGCTGCCCGTCGCTCGGGTCGACGTATCTGAGCGACGTGGGGCGGAGCATCTTTGCGCGCAAGCGCTTCACGTATCCTGCTTGGATCGCCCGCACGACGGAGAAGGAATAAATAATTGCGCCGTCCATGACGCGCCCGTCGGCGCGGGTTGGCGTCCCGCTGTAGTTCACGATGCGCGCGCTCGGAAACCTTTCCTTCACTTGCTGCCAACTCGCGGCCGGATTGTGATGCGCCTCGTCGACCAGGATTAGATCGAAGAAATCGGCCTCAAGCTGACCGAGCCACCGATTGTCCTCACCCGCGACCTGGTGAATGTTGGCGACCGCAAAATCGGAATTTCGCAGGTCGTCAGCGTTGATGCGCCCGCTCTCGATAACAGCAGCTTCTGGAAACGCCTGATCATTTGTGAGTACGCCGGTACGCTTGAAGAAGTTTGTGTGACTGCTCGCCTTCAGGTCGTCCCCGAGCTGCTTGCGAATGCGCAGTCCTGGAGCGATCACGAGCACTCGTCGCGCCTCCATTGCAAACGGTGTGATGGCGATGAGCCCGGACTTTCCGCAACCTACGGGCAGCACGATGCCCACCTCACGCGGCGCATCTGCCCGAGCAAAGTGATCACGTATTGCGGCACATGCTTCTCGTTGCGGAATGCGCAATTGCGCATTGGCTTGGATGTTCGGATTGCTTATGAACGCCATCGATGTCCCCACTTCGCTTGTGATTACAGAAACCCTAGACTTTAAAGTCTTCGCGCGGCAAAAGAAAGCGATAAGGTACGTCGAGCAGCCGCTCACTTCGGACTAGGTGCTCAGCGATGTTCCGCAGCGCACACAGAGGACACGACGCAGCGTGCAGGCTCTACCGCAGCCATTCCAGTTGCTGCCAAGCCGCCGCCCCTCTGACGCGAGGGGAACGAGAAACGGAGCACGCGTCGCTCAGCCCAAAGCTGCGCAGGCATCGGTTCGAGCGTTAATCAGCCGCAGACGATTGCTGACTCGAGCAGGGTGTGGCGCCCATGGCGAAAGTCGCTTGCGGCCCGCCAGCATTCTTCCATAATATTGGAAGAAGTCCCGTGACGTCAAAAGTTAACTACCACGCCGATCAGCTCGCTGCGCTTGGCCATCCCGTGCGCCTAGCAATCTTGCGATTCATCGTGCAAGGCGGTGAGCACGGAAGCGCCGCGGGTGAGATTCAGAGTCACGTTGAACTTCCTGCATCCACGCTCAGCCACCATTTGAAGCGACTGCTCGATGCCGAGATGCTGATCAGCCGCCAGGAAGGCACGTTCCATTTCTACGCCGCTGACTACGAATCGCTCCGCGGGCTGACAAACTACCTCTGGCAAGACTGCTGCAAGCGCGGCGGCAAGGGCTCGCCCTGATCAGGATATTGAGATGACCCAGTCACTCACGGACTCCTCGTCGCCACACAAGCCCCGGATCCTCTTTCTATACGGGTCCTTGAGAAAGCGATCGTATAGTCGCCTGCTTGCCGAGGAGGGGGCACGGATTATCACCGAAATGGGCGCCGAGACCCGCTTTTACGACCCGATGGAGCTGCCCTTGTGCGACAGCGTGCCCGCCGAACATCCGAAGGTGGTCGAGCTCAGAGGCCTGTGCGAATGGTCGGAGGGTCAAGTTTGGACGTCGCCTGAGCGTCATGGCGCCGTCACCGGCGTTCTCAAAAACCAGATCGACTGGATCCCGCTCAACATCGGCGCCGTTCGGCCCACGCAAGGGCGAACGCTAGCGGTGATGCAAGTGAGTGGTGGTTCGCAATCGTTCAACGCCGTCAACTCGCTTCGCCTGCTTGGCCGGTGGATGAGGATGTTCACCATCCCCAATCAGTCATCGGTTGCAAAGGCGTACGAGCAGTTCGATGACGACGGTCGCATGAAGGATTCGTCGTATCGCGACCGCGTGGTCGACGTAATGGAAGAGCTCTACAAGTTCACGCTGCTACTACGAGACCACACCGACTACCTGACCGATCGCCACAGCGAGCGAAAAGAGGCCGCCGCAAAGCTGGTGGCGCAGACTGCCGCGAAAGCAGTCCTGTGACCGGTGCCAACTGCGATCACCACGGGTTATTCGCTCTTGCAGCAGCAACCGGGCTGGCGCGGTTCGCAGTCGATGACTTGCCCTCGTGCATCGACACCGATGCGGCAACAATCGTCGAGCAGGCCGCGCAGCTTCTCACGTCCCCGTTGAATCCGAGACTTTGCGCCGGACAACGTGATTCCGAGCGCATCAGCCGCAGCTTGCTGGGTGAGCCCTTCGAGTTCGGAGAGCGTGAGCGCCTCGCGGTAGGGCGACGGCAGCCGACCGACTAGCGTCACGAGGTATTCGGCAACCTCAGTCTCTAGCGCGGTCGGACCACCGCCCTCGCTCGCAACGGCGGAGTTGGCGTCATCCACTTCGACGACTGGATGACGCGATCGCTGACGGTGGCTCTCGGCGATCGCGCTTCGAGCAATGCGGTACATCCACGGACCAAACCGCTGATCGTCGCGAAGCTCGGGGAGCGCGCGCTGCGCGCGCACGAAGACGTCTTGCAGGACGTCTTCGACGTCCGAGGTCGGCACGCGCCGCGCAACGAAGGGCCGAAGGCGTTCCTCGAGCTCTCGATAAGCGCAGCGCGCGTCGTCGCTTATCACTACTGAGTTGCTCCCGGTGTGCAACACTCGGGGCCGCAGCACGAACGGACAGCCGCCGGTTTGACCGCTTCCACTGTGGCGGAGGCGACGTACTCCTCAATCCCGCTTTCGGGCATCCAATCCTTGATGAACTCGCGGCTTTCGGGACGAGGTCGCACGGCAACTCCGGCAAACCCGGTCTCGGTCAGCATTCTTTCGAGCTCGTCCACGTGCGCGGCTCCGCCGATGCAACCGGTCAACGCCGAGTCCGTTCCGCGAAGCCGTTCCGGGATCGGTGCAGTGGCGACGACATCGGAAATTGCCAAGCGTCCGCCCGGCCGCAGCACTCGAAACGCTTCTCGAATTACCTCGGCCTTGATTGGTGAGAGGTTGATCACGCAGTTGGACAGAATGACGTCCACGGACGCGTCCAGGACCGGGAGGTGCTCGATCTCTCCAAGGCGGAAATCGACGTTGGTCACGCCAGCTCTTCGAGCGTTGTCGCGTGCCTTCGCGACCATCTGCGGGGTCATGTCGACCCCAATGGCCCGACCGGTAGGACCGACCTGGCGAGCCGCGAGGAAGCAGTCGAATCCGGCACCACTACCTAAATCAAGCACAGTCTCGCCCGCTCGCAGAGCCGCCATGGCCTGCGGGTTGCCGCAGCCAAGGCCGAGATTCGAGCCGTCGGGGACGGAAGCGAGCTCGTCTGACGAGTACCCGAGTGCGACGCTGCTATTTGCGCCCGGACTGCAACACCCTGGCGAACATCCAACGGTGCCATTGGTCTCAGCGACCTTCCCATAGTGTTCACGGACTGTATTTCGAACTTCGTCTGCGGATGAACTGACCATCGTGACCTCCTGCCTATGAAGACAGAAGGTCCGGGAAAAGGACGCAAAGAATCAGCGCCAGTGCTCTGCTTCGAGCAAGGCTGAAACCCGGGACTTCACGTCATCGCGGATCTCACGCACTCGCTCGACTGGCTTGCCTTTGGGGTCCTCGAGCGGCCAGTCCATGCGCCTGAGTCCTGGCACCACCGGACACGCCTCGCCGCACCCCATCGTGATCAGGATCGTCGCGGTGGCTGCGAGCTCGTCGGTCAGCTTCTGCGGTTCGACCCCTTCGAGCTCGATGTTGACCTCGCGCATTGCTGTCAGCACTTCGGGGTGAACACGAGTTCCAGGCTCTGTGCCCGCCGAAATCGCGCGCGCCTTCGACTCATCAGCCAGCGCGTTGAACCACGCAGCGGCCATTTGTGAGCGGCCCGCGTTGTGAATGCATGCAAATAGTACGGTTTTCATTGATATCCTTGTCTGACCTAGTGATTCAGGCGCTATGCGAGCGCGCTCTCTCAGAGTCGGGCGCGCCGTCCACGACACGACCAGCCGTCTGCGGCAGCGACGGTACCAGCCAACGGAACAGCGCCGTCGCCGCAGCCGCTCCCACCAGCTGTGCAACAATGAAGCCTGGCGCATCAACAGGCCGTATGCCAGCGAAGGTGTTGCTTGCGGCGCGGGCCAACGTCACCGCTGGGTTCGCGAACGACGTGGATGCTGTGAACCAATACGCGGCAGTGATGTACGCCCCAACGGCAAAGGGGGTGTAGTGCCCGTGGCGTCTGGAGACGCCCCAGATCACGGACAGTAGGCCGAACGTGGCGACAAACTCACTGACCAGCTGCGCGGGACCGCTCCGAACATGCTGCGACGCCGAAAAGAACGCTTCACTGAACATCACGTGCGCAGCGGCGACGCCCGCGAATGCCCCAAGGAGCTGCGCTGCAGTGTAGGGAAGTACGTCGCGCCATGCTAGGCCCCCCATTGCCGCGTCCGCGAGGGTGACCGCTGGGTTGAAGTGAGCGCCACTCACCGGGCCGAACGTGAGGATGAGCGCCACGAGACCCGCGCCAGTGGCGATCGTGTTGGCGAGCAGCGCGATGGCCACGTTTCCGCCGGCCAGGCGCTGCGCCATGATTCCTGAGCCGACGACCGTTGCCAAAAGAAATGCCGTACCGACCGCCTCCGATGCGAGGCGCCGAGTGATCGAGATGTCGTTCACTTAATTTGCACTCCGCAAGAGCGGGACTTCTTCGTGGTCGTTCACCAGCTTGGCGTCGCGGCTAGCAGTTGTGGGCTCGAATGCTTGGAGCACGGGCATGTTCCTGGCACTTCCTTTAACGTAAGTTGACGGTTAGAGGCTGCCGACGAGCGCCTTGAGGCGCCGCAGAGCTCGCGGTTCAATGCAGTAGCAAACTCGTGGGCCATCCACGTCGCCGCGAATCAAACCGCACTCTTTCAACACCTTGAGGTGCTGGGATACGGTCGACTGCGCAAGCGGCAATTCTTCGACGATTTCTCCGCATACGCAGGCCGTTTTACGCGCGAGCAGTCTTAGGATTTGCACCCGCGCAGAGTGCCCGATGGCTTTGGCCAGCTCGGCCAATTCTTCGTCTGCCTTTGCGCCTTCGACAGGCCTAAGATCAGGGCCTTCAACCGCCGGGGCGCAACATTCCGGTGCGTGAGAAGCTTTCATGGGATCGGCAATCGCGGCGGTCTATCGTAAATGAACGATAGGCTGATAGCGCGGTTTCGATCAAGTCCCTTTGCGCAGGAGGGCCGACGCTTTGCTGCTGCCGGGAGCGCTTACGTAGGCAAGTGCAGGGCGGATAGTGCCCTAACCGTCGCCCCAGTGCGACTGCCTGCGCTCGCATTAAAGCGGTGGGCTGTCCGCGCTTCGCCTGGGAGCCACCTTAAGCCTGGAGAGAACCGAAGTCCGTCGACCGGGAACGGTCGCGCGCATTCCGCACCATAGCCTTCCCGGTGGTACGTTCTCTCGCATGCTCACGCGCGCACAGGTTGCGGAACGCATTGGCAAAGGTATCGCGACCGTTCGCCGGCTCCAGCTTGGCGGAGAGCTCGACTCGCGCCTCGACTCGCGCGGCGTTCACCGGTTTGACGCACGCGAAGTGGCGGAGCTAGCGAGCGATATTTTAGTGGTGAAAGCATCATTGCCGCGCGCGGATCGATTGCAATGCGTCGCGCGCGGTCAAGCGGTGGGCCGAGCAGAGTTGGTGACGACCAAGAGATCGTTGAGCTTCGACGCGAAAACGCCGAACTCCGGGGACGGCTAGAGGTCGCGCGGTCCGCTGTCGAGATCCTGGTCGAGCGCGGGCTCATCGATGAGGTGTTTGACCTCTTCGACGCGGCGCTCTGACTCCTGGCCCACAAGCTAAGAACTAACAGGTCGTCCGAGCGCGGGCCCGGGCGCGCTGAAAAAATTGAGAAAGGGGCGTCATCGGTCAGGTCAGCGGACTAATTCAGCGCGGCCCGAAAGCGATGATGCCCATGCCGACCAAGGCTACGGCCGCGCCGATAAGGTCCCAGCGATCCGGTTGGATCCGCTCGACCAGCCAGCCCCAAACAACAGCCATCGCTACGTAAACCCCACCGTAAGCTGCGTAGGTCCGTCCGGCGGTGGGGTGAAACGAAGCAACCATGCAAACAGACCGAGCGCGACTGCTGCAGCCAGCAGCAACGCGACCGACCGACCGCCTTGGCTCCAGATCAGCACCAAGTAGCAGCCTAGGATTTCTGCAAAGGCTGTGATGGCGAACAGCCCGATATTCGCGACTGGATTCACGCGCGAACTATTACTTGGGCGGGGGTACGTCAGCAGCAAAAATCAGCCCTGCTCCTCCGATCGCCTCTTTGATCGGTTGGACCTCGTTCCCTCGGGAATGCTGGCCCAGGCGGTCTGGTAAGCGCGCGAACTCGTCCAACACCGCGGCCGCTTCTTCGTGAGCCGTCGTTTGCCAAACGATCGTCTCTCCAACAATCCGCAGGTCGAACTTGAAGAAGCTGCAGCAACGATGCTCTTTTTCCGCCAGGTTCGCAGGTCGCCACTCAACCCTGGACGATTCGCAAAAACCCAGCGGACCGCACCATCGACCTTCTCAGTGCAAAGCAGGTGCGCGAACGCGGCCCGATAGCCGTCCAGCTGGCCTTGCACCGTCGGTTGGTCGCGCAAGTCGGCGGTGCAAACGATCGGCTCACCCGATCGGGGAGACCCGGTGGCGAAAACATTGGTGTTGCCCGGCGGCGCGCAACCGCAGCCACCGCCAACGTCGCAATAGACGTTGCAGTTCGCGGCCGGCAGCGCGCGTGCGCGTGCACGCGTGGCACGCGAGGCAATGAACGCCAAGACACCGACGCCCACGAGACTCGCTACTACGAGGTCGGCTCCGGGACGGATATAGCCTGCAACGGCAGACAGGGCCCCGCCGCCGATGCCCGCTGCCGCGAGGACCGGCAAGGCGCAACACGCGACGCAAGCTGCGAATGCGGCCATGCCCGCCAACCCAAGGCTCTTCTTCGTGACGACGAAAGGGGTATCGCTCATGCCGTCGGTAGGCACCACTTTTCGAGTCGTGACGAGTATCTTCAAAAAAAGAAGTCACGACACGCCCTGAGCGCCTACCGTTAGCGCCCCCTCCCGCCCGCGATGGATCCGAACCTCAGAAAAGCCATCCAAAGCGCTATTCTCCGCTTGGCGGATGGCGATCGTTCCGCGATGACGCCGCTGGTGGAGCTGCTGTGGCCCGTGCTCTTGAGCTATGCGGAGCGTGGCCTCCGTGACCCGCAGGCTGCGGAGGACGTAGCCCAAGAAGTCCTCTTTCGGATTTCCTCTCGGATCTCGGAGCTCGACACAACGCGCGATCCGCTCTCATGGGCATTCGGGATCGCCACCTTCGAAATCATGTCTCAACGCAAGCGGCTCCAGCGCCGGCGCGAGAGGCTCGTAGGCGAAAACATGCTCGACTCCGATACGGCGGCGTCCTCCGTCGAAGACGCTCTCATTGAGGCCGAGATCCACGCCGCGTTCGCCGAAGCATTGGACCAAACATCACCTGACGACGCAGAGCACCTTGGGCTGCGGGGAGCCGCACGGGGAGGGCCGGCAACACCGGCCATGCGCAAGCGTCGGCAGCGAGCGCTCGACCGACTGCGCAATCTTTGGAGGAGCATTTATGGTCAATCTTGAGACACTCACCGCCCGAAGCCTCCGCCACTACGAGCTCGGTCGCCTGCGCATGGCCGTTCGAGTGGCCATTGTGCTCGGCCCCATCGTCGCCATCTGCCTACTTGAGCCGGTTGGCCGCGAGGCGTGCGCCTGCTGCGCGGGGCTGCTCTTTGTCGCCAGTGTGTGGCTTCGGTTTCGAAGTCGAGGGGGCGTCGAGAGCGTCACCACAGGTCTTCTCGCAGGGCTGATTCCACTGGCAGCTGCGTTGGTACTGACGCGACTCGACCCGGGATGCGCCGTTGCCGGCCCCATTTCCTACTGTACTGGGTTCTCGCTGCTGATCGGTGGAGCCGCAGGCGCGGTAGTCATGCTGTGCGAGCGCGGTCGAGCACCGCTTTCAAATCACTGGCTGCTTGCCGTTGCTGTCGCCCTGCTCACCGCCAGTCTCGGCTGCATACGCCTAGGGATGGCAAGCATGGCCGGCGTTGCTCTTGGGATCCTTGTGGGGCGCGCCTCAATGCGGGGAGCGAGTGTGGCGCCGTGACGCGGGCATGCATGTTCGGTTAGTCGAGCGCGGGCTCATCGATGAGGTGTTTGGCCTCTTCGACGCGGCGCTCTGATTCCCGCCGCTTCGGTGCTGGCGCGCGTCGTGCCGCACCAGCTGGTTTGTGCTTTGTCGCCGCTGTTACCTCTGCCCGGGCAGCAGTGACGACAGGTGGTGTCGCCGGAGCCGCCGTGCTCGCCTCCCCGGGCTGGCGGTGGTGTCGCTGAACGCGCGGCTTCGTCGGCGGGCGTTTCCCCCGTCGTTTGAGCTCGTCCTGAACGGCGCGCCACGTTCGGCTCTTCCGCGTCCGGTCATGTTCGCCGTCATCGACGAGGTCCGCGATGTCCTGGTACCGATATCCAGCAAGGCCGAACAGCATGATCGCATTCTCACGGAAGCGCTCCAGGGGATGCTCAGCCACTACATTCAAGAACCGGTCGCCCCTGGATGACGCGAATAGATGCGATTAGATTTTCTCGGTGGACTCGCGCTGATTGTCGAAATAGTCGCGAAGCAATCGAACGACATCGTGGTCGCCCAGGCGCGGAATCAGGCCCTCGAGAATCGCAACGGTACGCCGCGCGCCGGTGGCCTGTTCCATGATGACCGTAGCCAGCTCCCGCAAATCAGAACCAACGTGGGTTCCAGTCTCAGCGACCTGGAGCAGCTCCAGAACCAGCCAGCGAACGTATTGGTCGCATTTCTTATCGCTTAGCTCACACGGATTTGTCGCCCCGGCCTGGTGGCGCTTCTCATGATCTCGCAGCGTTTGCTCGTCACCGAGCTCGGATTTCACCTTGTCGACGTAAACCTTATCGTCCTTGATGCTGGAGCCGCCTCGTCGGCCTGGTCCTTTGCGTGTCGGCTGGGTCGAGTTGACGCGTTGTTTTCTGACCATGGTTCCCTCTCAAAGAGAGACACAGTAACAACCGTCAATGACTCGCACCAGCCACGCGAGTGTCGCCGCTCTGGAAAGTTTGTCCTGGCATCTTTCCAGATGGCGACAGTGCCTTGGACCTTGATTTTGCTGACGCTGCGCGCATCCTGGCTGCGATGAACACTGCCAGTAACAGCGAGTGGCTTTATCTGGAGGACGTCGCGCGCATGACCCGAGCGCCCCTGAGCTCGGTTCGGTTTTGGTGCGCTCAAGGCAAGCTCGAAAGCATCCGTCCTGGGCGGCGGCGAATGGTTCATCGCCAGGCTCTCGCCCGATTCCTCGCCCAAACATCCCCTACGGTTCGCGAAAACCGCCACTAAACCAACCCCCAAAAAAGCGACGGCCAGCGCTTGCAACGCTGGCCGTACGCGGGCGGCACCTGAAGGAACCAGGCGCATCATGTCTATACGAAAAAATCAGCGGGGGCGCCACGGGGCGCTCCCACCACAGGCGAGCGGGCCAGTGTCGGAGCTGCGTGATGCTGCATTGCGGCGCACGACGAGAGCCGGTCGCTCACCATCCGCAAGGACGAATGGCGGGTTTACCCAGCACGCTGGCGGACCTGCACCCGCGGACTTGAGCCAGTACCGCGCCAGCCGTGCGCGGGGGCGAGTGGGGAACCTCCAACATCCAGAAACGCCAGTCGGACTCGAGCTGGTGTTCGCTGCGTTCAGCGCTTTACGTGATGAGTTCACCGCGCTGCGTCGCGACTTGACGACGCCGGTCGATCTTGAAGGCGAGATCCTAACGATGGCCGGTGTCACGCAACTGCTTGGTGTGTCGTCAAAGACAGTTGTGGAGTGGCATCACAAGTTCGGTTTGCCGGGCGTGAAGGTGGGCCGCCCGTGGCGCTTCCGACGGTCTGAAGTCGTTCGATGGATTGGAGAGCACCATGTTCGCTAGAAAAAGAGCCGGCGGTAAGATCGTTTACTACGCGACGGCGATGTTCAAGGGCCGTCAGTACAACGAGCTCGTGGGCACGGACAAGCGCGAGGCATCGCGCGTCGAGGCACGCATCCGGCGCGAAATCCGCGAAGAAAAGTTCCAGCCGCAAGCTCGACGAACGGGTGCCGTCACGGCGGCAAGTTTCGCCAGGTCTTGGGGCGCTACTCGAACAAATCGGACGGCGAACGACGACCGTCAGCGCTTACGCGACTACTTCGAGCCGCACTTCGGTCCAACGATCCGCATGAACGAGATTGGAGCACGCGAGGCGCACGCGTTCGTTCGCGGCCTCGCGGAACAGGTGCGCGGCAACCTGCTCGCAGCAAGCACAGCAAGCAACATTCGCGGCGTCGTGCGAACGATGTTTCGCGATGCGAAGCTCGAAGGGGTCATTGCGTCGGACCCGTTCTCTGAACTCCCGCGCAAGCTTCTCCCGAAACCCCCGCGCACGGTTCGCAATGTATACTCGCGGCAAGAGGTAGGCACGCTCCTGGAGGACGAGCGCGTGCCGGCGCCAGCGCGCGTGCTCTTCGCGATGATGTTGTACATGGGCGTGCGGGAGGGTGAGGCATGCGGCCGGCGTTGGCGTGATTGGGACGCGGACGCAAAACCGCTCGGGAGCATGAACGTGGTCACTCAGTACAGCGATGAACCCCTCAAGACTGACCAGACTAGAATGGTACCGGTGCATCCGCAGCTCGCAGAGTGCCTCGAGCGGTGGTGAACGAGGGCTTCGAGCTCGTCTACTGCCGTAAGCCGGTGCGGGACGACTTCATCGTGCCGAACCGCCGTCCCCGCTCGCAGGGCCGCGGCGCGCACACGAAATCCAGCGCATACAAGGCGCTGGCTCGCGCCTGCCAGGCCGTCGGCGTTCGCTTTGAGGGCTGTCACCTGACGCGCCACACCATGATCAGCTTGACCCGTCGCGGCGGGGCGCGGGCGGACGTCCTCGAATGCATCACGCACAACGCGAAGGGCTCGATCATCGACCAGTACACGCACTTCGATTGGCAGCCGCTGTGCGAAGCCATAGTTTGCCTGGACTACAGCCAGAAGCCCCCCGTGCTCGCTGAGGTGGCTTCGCCCCAGCCGGCGCTCGCTGAGGTGGCTTCGCCCCAGCCGGCGCTCGCCGAGGTCTCGTCGCCCCAGCCGGCCCTAGCGCCCGCCGCCTCGATCGCCCAAACGCAAACGGCCGCCAAGTTGGCGGCCGTTCATGTCGCGCCTCATGTCATGCCTGCCGAAGCAGGCCCAAAACGCGAGGTATTTCAGTGGAGGCGCCGGGAATTGAACCCGGGTCCGCGCGGCGTAACGCTACGTGGTCACGTCGCGTTCGCCCTGAGCGCGCGGCTGAACCCGGACGACCTCGCCGTTCTCGACCTGGATTAGGGCGGTGTTGGTCGCAATCGCGATCTCCTCGGCTCGCTTCCGCGCGCGCCGAAGGGCAGGGAGCGCGAGGGCCAGGTCCGGCGTGTTGGCGTGCTCGATCGGCTTCGGGTTCATCGCTTGTCGCCCCAGTCTAGCAGAACGGGCTCGCTGCCGGAGTTGTCGTAGAGCGCCCAAGCGTTGACCAGGGGCTTATAGACGGCATCAAAGTTCGTTCTTCCAACCTGAAAACGCCTCCGCACGATGCCTTCCGGCACGAAGTGGCCGCCTTGGGCGACCCGCTCTACGACGCGCTGGATGGCTGCGTCGGCAGTGGGGAGCGCCAAGAACATCAGACTCACGTGATAGCCCGACGCTTGCCACTCCGGGATATGCCGCGCGTAGCTCTTGTCTGCCAGCGTCGTTTCAAACGCGAAGCTGTCGCCACGAGCAACGTGCTCTGCGATCAGCTGAACCATGAGACGCCCCGCACGCATTGCAGCGCTCTCTGGGTTGAAGGGCGACAGCCCAGCCGCGATCAGGTCCGCGTTCACGAACGTCGGGCAGTACGCTTCGTCGGGCAAGAACTCACGTGCGAAGGTCGTCTTGCCGGCACCGTTGGGGCCGGCGAGGATCAGAACCCTCTTTTTCGCTCGTGTTGCCGTCATGCTCCCACAAAAGCAAAAACCCCGGCTCGCGCCGAGGGTCTTCACTTTTCAATCACTGTCTGTGGAGGCGCCGGGAATTGAACCCGGGTCCGCAAGGCATCGAGATAATCTTCGTTCACGTGCGTAGCCGGTGGTTGCCCCCGCCGGCAGGAGTTCGTGGATTCGGCCACGACCTAGCCTCGGTGTTTCTCGGCGGCCGAACCCGAGACGCGCTCGGCCACCCAGCTTTAGTGCTGACGCCCTTCCGTTACAAAAGCTATCTCACGGTCGGACGGCTATCGTCAGTTTTTCAGGCTGCGAGAGCGATTGCGTTGTCGTTCGCAATTATACGGCCCATTTGATGAAGCGGGATGGGAGCCGCTTACACGCAGATTATCCTTCAGTCCCCACGTCGAAACCGATCGCCCCCGAAGGGGTATGGGTTCGGGAAACATAAGGATTTTTGGGGGCGGGTCAAGGTTCAGTGCGGGCATGATGAAAATTCGAGCCAAACGTCCTTGCCATCGGCAGGTCCGTCACGGTGTGCTGTTGGACTTTCACGCGCTCGGCCAGCATGGTCGGCGCGGCGAGCATCTGCTAGCCGCTGCATCGTCGTTTTCCGTGGCTTTACGCACCCGCCCTAGTCCACCGCCTGTAAAATAGGGCTCATGAACCCTGTTCCGGCGCGGCTTCGACCGAGCTGATGTTGGCATAGCCCGCGTTATTGACCACGACATCGAGTCGCCCGAAGCGAGCCACCGCCGCCGCCACGGCGTCACGCGCCGAGGCCGCGCTCTTAACATCCAGCGCGACGGTCAGCGCGTGATCGGGGTAGGCCGCGACCAGCTCGCGCAACGACTCGGGATCCCTGGCCGTGGCCACGAGCTGTTCCCCGGCGGCCAGCACCGCCTCCGCCAGCTTCCGCCCAATACCCCTCGGCTCCCGGTGATCAGCCGCACTTTTGCCATGGTTCAGCTCCCTTTCAATCCATAGAGTCAGGCTCCACGGGCGCCGCCGCAAATCCGATCGCGCCCATGATTCATCGCATCGCGCCAGTCGCGTTCTCACTCATGGTCCCGACGTCGGTGTCGCAGATGCCGCGGTGAGCGATGGTCACGCTCACTGCGCCAGTTGGCCTGGGCCGGCCACTCTCGTCAGCCGGACGTCAAGCGCCTCAGCGTTCCATTTAAGCGAGCCATCCTGGCTTCCGCCCGCCGCCGGCTCAGAAAACGGCTCCGGCTCCCAGGTCATTCAGACCCAGCGACGCCCATTGCTGCGCGAGCAGGTCATAGGGATAGCCGAGAGCGATGTGACTTGCGTCGTTCAGCGAGCGGAGCTGAGCCTCGGACAAACTGAGCTCCGCTCCGCGGAGGTTCTGGAGCAACTGCTCGCGGGTGCGGGGGCCGAGCACCGGAATGACGTCGGTTGCGCACAACCAGGCGATGGCGACCTCGCCGGGCGACGCGCCGACCTCGGCCGCGACCGCAAGCAGCGCGCTCTCGAGCGGGGTAAGCGGTGAGGCGGGCGGTGGGGCGCCTTCGACGTGCGCTGCGAGCTTCGTCAATTGGCCGCCCCCCAGCGGTGAAAACGCCATCACCGCCATTCCGCAGGCCCGGGCTAGGGGCAGGTGCTCGCGCTCGATCCCGCGTTCGAGCAAGTTGTACTGGACTTGCAGGGCAACCACGCCCGCGAGGCGCCGCTCGCGAGCCAGGGTCGCAGCCGGTGCGACACGCCACGCGGGAAAATTCGACAGGCCCACATGCATGATTTTTTTAGCCCGAACCAAGGCATCCAAGCCATGCAGGATCTCCTCGATGGGCGTCACTCCGTCGTCGAAATGAGGAAAGTAGAGCTCGATTCGTTCGGTCATCAAGCGCCTCAGACTGCCTTCTACTTCGGCAATCATCACCCGCCGGCTATTGCCCAGCGCTGCGGCGGCCGGGCTGGGCAATGGCGTGCGCCCGTACTTGGACGAAACGACGAATGCATCCCGTCCTCGTTCCGCCAAAAATGCGCCCACCATTTCCTCCGCGTGCCCGCCCTGATAGGCGCTCGAGGTATCCAGAAACGTGCCCCCTGCGTCGGCGAAGGCATGAAATGTGGCCCGTGCCTCGACCAGATCGACAGGCCGATCTTTCGAAGTGCCTAACCTGCCCGTCTCGAGCGCAATAGCGGAAATACGGAGGCCCGTGTGCTCGCTCAACAGCCGCTGTTTGATCATAAACGCTCAATGGAGTGCTTCGGCGGCAGCGCAAGAACGCACAAAAAAGTTAGTGAGTGCGCGCGCGGCCGAGCACGCACGCCGAAGACGATATCGGTAATTCGCCTCACACACGGCTCGCGCGCTGCACCGCCGGACCGCGATCTGCATGTTGACCCGGCGGGCGCCCCCAACAAACCGCAGCACTGAGCCCTTGGATGTCACTCCGGTCCTCTCAATCGCCCTGGGCCGCATCGATCCACAGCTGCAATCCGAGCTCAAAGCTGCTCGCGGGCTTGCGCTCCAAGGGCTGTCCGAGTCGCTGCGCCGCGAGCTCGTGATCTATGGCATCGACGTCATTACGGTGGCGCCCGGGTACGTCAACACTCCCATCTTAAACAAGCGGAAAGTTTTTACGCCAGCCTCGAACACGAGGCACGTTCGCCCAAGCGCGCTCGCCCTAAGAAGCGGTGAGTGAGGCGACGAGGGCCGGGCTCGGCGACTCGATTGCACATCTCGCTCCGAGGCCGACACGGCCTCACCGCGGCGGCTCGCCGAGGTTGATTAGCAGGGGCGTCCTCCTTGACAGGGATCGAAGCAACGCTATGTTCGACTTTGGACGTGCGAAAGTCACAGCCCGGTAGGTAGTCCGGGTGACGCTTTGCGTTCGTACAAGTAACCGGGCTCTCAATTTTCAGCGGCCACGGGCTACCAGTACGTCCTTTCCCAATCCAGGGAGAGGAGCGTCCTTTGTCATCAAAACTGAAAGTCATCGTCGTCGGTGCGGGTCTCGGCGGGTTGAGTCTTGCGCAATCCCTGGTTCGCGTCGGCATCGACGTGCAGGTCTGCGAGCGGGATAGAACTCCGTGGGACCGGGCCCAGGGCTACCGGCTTCACCTCGATGCCGACGGGATCAACGCCGTTCATGAGGTGTTGCCAGCGAATCTGCGCGCCCTCTTCGACGCCACCTCGCAGCAAACACTGCCATTCACCACCATCCTCGACACGGGCCTCGGCGTGGTGAAGCGTCTTCCGACTCAAGACGAGCACGATGAGCAGCTGTGGCCGGGACCTCACGAGAAGCCGACGCACCGCAATGTCGATCGAGCCACGTTGCGGCAGATCTTGCTCTCCGGACTGGAGGGCGTGGTGCACTTCGACAAGCGGCTCGAAAAGTATGATGCTGGGAAAGACGGCGTGGTCGCTTACTTTTCCGACGGCACCACGACCACGGGGGATGTCCTCGTCGGCGCAGACGGCATTCGATCGGCGGTCAGAGCGCAACGCGCGCCACGCTGCCAAATCGTCGATGCGGGTGTGCAAGCGATCTACGGTCGTATCCCGATAGAAGCGGGCCGGCAGGTTCTACCGTCCGAATCGACCGAGGACATCTTCACCGTCGCCTCCGATGAACGAAAGGTCTTTCTCGGTCTCGCATCGGTCGCGTTCCCAGTGCCACCCGAGGAAGCAAGCAAGGCCTTGCCAGCGGCCCAACAGCTCAAGAAGCGGGACAGTTACTTCGTTACCATCGTCGGCGGGCGTCACGAACTTTTCCCTCTCGAGCGCTCCGCCATGAAGTCGGCAGCGAGCGAGGAGCTGCAACGCATCGCGGCCGACCTGCTGTCCAAGTGGCCGGAGCGTGCCGCCAACGCCGTTCGCGCGGGCGATCCCTCTTCGTTCTTCTTCGTCGATATGTACACGAGTGTACCTTGCTCGCTCGAGGCGCCCACGAACGTCACGCTGCTGGGCGACGCCATCCACGCGATGACGCCAACCCTCGGCCGCGGCGCCAACCTCGCCATGCGCGATGGAGCGCTGCTCGGCCGCGCGCTCACCTCCGTTGCCAAAGGCGAGCGCGAGCTGGCGGCCGCGCTGGCATCGTTCGAACACGAGATGCTGAGATACGGCTTCGAAGTCGTGCGCGAGGCGGCAAAGGTCGGCCAGCAGCGCATGGCGCAAAACGCACTTCCCGGGTGACTGGAGCCGGTCGATGTCCCGCGCGGATCGTCGCAGCGGCACATCGCCTCGAGCCTCACGAACAGATACTGTGAGTGAGTGCGCGTAATCTGCAGCACCCCGATCATGCGCTGACTCACTCGCCCAAGCGCGTCGGCGGCCCGTCCTCGCAACTCGGCAAGGCCGCGCCATCGACGCGCAGCATGGCCTGCACTAGAAGGGCCGCCGATGGCCCGCTCGACCGAGCACGCGTTCGCTTTTGTTTGGATCACCGTGCTGCTCGACATGATTGGCCTCGGCCTCATCATGCCGATTCTGCCGTCCATCTTGCGGCAGCTCACCGGGGCCGATGTCGCGCATGCCTCGATCTACGGCGGGTGGCTCTTCTTCGCATACGCCGTCATGCAGTTCTTCTGCGCCCCCCTCATCGGCGGGCTGTCGGACGCGTTCGGTCGCCGCCCCGTGTTGCTCCTCGCGGTGCTCGGCCTTGGGGTTGACTACGCGCTCACCGCGCTTTCACCCACGATCGTGTGGCTGTTCGTGGGGCGCATCATCGCCGGTATTTTCGGCGCGTCGTACACGACGGCCAATGCCTACATCGCCGACGTCACGCCGCCCGACGAGCGCGGCAAGGCGTTCGGCATGCTCGGCGCTGCGTTTGGCGTCGGCTTCGTCGTGGGCCCTGCCGTTGGCGGCGTGCTCGGCGGTTTCGGACCACGCGTTCCTTTCTTCGTGGCGGCTGGTCTTTCGCTCGCGAACTTCATCTACGGCCTCGTGTTTCTTCCGGAGACACATCCGAAGGAACGGCGGCGGCCGCTCCGGCTCGAGCAGGTCCATCCGTTCGGCGCGGTCGCCAGTCTTCCCGGCGGCAAGCCCGTACGAACGCTCATCCTCGCGCTGTTCGTGCTGTTCCTCGGCTCGGCGGTATATCCGGCAGTGTGGGCGTTCTGGGCGAACGCGCGCTTCGACTGGAGCCCAGGCATGATCGGTATCTCACTGGCGGCCTACGGCGTGAGCAGCATCTTCACGCAAGCCCTGCTCGTCGGATTCTGCACCAGACGCTGGGGTGAGCGGACGACGGCGCTCATTGGTCTGATTTTCAGCGTCGTCTGCTTCCTCCTCATGGGCCTCGCTTCGCAAACCTGGATGGTGTTCGCCGTGATCGTCGTCTCTTGTCCATCCGCGATTGCCATGCCCGCGATGAACGCGTGGATGTCAAAGCTCACGCCCGATGACGCGCAAGGCCGCCTCCAGGGCGCCGTTGGCGCGGCCGAGGGCCTTTCGTCCATCTTCGGCCCCATCCTCATGTCGCAGGTGTTTGGCGCTTTCGAGCATAGGCTGCCGGGGGCTCCGTTTTTCGTCGCGGCCGTCCTTTCGGTGAGCGCCTTGCTTATCGTCATGCGCGAGGCCCACTGCTACCCGGCGCGGAAGAAAATTTAGAGCCGGGCGCGCTTGCCGACCTGATCGCTCCCAAGCAGCCGCAGCCCTTCCCAACCGGAGCGTAACGGGCCGAATAAGCCGCCAGCGCGGGCATGCCCGCGGTGAATGCTGCGCCGGCGCGGGCCGAAAAGAGCATCCACTCCCAAAATCCTTCGAGTCGCGCGCGCACGAAGAATGCGCGGAGCCGCGTGGTCGGAGTCTGTTTTCGCGAACAGAGCGTTGCACCAATCGCCCTACCCGGGCCTCTGCGATCGGTTCGCCATCCGAACGCGGCGCACTGATTCGACCCGAACTGGTTGACTGCCAAGGCGCTGTTGGCAGCGATAGGTTGCGCCCCTCCCACCAGCGTTGCTTTGTCGCCGAATGCTGAGCAGTTTCTCTGGAGCGAACATTGGCACAGTCCGTGTATAGGGGCGTGCCGAATGATCGCTGCGAGAAAGGGCACTATCGGCTCGGGCCAGCGAGCGCGCGCTGACACGGTGCTGCTTGAAAATGCGATTGCTTACTCTCCAGTCGGGATCTCCTTTTTGATGCTCTTGCCGCTAGGCGAGCGGATCGCCGTGCAAACGATCGAGCGCGCCAGCTCGGCCGACCGTCGCGCCGCCGTCACCTTAGTTCCTGATGATCAAGACCATGTAATCATGCAGCGACACTCGATCGGTCCAATTCACGCAGTTGAGGGCAATTTGCGGAAAGGTGGTGCGCGCGTGGATAACATTGCACCCGCCGACGTTGCGACACGAGCTTCGTCAGACGTCAGGCTCAGACTTCTAAATCAGACCGAGACGCGCCGCCGCCGTCGCGCGGCAATTTCCGCGATGCTGAAGATCAACGGGATGTTCTCGCCTATGTCTCCGCTTGTCGGCTTGACTCGAGTGTTTGAATCACGTTATGGCTCACGCGTCAGGGGCGACCGTGCATCTGCCATTCTCGGTGCGGCTCAAGTCAGTCGCGCAATCGGCTTCTTCGCAGCGCTTGCGTTGCAAACTAATATGACACCCAAAACCAGCTACGGCTCTGACCCCGCCTAGCGGGAAGTGACCCATGAAGACTAAACCCCTCATCACCGCTGCCGCCATTTGCTCGTTGTCCGCCGCCTGGGTGTGCGAAAGTGTGGCGCAAACTAATCCTGAGCTTCCGCCCCCGGGGACGCCGGTGTCGTCCCCCGTGCCCCCGTCATCGCCGGCCAGTGACGCGACGCCGCGCGGGCCGGATCTGTCAGAACCTCCGAAGCCCGGAGTTCCGGAGTCGAAGGGCGACGAGAAACCCAAGGAGGAGGCCATTCCGCTCGCTGGCTACCGCAATGGCCTGCTTTACATTCGCGACTCCAAAGACCTGTTCATCCTGTATCCGTCGGCGCGCATCCAGGCCGACCAATACAACTACTTTGGCCCGGGGGTGAGCGATACCTCGCTCAAGCGGACCTTCGCCTTTCGACGCGTCGAGCTCGAGCTCGGCGGCGAGTTTTACACGCGTTGGCAATGGAAGATCGAGGCGGTGTTCGGGAACACCGCGCTCGACAACACTTCGGGCCGCGCCACCGAAACGACCGCGGCGGCCCCGGGCGTCGCGCCCTCCGCCACCAGCGGCCAATATGCTTCTGCGCAGACCGCGCGACTCACGGCTACCACGGGCAATGTCTTTCTGAACTACCACGCGGATTCTTTGCTCAATCTCCAAATTGGCCAGACGCAGATGCCGTTTAGCTCGGAGAATCAGACGAGTAGCAAGTACAATCCGTTCATGGAAAAGGCGCTGGCCAACCGCGTGCTCGGCCCCGTCGTCGCGAATGGGTTCGATACGGGAGTGACGGTCTGGGGCACCACGGAAAACCGATTCTTCACCTATGGGGTGGCGTTCGGTAACGGCTCGGGCACCGCCCGCGTCAGCCCGGACGGTCGTGGTGACCTGATGGGCCGGGTCTACTTCCGACCGCTGGTTGACCGAAAAGACATCGGCGTTTTGAAGGACGCGCAGATCGGCGCGAGCGCCATGTACGGTTCGCGCGATCCGGTCTGGTCCTATTACGACTACAACTCGATGACCACGCAGGGTCTCTTCACCTTCTGGAGTCCTGTTTACACGAACGCCTCGATCGGTCGCCGCGTGCACGTCCTGCCGGCAAACGGTCAAAAGGCGTTTGCGGGCGAGATCCGCGTGCCCTTCAGCATGTTCGATATCGCGAGCGAGGTCGTCTACGTCGACAATGGCACGCGCGAAGCGGCGGAGGGTTATCAGAGTCAGAATCCGAACACCGCCGCCGGCACGCTGGGGTACGGACACATGCACGGGCTCGGCTACCACGTGACCGCGAGCGCTTGGGTTTTTGGTCCCCGTGACGCAGGCGGCGCGCAGGGCGTCTGGGCGCCGCAACACGCCGACTTCAAAAAGCCCAACGCGGTTCCGACCAGCTCGGTTCAAATCGTAGCGCGCTGGGAGCAAGTTCGTCTCACGTACGACGGCTATGACAAGGGCAACGCCACGACGGCGACCGGCGCCGCGGCATTTACCGGCGTCGGACCCTATGACGGCAAAATCAAAGTCGACGCGTTGTCACTGGGCGTGAATTATTTCTTCACCAAGAACATCCGTCTTACCGCTCAGGGCACCCGGTACAACTTTCCCGACTCTGCTCCCACCTCAGCGAGCTTTCCGGGCGGCCCGGTGTGCTCCGCGGCGAGCTGCGCCAATCGCGCCGCCGCGCCCGCGCAGAGCCTCCCTGCTCCTAAGGCCGGCACTACGACTTCGCCGGGCGATCGAGACAACGGACATAGCCTGTATGAGGTCCTGTTCCGCGCTCAGTTAGGGTTTTAACAAGTCATGAGTAAGGAACTCGACATGGCACGAAAACGAATCTGCTCACTCGCAGCACTCACTTGCGTTACGTTCGGCGTCGCCGTGATGCTCACGGCGGGCTGCAGCGACCTCACCGTTGCCAACCCGCTCCCGCCGCTCGAGACGGGCGGCGCAGCAGGCGCCAAGGGCGCCGCAGGCGGGGGGGCCGGCGTAGCCGCGGCGGGCGCGAGCGCGACAGCTTTCTCAGGTGCGGCAACGGGCGGTGCCGGTGAAGCTGGCATGGCCGGCGCGTCGGGCGCGGCCGCTAGCGCCACGGGTGGCGCGAATAGTGCTGCAACGGGTGGCGGGGGAACGGGCGGCCAGGCATCCGCGGACATTCCGACCGACGCGCCGTCGTACGCAGCTCGCCCGCCGCGCCCGGGCTCGGGCGCCCGGACCGTCTGATCGCGACGTAGGGTTCGGAGGGCGTGTTGAAAAAACCACTCTATAAGAGTCTCTATCTCCAGGTTCTGATCGCGATCACGTGCGGCGTTGTGCTCGGTCACTTGCGGCCCCAGCTCGGCGTGAGCCTCAAGCCTCTTGGGGATGGCTTCATCAAGCTCGTCAAGATGCTGATTGCACCGATCATCTTCGGCACGATCGTTTCTGGCATCGCGGGTATGGAGAGCATGAAGAAGGTGGGGCGGGTCGGCGGAAAAGCCCTGATCTACTTCGAAGTCGTCTCGACCTTCGCGCTGTGCATCGGGTTGCTCACGGCAAACCTGATTCGGCCGGGCGACGGCTTCAACGCAACCCCGGCGAGCCTCAACACCAAAGCGATCGATGAGTTCGCAACCAAGGCAAAAGCGCAGACTGCAACCGACTTTCTGCTGAACATGATCCCGACCACGGTCATCGACGCTTTCGCCAAGGGTGAGATCCTGCAAGTCGTCTTCTTCTCCGTGTTATTCGGGTTCGCCTTGCAAGCGCTCAGCGAACGCGGCAAAGGCCTGCTACTGCTGAGTGGCATCGAGGATGCTACCAAAGCCATATTCGGCATAGTACACATCATCATGAAGGTCGCCCCGATCGGCGCCTTTGGTGCGATGTCTTTTACCATCGGAAAGTTTGGCATTGGCTCGCTCCTGCCGATGGCAAAGTTGATGGGTGTGTTCTACCTGACCTGCGTGATTTTCATTCTGGTGGTGCTGGGCACCATTGCGCGGGTTGCGGGCTTCAACATTTTTCGATTTCTCCTCTACATACGCGAAGAGCTGCTGATTGTTCTCGGCACGAGCTCGTCGGAGAGCGCATTGCCCCAGCTGATGGAGAAGCTCGAGCGCGCCGGCGCCTCGAGCCCCGTCGTGGGCTTGGTCGTTCCAACGGGTTACTCATTCAACCTAGATGGCACGAACATCTACATGACGGTGGCGGCGCTTTTCATCGCGCAGGCGACCAACACGTCACTCACGCTCCAGCAGCAGTTGACGATTTTGGGCGTCGGAATGCTCACGTCGAAGGGAGCGTCAGGGGTCACGGGGTCCGGGTTCATCACGCTCGCATCCACGCTCGCGGTCGTCCCCACGATACCGGTGGCCGGCATGGCGTTGATCTTGGGGGTGGATCGCTTCATGAGCGAGGCGCGTTCGATCACCAATCTCATCGGCAACGGGGTAGCAACGTTGGTCGTTGCCCGTTGGGAAAATGAGCTCGATGACGTGAAGCTTGCGAGTGCCTTGAGAGGGGATACGTAGCTGGAGATCGGTCGGCGGGTTCAAGTCGAGCAGCAAACCGTTCCCCATCACTGCCTGCCGCAGGGGCGCGGAACGCCCGACAACGAACAGCCTATGCAACGCCATGATGCCCGCGTCTCGACGTGGGCCGCTGCCTGACGCAGCCGCGAGGTCCGCTGATTGACGGCGTGAACTACTTCAAGTGACTACCAGTGTCGGAGACACAGAGGAATACTCCAGATGGCGAATATAGAAGCGACGCGACCCATGAGCGCCGACGAAAAGCGAGTGATCTTCGCTTCCTCCCTCGGCACGATCTTCGAATGGTATGACTTTTACCTGTTCGGGGTGCTGACGGCGATCATTGGCGCGCAGTTTTTCGCGCCGCTCGACGAGGCCACTCGCAACATCTTCACGTTGCTCGCATTTGCAGCAGGCTTCGCCGTGCGTCCGTTTGGCGCGCTCGTCTTCGGTCGGCTGGGGGATCTCGTAGGGCGGAAGTACACGTTCCTGGTCACGATCTTGATCATGGGTATCTCGACGTTCGCGCTCAGCTTTTTGCCTGGGTACAAGACCCTGGGCATTCTGGCGCCGATTCTGTTGATCGCGTTGCGCTTGCTGCAAGGGCTGGCCCTTGGCGGCGAGTACGGCGGAGCGGCGACGTACGTGGCCGAGCACGCGCCCCCCGGTCGGCGGGGCATGTACACGAGCTGGATCCAGACCACCGCCACCGTGGGTTTGATGTTGGCTCTGATGGTGATTCTGGCGTCGCGCTTCTACTCCGGCGGCGGCGCGTTCAGCCCCGACGGTGAGAAGGCATTCTCACAGGAGTGGGGCGCTTGGCGCATCCCGTTTGCTTGCTCGGGCCTGCTTTTGGCCGTGTCGGTTTGGATTCGCGTGAAGCTTGCGGAGTCCCCCGCCTTCCTCAAGATCAAAGCCGAAGGCAAGACGTCGAAGGCGCCGCTCAAGGAATCCTTTGGTGAGTGGCGGAACTTGAAGATCGTGATCTTGGCTCTGGTGGGGCTCACCGCGGGCCAGGCCGTGGTTTGGTACACGGGTCAGTTTTACGCTCTCTACTTCTTGCAGACGTTTCTGAAGGTGGACGGGCCGACGGCGAACATCCTGATCGCCGTCTCGTTGCTGCTCGGTACCCCGTTTTTCGTGATCTTTGGCTCGCTCTCCGACCGCATCGGGAGAAAGCCGGTGATCATGGCGGGCTGCATCATCGCCGCGCTGACCTATTTCCCGCTCTTTCACGCGCTCACGTCGTTCGCCAACCCCAAGCTACAAGCGGCGATCGACAAGTCACCGGTGACGGTCGTGGCCGCGCCCGAGGACTGCAATTTGGTGCTGAACCTGACGGGCACGGCGAAATTCACGACCCCGTGTGACACGTCGCGCACCTGGCTCGCCAACGCCGGCGTGAACTACGACAAGGTCGATGGTCCCGCGGGAGCGCCGGCCACCATCAAGATCGGGAACAAGGCCGTTCTGGGCTACGACGGCAAAGCGGCCAACGCGAAGGACGAGAAAGGTCGCTTCGAGAAGGAGGTGCGCGCCGCGCTGACGGCGGCCGGCTATCCCGCGAAGGCCGACCCCATCGCCGCGTTTTCTGGCAACTGGTTCGCGCTCGTGGCGATTCTATGGGTCATGGTCGTGTACGTGACGATGGTGTACGGGCCGATTGCCGCCATGCTCGTGGAGATGTTTCCGACCCGCATCCGCTACACGTCGATGAGCCTGCCTTATCATATCGGCAATGGCTGGTTCGGGGGGTTCTTGCCAGCTATCTCTTTCTCGATCGTCGCTGCGCAGGGCAACATTTATAGTGGGCTTTGGTACCCCATTATCATTGCCAGCCTCACCTTCGTCATCGGCATGCTGTTCGTCAAAGAGACCAAAGACAGCACCGTGTACGACGGCTCCTGATCACTCGTGTTGTCCTCACGATTGCCGTGCCCGGCAACTGAGGGCGTAGAAATCCTCTGCACCCCCCGCGTGTGATTTCGCGCACCCGGCGGCTTGGTCGAATCGTGACGTGGCGTGCCGCCAGGCACGCGGCCCATCTTCGATCAAGCAGAGCCGTTACTCGATTCGGCACGCAGCCAAGCGCATGCGGAGCTTCAGGGCGCGAGGTCGCCGCTAATTTCTTCGAGCGATTTGCCCTCGCTTGGAATGCACAGTCGCCGCGCGACGAGCGCCGCCGCGAGCATCAGGCTCGATGCAAAAGAGTAGCCCAGGAAAAGCCGAAAGCGGTCTCCTTGCTCGACAATCCAACCGAATAGCGTGGGCGCGAATGCTCCCGCGCTGGTCCCGATGGCATAAAAGATTGCGATCGCAATGCCCCGCATTTCAACCGGGAATAGCTCACTCACGGTGAGATAGGCGGAGCTCGCCGCGGCGGACGCGACGAAGAAGACGAGGCACCACGACAGAGTTTGCGTCGTCGCGTCGAGGACCCCGCGATAAAATAGCGCGCCGCTCACCAGCAGCAGGATGCCGGAGGCGGCGTAGGTTGCGGGGATCATCGCGCGGCGGCCCCAGCGATCGAACAGTGGCCCCAAGGCGAGAGGGCCGAGGAAATTGCCCGCCGCGAAAGGCAGGATATAAAAGCCGACCCGGTCCGCGCGTACGCCATGGAACTTCTGCAGGATCAGGCCGTAGCTGAAAAAGATCGCGTTGTAGAAGAAGGCCTGCGCCACCATCAGCGTCACGCCCAGCAGGGTACGCTGCGGAAAACGCCGCCACAGCGTGCGGAAAATATGACCCATGCCGACGGTGCCCGCGACCGTGAGCTGTACCGTTTTCGGTACGCTTGCTTCGCCCTCCGCCATCGACCCGCCGGCGGCGTTCACGCGCGCCTCGATCAGCGTCATGGTCGCGTTCGCCTCCGCGACGTAACCGTGCATGAGCAGCCAACGGGGGCTCTCGGGTACGTCCCGGCGGATCAGCAAAATGACGAACCCGAGCAGCGCCCCCAAACCGAAGACTAGCCGCCAACCGATCTCGATGGGCACCAATCGCGGATCGAGAAACAGCACGGTCAGCCCAGCGCCGGCGGCCACGCCGACCCAGTAGCTGCCGTTGATGGCGAGATCGACGCGGCCGCGGATGCGCGCGGGAATGAGCTCGTCTATCGCCGAATTGATGGCGGAATACTCGCCGCCGATCCCCATGCCCGAAAGGAATCTAAACCCAAGAAAAAACCAGAAGCTCGGGGCTGCCCCGCTTGCAGCAGTCGCGCCCAGGTACAGGCCGAGCGTGATTTGGAAGAGCCGCTTTCGGCCATACCGGTCGGTGAGGTGGCCGAACAAGAGTGCGCCGACGACTTGGCCAACCAGGTAAAGCGAATTCGCCAGGCCCACCTGGGCCGCGCGCAGGCCGAAGGCACGAGGATCCTGGAGGGTCGGCGCGAGGTTCGCGATCAAGCTCGCCTCCAAGCCATCCAGGATCCAGGTGATCCCCAGAGCAATGACCACGCGCCGATGCCACTTCGACCAAGTCAGAGCGTCCAGTCGCGAGGGAATGTCCGACTGAATGACCGTGCCACGCTTCACGTCCGGCGCCATCACGCGAGCTTACTAGCGGAAGTGCCGCGGCCAATGAGCTCTTTCAACCAGTGACAGGGGGGCGATCGCGATCCAGCCGCGCACCTCGCAGCGCGCGATGTTCCCGCGCTGCGAGGGCTGGGCGACGCACAACGCCACCTAATTGGGCTCGGTGTCCCGACGGTGCGGCTGCTGCCAACTACGTCCCGTCAGAGTGAAAGCTCCTGATGACATTCATGTACAATCAGGAGCTTCCACGCCGGCGTTCTCGCCTATTGCAGCAAGCCGCAGTTGGGCGTGCGCGTAACGGCCGTGCCGTTGATGGGGGCGATATGGTACTGGCCATCGCCCGTGACATAGCGAACACCGTCGTTATCGACCGCGCCAAGGACAGCGATGTTGCTCGCCGGGTAAGTCGCCGGATAGGATTGAAACCGAGAGCCCCAGCACAGCGCGAGATGGCTGCCATTCAACGCGCAGGTGTTCTTGTAGGTCCCCGTGCCGTTGATGTCGACGACGTCCGAAACCGGCGTAATGCCCCCCATCAGGGTTACGATTTTTGGAGCGAGGATGGGCGTGTTGTTCGTGCCATCGCCGACCGAGCCAGCTTCGTTGTCGCCCCAGCAACGGACGTTGCCCCCGTCGATGGCGCAGGTTGTTCCGTAAAATCCATATCCACCAGTGGTGACCTTAGTCGGTGACGTGAGCCCCAACACCTTAGTCGGGTACCTGCGCAGCAGTGTATCTCCGGTTGCTAGCTGACCATACCCATTCGATCCCCAGCACCAGACCTCTTTCGCTGTCGAGCCCTGCACGAGCGCGCACGCAACTACGTCATTGACGCTAACTTGCAGCACATTCGAGAACGGATTTACACCGTCGGTCGTGATCTGGACTGCATATGCCGAGTTTACCGGGGATCCGCCATTGACGAGATAAGAGAGATCGCCCCAGCAGTACAGTTTTCCGTCCGAGGTAACGGCACAGGTGTTGGGGTGGTAGCCGTTGAAGGCAGCGCTGTACGCAATCCCTACGACGTTGGTGAGTGGCTGGTTCGCTGCTGTCAGGACTTGAGTCGCGCGGAACACAGGACCTGAAGAATCCATCGTCCCATTTCCGAGCTGACCGGCCGAGTTGCCGTTCGACGAAGTGCTTCGCCAGCACCACGCCGTCTTCGCCGCTCCGACCACGGCGCAGCCGTGAAACGCACCTTCCGATGCCGCTGTCACGCCGCCGAGCGGCAGACCGGTAGCGGCATCGAGCACGGCCGTTTGCGCCGTCGACGACGGATCGGATTCATAAAGCAAATATCCGTCCGTGCGCAGCAGATAGCGGCCGAACAGGTTCGCAACGCAGCTGCAGGCCGTGCTGTTCAAGCATGTCGAAATACCAGTGCACGCATTGCCGGTGGTACAGCATGCCTGGCCTGCGTCGCCGCAGCTCGAGCCGCCGGCGCCGCTCATACCTCCAGAGCCACTGGAGCCACTGGCCCCCGCCTTGCCAGCGTATCCGCTGGTTCCGCCCGCGCCGCCTGTGCCCGTACCGCTCGTACCGCCCGTACCGCCCGTGCCCGTACCTCCCACCGCCCCGCCGCTTGTCGCTCCGCTACCGCCGTGACCACCAACTCCGACCGCGCCACTGCCGCCGCTTCCGGAAGCCGCGCCACCGAGCCCGTCGTCGCCGGCCATCCCACCGAGCGCTTCTTCTCCGGCTTCGCCGCCCGAATCGTCGATACCGCGGCCACCCACGTTCGCCCCGCCTTTGCCGCCGTTGCCTCGGCCCGCGTTGCCGCCTCTGCCGCCGCCATCATCGCTGTCGTCGGTCGCGTCTGACGACCCACATGCGAGCGGTAAAATCGGAGTCGCAGCCACCAATAAGAGCGCTAAGCGTTTCCACATGACGAGTTCCCTTGTGTTTGGTCGACACGGCAGTCCACGCCCCGGCGCGGCACCGATAAGTCGGTCGGTTCGTCATAGACGAACTTCGTGCCGGCGGCAACACGGATCGTTCGACGCATTTCCAGCGCCCGCGCGCCGCCGCCACTCGAACGCCATAAAATCGTTTCATCGCATGACGTTCTGCATCGCGCCTTCACCATCGGCGCTCGCAGTTTGATCGGGGTGGCGGTCCCCGTATGAGACAGCGATTGTGCCGATGTGTTCAGTGAGGCGTGGCAAAGTCCGCCATAAGAGTCGACGGGTCGGTCTCCGCGAACGAGCCTAGTCAAGCCGTTGCTTCACCGCGATGCAGCAATCCGGTGCAAACAGCCAGGAAACCCGAAACGGCTACGTTTTCCTGCGGAGTGAGCGCTGCGACGAACGCTTGATGTCGCCCTCGAGCCCGACTCCGAGCGTCTGCCGCGGCGCCCGTGCGGTCTGCGTCTCGATCGCGTGGAGCAAATGGCAAGCGCGCTGAAGGTGAGATTCGTGGCGTCCTCGAGCGCCCCGTTCAACGCCGGGTGCGGCGCCAGACCCTTGACGGTGCTGTCGAGCAGCTTCTCAAGGCAACCCTCCCGGACAGCTCGGCGTCCTCCAGCGGGAAAGCGCCGGGCCCTTGCAAGCCGATCAGTTCGAACGCCCGCGCGCTAAGCCAGTGTTGGTCAACTCCTCGGCCTCGATCAGATTGCGCGCGCGGCCGTCTACGGGGATACGTGCCCTGTGTCTCGCGTAAAGGGATTTGGTCTATATTGTTGGACGCGTGTGCCGGCGCCGCAGGGTGGGGCGCGGGTGGCGCGGGAATCTGGGCATAATCCACACGGTGAACGACCAGCTGATCGAAATCCGCGGCGGCAAAAAGCTCAGTGGTGGCCGAGTGTCCATCGGGGCAGCTCCAATCAAGTGACCAAGTGCATCATCGCGGCACTCCTCACGGACGAGCCCATCCTGATCAAGGGCGCGCCGGACGTGACGGAGCGCAAGATCGTCGAAGAAATGTTCGCGGCGTTGGGCGGCAGTGTGGAGAATCTGGACGAGCACACCGTTCGCTTGTGCGCGAGGAGTGTGAATCGTTTCGAAATTCCTGCCGAAATCTGCCGCCAAAATCGGATCGCGATCCGATCTGGTCGCCGCCGAGCGTCGCGTACATCGAGCCGGAAATCATCGAGCTCGTGAAGATGCTGCAAAAGATGGGCGCGGACATCATGATGAATTCCCACCGCACGTACGTCAATCAAGGCGTAGAGCGCTTGCGAGGTTGCGAGCTGCGTTGCATGCCCGACCGCAATCAGGCCGTGTCGTTTGCCGTCGCCGCCCTCGCTACCGGGGGGGATGTGCTGATCGATCGCCTGCGACACGACGCGGTCTACAGCTTCCTCAACTTCATTCAACGCATGGGCGCGGAATTTCGCGTCGACTCGGACGGCGTATTCGTGCGCGCGCCTCAAGGCAAACGGCTGCGACCAAGCCACGTGGAGGTCGAGGTGCACCCGGGCTTCATGACTGACTGGCAACAACCGTTCACCGTGCTCTTCACCCAGGCAGATGGAATGAGCGTGCTCCCTGAAACCATCTTCGAAGACCGCCTGGGCTACACCAGTCTCCTGAAGCAGATGGGTGCGAACATCACGCTGTTCTCATCGTGTTTGGGTGAAGCTCCGTGTCGATTCAAACACAAGAACCACGTGCATTCGGCGGTGATCCAGGGCGCTACGCCGCTTCGTGGCGGCAATTTTGCGCTGCCCACCGACATTCGCGCCGGTATGTGCTTGGTGGTGGCCGGGCTGGTGGCGGAAGGCACGACGCAGCTGTCGAATATTCAAGAGCTGCAGCGCAAGTACGACAACCTGGTGCCCAAGCTGATCGAGATGGGCGCGGACATTCGCTTGGTCGACGCGCCTGCCCGCGCGACCTAAAGTCAACATTGCGCCTCCGCGTGTTAGTCGCGTCGTCGCAACTCGCAGGTAGTGAAGGGGAGCGAGCTCCCTTTCGCCTGACGCTAACCGAAACTGAGCGCTCTTGCCGGCCGGAAAGGCTTTCCTGATCGGTGACGGCGGGCAGGGCTCACGATCGCCGCTGAAGAGCACAACGCTTCGCTCCTACTAATTTCTATCGGTCGGAGGCGGCGCACGGCGGCCGTCGGCATCCTCGGCGAGCGCGCGGGGGCAGGGGTAAGCTAGGAGTCACCGCGGGAGCAAAGCTTCGAGCGCGGGAAGAGCGAGCTTCTCCAGCATGCTCTCTCGGGCCGCCCGCCCCCGAGCGGGGGCCCCGCAACGCCGGATGATTCGCGGGTATTTTCGCCCAGTCGTCGGGTCGCTTGACCACCCGGAGAACGCGAACTAACGCCCACCATGGCATTCATATACGAGGAACCGAGCAGGACCTTTGGCGAATACCTGCTCATCCCGAATCTGACCACCAAGCAGTCCGTGCCGAGCAATGTGGACCTCACGGCCCCGATCGTGCGCTTCACCGCCAAAGCCGGCAGCCCTCCTTCTGCCGATCAATCGCCGCTCACGATAAACGTACCGGTGACTAGCGCGCTGATGCAAGCGGTGTCCGGCGCGGACCTCGCCATCGCCCTGGCGCGCATGGGCGGGGTGAGCTTCGTCTTTTCTTCGCAAAGCATCGACGAACAAGTCGCGATGGTAAAGCAGGTCAAAAACTACAAGGCTGGCTTCGTCGTCAGTGACTCCAACCTCAGGCCGACCGCGACCTTGGCGGAGGTTCTGACCCTCACCGAGCTGAGCGGCCATTCCACGATTGCCATCACCCAAGACGGTTCGCCCAGCGGCAAGCTCGTTGGCATCGTCACCAGCCGTGACTACCGGCTCGGGCACACCGCGCTCGAAACGCCGGTGAGTGAGGTGATGACCCCGTTCAAATCGTTGTTCTGCGGCAAGGTCGGCATCGCCTTGCACGAAGCCAACGATTTGATTTGGAAGCACAAGCTCAACTGCTTGCCGGTAGTGAACGCCGAAGAACATCTGGTTTACCTAGTTTTTCGCAAAGATCACGACTCGCATCAGGAGCACCCGCTCGAAAACGTCGACAGCGAAAAACGGCTGATCGTCGGCGCGGGCATCAATTCTCGGGACTACCGCGAGCGCGTTCCGGCGCTGATGGACGCCGGCGCCGACGTCTTGTGCATCGATTCCTCCGACGGCTACTCCGAGTGGCAACGCGATACGATCGAGTTCGTCAAGGCCCAGTACGGTTCGCGCGGTTACGTAGGCGCGGGCAACGTGGTCGATCGCGAGGGCTTTTTGTATCTAGTCGAGGCGGGCGCGGATTTCGTGAAGGTCGGCATCGGTGGCGGCTCGATCTGCATCACTCGCGAGCAGAAAGGCATCGGCCGTGGGCAGGCTTCCGCAGTGATCGAAGTTGCCAAAGCCCGTGACGAGTACTTTCAAAAGACGGGCGTGTACGTCCCGATCTGCTCGGACGGCGGCATCAGCCAGGATTATCACATCACCTTGGCGCTCGCGATGGGAGCGGATTTCGTGATGCTTGGCCGCTACTTCGCGCGCTTCGACGAATCACCCGGGCGCAAGGTGCGCATCAACAATCAGTTCATGAAGGAGTACTGGGGCGAAGGCAGCAACCGCGCCCGCAACTGGCAACGCTATGACCACGGCGACGCGGGCCCAGGCAAAAAGAAGAAGGATCAGCTCGAGTTCGAGGAAGGCGTCGACAGCTATGTACCGTACGCAGGCAAGCTACGCGACAACCTCGACGTCACACTGGCTAAAATCCGCAGCACCCTGTGCAACTGCGGGGCCTTGGCTTTGCCGGAATTTTACCGAAAGGCTCGCCTCACCTTGGCCTCGGCCGTCAGCATCCACGAGGGCGGCGCTCACGACGTGATTCTGAAGGACGCACGCGTCACCCCGACCGAAGTCTGAGCGTTTCAGGCGCTGCCTAGCGCGGTTCGGGCGCAGCCGGCCGATCCCCGCGGTCGACGAGCTGTTCCGACATGGCGCGCGAGGTCATGCCTTGCGCGGGGCCGTCGAGCTCCGGCGGAGCCGAGGCGCGCGGCTGAGGAGCCGCCTCACTCGTTGCAACCCGGACGGTCGGTGTACCGCCGACAGACTTCAGGGGCGCGGCGCTGGTGACGGCGTGCGGCACGAACGCCGAGGCCGATGCGAGCGTCGCGGTGACGATGGGCGGAGCGCGCTCGAAACGGCTTGGGATCAGCAACAGCGCCAGCGCGACGAACACGAGCGCGCCGATAGCGAGCGCGAAAAACGGCGCCCAGCGCCGGTGGGGGAGCTGCGTAGTCAATCGAGTGGGGTGCATGAAAATGGACTCACGATGCCATGAGTAGCAGCTGTCACTTCGGCTTTTCGTGAACATCGCGTGACTGTCACCTGCGTCCAATAAACGCGTCGTTCAACCAGCAAGGTCGGACCATGAGTCAATCGATGACGGCAGCACCGCGCGGCGCGCTCGGCACGTGGGCAATCAGCGTGACTGCGGTGTGCGTGGCGAGCGCCACCTTCGCGTACGGCGCACGCACCCGCGCGCACGAACCTGCCTCGGTCGCTCTGGCGCCTCCCACCATGTCGAGCGCGCCAGCGCCGAAGTTGAGCTCGGTATCGAGGCCGAACGAGGCCGCGCGAAGCGCGCTCGGAAAACTGATTTTTTTCGACAAAAGCTTATCAGAACCGGAGGGGACGAGCTGCGCGAGCTGCCACGACCCGGCGCACGGGTTTGCCGGCAATCACGGCTCGACCGTGGGCGTTCCGCTCGGCAGCCGCGCTGGGCACTTTGGTATCCGCAATACGCCTTCGGTGATGTACCTGAAATTCACGCGCCCCTTTCATCTGCATTGGGAGGAAGACGCGCCCGTGGTCGACGCCTACGGCGGCTTCTTTTGGGATGGCCGCGTGGATGACCTCGCCGAGGTGCCCAAGCAGCCACTCTTGAACCCGAACGAGATGAACAACGCGAGCGGCGCCTCAATCGTCGCAAAGATCGAACATGCTGAGTACGGGGCTGATTTTCGCCAAGCGTTTGGCGCGTCGACCGACGCGGAGCACACGCTGCGCTCGGTCGGTGAAGCGCTAGCATCGTACCTGACGAGCCCGGAGCTGGCGCCCTTCTCGTCCAAGTACGACCAATTCATTCAGCACCGCGTGGCCCTCTCTACTCAAGAGGCGCTCGGCCTCGACTTGTTCAAAGATTCCGCCAAGGGCGGCTGCTCGGAATGCCACAAGCTGAACGACACGATTCCCGTGCCGGAGCGTTCGCTGTTCACCGACCACGGTTTTGATTCGGTCGGCGTTCCGCGCAATGCGAAGCTTTCGGTCGACCATGCCCCCGACCACTTCGACCTTGGCTTGTGTCAGCGGCCAAATCCCAAATTTCACAGCGATTCTCCGGAATTTTGCGGTGCTTTCCGCACGCCCTCGCTGCGCAACGTCGCCCTAAGGCAGAGCTTCATGCACAACGGGGTCTTCTCCTCCCTGCGCGACGTGGTGTCGTTCTACGCATCGCGATCGACCAACCCGCGTCGCTGGTATCGCGGGCCGGAGTTCGACGATCTGCCCACGCAATATCGCGAGTACGTGAACGTCGACAAAGCGCCTTACAATCGACACGCGGGTGATGCGCCGGCGCTCGACGATCGCGAGATCGACGCCATCGTCGCGTTCCTAGGCACGCTCAGCGACCCCGTGCCGCGTTGACAAATACTACCCGTGGCGTGCAGACCCCCGTCACGTGTAGCAATCGAAAACAAATCGGCGACGAAACTTTTCAAACACGCCGCGTTGGAGTCACAACGTTCCGCTATCTCGGGTCCACTCGTTGGCGAACGGACATGAGTTCGTTCGCTCGACGAGCATGACGAGCAAGGGAGATCAGAATCATGCGACACCAATTGTCACCATGGCTGCTGAGTTGCGCCGCAATCTCGATGGCCTGCAGCGCCGACCCCGCGGACACCAGCGGGACCACATCCGAGGCGGCGTCGGCCGCTACGCCGACTCAGGTCGTGGCAGCGCGCAGCCGCAACGACAAACACGACCGCGACACCCGCACACCAATCAAGCACGTGATCGTGATTGTCGGCGAAAACAGGACCTTCGACCACGTTTTTGCGACTTACAAACCGAAGCACGGCCAGCGCATCGACAACCTCCTCGCCAAAGGCATCATCAAGGAGGACGGTAGCCCCGGCCCGAACTATGCGCTGGCGGTTCAGAAGAGCGCCAGCGACACCACTCACTACGAGCTCAGCCCCGGCGGAAAAAAGGCGTACAAGGTGCTGCCAACCGCATTGGCAGGCGGTCCCACGAAGCCCTACCTATCGACGCTCGAAGATGCAAAGCTCGCAGAAGGCAAAGCGTTACCCAAGAGCTATCTGCAGTACCTGACCACTGGCGGCACTGGTCTCAAGAGCGGCACACCGGACACTCGTTTGCCGAACCCCGCGGCCCTGCCACCGGGTCCGTTTCAGCTCACGCCTGCGATCGCCTACGACGCTTACGCCGCAAGTCCGGTGCATCGCTTTTATCAGATGTGGCAGCAGCTCGACTGCAGCGCCGCGCAGGCGAGCCAAGAGAACCCTTCCGGTTGCCGCTCGGATCTGTTCCCGTGGGTGGAAGTGTCGGTGGGTGCGGGCTCGAACGGCGCTACCATCCCCGCCACCTACGACGAGACCACGACACGCGAAGGCTCGACTGCGATGGGCTTTTACAACGTGCTGCAGGGCGACGCGCCGTACTTCAAGAAGCTCGCCGACCACTACGCCATGAGCGACAATTTTCACCAGTCGATTCAGGGCGGAACGGGCGCCAACCACGTCGCGCTCGGCACGGGCGACGCGGTCTGGTTCAGCGACGGCGCGGGAAAACCCTTGGCTCCCCCCGCCTTGAACACCGAGAACCCGAACCCGCAGGCCGGCACGAACAACTGGTACACGCAAGACGGCTACTCGGGTGGCACCTACAGCAATTGCGCCGACGAGACGCAACCCGGGGTAGGCCCGGTGGTCGATTACTTGAAAGCGGTGAAGGTCAAACCCAACTGCGAGCAGGGACACTACTACCTACTGAACAACTACAACCCCGGCTACTTCGGCGATGGCACGGTCGCGTCCGGTCAATTCGTGATTCCGCCCACCTCGACGCGTACGATCGGTGACGAGCTACTCGATCATCACATCTCGTGGCGCTATTACGGCGAGAACTGGGACAACTACGTGGCTGATCCGGACTCCTCGGGACCGGGCAGCGAGTACTGCACGATCTGCAATCCGTTCCAGTATGCCACGTCGATCATGACCAACGATGTCGTGCGCAGCAACTACCTGAAGGACACCACTGACTTCTATTCAGATGTGGAGAACGGCTGGCTACCGGCGTTCTCGATCATCAAGCCGAGCGGACTGCTCGACGGGCACCCGGCATCCTCCAAACTGAACTTGTTCGAAGGCTTCTCCAAGAAGGTCGTCGACGCGGTCAAGAACAACCCCGCCCTCTTCGAGGACACGGTGATATTCATCACCTTCGATGAAGGCGGTGGCTACTACGATTCCGGCTTCGTTTCGCCGATCGACTTTTTCGGCGATGGCACGCGCATTCCGATGATTGCCGTTTCGCCCTACGCGACCAACGGCTACCTGTCACACAATTACGCAGACCACGCGTCGCTGCTCAAGTTCGTAGAGAGAAATTGGAAGCTCGATCCGATCACCAAGCGCAGCCGTGACAACCTCCCGAACCCGATCGCAGATCGTGCCACGCCCTGGGTGCCCAGGAACTCACCGGCGCTCGACGACCTGTTCGATCTGTTCGACTTCGACGGCAACCGCGCCGCCGATTGGGGTACCGAAAGCGACGACGGCTGAGCATGAACGAGTAACGTGCTGAGCAGCCTCAGCTGAATGCGGCGTCGATCTCCGAGCAGGAGATCGACGCCAAGCGGGGAGGCTACTTGCAGCTGCCCTGGGACGAGACCGCGACGCCAGCGCGCGCGGCCAAGCAAGCATTGCCATAGTCTTTGCCGTCGCAACCGCACACCGTCGCGACGAGCGTCGGGCAAACGCCCTTGGGCAGCGGCGCGCATTTTCCGCTCCCGTCACTGCGACCGCAGTTGGCGGCTAAGGGGTAGTTGCAATATTCGCCCCTAGCGCAGGCCGACCCGAGCTTGCCGCCGCAGGTGGTCGTTCCAGTCGCGCAGGCACCGTGCGCCGCTACGGACATCGACGCGTTCCACGCTTCACAGGCATTGCCGTACGTCTTGCCGTCACAGCCACACACCGGGTCGTAGTTCGCAGTGCATCCGCCAACATCGGCGTTGGGGGCCATCGTGCAAGTGCCGGTCTGATCTCCCGAGCCGCACTTGGCTTCCACCGTGAATTCGCAGAACTCGCCCGTGCCGCAGGTGATCCCTTGCAGACCAGCGCACGTTTTTCCAGGCGTCGTCCCGGCGCAGGCCCCCGCCTTGGCGACCGACACGCCTGCGTTGGCGGCGGAGCAGTCGCTGCCGTAGGTCTTGTTGTCGCAGCCGCAGACGGGGTCGTACAGGTCGTTACACGCCTCCGGCTTCGGTCGACAGGTGCCCGTTCTATCGCCGCTGCCACAAGCTGCGGCCAGTGGGAATGCGCAATACTCTTGGGCAGGGCAGGTCTTCCCGAGCAAGCCGCCGCAGCTACTCGAGCCCGAGCTACCGCCCGCGCCTGGGCTACCCGCGCCAGTGCCTGCACTGCCAGTGCCGGCAGTGCCTGCGCTACCAGTGCCGGTATTCCCACTGCCAGCGTTCGGGCTGCCCGCGGCAGCATTGCCGGCCCCGCCGTTGCCCGCGCTCGCGCTACAGTGCGAGTGCGCGGGACAATCATCATCGTCGATAGCCGGGCTGCAACCGTTCGCCGCAAGTGTCAGCGGGACGGCAAGCCAAGCCGACGAGAGTTGGCGCAAGATCCGCCTGCACGTTAGGGATGAGCTCAAAGACGACGAAGGCATTCTCCCTCATTTTATACGCGGATTTGCCTCGAGTCGAGCTTGTCCTCGCTCGCGCTCTCGACCTAAGAGCGCGTCGGAAACTGCCGTTCCAGTCTGCGATCAGCGCGGTCACCGCCGCGCAATGACCGGCGGCTAGCCGTGCGAGCACGTCGAACACGAAACCCTCACGGCAAGTAGGGATGAAAATCCAACCCAAACGTCTTCGCCACCGCCAAGTCCGTCACGGTGTGCTGATGTATGTTCACCGCGCTCGGCAAGCACGGGTCTTCGCGGCACGCGCCCGCTAAGCCCAAGCTCGCGATCCGCACCGCATACGGGCCGGTCACGTTGCACAGCGCGTAGGTGCTGGTGCGACCGACCGCCCCCGGCATGTTGGCCACGCAATAATGCACGACCTCATCCACGATGAACGTGGGCGCCTGGTGCGTCGTGGGCCGCGTGGTCTCCACGCAGCCGCCTTGGTCGACCGCCACGTCCACGATCACCGCTCCGGATTTCATCGTCTTCAAATCCGCGCGCTCCACCAGCCGCGGAGCCCGTGCGCCGCGGATCAGCACCGCGCCGATCACCAAATCCGCCAGCCGCAATTGGTCGCGAATGGTGTGCCGATCGCTGAACAGCGTGGTCACCGTAGGCAATACATCGTCCAGGTAGCGAAGCCGATCCACGTTGTTGTCCAAAATGGTGACGTTCGCGCCAAAGCCGGCCGCTACTTTGGCCGCGTTCGTGCCCACGATGCCGCCCCCCAGAATCACCACGTGGGCGGGCTCCACGCCGGGCACGCCGCCCAGCAAAATCCCGCGCCCTTCCTGCGGCCGCTCCAGGTACTTCGCGCCCTCCTGAATGCTCATGCGCCCGGCGACCTCACTCATCGGGGTGAGTAGCGGCAAGCGACCCTGCCGGTCTTGCAGCGTCTCGTAAGCCACCGCCGTCGCGCCCGTTGCCAAAAATCGCCGCGTCAACTCTTCATCCGCTGCAAAGTGAAAGTACGTGAACAAAATCTGATGCTCGCGGATCAGCGGCAGCTCCTCTGGCTGCGGCTCCTTGACCTTGATGATGAGCTCCGCGCGGTTCCAAATCTCCGCCCGGTCGGCGACAATCGTCGCGCCCGCGCGTTCAAAATCTTCATCGCGAATGCCACTGCCGAGCCCCGCGCCACGCTCGACCAACACCTGGTTGCCCGCCCGCCGCAGCTCGTCCGCCCCCACCGGTAACAACGCAACCCGGTACTCGTGCGACTTCACCTCTTTCGGTACACCAACAATCATGCTCAAGCTTAGCGCCCCACCCAGCCCCCGGCGACCCGCCGTAGCTGCCCGCCGCGCGCTTCGGCACTACCCCCGTAAACAGGCGTCGTACGCCCGTCGCAGCGAGCTTCCGAAGAGGTGGGCGATCGCAATCCCGCTTCGCACCCCACTCCGCGACTCACTTCCACGCACTCAGCGCCCCCCGCACGGGTCACGACTTTCGATGCGATAGCCGTGAAGCCACGCTCGCCGCTGGGCGATCGACTGGCTCGGCCACATCGCCTTCGTTCATCACAGATATCGAACGTCACCCATACGCGCCCCGCATCCTCCACGAGAACGGGCTTAGACGGGATCGCCGTAATGATTGTGAACCATCGCTCGGCGGCCCGCGCGACTTCGTCTGGACTCGGAGTCGATGTGCTGCCTCGGGCGCTCGTTGACACGGCGCGAAGCAACGCGTTACGCGTGGCCGATGAAGCCGATGGAATTCCGCGACCGCTGGCTGCTCGTGACCGGCGCCTCCTCCGGTCTTGGCCGAGAAATGGCGAAAATTTTGGCCACCGAGCACGGAGCGAATCTCATCGTCGTGGCGAGGCGGCAAGAGCGTCTCGACTCGCTGAAGGCGGAGATCGCGATTGCCTCGTCCGCGCAGGTCGTCACCGTACGCGCGGACCTTTCCCGGCTCGAAGACACCGATCGCGTACTCGAGGAAGCTGCTCCGTACCCGCTCTACGGCGCCGTGCTGAACGCGGGTGTCACCCGCTTCGGGCCGCACGGCGATCTGGGCTGGGATGCGTTTCGCCAGATGCTCGACACGAACGTGACCAGCGTCGTACGCATGACCAATTCACTCTTGCCGTCGCTGGAGACGACGAACGGCGGGCTCCTGCTCGTCTCGAGCATGGCGGGCATCTTTCCGGTGCCCTATCAAACTGCGTATTCGGCCACGAAGGCCTTCCTGGTGCACTTTGGCTGTGGGCTATTTCACGAATACAAGGGCCGCCGCGTCTCGATCACTACCTATGCACCGAGCGGTCTGGTGAGCGAGATGACGGACGGAGAACGCTTCACGCCTTTGCGCCGGTGGCTGATGCCGACCGAGCGCGCCGCAAGACAAGGAGTCGAGGCGCTTAACCTCCGCAAATATCTGTACATCCCAGGAATCGTCAATCGGGTGGGCGGCGCGTTCGCGCGCCTGTTGCCCCGCCAGCTCACGACGGGAATCGTGGGCGACCAGTATCGCAACGCGTTGGGCAGAACCAGGGGCTGGTAAACGAACAAATCGCCGCGCGATCGACCTGACGAGCGACGCTGCACCAAATGGGCGAATGGGCGAACACTCGAGAAAGGGTTTGAACGCCGTCTCGACGCAAGGGTTTCACGCCGCTAACGCGCCTTTTCTGCGTCACTCGTCGCCGTAGCCTCCCGCACGCCGACCTCCACGCTCTCATACCCGAGCCCGCGCACCAGCGCCCCCACCGCGTGCTTCGCGTTCACACTCGCGCGCTGCAACAGCCCGGCTTGCAACGCTGCCTCCACGAGCGTGCGCTCGGCTTCCTGACGCGCGCGCGTCTCCAGGTTTTCTTGGCGATTGGCGAGGGCGCCGGTGCGCCGCGTGTGTACGTACGTGCGGGCATTGTCGAGCTCGGCGTGAAACAGCTCGGGTGCGGGCAGGGTGAGCGTCACGCTCTTTTTTGCCTCATCTACGTGGATGTCGTCTTTGTTGAGCTTTTGCAGGTCGACGCCCGCGCTCACGTCCGCCACCGCGACGAGCAAGATGGCGTCTTCGGTCTCAATCAATCCGAACAAGCGCGATTGTTTGTCGGTGAGGTCGATCACGCGCTCCATGTGAAACGCCGCGCTTTCCAGGCGTGCTAAGTCCTGGACGGCCACGAGCACATTGGGCGCCACGCGCAGCACGGTCACGCTCGAGCTGAGCGGCGGAATTACCGGAAATTGCGGGGCCCTGCAGCTTCTTACGCACAGACCGCCGATCAGTAAACCTGCGCCGAGCATGCCCGCGAGGGCAACCAGCGGCGCAGGCTTGGAGCCGGAAATCACGTGCCTTGCGGCCAGATCTTTTGCACGATCGCCGACAATTTCTTGACCGTGTCCGCCTTCATGCCGGTGGCCGGGTGCGGCCAAGCGAAGCTGCGCGACACCACCTGATTGCACGAGAACGAAACGAGCAAATCGTTCGGTACCATGCCGGCGGTGGAGGTGAAGCTCAAGCCCATCTCCGCGTAAAATACGTTCGGTGCACAGCGCGCGTCCGCGTTGTCGAAGCTGTCTTTGTCGCCCAGCAGTTTGCCCAAGCTTTCCTTCAGATCGGGATCGATGACCTGCGTTTGGCTCAGGATGCGAAAGTCATGAAAGCGCGGTGTCGTGTCCGCGGCGGGCAATACAGAAGCGGCCCCGCCTGGTAGCAATCCCGGCGGGATCAGCTGTGAGAGGCCAGCGGCGCCCTGCTGAATCCAAGACTGCACCTCCGCGGGCAAGCCCGGGATCGTGAAGCCGGTCGCGCCTGGCGTGGTCGCGGCCGCCGTCGCGGCCGGTATCTCGTAGTTCTGCAGCCGGTAAGCGGTCAGGTTGGCGGTTTTGAGCTGGTCGAAGGGAGCGGCGGGTGTGCTCGCGCACCCACTCAGGGTGGCGATGGTCGCAACAGCGGCGAGGGCAAGCGTCGAGATTTTCGGCATGAACGCTCGTAGATCCGTTCAGCGCCGGTGCCAAGTGCGTCCCCACCGGCGCGGGGCCCGAAAGCGGAGTAAACACGATTTTATGCCTCACGTTCTCGTAGCTGGTGGTAGCGGCTTCATCGGTCAAGCGTTGGTCTCCACGCTCTTGGCCCGTGGCGATTTCGTGACCGTGCTCACCCGTGGACCGGCAGGCCTCCGAAATGGCCAGCACCATCAACACTGGCAACCCGACGAACCGTCCAGCGCCGCCCTATCGGAAGTGTACGACGCCATCGTCAACCTGTCCGGTGAGCAAGCGGTGGGCGTGCGCTACACCGAAAAGGTGAAGCGCGGCATCTTGAAAAGCCGCGTCGAAAGCACGGAGTGGCTGGTTCACGCCATCGAACGCGCGCAGCACAAACCGAAAGTGTTCGTGTGCGCCTCGGGCACCGGCTACTACGGCTCTACGCTCGACAGCAAACGCGTGGACGAAAGCGCGCCCGCCGGCAGTGACTTCCTAGCGCTCGTGTGTGTGGCCTGGGAAGCCGCCGCCCGCCGCGCCGAAGGCAGCGGCGTGCGCGTAGTCCGCGCGCGCATCGCGCCCGTGCTGAGTGAACGCGGGGGCGCCGTCGAATCCTTACTCCGGCCCTTCAAAATGTTCGTCGGTGGTCCAATCGGTTCGGGCAAACAAGGCTTCCCCTGGGTCCACCTAGACGATCTGATTGCCGCCCTCATCGCCTGCATCGACGACCCCCAGCTGTCCGGCCCCGTGAACGTGTGCGGCCCCGAGCCCATCTCCAACGCCGACCTAAGCGTCGTGATCGGCGAGCTCCTGGGCCGACCGCGCTTCCTGAAAGCGCCAAGCTTCGCCCTAAAAGCATTGTTCGGAGAAGGCGCCGAGCCCCTTCTCGGCGGTCAATACGCCGTCCCCCACGCGCTCGAAAAAATCGGCTTCGCCTTCCGTTACCCCACCGCGCGAGATGCCCTGCGCGCCGTGATTCAAGCGTCGTAATCGACGCGCATCGTTGCGGCTGGGCATTCTTGCGAGGCGAGGCCCGACGCCGAAGGCTCCGCCATCATTGGCCGCGCGCGCGCCCATCAAGACCTCTCGAACCCTCTCAAAGACGGCCCTCTTGGGACGAAGTCACCAGGTACTTCGTCGCCCGCGATGATCTCGACGTATCTCGAGCGGCTCTGAAAGCGCGGATTACTGGAGCGACGCGCGCTTGTGCGGCGGGGGAGAACTGTCTTCGCGTGTCCCCGCGCAAAAATAGCGGAGCACGGGACGGCGGAGTGCGGCGGACGGCGGAGTGCGGCGGATGGCCGAGCGCGGCGGACGGCCGAGTGCGGCGGACGGCGGAGTGCGGTACGGCGGAGCGCGGCGGACGGCGGAGC